>NZ_JBHXDC010000005.1:116275-386551 GCF_042725135.1 Streptomyces sp. NPDC060366 | reverse complement strand
ACACCTGTCCCCCGGCCCCCCGCCTGCCCTTCCCTACATCCCCCACCCCCCCATCGCCCCCGTGGGGGGGGGGGGGGGTCAATTCCCCGCCCCCCCCCGCCCCCGCCCGCGGTGCCGGGGACGCACCTCATTGCGGCGACGGAGCAAGCGCATGACACTTGAGGAGCGGGGGACACGCTCAGTGAGGGAGTGTCGTATGCCCCAGAGCGACAACGGTCAGGACGAATACGACCAGGAAGAATTCGACGGGGAAGAGGCGGAAAACGCGGAGGACACCGAGGACGCTGAAGTCGTCGCCGCGGAAGAGGAACCGGACGACTACGCCGAGGGCGAGGTGGTCGACCAGGGACCGCCGGATGTGTATCTCGATGTCCCGGTGCTCAATATCGAAGAGATTCAGCTCAATGTGCAGGATCTGCGGGCCCATGTGTCTCTGCAGGCCGAAGTCCTCGATCTGCTCAAGCTGAATGTCGGCGCTGACGTCACGCTGGGTTCGGTGGACCTCGACATCAAGGGTGTCGAGGCGCAGGCGCAACTGAAGGTCCGCCTTCACAATGTCGCGACCATCGTCAACCGTGTATTGACGACGATCGACCGGAACCCAGAGATCCTGGAGCAGTTGAGCAGGGGGCTGGGGGAGGCGGTCGAGGAAGTCGGTTCGGGCGCCGGGGGAGCCGTCAAGGAGATCGGCAAGGGCACCGGGGACGCGGCGGAGAGTGTGGGCCGGGGCGCCGGAGCCGCTGTTGAGGACGTCGGTGAGGGCGCCGGTGAAGCCGTGGAGGATGTCGGCGAGGGGGCCGGCGAGACCGTGAAGGGCGTCGGCGAGAGCGCCGGGGACAGCATCGAGGCCGTGGCGAAGAGTACCGGCGAAGCGGTGACCTCGGAGGATCCGGCAGGGAAGTCCCACACGGCGCACAAGCACCCCCGGAGGCACGAGAAGGACAGCGCCCCACGCCGACGCGGCGGTACGGCGGCGAAGAGCGGGCGGAAGCCGGGCGGACGCGCCGAGGAGCGCGGCGACGGGGCCGGCGAACAGCGCGATGCGCGGAACGCCAGGACGGCCCGCCGCCGCGACGCGTACAAACGCTGATTTCCCACGGGTATCCGCCGGCGGAATTCCTCACCCGAATGGCGTTGTCCGAATGTGCGGAGCACAGTGGGAAGGGGGACAGCCGCCCGGGAAAAATCTCTCCCGACTGTGACAACTCAGGAAGACGGGTCGGTCATGACAGTGAGCGAAGCCACATCGAAAGCAATGTCCAACGGCCATCACCACCGCCACGAAGTCAGAGGGAAGACGACGATCGCGGACTCGGTAGTGGCCTCCATAGCCGGTATCGCCACCCGGGAGACGTCGGGCGTGTACGCGATGGGCGGCGGCATTTCCCGGACTCTGGGAGCCGCCAGGGACAAGATGTCCCTCTCCGACGACGTCACACGCGGTGTACGGGTGGAAGTCGGTGAGAAGCAGGCCGCCGTCGACGTGAATGTGGTCGTGGAGTACGGCTATCCGATTCCCCGGACCACCGACGACATCCGGTCGGGCGTCTCCGACGCCGTCGAGAGCATGACCGGGCTCGAAGTCGTCGAGGTCAACATCGATGTCCTCGACGTGCACGTACCGGGGTCGGACGACGACAGCGGCGGTGCGTCCCGCACGCAGTAACGGTCCGCTTCACCGCGACGACACAACGGAGACGACCGACCGGCGGCCCCCGGCGGGCCGACCGTCAGAACCGGCCGCCCGTCATGCGGGTCAGAGGCCCTACGTGCGGCTTTGCCGTCTGGCGGCCCAGGGCGAACGCCCCGCCCGCCAGGCCGACGACTCCCGCCGCCGCGCCGGCGGCTATGGCCTTGCGGTGCTTGACGACGGTCCATGCGGTGGAGGCTGTGGCAGCCGCCTTCCCCGCCGTGGACAGGAGAGCCTGCTGTCCGCTCTCCCAGCCGCTGACTGCCGCCTGGCCGGCGCGCTTCGTGGCGTCGCCCGCCGAACGGACACCGCTCTCGACCGACTTCTCGGCGGCTCGCCCCGATTCCTTGGCCTTCGAGGCGGCGACAGCCGAGTCGGTCTTCGCGCGGCTCCCGGCGGCCTTGGCCGTCTTACGGGCGGGGGCGCTGGTGCGCTTCGCCGTCTGCCGCCCCTTGCCGGCGGCGGCCTTGGCGGTCGCGTTCGCCTTTCCCGCCGTGCCGTTCGCGTCCTTGTTTGCTTCGCTCTCTGAAGTCATGACGTTCGTGTTGCCGCTCGATGCGGCCTAAAACGCCGACACTCGGCTCAGCCGGAATCGCGGGGGAGCAGGGAACCGAGCGGACCGAGGTCGAGATTGAGGTCTTCCATGGTCAGGTCGTAGCGCTCACAGAGTTCGGTCATCCGGTCCTGGAGAATCATCAGCGTCATACCGATGCGCTCCTCCTGGTCCTCCCGGAGATCGCCCTGGTCGACCCGGTGCAGCGCGGTGCGCTCCATGAGCTGGCGCAGCAGTTCGACGATGGTGAGGACCAGCTTGATCAGGTCCCGTTCCACGGTGTCGGGGTCGGTCTCGAGGCGCTGGGCGATGCCGTCGCGCGGTGTGGGCTCGTCCGGCCCCGTCGGTACGAGATCGAACGCGCGTGCCGCCGCCTGTGCGACCTCCTGCAGGTCGTCGCCGCGCGTGGTGTCAGCCATCGTGAGTCTCCTTGTGCGCCCGCGGCGCCGGGCCCGCGTGGTTCACCACGGGGCCGGTCCGTCGGGTGTGATCGAGCGGATGACCGCCCGCAGGTTGATGTGCACGAGGTCCACGTCGGCGACGGAGAGTACGAGATCTCCGGTCAGGACCGCCCCGCCGGTCAGCAGCCGGTCGAGCAGGTCGATGAGCGCGACCTGCCGTCCGCCGAGGGACTCGATGGAGTCGTCGGAGCTGTCCGAGCCGTTCGAGCCGTTCGAGCCGGCCGGCGGCCTTCGGCCCCGTGTCTCGGCGAATCCGACCGTCGGCAGGGCCTCGTTCAGTTCGCCGTTCACCGTCGCCCGCCGTCCCCGCCGCTGCCGCCGCTGCCCTCGGCCGGCGGTGTCGCGAAGGAGTACGGCGCCCACGGACCGGTGATCTCGACACGTACGCCGGGAACGTCGTCGGCGAGCCCCGCCAGCGCCGCGTGGAACTCGGCCACACGGGTCGCCTCCACCAGATAGGCGTCGTTGGCGATGTTCTCGCCCGCTCCCGGAGCGAGGTCCCCCTGCTGGGGCCGGTGGGCCAGCCGGGCCCGGACCATCGCACCCACCCGGGCGGGCACCTCGGCCGCGACCGCCCCGGCCGCCTGATAGGCATCCCGGTGGTTACGGCGCTGGGCGCTGCGCTGTCGCAGGTACGCGCGCCCGGGGCTGGTCACCGCGGGTTCGCCCGCCGCCGTGGCCGCCGTCGCCGCCGTGCTTGCCTTGGCGGCCTCTCGCGGGTCGGCGTAGACCTTGACGCCCAGTTCGACATGGCCTTCGAGCCGGGAGAGCAAGTCACCGAATTCCACGGCCCGTTCGACCAGCATCTCGGTCACGCGCGCGTCGTCCAGATACACCGTGGCCAGCCTCATGGGCAGCACGGTCGCGCTCTCGTAGGCGGCCTCGACCACACAATGGTGCGCGCGGGCCAGCACTTCGAGCTGCTTGATGTCCTCCATCTGCGCCCGGAGACCGTCCGTACCGAAGGCGTCATGAGGCACCGACGACACCAGGGCCACGAGGTCCCCGGCGCGCACGGTCCGCAACGAGCCGCCGTGCGCCCCGGTGCGGCCGGACAGGGCGGAGTCCAGTGCGTCCCCGGCGCCGCCGACCGCGTAGACGTAACTCATCGGCGGGGCCACGGGGCGCGCCTCGGTGCTGTTCACCGCTTCCCCCTGTCTTCCACAGCGGCCCGCAACTCGGCGAGCTCGGCGCGTAGTTGGGCGTTCTCCAGTGCCAGAGGACCGGCCTCGCCGTCATCGGAGGACGAGCCGTGCACGCTGTGGGAGCCGTGGGATCCGTTCACCGACGGCGCGGGCCGGGCCCGGGAGGAGAGCGAGGGATCGTGCTCCCACCAGTCGATGCCCATCTCCTTGGCCTTGTCCACGGACGCGACCAGCAGCCTCAGCTTGATGGTGAGCAGTTCGATGTCGAGCAGATTGATCTGGATGTCGCCGGCGATGACGATGCCCTTGTCCAGCACGCGCTCAAGGATGTCGGCGAGATTTGCGGATGACCCTTGCTGGCCGTATGGGGACACCCCGGAGGAGGTCCCCATACGGCCGGCCAGTGAATCGGACACTGGAATCAGCCCTGTCTGTGCTGTCGGCGGAGTATGTCAGCGACTCGCCGAGGCGGTACGGCGCCGGGAACGCGGGGCCGGCTCTTCCTCTTCCTCGTCGTCGACGACTTCGTCCTCGTCCACGTCTTCGTACTCGTCGTCGGCGGGAGCTTCCTCGTCGGCGCGAGCTTCCTCGGCGGGAGCGTCCTCGTCGTCGGCGACCTCTTCCTCGTCGTCGTACTCGGCACGCTCCTCCTGGTCCTCCTCGGGGAGCTCCTCCTCGTCCGTGTACTCCTCGTCGGCCTCGGCCTCCGGAGCGTCCTCGCTCTCCTCCTGCTCACCGGCCTCTTCCTCGGCGGCGGCGTCGTCGTGCTCCAGCACGACCTCCCCGTCGCGGATCTCACCGCGCCAGCCGTCGGTGGCCTCGCCGCGCATCATGATGAACTTGCGGTAGAGCTTGAGGTCGAGACGGGCCCTGCGGCCCTGGGCGCGCCAGATGTTGCCGGTCTTCTCGAACAGCCCCTTGGGGAAGTATTCGAGAACCAGCAGCACCCGCGTCAGGTTGTCGGTGATGGCGTGGAAGGTCACCACACCCTTGACGGTCCCCTTGGCACCCTCGGTGGTCCAGGTGATGCGCTCGTCCGGTACCTGCTCGGTGACGCTCGCCTTCCAACTGCGGGTGGACTTGGCGACCTTCACCTTCCAGTTGCTGCTGGTGTCGTCGGCCTTCTCGACGCTCACGACACCCTTGGCGAAGGTGCTGAACTCCTGGAACTGCGTCCACTGGTCGTACGCCTCACGCACCGGCACACCGACGTCGATGTCCTCGGTGATGGTGACGCTCTTCGACTTGCCGCCGCCGCCCTTGCGTCCCTTGCCGAACAAACCCTTGACCTTGTCCTTGATGGTGTCCTTCAGATGGGAGGTACCGGCGGCCATGGCCGCCTGCGCGGGCGACTTGCCCTCGCCGAGCGCCTGGCCGCCCTTGGCCAGAGACTTCACCGCTCCGCCGGGACCGTTCTTGGGATCGGCCAGCTTCCCGACACCTTCGCCGAGCCGCTGCCCGAGGTTGGTGACGGCGTGCGTGGCGCGCGCCTTGAGGTAGTTCTGAAGCTCTTCCTTCAGACGGTCGGTGGCCGGATTCTTCGCCACGTCGTCCTTGAACTTGGTGAGGGTCGAGTCAGCCATTGTCGCCACCCCTCTCCTTGCGCCCGGCCGACGAAGCGGTCTTGCGCGCGGTGGACGTGGTCTTCTTGCGCGCCTCTCCGGTACGGCCCGAGGCGGTCCTACGGGGGCCGGACGCGGACTTGGCGGCGGTCTTGGCCGCCGGCTTGGCGGACCGCTTGGCGGCCGTCTTGCGGCGCGGCGCCGGCTTCTCGTCCGCCTCGTCCGACCGGTCGGCGTCGTCGCGGACGTCCTGGTCGTCCCGGTCGTCCTCGTCCAGGTCGTCGTCCTCGCGGTCCTCGGCACGTACGTCCTTGCCGTCGCCCTTGCCGTCGAGGCCCAGGGTCCGCTGGTGAAGGGAGTCGGCCAGACCGGAGGCCCGCTGCGTCAGGGCATTGGTGGCGGCGGACTTCGTGGCATCCACCAGTTCCTTGCGGACCTGGTCGTTGAGAGTGCCCAGAACGGGCGAGTTCGCCACCAGTTTGCCGAGCTGCTTCGGATCGAAGCTCAGTTTCTTGCCGGCCAGGAACATCCCGAAGCCGATGGCCATTTTCGCTTTCTTCGTGCGTCCCAGCAGGTATCCGCCCACCAGGGCGACACCTATCTTGACGTTGCCTGTCATCTCTCGTGCACCTCAATCTCCCCGTGTCAGGGATTGGCCCGCAGACGTCGCTGGTGTGCCTCGATCTCCTCGAGCCTGTCCAGCAGTTCGTCCTCGCGCCGGTCGAATTCCTCTTCGCTGATACCGCCGCTCAGCAGCTCCTTCTCCAGATCGGCCAATTCCTTGCGCACGGGATCGGGGTCGTAGTACTCGCGTTCAGCCGCGAGCACCACCTGATCGAGAACCCAGACGGAACCTCGCACGGGTGCGAGCGGCAGGGTGAGAATCTGCGAGATGAGGCCCATGGCGGATCCTCCGATCAGTGGGAGTCTGTCGAATGAGCGGAAGTCAGACGAAGCTGTAAGGGGGCAGCGGTCCGTTCAGGGTGAACTCGTAGTCGTCACCCCGGCGTTCCGCCTCTTCGTGAACAGCCTGTGAGAAGGCGGCCGCCTCGTCACGCTTCACCAGGAAGGACACATTCAGGAAATGCGCCTTGGTGGGATCGGCCCGGGATTCACGTTCCGCCGACGGAGTCAGTGCGCTCAGCAGTTCGCCCGCCAGCGCGTCATGTCGGACCTGGATCTCGCGGGAGACGAGTTCGCCCAGTGCCACCTTCTCGTCCTGCGCGGCGGGATTCTGGCGCGTGTACTCGCTCAGCCGGCGTACTTCGGCGGATTCGGCGAGAATTTCGCGCAGCAGGCTCTGTTCCTCCCGCGAGACCTTCAGGTTGTATTCCAGTCGCCCGTCGAGTTCGGTGAGGCGGGTGGTGTAGCTGTCCCGTTCCTCCTCCAGCGCCGTGCGCACCTGGTCGTCGTCGGGCCCGACGAGGCCGAACCGCATCGGCAGCGCGGCGCCGTCGGTCATCAGCCGTTCCAGCACGCTCTGGTGCGCGACGAGATCACGGCGCTTGGCACGCAAGTCCGGCGGCGTGTCACTGACGACGGCGCCGAGAGCCTTGGTCTTCACGGTCCGCAGGGCGGACGGCGGGTCGCCGACACCGTTGAGGCCGTCCAGCCGCAGCGGGTGGTCGGCCGCGGTGATGGCGTAGATGTACGTGGGCATCGCTCACTCCTCCCGGCGCTGGGTGGTGCGGCGGCTGCCGCTGGACGAAGCGGTCTTGCGCGCCGGCCGCTTCTCCTTCTCCTTGTCGTCGTCGGAGCTGGAGCTGGAGCGGGAGTCGGAGTCCGAGTCGGAACGGCCGCTCTGGAACGAGTCGGTGAAGGCTTCCACCGCGCCCGTCAGTGCTCCTTTCGACTTGCCCTTGGCCCCGCTCTCGACCGTGTCACCGACGATGTCGGTGAGCTGTGTCGGGGCCTTGCGGCCCGATTCGAGGTCAAGTCGGTTGCACGCCTCGGCGAATCGCAGATAGGTGTCGACACTGGCGACGACGACGCGAACATCGATCTTGAGGATCTCGATACCGACGATCGAGACACGAACGAAGGCATCGATGACGAGCCCCCTGTCGAGAATCAGCTCAAGAACGTCGTAGAGGTTTCCAGATCCGCTACCACCAGAGTTGGAGGCGTTGCTCTGCTGTACGAGACTCATCGTCGACCTTCCTTCCAATGAGTTCTGTTACGTGGTCCGGCCCGATCACGGTGCGAGTGCGACTCAGCGGTCGACCTGGCCCCGTGAGTACCGGCGAATTCGTTCGTAGCCCACGAGTTGGCCCTGACCGTCGAGGGAGACGCGATAGGAGGCCATGACACTGGTGGTGTCGGGGATCTTCTCGATCTCGACGACTTCCACATCAGCGGTCCACCCGTCGTCCGTGGCCTTCAGAGCGGACACGGAACTGGGCTCGCAGCGGAGCAGTTCGGCGAGTTGTCCGGCGGCCTTTCGCATCGCCGTGGAGATGTCGATACGCGCCTGCTTCTCTTCGCCGTCCTTGCTGTCCGTCGTAGCCATTTCCCCGCCTGTCGTACGTCGTCCGGAGAGACTTCCTGTCCGCCCTGTCCGGTTCATTTCGGTTGGCCATCGTTCGTGGTGTCAGTGCGGGTGCCCCTCGGATCCGAACGTATGCGTGAGAGGAAACACAGCGCGCCCGACGCCGTCGCCCGAGAACGGAAAGAACGTGTGTACGGTCGGGCGCATGACGCTTCAACATCCCGCGGACCGTGGTGGCGACAGGCCCGGACGGTTCGCCCGCCTTGCCGAGTACGCCTCCAACTTCTCGAGTTCACCGGCCTTCTTCGGGGTCTGCATGGTCCTCGTCGGCATCGTCATCGGCGCGCACTTCGCCAAGCTGGAGGTGACCTGGCTGCTGCTCGCCGGCGAGTCGATGACCGCCGTGACACTGCTGCTGCTCGCCCTGCTGAAGAACTCCGAGCGCCGTGCGGAGCACGCCATCCAGCTGAAGCTGGACGCCATAGCGGCGGCGCTCCTGGAGACGCAGGAAGGCAAGCCGGGCACGGCCGTCAAGAGCCTCAGGGAGGCCATCAAGATCGAGGACAACACCTGAGCCCGACGGCGCCGGGTGCGCGTCCGCGAGGAGAAGGCTCGGCCCACACTCCGCGCGTGTCCGCCACACGCCCGTCCGTGCCCCGGTCGGCCGCGTCGGTTTGACCTGTAGCGCGCTACAGGTCGCACGATGAACGACATGAGCGGACCACTGCTTCTCCCCGATGTCCCCGACGAGGTTCCGCCCGGCGGGCTCTCCATCGGGGAGACGGCGGCCCTGACCGGAGTCGGTGTCGAGACCCTGCGCTACTACGAGCGCGAAGGGCTGCTGCTGGACCCCGCGCCGCGAGACGCGGGCGGGCGCCGTCGCTATCGGAAGAACGACATCGCCTGGATCTCCGGGCTGGTCATGCTCCGCGAGACGGGAATGCCGATCGCGGACATGCGTGTCATGGCCGATCTCAGCCGCCGCTCCGGTACCGAGGCCGAACGCCTGGAGTTCCTGGAGCGGCACCGCGAACGCGTCATCGAAGAGATGGAACGCACGAAGCGGCACCTGTCCGCGATCGACAAGAAGATCGACGCGTACCGGCTGCACGCCGAAGAAGAAGCGCAAGAAGAAGGAGAGCAACCGCATGGGCACGACGATGAAGACCACGGAACTCGGTGACGGACTGCGGGTCTCCGTCCTCGGGCTCGGTGCCATGGGCATGAGCGCGTTCTACGGCAGCAGTGACGAGAAGGAGTCCGTCGCGACACTGCGCCACGCCGTCGACCAGGGCGTCACCTTCATCGACACGGCCGAGGCGTACGGCCCGTTCGAGAACGAGAAGCTGATCGCCCGCGCGCTCGGGGACCGGCGTGCGGAGGTCACCCTGGCCACGAAGGCGTCGTCCGAGACGGACGACGACGGGACGGTGCACGGACGTAACGGCACCCCGGCGTACATCCACCGGGCCGCCGACAGATCGCTGCGCCATCTGGGCACCGACGTGATCGACCTGTATTACCTGCATCGCGTGGACCCGCACGTGCCGATCGAGGAGTCCGTCGGCGCGATGTCGGAACTCGTCGCGGCGGGCAAGGTCCGTCATATCGGACTGTCCGAGGCGTCCGCCGCGACGATCCGCCGGGCCCACGCGGTCCACCCGCTGGCGGCCGTGCAGTCGGAGTTCTCCCTCTTCTCACGCGACGTACTGGAGAACGGCGAGAAGGCCGTCATGGACGAACTGGGCATCGGCCTCGTCGCGTTCTCACCGCTCGGGCGCGGGGTGCTCACCGGAGGCGTAAGGAGTCTCGACGACCTCGCCCCGGACGACGCACGGCGCCGGCTGCCGCGCTTCCAGCCGGAGGCCTTCGCCGCGAACCGCGCGCTCGTGGAGCGCGTGGAGCGGATCGCGGCGGACAAGGGCGTCAAGGTCGCGCAGGTGGCACTCGCCTGGCTGCTCGGCGAGGGAGTCGTACCGATCCCCGGCACGCGCCACCGATCCCGGCTCGACGAGAACGCCGCCGCCGCGCACATCACGCTGTCGCGGGACGAGCGGCGGCGGCTGACGGAGGCGCTGCCCGCCTCGGAGATCGCGGGCGGGCGCGACTTCGCCCCCGTGGCCGAGGGCGCCGACCGCTGAACTCCGGCCGTCGGCACGGGGGTTGAGGGGCCGCGCCGTCGGGAACTACCGGCCTTGCCGGATCCACTCCTCGTAGCGCGTGGACGAGAGATGGGCGTCCGGCCCCGCCGTGAGCACGTCGCCGGTGATGACCGCGAACATGCCGGCCCCGTCGTCGGTGGTCACCGTCCGGTCGTCGTGCTTGGCGGCCAGGGTGATCCGGCCGAGCTCGTCGAGACGGAAGACCTCCGGGCCGGCGATGTCGCGGATGCCCTGGAGCGGGGCGCCGGTCGCCACCTCGACCACGTTGTCGACGATGTCCGCCGACGCCATCGGCTGGATGGGAGTCGCGGGCAGCCGGACCGTGGTGTCGTCCGAGGTCCACGACAGGACGGCGTCCATGAACTCGAAGAACTGGGTGGCGCGCACGATGGAGTACGGCGTCGGCCCCTCGCGCAGCAGCTCCTCCTGGAGAGCCTTGGCGCGGTAGTAGTCCAGCTGGGGCACCTGGTCCACGCCGACGATCGAGAGGATCACCTGGTGCCGTACGCCGGCCTTCTCGCCGGCGGCCAGCAGGTTGGTCATGGAGGTACGGAAGAAGTCCAGCGACGCCTCGTCGAAGGTCGGCGAGTTCGCGAGGTTGACCACGACCTCGGCGCCGTCCAGCGCCTTGTCCACGCCCTTGCCCGTGAGCAGGTCGACTCCCGTGGACAGCGCCGCGGGGACGGCCTCGTGCCCGGCCGCGGTCAGCTTGTTCACGACCTGCGAGCCGATCAGTCCCGTACCACCGACGACTGTGATCTTCATGGCTGTCACCCTTCACCGCTTGCCGGAGGGCGCGCGGGAGTTCCCGTTGAGGACGCCGTCCTCAACTCGGATATTTATTGTCCGCAATCATAGTCGGATAGTATTTGTCCGAGTCAACGGGGGAGCGCGGAGCAAGGGTGAGGTCATGAAGTTGACGGGCGGCGTCGAGTGGGCGCTGCACTGCTGTGTGGTGCTGACCACGGCTCCCGATCCGGTGCCCGCGGCCCGGCTCGCGGAGTTGCACGACGTCTCCGCCAGCTATCTGGCCAAGCAGTTGCAGGCGCTCTCGCGGGCCGGTCTGGTCAGCTCCAGCCAGGGCAACGCCGGGGGGTACGCCCTGACCAGGGCCCCTGAACTGATCAGCGTTCTCGATGTCGTCGAGGCCGTCGACGGCTCGAAGCCCGCGTTCGTCTGCACCGAGATCCGTCAACGCGGTCCGCTGGCGACACCTCCGGAGGCGTGCGCGCGGCCCTGCGCGATCTCCCGGGCGATGGCCGGGGCGGACGCCGCCTGGCGTGCGGCACTTGAGGCGATATCCGTCGCGGACCTCGCCCGAGGTGTCACCGAGGACTACGGCCCCACCGCGCTGGCGGGTATCCGCACCTGGCTGTCCGGCCCCTGAGCACCGACGGCCGCGACATGAGAGGCCGAGCCCCCCAGCAGGGCGGAGAACCGGTCGGTGACCTGGGCCAAAGCCTCGGCGGCACCCGGCGCGACGGTCAGCGTGCCGTCGTCGCCGACGGTGATCTCCTTGTCGAGCGTGAACCAGCCGGGCGCGATGTGCCCGGCCCCCATCGAGCTGAGCACCGGGCGCAGCGCGTAGTCGATCGCCAGCACATGGGCCGTCGTGCCGCCGGTGGCCAGCGGCAGCACCGTCTTGTCGGTCAGCGCGTACTGCGGCAGCAGGTCGAGCAGCGACTTCAACAGCCCCGAATAGGCCGCCTTGTAGACGGGAGTGCCTATCACCACCCCGTCCGCCCGCGCGAACAGCGCCGTGGCCTCGACGATGGCCGGGTGACGGAAGTCGGCGCCGAGCAGGGCCTCGGCGGGCAGGGTGCGCACGTCCAGCGAGATCACGTCGTGCCCCTGGCGGCGGAGCCGGTCGTCCAGGTGGCGCAGGAGCAGCGCGGTGCGGGAGGTGGCGGAGGGACTACCGGAGACGGACAGGATGGCGGCCATGTGAGGACCCTTCCGGGGTTGGGGGTTCAGAGATGCCGGGGGACTGGGCGGTTCGGTCACGCCGGCGACGCGACTGTCGGACGGCGGTTCTCACCACGCGCTGGATTCCACCGCGACCACCGGCACCAGCTCGTTGCGCAGCGTCTCCAGGAAGGTGACGACCTCCGCTGCCACCGAGCGGTGCTGCACATCGTTCAGAACGTCGTGGTGGGCGCCGCGGACCACCGAAAGGCGGGCGCGGGCACGTGACTTCGTCGCGCGGACGAGTGCGTCGCGGTCCGCGAGCGGATCGGCGTCGCCGACGAGGAGCAGCGCCGGGACGTCCGACTCGCTGTCGAACGCGGCCCTGAGCAGCTCGTCCGGCACCGCGTCGCCGAGCGAGCCCCGTCGTACCTGTGAGTCGTCGGTGAGCGTGCCGCGATGGGCCGGGCAGGAGGTGCGTACGTCGAGTTCCTCGTCCCAGGTGCGGGCGGTGGTGACGGCGCCGCCCGGGAGCCCCGCGAGAACGACGGCGTCCGGCCGGAAGGCGGCCGGGTCCCGGTCCCTGCCGAGGAGCGCGGCGACGGCGACGGCTCCGGTGTCGGCCCCCACCAGTACGACCGGCTGCACGGCGTCGTCGTCGTCCGCGGTGTCCGCCACGGCCTCGGCGAGCAGTCCGCCGAAAGGGTCCAGCGAGTCCGCCGGGTCGCCGGTGTCGAGGGACGGGGCGTCGACGACACGGACCCGGTAGGCGTCGGCGGCGAGCCGCCTGCCGAGCCGGGCGTACGTCGCGCGGGTCTCTCCACGGCCGGGCACCACGACGATCGTGCCGCGCGTGCGCAGGCCATCGGGTCCGTAGTGGTCGGTGTACTCGGTCATCTCACACTCCTGCGGGTTCGGGGACCGGTCCGGCGGCGGACGCGGCCTGCCAGCCCAGGGCGGGCGCCACCTCGGTCGCGATGAGTTCGAGCGCCCGGAGCGCGGCGTCCTGGTCCGGGATCGCGGGGTTGAACTGGGTGATCAGGTCGGTCGCGACGGGCAGGACCCGCTCTCGCCGGAGCGCCTCGACGATCTCCTCGGGAGCGCCGTGGAAGGAGTGGAAGCGGCGCAGCGCCTCGTCCACGGACAGGCCCTTCGGGAAGGCACCGCTCTCCGACATGCGCAGCGCCGCCCCGTGGACGTCGTCGCTGATCTGCCGGAGCGCCGTGCGCCTGTCCTTCGCGGGGAACACGAACCGGGACAGCCCGATCCGCGGTCGCCGCGGCCGGTCCCAGGCGGCGAGGTACGCGTCCGCCCAGGGGCGCTGCACCTCGTCGGTGGGGGCGTCGAACCCGTACGCCGCACGGTTGAGCAGCAGGTTCGAGCCACCGGCCGCGGCGTAGGCGGCCCCGCTCTCGCTGAAGACGCCCTGCCAGATCCGGTCCGAGAAGCCGGTGGCCGCGGGCTGGATACGGAAACCGGGCGTACGCACCTCGTCGTTGGCCAGGGCGTGGCGCAGCACATCGAGGTTCTGGCTGGTCAACTCGCGTTTACGGGCGACGTCCTGGCCGAACGCGGCGTACTCCTGGACGTTGTAGCCGCTGCCCACGCCGATCTCGACCCGCCCGCCGCTGAGGGCGTCCACGGTGGCGACGTCCTCGGCGAGGCGGACCGGGTCCTCCAGGGGGAGGACCGTGATGGCGGTGCCGAGCCGGATCCGGGTGGTCCTCGCCGCCGCGTGGGCGAGGAACGTCCACGGTGAGGAGAGGCCGCCCCCGCCGGCGGGGACATGGTGCTGGGCGACCCAGCCGACGTCGAAGCCGAGTTCGTCGGCGGCGACGAAGAGGTCCTGCGCGTTGCGGTAGATCCGGGCCTGGTCGCTGCCGCGGCCCTGGACATGGGTGAGGAAGCCGAGTCTGAAGCGCGCTGTCTCGGTGGTCATCGTGAGTGCCTTTCGGAGACCGGACTGGACCGGGGGAGTGGCGGCTCAGTCGTTCACGAGCCGGGACTCCCGGCTGTGACGGTTGGCCGGGACCGGCAGGCCGAGGTTGCCGCGCAGGGTGTCGGCCGCGTACTCGGTGCGGAACAGGCCGCGCTTCTGGAGGATCGGGACGACACCGTCGACGAAGAGGTTGAGGTCGTCGTCGGTACGGAACGCGAGGTTGATGCCGTCGAAGGTGCCGGCCTCGAACCACTCCTCGATGGTGGTGGCGACGGTCTCGGGCGCGCCGACGAACGGAGACCGGCGGAACTCCCCCAGAGATGCAGCGACTTGACGGAGCGTCAGATTATTGGTCCGGGCCCGCTCGATAATTTTGGCGGCGCCGGTACGGCCGCCCTTCTCGGCGAGGTGGGCCACGTCCGGGAACGGCGCGTCCAGGTCGTGCCGGCTGAAGTCGTACGCCCCGAAGGAGCGGCCGAGGAGCGCGAGATTGCGGTCGAAGTCGTTGTCCTCCTCGAAGATCTCCCGCTCTCGGCGCCGGGCTTCCTCGTCGGTGCCGGCGACGACCGGACCGCCGTGGATGAAGATCTTGATGTGGTCGGGGTCGCGCCCGTACGCCGCGGTGCGCAGCTTGATGTCCTCGTAGTAGGCGCGCGCCTGCTCCAGCGGCCCGCCCGGCGCGTAGATGCCCTCGGCGACCCGCGCGGCGAGATCGCGGCCCTCCTCGGAGACTCCGGCCTGGAAGATCACCGGCTGGCCCTGCGGCGAGCGGGAGAGGTTGAGCGGGCCCGCGATCTCGAAGTGCTCGCCGGCGTGGTCGAGCGCGTGCAACTTGGCCGGGTCGAGGAAGACGTTGTTAGCCACGTCGGCCGGGAAGGCGTCGTCCTCGTAGGAGTCCCACAGACCGCGGGCGACCTGGACGAACTCCAGGGCGCGACCGTAACGGGTGGTGTAGTCGAGGTGTTCGTCGAGCCCGAAGTTCCTGGAGGTGCCGGTGTCGAAGCTGGTCACCACGTTCCAGCCGGCGCGTCCGCCGCTGATGTGGTCGAGCGAGGCGAAGCGGCGGGCGAGGTTGAACGGTGAGTTGTACGTCGAACTCGCCGTGCCCACCAGCCCGATGTGCCGGGTGTGGGTGGCCACCGCGGACAACAGGGTGAGCGGTTCTAGCCGGTTGAGGTAGTGCGCCGGGTAGGTGGCGTTGATGAACTGGCTGTCGACCACGAACAGCGCGTCGAAGAGGGCGTGTTCGGCCGCCTGGGCCTGCCGGATGTAGTAATTGATGTCGATGCTGGCGTTCTTGGCGACGCGCGGGTCCTTCCAGAGGCCGTGCTGGCCGGGGCCGCCGACGCCGTAGGGGTGCAGCGCGAGATGGATCGTGCGGGACATGGCTCTTCCTGTCTGTCGTGGGGCTCAGGCGTTCAGCAGCGCGCGCAGGGCTTCGCGCTCGGCCCTGTCGGCCGGGGCGGTGTGCAGGGTGGGCGCGGAGCGGACGAGCAGGCGCGTGTACGGGTGTCGCGGCTCGCTGATGACGTCGCGGGCGGCGCCGACCTCGACGAGTTCGCCCTGATGGAGGACGGCGATGCGGTCGGCGATCCCGGCGACGGATCCGAGGTCGTGGGAGATGAAGACGAGGGAGACCCCGGTGGCGCGCAGTTCCTTGAGGATCCCGAGGATCTGGACGCGGTTGGCGGAGTCCAGGGCGCTGACGGGCTCGTCGAGGATCACCAGCCGGGGCTCGGTGATCAACGCCCTTGCCACCGCGACGCGTTGGCGCTGCCCGCCGGACAACTCCCCGGGCAGCCGGGCGAGAAGTTCTTCCGTGAGCCGGACCCGGGCGAGGAACGCGCGTGCGCGCTCGGCCGCCTCCTTGCCCGGTACACCCCGGACGAGCAGCGGCTCGGTCAGTGAGTCCTCGACGGTGAGGTCCGGGTCGAGGCTGCGCAGCGGGTCCTGGAAGACGTACTGGATCACCCCGCGCCGGCGCAGGTCGCGCCACTGCCGCTGTCCGTACGCGCTCACGTCCTCGCCGCCGATGACGACCGAACCGGCTGAGGGGCGTACGAGGCCGAGTACGGCCCGCGCGAAGGTGGACTTGCCCGATCCGGTCTCGCCGATGACGCCGACGGTCTCGCCGGGCGCGACGCTCAGCGAGAGGCCGGCCAGGGCGCGCCGGCGCCGGCGGCGCGAACCGTAGTGGACCTCCAGGCCGGTGACGTCCAGGACCGGTTCCCGGGTCCGGGCGGCGTCCGCGGATTCGGTGGGCGCCTTTCCCGGCGACTCGGCGGTCACGACGCCTCCTTGGCTACCGCGGGGGTCTTCGGGGCGAGGAACTTCTCCAGGCCGTACTCCTCGTGCCCGGCGATGAGCAGCCGGGTGTACTCGTGCCGCGGATCGTGCAGCACCGAACGTGTCGGACCGCGCTCCACGACCTCGCCCTCCCTCATCACCAGGACCTCGTCGCACATCTGGGCGACGACGGCCAGGTCGTGGGAGACGACGACGAGGGCCAGACCGGCCTGTTCGCGCAGGTCGGTGAGGAGGTCGAGGATCTCGGCCTGGACGGTGACGTCGAGCGCCGTGGTGGCCTCGTCGGCGATCAGGAGTTGCGGGTCGGCCGCGATCGCGGCCGCGATCAGCACGCGCTGGAGCATGCCGCCGGACAGTTCGTAGGTGTACTGGCCGTAGACCAGCTCCGGGTCACGCAGTTGGACCGCCCGCAGCAACTCCAGGGCGAGCTGCCGTGCCGCACGCCGCTTCAGCCCCTTCTTGACCCGGATCACCTCGGCGATCTGCGCGCCCATCCGGATCGAGGGGTTGAGGTAGGACGCCGGATCCTGGAAGACGGCGCTGATCGTGCCGCCCCGCAGGGCCGTCCACTGACGCGGCGTCAGCGTGCTGATGTCGGTGCCGTTGATCGCGATCGATCCGCCGGTGACATCGAAGTGCGGGGGCAGGATGCCCAGCGCGGCGCGGCAGGTGAGGGTCTTGCCGCTGCCCGACTCGCCGACGATGCCGACCGTGCTGCCCGCGGTGAGTTCGAAGCTCACCCCGTGGACGATCTCGCGGCGGCCGGCCCGGTCACCGACGCGTACGTCGCGCAGGGCGAGCACCGGCGGGGTCGTGGCACCGGCCGTGGGACCGGCCGTGTCGGGTGCGGTGGTCCTCGGGGTGTTCTCCGGGGCCCGCGGGCTCTGCCGGGTCCGGGGGGCGAAGTTCTCGGACAGCGTCGTCATGACGTACCTCCGGCGGGGGCGGGGCCGGCCATGTCGAGGCGGTCGGCGCGGGCCTCGCGGTTGTTGAGCAGTGCGCGCCCGGCCTCGCCGGACACGTCACGGATTGCGTCGGCGAGCAGATTGGCGGCCCAGACGGTGGCCATGATCAGCAGTGCGGGAGGCAGCGGCGCCCACGGCCGGTGGCTGAGATAGCCGAGGTCGGAGGCGAGCAGACCGCCCCAGGTGGGTGCGGGCGGCTGGACGCCGATGCCGAGGAACGTGAGGCTCGCGACGATCACGAAGCCGACGCCGATGGTCTGCGCGAGCGCGACCGCTATCGGCGGCAGCACCTTGGCCCAGACATGGCGGCGTACGACCCAGCCCAGGGACGCCCCCGAGATGAGCGCGGCCTCCACATAGTGCGAGCGGGCGACCGAGAGGGTGGCGGCGCGGGCCACCCGGTAGAACAGTGGGGACACCAGCGCGCCCGTGACCAGCATGGCCTGGGTGATCCCGTTGCCGAGCAGTGCGATCACCGCGACGGCGAACAACAGGAACGGCAGCGCGACCAGTGTGTCGGCCAGCCGCAGGGTGAGCCACTCGAAGACGCGGCCCAGATAGACCGACAGGATGCCGGGAATCGCGCCCACCACCAGTGCCACCAGGGCCACTTCGAGTGAGCCGAGCACACTGACGCGCGATCCGTCGAGCAGCCGGCTGAACACGTCGCGGCCGAGGTAGTCCGTGCCCAGCCAGTGGGCGCCCGACGCGGCGGCGAGCGTGTTGTCGCTGGTGGCCAGCGGATCCTGCGGGGCGAGAAGCGGCCCGAGGACGGCGAGCAGGGCGATCACGGTGAGGATGACCACGGCGATCCGGCCGGAGGTGAGTGAGAGGACGCGGCGCACCATGGTTCACACTCCCCGCTGGGACGCCGGCGTCACGCGCGCCAGCATCAGGTTGACGATCAGGTTGAAGCCGACGACAAGGACGATCGACACCACGAGGACTCCCTGTACGGCGGGTACGTCACCGGCCTGGGCCGAGTCGTTGGCGAATCTGCCGAAGCCCTGGAGACCGAAGATCCACTCCGTCACGACGGAGGCGCCCACCAGGGACGGGAACTTCAGGCCCAGGGTGGCGAGCGTCGGCCCCAGGCCGTTGCGCAGCACATGGCCGAAGAAGATCCGGCGGGGGCTCAGCCCTCGTACCACCGCGCCCGTCACGTAGTTCTCGGAGTAGGCGGCGATCAGACTCGTACGCAACTGGCGGGCGACGTCCGCGATGACGTCGAAGCTCAGCGCGACGGCGGGCAGGGTGATGTGCGCGAGCCACGGTCCGACGCCCTGCTCGGCCGGGACGTAGCCGGCGGCCGGGAAGAGCTGGAGCCCGACCGCGAGGACCGCGACCAGCACGATGCCGACCACGAACGCGGGCATCACCGAGATGACGGTGACGAAGCCCGTGATCGACCGGTCGATCCAGGTGGTGCGTCGCAGGGCCGCCAGCGTACCGAGGAGGAATCCGACGACCACCCCGATGACCAGCGCGAATGTCGCGATCGACAGGCTCACGCCCAGACCGAGGCCGATGAGTGCGGAGATGTCCGCGCCGTTGGTCCAACTGGTGCCCAGCTCACCGTGGAGAACACCGCCGAGCCAGTCCCCGTACTGGACGAGGAAGGGCCGGTCGAGGCCCCATTGGGCCTCGACCCGGGCGATCGCCTCGGGCGTCGCCTCCTCGCCCAGCTGGATACGCGCGGGGCTGAGCCCGCTGAGCGAGCGCAGCGCGAACGTCACGAACGTCGCGACCAGGAAGACCGGTACGAAGATCGCGACCGACCGGGCGACGACGCCGACGACGCGGCGCAGCGCGTGCCGCGTCCTGGCCGCGGCGACCCCGTGCGGCCGGCCGGGCGCCGGCTCCACCGCGGTCCTCGTCATGGGGATGCCTCCTCTCTGTGTTGGGCTGATCCGCTGTGGACGAGGCTCAGTTGGAGCCGGTGACGGTCACGCCGGTCCAGTCGATGTGGGCCGGATTGCCGGGCAGGTCCGAGATCGACCTGCTCTTGGCGATCAGGTTCGGCGAGGAGTACGTGAAGACCAGCGCCTCGCTCTTGAGACCGGCACGGGTCGCCGCCTGGAGGACCTTCGGGTACTCCGCCGCTTCCAGCGGTGTCTGGCGCACCTTGGCGATGGCCGCGTCGAACCCGGCCGGCTCGTAGGGCGAGCTGAGATTCAGCGGGCCGTCGGGACCGAAGTGGGCGGTGAGGGTCTGCGCGGCGGAGTCACGTCCCGTGGTGCCGTAGAGCGAGAACGTCAGGTCCTTGGCGAAGAACGGGGTGGCCCAGTTCTTGTCGATCTTGATGTTGACGGTGATGCCGACCTTGGCCAACTGCGACTGGACGATCTCGGCCTGTGGGTCCTCGGCGGGGATGACCAGGTCGAGCTTGATGTCCCCGGCCCGGTGACCCGCGTCGGCGAGGAGTCTCTTCGACTTCGCGGGGTCGTACGGGTAGGCGTCGCGGGAGTCCGGGTCGTAGGCGACGTAACTCTCCGGGAACGGCTGGTTGGTCACCTCGCCGTAGCCGAACGTCATCTTGTCGACGAACTCCTGGCGGTTGACCGCGTGGCGGACGGCGTCGACCACCCTGCTGTCGTCGAAGGGGGCCTTGTTGACGTTGAGGCTGATGTTCGAGGCGTTGAAGCCGGGCTGGACGAAGACGTCCAGGCCGGCCTTCTTGGCGGCGTCCGCCTGGCTGGGCTCGATGTCCGCGAAGTTGTAGACGCCGGTCCGGAGGCCGGAGACGACGGTGGAGGCGTCGGGCGCGGACGTCAGCTCGACGTTGTCGATGTGGATGTTCTCCGCGTCCCAGTAGTCCGGGTTCTTCTTCAGCACCGCCTTGGTGCCCGGTATCAACTGCGTCACGATGAAAGGCCCTGCGCCGACCGGGGCGCGGTCCAGCTCCTTCGGGGACTCGGCCGCCTTGGGGCTGGCGATCTGGAGGACCCGCTGACCGAGCAACTGCGGTATCTGGTAGTCGACCTGACCGAGGTTCACGATCGCGTCCAGTCCGTCCGCCTCCACCGACTCGATCGAGGTCAGGTCGCCGAAGAGTGCGGAGTCCTGCTGTTCCTTCGCCCGTTCGACCGCGGCCTTGACGGCGGTGGCGTCCAGGGGTTCGCCGTCGCTGAACTTCAGGTCAGGACGGAGATGGAAGGTGATCCGGTCGCCCTTGTCGTTGTACTCCCAGCTCTCGGCGAGATCCGGGACCGCTTTGCCGCTCTCGTCGGTTCGCGTCAACGAGGCGTAGACCAGGGCGAGTTCGCGGAACTGGGCGCCGCTGCCGCCGACCACCGGGTCCCAGTGGGTCGGGAAGTAGGAGGAGGTCCACTTGAGTGTGGCGTCGCCGCCCGAGGTGGCGGCGTCGCCGCCGCACGCGGCGAGGGACGGGACGAGCACGGTGACGAGCGCGGTGCCGAGGGCGGCGAGGCGCGGCCGGTCGGCCTGTCGGCGGGATCGGAGGTGCGATGGGCGGCGGAGCGTGAGTCGTCCGGACATGTCTTTCTCTCTCTGATGATCCGTGCCCGTGACGGGGCGCCGGGATCGGCGGACGAAGGGGCCGTATCGGCGCGGACGTCGGCTCGTGCGGGAGCGGGCATGCCGACGGAGGCTTCGTTGCACACGTCGGGGACGCCACGTCCCGGGGCGGGGGCGGCGACGATTCGCGGGGCGGGCCGGAGTACGGCGAAACGCGGGGGAGTTGGAGTCCGCTCGGATTCGCCGGACCGGTCCTGGGTGTTGGGTGGCGGCGCGGATTGACGGCTACCGCCGGCGGCGACCGGCGACGGTCCGCGCGGCTCGACGGAGCGGCGGACCGGCGATGTCGCCGGGGGCGTTCAGGCGCCGGTGGGCCGTGGGCGGCCGGCGGTCAGCGACAGAGAGCGCTGGACGTGCGCCGCAGATCCACGTAGCGGCAGAGCACACCGGGATGCGTCGTCTTCATGCGGCACATCCTGGCGTCAGATCTCGGCGCCTGTCAATGGACACCAATTGGTGTCTCATTGGGCGGGACGGTCTCTGACCGCAGATCAGGGGCTCGCGGGACCGGAAGGGGTGACCTCGGGACGCGCCGCGGCCTCGTCCGGATGCAGCCACACGGGGCCGCTCGCGGTGTCCAACCGGACGGCGTGCGGCGGCGGCCAGGCGCCCTCCGTCAGCACCTGCCGCTCGGGCTCGGTCAGGCTCCGATGACGCTCCAACGCCCCTGCCGGGGACAGTGGTTCGGCCGGCTTCGGCAGCCCCGGGCGAAGTTCCTCGACGGCCGCCACGTAGGCCTCGAAAGGCCGCCAGCCGGGCACCACGCGGTGTGTCGCGCCCAGGTGGAACACCAGCGTGGGCAGCGCGTAGCGGTGCCCACCGTCGAGGGTCTCCTTGGCCGCGCCGGGATGCGGCGACTCGTCCCGTACGGAGAGGACTTCGGGCACCGGGCGGCGTGCCTCCGCGCGGTCGGCGCGGACCCGCTCCAGCACGTCGGCGCAGGCGGCGTCGGCCGCCAGGCGCCGCGGATCCAGACCGGGTACGCCGCGAGCCGCGGACAGCGCCAGCGCGGTGGTGTCCGCCGGTTCGCCCCGTACGAAGACGCTCTCCCGCAGGCGCCGCAGTACGCGCTCGGCCACGTCCGGGCCCTGGAACTCGGCGGCCTTGGCCACGAGCGAGGACGGCCAGGAGCTCGCCGCGACACGCTTCAGCAGAAGCGGGCGCGGAGCGAGGGTGTGCGCGCTGATCTCGGTCACATAGCGCGTGTACCAGGCCGTCTCCGCCGCCGGGTCGGGCGCCGGATCGTCGTCGTGGTCGAAGAGGATCGCGTACGCGCGCCGCCAGCGGACCTCGCCGGTCAACGAGGCCCGCAGCTTGCGGAAGGTGGGCTCGGATCCCCAGGCCCAGGGGCACAGCGGGTCGGTGTACTCCACCACCTCCAGCACGGCCGACGACTCCGCCGCGAGCGGTGCCCGGGTCGCCTTGCGTGGCTGAGGCGCGTGACGTGCTCGGGGCGCGTGCGTCACGCGGCGCCGACCCTGGAGTCCCGCCCGGCCGCGCCCGCGGGCAGCAACGAGGCGAGGGTCCGCCCGCCGAGCAGCGCCGTCGCCTGGGCCTCGACCTGCCGCCACACGCCGGGCAGCGCTCCGGCGGGGCCGGGGTAGTCGAGCCCGGCCGGCGACTCGCCGCGCAGCGTGAGCACTTCGCCGTCGACGGCGCGTACGACGTCCAGCAGGGTGATGTCCTCGGCGGGCCTGCCGAGCCAGTAGCCGCCCTCGCAGCCGCGCTGGCTGCGGACGAGTCCCGCCTTTCGCAACTCACCGACCACGGACTTCAGGAAACGGAACGGGATTTCCTGCGAGGAGGCGATGGCCTCGCAGGTGAGCGGACGGGCGGGCTCACACGCGAGCTCCATCAGGGCGCGGGTGGCGTAGTCCGCCTTCGCGGAGATATGCATGACCACATCATGCCGGACCGCCCGCCCGAGGAGAGGGCTTCCGCCGGTTCGATGGTTCTGTTTCGGCAACATTGCCGCAGGTGAACGGTAATGGACATGTCTTGACATCCTTTCCGGGGCCGTCCTAACGTCCCGGCCATGAGCGAGCAGTTGACGACCCCCGGTGAGGGGTTCCACCCGCACCTCCCCGACGCCCCGGACCGCCCCGCGGCGTCGTTGCGCACCCGTCTGCACCACATCCGCGCGGACTCGCTCGACGGCGACACGGCGCAGACCGGCGGCATGCGCAGATTCTCGGCCGTCAGCGGAAGGACCGTCGGCTCCGAGAAGCTGTGGATGGGTCAGACGCACGTGGCCCCCGCGACCTCCTCGTCCGACCACCACCACGGCGAGTCCGAGACCGCCATCCATGTGGTCAGCGGACACCCGGAGTTCGTCTTCCTGGACGACTCCGGCGACGAACCGGAGGAGGTACGGCTGCGCACCGCCCCCGGGGACTACATCTTCGTCCCGCCGTTCGTGCCGCACCGGGAGGAGAACCCCGACCCGACGGAGGAGGCGGTGGTCGTCATCGCCCGCAGCACCCAGGAGGCGATCGTGGTGAACCTTCCCCGGCTGTACGCGCTGCCGAGCGACGAGGCCTGACCGGGACGCCGACCGGGGACGCCTGACCAGGGCGCGGACGCTCCTCTGAAGGGTGAACCATCGAGCGCATGTGCCCGTGGATGTGCGGGCGCGCCTCCGCCTACAGTTTTGGACTGTCAGCCGTCTCGACGGTCGTCGTGGCGGTCGCTGCGGTTCGTGGGTTCGTGGGTTCGGTTCGGCGTCGAGGGAGGCCGCTCATGGCCAGCTTGTTTCAGGAGCGCAAGCTCAAGGGGATGTTCGCCGCGTTCGACGCGGACGGCGACGGCTATCTGCGTCAGCAGGACTTCGTGGCGCTCGTCGCCCGCTGGAGCCGGCTGCCGGGAGTGGAACCCGGGACGGAGCTGCGCGCCCGCGTGGAGTCGCTGCTGATGGGGTGGTGGACAGCGCTTCTGGAGGTCGGGGACGCCAACGGGGACGGCGCGGTCGATCTGGACGAGATGCTCGCGCTCGTCGACCGGCTGCCGGCCATGGTCGCGGACGTCACCGCGACCGCCGACCTCGTCTTCGACGCCACGGACGCCAATGGCGACGGACGTATATCCCCGGAGGAACACCACCGGCTCGTCGAGACCTGGAACGGGCAGCCCGTGGACATGACGGGCGTCTTCGAACTGCTCGACCTGAACGGCGACGGCCACCTCAGCCGCGAGGAGTTCGCGCTGTTGTGGCGCCAGTTCTGGATCAGCGACGACCCGGCGGAGCCGGGCAACTGGCTCTGCGGCCGGTTCCCCGACGGGTTCTAGCAGTGGTAACCGTCGGGACACTCGGCGAGCAGTACCGCGAAGACCCAGATGTAGAGGATCGGTACGCCCGACACCGCTCCCATGACGGTGAAGCGACGGCGGGCCCGCCGTCGATGCCCGACAAGCGCCACCACGAAGCCGACTACCGGCGCCACCACCGCACTGACCAGAGCGGCCACCGCGAACTCCATGCCGAACTGCGCCCGCACTCCCGGAAAACCCATCGCCAGGGCGGTCACGGGAGTCAGCAGGATGAGCGGGGAGGCCATCCACCACCATGACAGCGCCCTGATCGTCCGATCCAGCCCGGAAGAGGCCGGGCCATCGGGCGGCGCGTCAGCGGGACTTCGGTCCGAAGCGACGCCGGGTGATGACATGCCGTAATCATAGGCAGTCCCGCCGCCGGGTCATCGTAAATGCGTTGCCCGGCGTGATCGCCGGGCGCGATGATCGCGGGATGGCTTCAACTCCCCCCGACGGCCGCGCCGGTATCGACGCGGCCCTGGTGAAACGTCTGATCGCCGCGCAGTTCCCGCAGTGGAGCGCGTTGCCCGTCACCCCCGTGGAGGTCGACGGGTGGGACAACCGGACGTACCGGCTCGGCGACACCATGACCGCCCGGCTGCCCACCGCCGCCGGCTACGTCCCCGCCGTCGACAAGGAGAACCGGTGGCTGCCCCGGCTGGCGCCCCAACTGTCCGTCGCCGTACCGCCGGTGCTCGGCCTGGGGGTTCCCGGTGAGGGATATCCCTTCCCGTGGTCCGTGCGCGGCTGGCTGCCGGGTGGGACGGCGCGGCCCGAGCGGATCGGGGACATGCCGCGGTTCGCGGCCGAGGTGGCCGAGTTCCTGCTCGCCCTCCAGCGCTGCGACACCACCGACGGCCCGGCCGCGGGGGAGCACAGCTTCTACCGGGGAGCGCCGCCCGCCCACTACGACGACGAGACGCGCCGCTGCCTCGCCGCGCTCAAGGGCCGGGTGGACACCGACCGGGCCACCGCCGTGTGGGAGGCGGCGCTCGCCGCCGAGTGGCGCGGCGCGCCGGTCTGGTTCCACGGCGACATCGCCTCCGGCAACCTGCTGGTCGACGACGGGAAGCTGACGGCCGTCATCGACTTCGGTACGTCGGGGGTCGGCGACCCCGCCTGCGATCTGGTGATCGCGTGGGGGATGTTCCACGGCGAGAGCAGAGCGGCGTTCCGGCGGGTGGTCGGTCAGGACGACGGCACCTGGGCGCGTGCCCGTGGCTGGGCGCTGTGGAAGGCGCTGCTGGTGCTGTCCCAGAACATCGACACGGACGAGGAACTGGCCGCGGTCAACCGGCATGTGATCGATGAAGTCCTGGCGGACCACGACGACTTCGCCTGACGGCCCGGACCGGACCCGGCCTCGGGCGCCGACGACCATATCGGCGTTGTCCCACACCGTGTCCTCAAGGCACCTGTGTGAGCAGTGCCGACGACCCCGGGGACCGGCAGGTCTGCGGCGAAACCCCGGAGCCGTGACACCCGCGCTCCGGCCCGCAGGGTGTGTCCTGCTCCCCGCACGCTTCGGCCACGGCTAGTTTCGGTCCATGCCTCCGCTCTCGCCGCTCTACCTACTGCGCAAGCTGCTGGGCAACGAGCGGTGGCAGCGGCTGCATGTGAAAGCCTCCGCGTGGGCGGCCGTCGGTGTCGTCCTGGTGCTGCTGCTCGGTTCCTGGATCATCGTCCCGTTCGAGTCGTCGGCGCCCCGGGCGACCATCACCTCGTTCCCACTGGCGCTGTGGTGGTCCGTGGAGACCGCCACCACCGTCGGGTACGGGGACCTGTACCCGGTCACCGCACCCGGTCGCGTCATCGCGGGCATCGTGATGCTCGTCGGGATCTCGGTCTTCAGCATCGTCACCGCCTCCCTTGCCACCTGGTTCGTGGGCAGCGCCGCGCGCAGGGCCCGCCGGGTGGCGCTCGCCCTGGAACACGCCGGGGCGGAGGGGGAGACGGACGCCGCCCGCGAGCTACGCGCCCTGCACGCCCGCTTCGACCGCCTCGAACACCTGCTGGCCCGGGGCCCCGGAAACAGCCCCGAGCCTCCCGTCTGACCTCCCGCCCCGGCGCGCGCCCTCGTACCGGAGCTGGGCCCGGCCGCCCGCCGGCCGGGACATCACGCCGTGGGCGGCGCCGGTACGGGGGTGACCAGGGTGCCCTCGGTCATGAACCGGTGGAGGTTCTGGAAGGCGAGTTCCCCCATGGCCTCGCGGGTCTCGTGCGTGCCACTGGCGATGTGCGGCAGGAGCACCACGGTGTCGAGCTCCAGCAGGGCCGGCGGGACACGCGGTTCGTCGACGAAGACATCGAGCGCCGCTCCGGCGATATCGCCCTTCACGAGAGCGGAGACCAGGGCCGGTTCGTCGATCACACTGCCCCGCGCGATATTGACCAGATAGCCGCGCGGCCCGAGCGCTTCGAGCACGTCCGCGGAGACCAGACCCCGGGTGCCGTCACCCCCGGCGGCCGCGACCACGAGGACATCGGCCCCGGCGGCGAGCGCGTGGGGTGAGTCGGCGTAGCGGTACGGCACGTCGTCCGCCGCCGTGCGCGAGTGGTAGCTCAGCTCGACGTCGAACCCTTCGAGCCGGCGGGCGATCGCGCGCCCGATCCGGCCGAGGCCGAGAATGCCGACCCGTTTTCCGCTCACCTTGGTGGTGAGGGGGAAACCGCCCGGAACCCAGTCGCCCCGGCGTACATAACGGTCGGCGGCGGAGAGCCGGCGCATCACGTCGATCAGCGCGCCCACGGCCAGGTCGGCCACGCAGTCGGTGAGCACGTCAGGCGTGTTGCTCACCTCGATCCCGCGCGCCCTCGCGCGCGGGACGTCCGTCGTCTCGTAGCCGACCCCGAAGTTGACGATGGCGCCGAGCCGGGGCAGCGCGTCCATGAGATCGTGCGAGACCCCGGTCCGCGCCCGGGTCACGACCGCCACCACCTCGTCGCCGCGTTCCCGCAGATACGCGGCGGGATCGGCCAGCTCCGTCAGCCGCACCGTGCGGTGGTGCGCCGCGAGCGCGGACTCCAGCGAGGCGGGCAGCGGGCAGACCTGGAGGACGGTTCCGTCGTGCGGTGCGGGCGAGGAGGACGTCACGCGGGAAGCACCTTCTCCACCAGCGCCTTGAGCTCACCCAGTTCTGTGGCGGTGAGGTCGGTCAGCGGCGGGCGTACGGGGCCCGGGTCCCGGCCGGTGGCCCTCAGCCCGGCCTTCACGATCGACACCGCGTAGCCGGGCTGTCGGTCACGGATGTCGAGATATGGGAGGACGAACTCGTCGAGCTTGCGGTAGACCGTCGCGGCGTCGCGTGCGCGCACCGCGTCGTAGAAGTCGAGCGCGAACTCCGGGATGAAGTTGAGCAGCGCCGAGGAGTAGGTCGTGACACCCATCTCCAGATACGGCAGGGCGTACGTCTCGGCCGTGGGCAGTCCGCCGATGGACAGCAGCCGCCCGTGCAGCCGCGCGTGGATGCGGGTCATCAGGTCGACGTCACCGATGCCGTCCTTGAACCCGATCAGGTTGGGGCAGGTGTCGGTGAGTTCCCGTACGGCGTCGTAGCCGAACGCGGCGTTGGCGCGGTGGTAGACGATCACACCGAGGCCGGTCGCCTCGCACACCGCGCGGACATGGGCGACCAGCCCCGGCTGGGACAGTTCGGTCAGATACGGCGGCAGCAGGAAGACGCCCGACGCGCCCGCGGCCTCTGCGTCGCGTGCCATCGCGACCGCCTGCGCCGTGCCGTAGCCGGCCGGTGCCACCACGGGCTTGTTGTCGCCGGACGCCGCGACGGCCGCCCGTACGACCCGGGCGACCTCGGAGGGCGTGAGCGCGAAGAACTCGCCGGTGCCGCCCGCGGCGAAGACACCGGACGTCGGCAACGAGGACTGCCCCGCGACGTGTTCGCGGTAGGCGTCCTCGTCGAAGCTGAGATCCGGCCGCGCGTGGGTGACGGGGAAGGACAGCAATCCCGTGCCGAGGACGGACCGCAGGGTCTCCGGGTCGAACAGCGTCATGGTGGTGCTCCAGGGTCGAGGGACTGCCCGGAGCGTATGGGCGCCAGCGATACCTGTCTAACACCAAGAACGCATCAGTTGATACCCGTTGAGCATGACTGGGCAGGATCGGGCATCGGTGGCGGTCGCCAACCGACTCGACCGGCCCCCGTGGAGCCCGGCGTACTCGGCCCCGTAGCGTCGTGAAGACCCACCGCCCGCCGTGGGCCGAGCACACCAACCCCGTGCTCAGCGCGCTGCGGGAACTCGCCTCGACCGGTCCCGGCGCCCTTGAGGTCTCCGGTCACACCCCTTGACGGCCCCAGAGGGCAAGCCTACGGTTCCGTCTACAAATGCAGACTGGGTCCGCATTTATAGACAGCTTTCGCTGGCTCTGCGACTCCGGTAGCACCAACTCAGCCCATCGGAGAGACGATGCTGTCTTCCGTACGTCGATCACCCCTGCTTTCCGCCCTGTACAAACCGCCTCGTTCCCAGCCATCCGCACCATCTCCCGGGCGCCGTCGGCGCGGCAGGGCGCCGACCGCCGGACTCGCCGCCGCGGCACTGCTGTTCACCAGCGCGTGCACGGTCGCCAACAGCGACACCGGCGGCGACATCGGCGCGGCCGGCGGCAACACCCTGCGGATCGTGCTCGATCAGGAGCCACCGACCCTCGAACCCTGCGAGTCCTCACTCGCGTCGACCGGCGTCGTGGTCCGCTCCAACGTCACCGAACCGCTGGTCGAGCGGGATCCCGACTCCGGCGAACTCCAGCCGCTGCTCGCGACCGGCTGGCGCCAGACGGCGCCCACCACCTGGAGTTTCGACACCCGACCCGGTGTCACCTTCCAGAACGGACAGAAGTTCACGGCCGAGGACGCCGCGTTCTCCATCGACCGCGCGGTCAACTCCGATCTCTCCTGCAACGTCGACGGCTACGTCTTCGACGACTCCGGAGTCGAGGTCCGCGCCACGAGCGACACGACCCTGACGGTCACCACCGCGAAGCCCGACCCGATCCTTCCCCTGCGGCTGAGCTTCATCGAGATCGTTCCGCGTACGACCAGCACCGAGGCCAAGGTCAGGAAGCCGGTCGGCACCGGCCCGTACGCCATCGGCGGCTGGCAGACCGGTGTGTCCATCACGCTCGACCGCAACGACACGTACTGGGGGAAGGCGCCCGCGTACGCCCGCGCCCGCTACGTATGGCGGTCGGAACCGAGCGTACGCGCCGCGATGATCACCAAGGGCGAGGCCGACCTCGCGACCGCTCTCGACCCGAAGGACGCCACCGAGGAGAACTCGGTCGCCTATCCGAACAACGAGACGACGGCGCTGCGGCTCGACGGGCGCGAGGCCCCGCTCGACGACATCCGGGTCCGCAAGGCGATGGACATGGTCATCGACCGGCAGTCCATCTCCGAGACCCTCTTCGGTGAACTGGGCGAGCCCGCCGCGCAACTCGTCCCCAAGGGCGTGGTGGGCTTCAACACCGACCTCACCCCGACAGAGCCCGACCTCAAGGCGGCCCGCGCACTCGTGAAGGCCGCGGCGGCCGACGGCGCACCCGTCGACCGGAAGATCACCCTGGTCGCGCGCAACGGGCAGTTCCCCCGGGTCGCCGAGACCGCCGAGGCACTTCAGTACCAGATGGCGCGGCTGGGGCTGAACGTCAAGATCCTCATGACCGACACCGCCGCACACCTCCAGTACCAACTGCGGCCCCTGCCCGAGAACGTCGGGCCGATCGCCCTGCTGATCATGCACGGCAACCAGGCGGGCGACGCGGCGTTCACCGCCAGTCAGTACCTGCTCAGCGGCAGTCCCCAGTCGACCTTCGGGACACCGGAGTTGGACCGACGGGTCGCGGCGGCGACCGCGCTGGCCGGTGAGAAGCGCCAGAAAGCCTTCGCCGAGGTCTTCGCCTACCAGAACGAGGCCGTCGCGCAGTACGTCCATCTCGCGCACATGCGCGGACTGCTCGGTCTGTCGTCGTCGGTGCGCTACCAGCCGAACTCCGCCACCGGTGACGAACTGAGACTGGCCGCGGTCAGCCGCGCCGAGGGAAAGAGCCGCTGACATGACGACCTTCCTGCGCAAACGGATCATATCGAGCGCGATCCCGCTGGTCTTCGTGGTGTTCGGCGTCTTCTGCCTGGCACGGCTGACCGGCAACCCGGTCAACCTCTACCTGCCGCTGAGCGCCACCTCCGACCAGCGCGCCGCGTTCTCCGCCGAGCACGGCTTCGACCAGTCGATCGGCGCCCAACTGTGGGACTACCTCGGCCAAGTCGTGCGGCTCGACTTCGGGACGTCGCTGCGCACCGGGCAGTCGGCCGCCGACATGGCGCTGACCGCGTTCCCCGCGACGCTCCAGCTCGCGGCCGTCACGATGGTCATCGCCGCGCTGGGCGCGGTCCTGATCGGGAGCATCGCCGCGTACCGGCCGAACTCCGTCGCCGACCGGATCGCCAGCTTCCTGGCGATGGCCGCGGCCAGCATCCCGGACTTCTGGTTCGCCATCACCGGAGTACTGATCTTCGGCGTCAACCTGGCCCTGCTGCCCACCTCCGGCGTCTCCGGCGGGCCCGAGGTATGGGTGCTGCCCATCGCCACCCTGCTGATCCGCCCGTTCGGCGTGCTCGTCCAGGTGGTCCGGGGAGCCATGGTCGCCGCGCTCTCCGCGCCGTACGTCAAAGTGGCCCGCAGCAAGGGCGCCAGCGAGAAGCGAGTGGTCTTCGGCCACGCCCTGCGCAACGCGATCACGCCCGGCCTCACCGTCGCCGGCGACCTCACCATCGGCCTCGTCAACGGTGCGGTGGTCGTCGAGACGATCTTCGGCTGGCCGGGCATCGGCAAGCTCATGATCGACTCGATTCTCCAGCGGGACTTCGCCGTTCTCCAGGCGGCCGTCCTGCTGACGGCCCTGACGATCTTCGCCCTGAACATCCTCATCGACGTCTGCTACGCGCTGCTCGACCCCCGCGTCCGACAGGCAGTACCGGCGTGACCGAAGGAGCCACGATGACCGCCACCGTCACCGCCACCGCAGACCCACCCACCGGTACCGCCACCCCCGGCACCCGACCACCACGCTGGTGGACCCTCCTCGGCAAGGACCGCGTCGCGGCCGTCGCCGCCGTACTGCTCGCACTGGTCTTCCTGGTCGCGCTGATCGGCCCCCTGCTGATCGGCGACCGCGCCGCACGGCAGGACCTGGCCGCCTCGCTGCGCCCGCCCTCCTTCGACCACGGCTTCTACGGACTGCTCGGCACGGACGTCCTCGGCCGCAGCGTGCTGGCCCGGCTGATCGAGGCGGCCGCCACGACCCTGTCCGTCGCCCTGCCGGCCGTGGTGTGCTCACTGGTGATCGGCTCCGCGATCGGCATGTGGGCGAGCTACCGCGGCGGTTGGCGGGAGAGCGCCGCGATGCGCGTCGCCGATGTGATCCTCAGCTTCCCCTCCCTGCTGCTCGCCGTCGTCGTGCTCTACGTCTTCGCGCCCAGCGCCACGAACATCGTGCTGATCCTCGCGCTCGCCCGGATCCCGGTCTATCTGCGGACCGCGCGCGCCGAGGGCACCGAACTCAGGAGCCGCCTCTTCGTGGACGCGGCACGGACGTTCGGCACCGGCACATGGCCGACGATCTACCGGCACATCCTGCCGATCGCCATGCCGACGCTCCTCACGGTCGCCACCCTCGACTTCTGCTTCGTCATGCTGACCGAGTCGTCGCTGAGTTTCCTCGGCATCGGCATCCAGCCGCCGGAGATCAGCTGGGGACTGATGGTCGCCCAGGGACGTCAGTACCTCCAGACGGCCTGGTGGATCGCGGTACTGCCCGGACTCGCCATCGTTATCACCACCGTGTCGGCCACGGTGCTGGCCGCGTGGGTACGGCTGGCGACGGACCCCGCGCAGCGCTGGCGCCTGACGCTGCCGAGGAAGAAGCGCCGGCAGCCGGCCGGGGGCGACAGCCCCGAGCCCGCCCGACCGGTGTCGGCGGCGGGTACGGCGAAGACGGCAGAGGTGTCCGAAACCGCGCGGCCCGAAAGCGCGGTCGCCGAGGACGGCGGGAGCCGTCGCGCGCTGGAGGTCGAGCGCCTCAGCGTCGACCTGCGTACGCCCTCCGGCACCGTCCGCGCCCTGGACTCGGTCGGCTTCACCCTGGACAAGGGACGCACCCTCGCGCTGCTCGGCGAGTCCGGCTGCGGCAAGTCGATGACCGCGCAGTCGATCGCCGGGCTGCTGGAGCCCGTCGCCGACGTGGTCGGCGGAGCGATCCGCGTCGGCGGTACCGACGTACTGCGGCTGAGCGCCACCGCGCGCAAGCGGCTCGCAGGACCGGTGCTGTCGATCGTCTTCCAGGACGCGCTCACCGCGATGAACCCCGTACAGACCGTGGGCAAACAGCTCGGCGAGCCGTTCCGTATCCATCGCGGCCTGTCCAGGCGTCAGGCGAGGGAGAAGGCGATCGAGCTCATGGAGACCGTCGGCATCCCCGAACCGCGCGCCCGCGCCCGCTCGTATCCGCACCAGTTCTCCGGCGGCATGCGCCAGCGGCTGCTCATCGCGATGGCCGTCGCGCTCGGACCCGACGTACTGATAGCCGACGAACCGACCACCGCACTCGACGTCACCGTCCAGGCGCAGATCATGCAGCTGCTGCGGGACCTCCAGGCCGAGCGCGACATGGCGGTCCTGCTGATCACCCATGACCTCGCCGTGGTCTCCGAACGCGCCGACGACGTCGCGATCATGTACGCGGGCAATGTGGTGGAGACCGGTCCGGTGCGTGAGGTCTTCGCGAATCCCCGCCACCCCTATACGAAGGGCCTGCTCGACTCCGTACCCGAACACGCCGAGAGGGGCGGCCCGTTGCCCGCCGTACCCGGCAGCCCGCCCGAGCTGAGCGCGGTGCCGCCGGGATGCGTCTTCCAGGCGCGCTGTCCGCTCGCCAGGGAACGCTGCGCCGAGGAGCGTCCCCGCCTCGTGACCGACGACGGGGCGAGTCGCGCGGTCGCCTGTCACTTCTCCGAGGAGCTCACCCGTGTCTGAGAACACCACCTCCGGGACATCCGCGCCGCTGTTGGAAGTCACCGGGGTGACCAAGTCGTTCCGGGTCCCGCGCAACGCCGCCGGACACAACAGGCTTACCGCGCTCGACGGCGTCGACCTGCGCCTCGGCCGGGGCGAGACCCTCGGGGTGGTGGGCGAGTCCGGCTGCGGAAAGTCCACCCTGGCCCGGGTGCTGCTCCTGCTGGAGCGGCCGGACTCCGGGACCGTGCGCTTCGACGGGACCGACCCCTTCTCCCTGAAGAAGAAGGAACTGCTGGCCTGGCGCCGACGGGTCCAGATGGTGTTCCAGGACCCCTTCGCCTCGCTCAACGCCCGGATGTCGGCGGCCGACATCATCGGCGAACCGTGGCGCACCCACCGGGACGTGGCACCCACCGCGCGGGCGCGGGAGACCCGCGTACGCGAACTGCTCGACCTCGTCGGGCTGCGGGCGGCCGACGCCTTCCGCTACCCGAACGAATTCTCCGGCGGTCAGCGCCAACGGCTGGGCATCGCACGCGCGTTGGCCCTGGATCCCGATCTGATCGTGTGCGACGAGCCGGTGTCCGCGCTGGACCTGTCGGTGCAGGCACAGGTACTCAATCTGCTCTCCGATCTCCAGCAGCGGCTTCAGGTCTCCTACGTGTTCATCTCCCACGACCTGTCGGTGGTCCGGCACGTCGCGGACCGGGTGTCCGTGATGTACCTCGGCAAGGTCATCGAACACGGCGCCACCGAGGACGTGTTCGACCGGCCGGTGCACCCGTACACGTCGGCGCTCATGTCGGCGGCCCCCGTGCTGGACGTCTCCGGCGCCCCGCCGCGCGGCGACCGCGTTCTGCTGAGCGGGGAGATCCCCTCGCCGCTCGACCCGCCGTCGGGCTGCCGGTTCCGTACCCGCTGCCGGTACGCGGTCGACAAGTGCGCCGAGGAAGAGCCACCGGTGAGCGTGCGCGACGGCTCGCACGAGGGCCTGTGTCACTTCCCGCTGAGTATCGAGCCACTGGGCGTCGGGGCGCTTGGTGTCGGGCCGGCGGGCGGCGGGTCGGTGGGCGGTGGGGGAGCGGTGGCCGGCCCGGCATCGGCGGACAGGTGAGCCTGCCGGTATTCGCCCTGCTCTCCGCGGTCGTCCTGCTGGGCACGGTGTTCCAGGTGTCGATCGGCTTCGGCCTCGGGCTGCTCGCCGCACCGGTGATCGCGCTGGTCGCGCCCGGCCTCGTCCCCGTCGTGCTGCTGCTCTCCACCGCCGTCACCGCCTCGGTGCTGCTGCTGGACGGCGCGCACGTCAACCTCCGTGGGGCGGGGTGGGCGCTGCTCGGCCGGGTACCGGGCGTGATCGCGGGCGCGGCGCTGGTGGCGCTGCTGCCCGCGCGGTGGCTGGCGCTCTGCGTCGCCGCCGTGGTCGTGGTGGGTGTTGTCGCGAGCGTCCGCGGCTTCCGGCCCACACCGACAAGGCGCGCCGTGGCGCTGGCGGGGATGGCTTCGGGACTGATGGGTACGGCGACCTCCATCGGAGGCCCGCCGATGGCCCTGGTCTGGCAGCGAATGACGGGGCCGGAGCTGCGCTCCACGATGAGCGGGTTCTTCCTCGCAGGTTCGCTGATGAGCCTGGTCGCGCTCGCGGCTGTCGGCGCGGTGCACGCCGACAGCCTGCGCTACTCGGCGCTGCTGGCCCCTGCCGCCGCCGGCGGTGTACTGCTGGCGCGCCCACTGTCCGACAAGCTGAACGTCGGTAGGGCCAGAGCGGTCGCGACGGCTCTGGCGGTGGCGGGCGCCGTACTGCTGACGGTGCGTCAGTTCATCTGATGTCGAAAGGCCCACCGGCGCCGTACTCAGCGCCCGCCGCGCACCACGTTCGTCAGAGGCTCGCCCTTGGACAGCCGGCCGATGTTGTCGGCGATCTCGCGCGCCCTGTTGGCGAACGTCTCCCGGGTGTGGCCGGAGTGGTGCGGCGTCATCACGACGTTGTCGAGCGTGTGGAACGGGTGGGTGTAGCCACGCGCACCGCCCCCGTCCTTGGGGTGGCTCCACCACACGTCCAGCCCCGCGCCGCCGATCCGCCGCCCGGACAGCGCGTCGAACAGCGCCTCCTCCTCGACGAGGGGGCCGCGCGCCACATTGATCAGCAGGGCGTGCAGGCGCATCCGGGCGAGCTGCGCCGCCCCGATCAGACCGGTCGTCGCCGCCGACAGCGGCACGGTCAGTACGACGACGTCCGAGCCCGCCAACAGGTCGTCGAGCCCGTCCTCGCCGTCAACCCGGTCCAGTCGCAGGTCACTTGGCAGGGGTGCCCGCGGATCGCGCCGTACCGCGCGGGCCCGCATGCCCAGCGCGGTCGTCGCCCGCACCACCTGCCGGCCGATCTCGCCGAGCCCGACGACTCCGACCGTACGCCCCGCGAGTGTGGTGCCCAGGGAGACACCTGGGTCCACCGCGACCGACTCCCAGGTCCCCTCGCGCATCAGCCGGTCCGCGCGCGGCACGCGGCGGGAGAGCATCAGCGTGGTCATCACGACGTGTTCCGCGATGGAGGGGCCGTGATGGAAGGTGTTGCAGACGGCGGTGCCGGGCGGGAGCGCGTCCATCGCGATCCGGTCGTACCCGGCGCCGGTGACATGCACCAGCCGCAGCCGGCCGGCGGTGCCGGCCACGGGGGCGGTCAGCCGGGAGGCCACCAGTACGTCGGCGTCCGGCAGTCGGCGCATGACGTCGGAGTCCGGCCGGTCGGCGAGGAACTCCCAGTCGTGGCCGTCCGCGCCGCCACGGGTCAACTCGTCGGAGAACCGGGTGAGGATGGGGTCGGTCAGCACGATTCTCATGACGTCTCCTGGCTCATGACGCCTCCTGAACGGCCGTGCGCCGACCGGCCGTTCGCGCGCTCGTTCGCGGTGCGGTGCGCTTCATGGTCACCATCGCGGCGGGGTCGGGTCGAAGGCCGACTCGGTGGTACGGCGGTAGTACCCGGTGTCGTCGCGCTGACGGATGCCGCACGCGAGGTACTGCTCGTGCAGCCGGGCCAGGGCGTCGCGGTCGAGTTCGACCCCCAGCCCCGGTGCGGTCGGAACCGCCAACGATCCGTTCCGGAAAGTCAGCGCGCCGGGCACGATGACATCCTCGTCGGGGCTCTTCCACGGCCAGTGCGTGTCGCAGGCGTAGTTGAGGTTGGGAGTGGCCGCCGCCAGATGAGTCATGGCGGCGAGGCTGATGCCCAGATGCGAGTTGGAGTGCATCGACAGCCCGAGCCCGAAGGTGTCGCAGACACCGGCGAGCGTACGGGAGCGGCCCAGGCCGCCCCAGAAGTGGTGGTCGGAGAGGATCACCTGCACCGCGTCCTCCGCGACGGCGGGCTTGAGCTGGTCGAAGGCCACCACACACATATTGGTGGCGAGCGGCATCGGCACCTCGCGCGCGACCCTGGCCATCCCGCCGATCTCGGCGGTCGGGTCCTCCAAGTACTCGATCACGCCGGCGAGTTCCCTGCCCACGCGGATCGATGTCTCCACGCTCCAGGCGGCGTTGGGATCGATCCGCAGCGGGTGATCGGGGAAGGCCCGGCGCAGAGCCCTGATCGCCTCGATCTCCTCCTCGGGCGGGAACACACCGCCCTTGAGCTTGATCGCGGTGAAGCCGTACTGGTCGATCATCCGCCGTGCCTGCGCGACCAGTTGGTCCGGATCGAGCGCGGCGCCCCACTCGTCGGGCTCCGCACCGGGATGCCCCGCCCACTTGTAGAAGAGGTAGGCGCTGTAGTCGACACGGTCCCGGACGGCTCCGCCGAGGAGGTCGCTCACCGGCCGTCCGAGCGCCTTGCCCTGGATGTCGAGGCACGCCACCTCGAACGGCGACAGCACACGGTCGGCGGTCCGGCTTCCCGTGACCATGCCGCTCATGCCGTGGCCGCCCTTGCCGGTGTCGGCGGCCAGAACGACCGCGATACGGCGGGCGATCTCCTGGACGTGCCAGACGTCGACCCCGGTCAGCTCGGCGGCCGCGAGCCGCAGCCGCTCGAGATGGGCCAGGTCCCCGTACGTCTCGCCGAGCCCGAGCAGCCCGGATTCGGTGACGACCTCGACGACGGCCCGCAGTGCGAACGGCTCATGGACGCCGACGGTGTTGAGCAGTGGCGGATCACGGAACGCGACAGGCGTGACACGTATGTCCTTGATCCGGTGCGGCTCGCTGTTCAGTGGGTCGCGCACCCTGGGACCTCCGGTGGATACGACGGGCGGTAGCCGTCGGCGTGCATGGGTTACGGCGGCAGCCTAACCCTCTTTCGTCCACATGTGTAGACACCACTCACAAATGAAAACGTCGGCTCTCTCTGAGCAGTGCGCTTGCCGGGTCGAAACCGGGTGCGGACTGCCGGTGCGGTGGTGTGTGATCGGGCGCATGGCGATTGTGTTGGGTGAACCGGGAATCGACGGGCTGAGCGAGGCTGTGGGCGTACTGCGCGAGTGGCAGGACGACGGCGCGCCGATGCAGCTGCATCCGGGGGACCTGGGCTGGTTCTGGCGGTCGGGTGCGGAAGCGACGGCCGCGGCGGTCAGGACATGGGGCCGGAACGGACGGATTCTCGCCGTCGGACTGCTGGACGGTCCCGGACTGCTGCGGCTGACGATCGCGCCCGACGCTCACCAAGAGGAGGAACTGGCACGGCAGTTGGTCCAAGACGTGACCCGGCCGGAGCGCGGCGTGCTGCCCGAGGGGAAGGCGAACATCGAGGCACCGATGGGCGCGCTGGTCGACGATCTGCTGTGCGAGGAGGGCTGGGACACCGACGAGCCGTGGACACCGCTGCGCCGCGACCTCACGGAGCCGGTGGAGGACGCGGGCGTGCGGATCGAGGTGGTCGGCCCTGAGGAGGCGCACGCTTATGCCGCCGTACACCGGGCGGCGTTCGGGTCGAGATTCAGGGGCGAGGGCTGGCACGCGATGGCGGCCGGATCGCCCTACGCCGACGCCCGCTGTCTGCTCGCGTACGACGACCACGGCAACGCGGTGGCGGCGGTGACGGTGTGGTCCGCCGGTCCGGGGCGGCCCGGACTGCTCGAACCGATGGGCGTGCACCGGGAACACCGCCGGCACGGCTACGGCGGGGCGATCACCGTGGCCGCGGCGGCGGCACTCCAGGAACTGGGCTCGTCGAGCGCGCTCGTCTGCACCCCGAGCTCCAACACCGGGGCGGTCGCCACCTACAAGTCGGCCGGCTTCCGGCAACAGCCCGAGACCCGCGACCGGTACCGGGACGCCTAGGGCCTGCGGGTCGGCACCGGACGGCGTGCCCCGACCGGCGCGGAGAAGGCCCAACTGGGCGGGTCGGTCGAGAAGATGCCCCTCGTCCTCGGCTGAACACCCGTGTGGTTCTCCTCCTCCCTCGTCCCGCGGAGTGGGGCGTCGGATTGACGGATTGGTGCCGGTCGTCGGTGGGCAGTGAGCAGTGGAAGTTATGTCATGTGCACGACTGTCTCTGATGTAAGGAGGTCGACCATGCACGTCCGTAAGTTGACCGGCGCGCTCGCCGCCGCCCTGGCCGTGACCGCTTCCCTGTTGGGTGGCCAGGCCGTGGCCGCTCCCACCACGGACGCGGACGGAGCCCTGGCCGCGCGGGTGGTCACCTACGACGCCAGCGGTTCCGCGGAGTTCAGGTCCGCGGTCGACCGGGGCGCGGCGATCTGGAACGAGAGCGTCGACGCCGTCGAACTGCGGCCCGTCGCGTCCGGCCAGTCCGCCAACATACGAGTCCTGGCGGACAACGGCTGGCCCCGCGCGCTCACCACGTCACTCGGTAACGGAACCGTCTGGATCGGCCGTCAGGCGGTGAACGAGGGGCACAACACGATCCGCATCTCGTCGCACGAACTGGGCCACATCCTGGGTCTGCCGGACCGCAAGCCCGGCCCCTGCACAAGCCTGATGTCCGGTTCCAGCGCGGGAACCAGCTGCACGAACGCCTATCCCAACTCGGCCGAGAAGGCCGAGGTCGAGGGCTACTTCGGCGGACGGTTCGCGCCGAAGGCCGGAGCGGTGCCGCTCAACACCATGATCGTGGACTGACGTACGGCTCGGGACGCCGAGCCGACGTGACCGTACGCCCCGGAACGCGGACCGCGCTCCGGGGCGTACGCCGTCGGGTGGTGCTACGGCTCCGTCCGCTCAGGGCTTGTACGCGACCGCGCCGTACATGGCGATGTCCCGGTCGTCGACGTCCTGTTGACCGGCACCGGGCCGCCACTTGTGCACCTGGGTGACGCCGGGCTCGACCAGCTCCATACCGTCGAAGAAGGAGGTCGCGGTGGGGAGGTCGCGAAGCACCATCGGCATGTTCTGCCGCTCGTACTCCTCCGCCACCCGGCCGACCTCCTCGGGTGCGAAGTCGCCGGTCCCGATCGTCATCGCCAGGTAGCTGCCGGACGGCAGCGGCTCCAGCAGCCGCCGGACCAGCGGTTGGTCCTCGGGCGGCCTGATGAAGTGCATGATGCCGATGACCATGAGTCCGACCGGCTCGTCCAGATCCAGCAGCTCCCGGAATCGCGGGTCGCGTGTGATGGTGTCCGGGTCCCGCATGTCGGCGTCGATGTAGGCGGTGGCGCCTTCGGGTGCGCTGTTCAGCGGCGCGTCGGCGTGGGCGAGGACGACGGGGTCGTTGTCGACGTAGACCACGCGGGACTCTGGTGCGACGCCCTGGACGATCTCGTGCAGATTCGGTGAGGTGGGCAGTCCCGCGCCGATGTCGAGGAACTGCCGTATGCCCTTCTCACGCGCGAGGTAGTGACCGGCGCGGTGCATGAAACGGCGGTTCTCCCGCATGTGTACGGGCAGTGCGGGCCAGTGCCGGCACATCGCGTCGCCGGCCTCGGCGTCGACCGGGTAGTGGTCCTCGCCGCCCAGGATGTAGTCGTACACGCGCGCCGAATGCGCTCGCGTGGTGTCTGTCCGGTCCGCCGGGTTCCGCATCGCCACTCCACTCCACTCGTCACCGTTGACGGGGCATCACGGCAGACAGTACTTCGCCGGCCGCGAGGCCAGGTGCAACCCTCAGGTTGCACCTGGGGGTCTGATGTGCAACTCTGGAGTTGCACTTAACGGCAGCGATGGAGGATCTCATGAGCGAGGACCGGATCGAACGCGAAACCCTGATCGCGGCACCCCTGGAGCGGGTCTGGTCGCTGGTGGCCCAACCCGGTTTCTGGGTGGCCGACAAGGCGAACCTGCCGGGCACGGTGGCGAAGGAGGGCGAGTCGATGGTGGCGAAGAACTCCGAGTACGGCGACTTCCCGGTACGGGTGGAGAAGGTCGAGCCCCCGACGTACCTGGCGTACCGCTGGGCCAGCGCGTTCCCCGGCGAGGAGCTGCGCGAGGACAACAGCACCCTCGTGGAGTTCACGCTGGCCCCGGAGGGCGACGGGACGCGCCTTCGCGTGGTCGAGAGCGGATTCGCGGCGCTGAGCGGGTCCGAGGAACTGCGCGGCCGGGCGGTGAAGGACAACACCGTCGGCTGGCCCCAGGAACTCGGCGAGCTCAAGGCGCGTGCGGAACAGCCGTCGGCGTGACGGACATACACCGGGACGCCGGCGAGGCGGTCGACAGCGTACTCGTGGCGCTGGCCGACCCGACGCGACGTCAGCTGCTCGAACTCCTCGCCGCACAGGGCGAGATCACCGCGACCACTCTCGCCGCACAGCTTCCCGTCTCGCGGCAGGCGGTGGTCAAGCACCTCGCGGTGCTGGACGCCGCCGGGCTGGTCTCGGGCGGCCGGGTCGGACGCGAGGTGCGGTACGCGGTACGGCCGGCCGCGCTCGACGCGACGGCGCGGTGGATGGCCGCGCTCGCGGTCGACTGGGACCGGCGGCTGGCGAACATCAAGCGCGTCGCCGAAGCGGGCACGGCGGGGGAGCGGGAGAAGGGGGCCGGGGGATCCGCCTGACCGGCAGAGGGCGCCGGATCGACCGCGCGCGCCGGTATGTACCGGACGCCGTCGCGCGGCAGCCCGCCCGCCCGCCGTCGTATCAGCCGCGCTCGCGCAGATACGTCTCCAGCTCGGCGGCCCCGCTCAGCATCGCCCGCGCGCGGGCGGACAGCCGGCCGCGCCAGTCGTGCAGCGCGGCCTCCAGCGGCTCCAGCCCGCCGGCCGCGCGCACCTGGGCGATCAGCGGGGCGATCTGCTCCAACAGATAGCCCCCGCGCCTGAGTTGGTGGGCCAGCCGGGCGTCCCGTACATCCGCCTCGCCGTAGACCCGATACCCGGTCAGCGGGTCGCGGCGCGGCCGCACCAGCCCGGCGCGCTCCCATTTGCGCAGCGTCGCGGGCCGGATCCCGAGCTCGTCCGCCAGCGGCCCGATGAACGTGCCGTCGGGTCCGGCCGCCGCTGTGACGGAGCCGGACACGGCGGGACCGGACGCGGCGGGACCGGACGTCGCGCGGTGTTCCGGCGCCGCGGCGGGTGTAGTCGCGGACCCCAGGTCGCGCAGGGCGTTCTCCACGGCCCGGAGGGTCCGCCGGTCGTCGAGCGACTGGGCGTGGCTCTCGTCGATGAGGCGGAACGCCTCGTCCACCTCGCCCTCGTTCACGGCCCGCATGATCGACGTCGCCGTGTGGTGGCCGTGGCCGGGCACCAGGGCGAGGAACGCCGCGAGAGCCAGCGCGTGCAGCGGCGTATAGGTGCGGTAACCGTGCGGTGTGCGACCGGCGGCCGGCAGGATGCCGGCCTCCTCGTAATTCCTGACCGCCTGCGTGGACAGACCGTGCCCGCGCGCGAGGTCGATCGGCCTGAGCTGTCTGCCGCTTTGAAGGTTTGGCGCCATGATCCCCATGGTATCGCGGCAAAGTTTCAACCGAAGGTTCAACGATACCGTTGAAGGCATGGTCACTGACAGCAAAGACATCGCCCGAGCCGTCGACGCCGCCGCCGTCATGAAACTGCTTCCGTCCCGGCCCCGGGTGCTCGCCCTCGGCGAGCCCACCCATGGTGTGGACGCTCCGCTCGACCTGCGCAACGAGCTCTTCCGGCAACTCGTCGAGCAGGAGGGCTACCGGACGATCGCGATCGAGAGCGACTGCCTGATGGGTCTGGTCGTGGACGACTACGTCACCTCGGGCACGGGCACCATCGACGAGGCCATGGAGCACGGGTTCAGCCACGAGTTCGGCGGTTCCGCGGCCAACCGGGAACTGGTGCGCTGGGCACGCGCGTACAACGAGGGCCGCCCCGCGTCCGAGCAGGTGCGCTTCGCCGGCTTCGACGGCCCGCTGGAGATCACCGGCGCTGCGAGCCCCCGGCAGGCCCTCACCGCACTCCACGGCTACCTGGCGGCCGAGGTGGACCCGGACCTGCTGCCCTGTACCGCGGAGACGCTCGAGCGCCTGCTCGGAGCCGACGACCGGTGGACCGATCCGGCCGCGATGATGGACCCGGCCGCATCCGCGGGGGAGTCGGCCGAGGCCTACGAGCTGCGGGTGCTCGCCGACGATCTGTGGTCGCTGTTCCACGAGCGGACGCCGCAGCTGATCAGGGCGACCTCACGGGAGGACTGGGACCGCGCGCGCCTGTACGGGCGAACCGCCCTCGGGCTGCTGCGCTACCACTTCTGGATGGCCGACACCTCACCGGGCCGTATGACGCGGCTGCTCGGCGTGCGGGACCAGATGATGGCCGACAACCTCCTCGCCCTCGCCGAGCGCGGCCCGGTGCTGGTCCACGCCCACAACGCCCATCTCCAGCGGGAGATGAGCTCGATGCGGATGGGCGACCTGCCGCTGGAGTGGTGGAGCGCCGGCGCGATCGTGAGCGCCCGACTGGGCGAGGAGTACGCCTTCCTGGCCATGGCCATCGGCACGATGCGGCACCAAGGGGTGGACACCCCGCCGTCGGACACCCTCGAAGGCGTCCTGTACGCGCTCCCCGAGGACCGCTTCCTCATTGATCCCGCCCGGCTGACCACCGCCCTCGGTGACACGCGCCCCGACCCTCGGGTGTCCCCCTACTTCGGCTACTTCCCACTCCATCCGGCGCATCTGCCCTCGATGGACGGGATCGTGTTCCTGAAGGACGTTCCGCAGGACACCCTCTAGTTCCGCAGGAAACCCTCTGGAGAAGGCCCGCGTCCGCCCGCCGTCAACGGCGGGCCCGACGCCGTCCGGACGTGGTGAGACGCGTCAACGACCGCCATATCCGGGCCGACATCGGTGTCGACGTCCTGGCCGGGGGCCGCCGGTGCCGGGCGGCGTCCGCCGGTGGCTCCGTGAGCGCCCACGGCGCGGCGGCGACGAGGGTTCCTCCGGCGACGGTCAGTAGGAGGCGGTGTCCGGGTGGCTCCGGCGATGAGGCGGAGGACGCCGCGGGCGCGGGGAACTTGGGAGACGCGGAGGAATTCGGCATGTCCTCAGACTCGTCGCGCCCCTCGGTGGGCGTCCAACACCTGGTCAGCGGCCACTCACGCAATTCGGTTGTGAATCTCCGCCGGTGGACGAGGATGGGCGGGTGCGTCACGACACCGACCCCCGACTCCTGCGAGCCTTCGTGGCCGTGGCGGAGGAACTGCACTTCACCCGCGCCGCCGCCCGGCTGTTCGTCGCGCAGCAGGCGCTCAGCCGCGACATCCGGCGCCTGGAGCGCGAATGGGGCAGGCCTCTGTTCCAGCGGGACACCAGACACGTCTCGCTCACCGCCGAGGGACAGCGGCTGCTGCCGACCGTCCGTCAGGTCCTGTCGGCTCACGCGGAGTTGGGCGAAGACCTGGACGCGGCGCCCGGCGCCGGGAGCGACCGGCCGCTGGTGGTCGATGTCGCCGCCCACGCCTCCACCGGTCCCCGCGTGCTGGAAGCGGCCCGAGTGGCCGCCCCCGGAGTGGAGTTCGTCCTACGGTTCCACAGCGGCCTGGCGCGGGCCGCGACGGAGATCGCGGACGGCAGGCTGGATGTCTCCTTCGGTACGGTCGCCGGGCTGCCGCCCGCCGTTCGGGCCGCTCTGGAACACCGGCTGATCCGCTACGACCGGGTGGCGGTGCTGCTGCCGCCCGACCACCGGCTCGCGGCCCTGCCCCGCGTGCCGCTGGCCGCGCTGTCCGGCGAGACCGTCTACGCGGCGGCGGGCAACGAGGACACCACCGAGTGGACGGATTACGCGCGCGCCCTCTTCGCGGGGCGCGGTATCGAGCCGGCCCCGTCGTTTCCCAAGCTCCAGGGCGAGTTGGAGTTCATCCGGGTGGTGCGCAAGAAGGGCTGGTCGGTACTGGCCAACGTCGAGTTCTCCGATGTGCCGGAGATGGCGCTGCGCCCCTTGACCGATCCGGTGCCTCTCGCCCCCGTGTCCATGGTCTGGCGCCGCGGCCTGCGGCACCCGGGGCTGACGGCCCTGGCCGACGCCGCGCGGGCCATCGGCGCCGCCGAGCGGTGGCTCGAACGGCCGTCGGACTCCTGGCTCCCCGAGGCCGACCTGCGTACGACGTCCGGCACCGGCGCGACCGCCCACTGACCCACTCACGCGTCCGGATCGGCGCCGAAGAGGCTGTCCCCGAAGGCGGCGGCGAAGGCCTGCGCGATCAGATCGGGCAGGTCGGACCGCCCGTCGTCCTCGGCCCAGCGCATCACGGCCATGTGCATCGCGGCCAGACAGGCACTCGCCGCCGCCTGGGTGCGGAACATGGTGTCGGGATCGCCGACCTCGTCCCCGAGACCGTCGACGATCGCCCGCTGAAGGACGTACTGGTTGTCCAGGTGCTTGGCCCGCAGGGCGGGCGTCGAGATCATGAGCCGGAGGCGGGCGAGCAGGAACCGCTCGTCCGCCGTCGGGTCGTCCCCGTTGCCGCCGCCGGTCAAGGTCGTGGCCGACTCGATGAGCGCGTCGCCGATCCGGCGGACCAGCGGCCGCGCTGTGGAGGACGCGGCGATCCGCTCGCCGACGATCCTGCCGTTCTGGTCGAAGAGGACCAGGTCCTCCTTCGTGGGGAAGTGCCGGTAGACGGTCATGGGCGAGACACCCGCGGCCTCGGCGACATCGGTCACGGCCGTGGCGTCGTAACCCCGCTCGGTGAAAAGCCGTACCGCGTGCGCCTGAATCATGCGCTGCGTCTCGGATCGTCGCTGCGCCCGCAAGGTTGAGTGCTGGTCGGTCACGTGGTAGACACTACCGCAGTGGTAGTGACTACCAGATTGGTAGTCGCTACCGGAATGGGGTGGTTGTCATGAGTGATGATCTGACCGGCAAAGCGGCTCTGGTGACGGGGGCGTCGCGAGGTATCGGGCAGGCGATCGCGGCCCGGCTGGCGGCGAAGGGGGCGACGGTCGTCGTGCACTTCGGCACGGACAAGGACGGTGCGACAGCGACGGTCGAGGCGATCGAACGCGATGGCGGGACCGCGTTCGCCGTGGGGGCGGAGCTGGGCGTGGACGACGATGTCGAGACACTCTTCGCGGGAGTCGAGGCGGGCCTCGCCGGACGACCGCTCGACATCCTCGTGAACAACGCGGCGGCCGTGCCCGCGGGCAGGCTGGGAGTCACGACGCGGGCGGAGTTCGACCACCTCTTCGCGGTGAACGTGCGGGCGCCGTACTTCATCATCCAGCGAGCGTTACCCCTGCTCCCCGACGGTGGCCGCATCATCACGCTCTCGTCCGTGGCGACCCGGATGGCCAACGCCACGCAGACGTCCTTCGCCATGACGAAGGGCGCGGTCGAGACGATGAGCATGACCTTGGCCAACGAGCTGGGGGTCCGGGGAATCACGGTGAACGCGGTCGCTCCCGGCGCCACCCTGACGGCGACGAACGGATCGTCCTTCGACGGGCCGGGTGTGCCCGAACTCATCACGGGACTGACGGCGCTCGACCGGCTGGGCGGCCCCGACGACGTGGCCGACGTGGTCGCGTTCCTCGCCTCCGACGCCGCACGCTGGATCACCGGCCAGGTCATCGACGCGACGGGCGGGCTGTTCCTCGGCCCCCGCGTCTGATCGGGGGCGGCCGAGCGGACCGCGCCGGGGTCAGTTCGGCGCGGTCGCGGTCAACTCCCGCTCGGCGAAGGCGCGGAAGGCGGTCGGCGGGCGGCCGGTCAGACGGTGGACCGTGTCGGTGGTGCGGTCCTCGGACCCCTCGGCGATCGCGCGGTCCAGGCCGGCGAGCATCGCGGCGAACTCGACGGGCATCGAGGACGCCAGGTGGTCGCGCATCTGCTCGTACGTCAGCTGCCGATGGGTGACCGCCCGGCCCGTGACCTCGGTTACGGCGTCGGCGATGTCGCCGTAACTCAGCGCCTGCGGGCCGGTGATGACCAGATCGGTGTTCGGGGCCCGGTCGTCGGTCAGCGCGTGTACGGCCACGGCGGCGATGTCGTCCGCGTCGACGAACGCCACCCGGCCCGCACCGGTGGCCGTCGACATGGTCCCGTCCGCCCGGATGCTCTGTGCGTGCGGGTGGTCGCCGGTGAAGTTCTGCATGAACCACGAGGGCCGAAGCACCGCCCATTCGTCGAACAGGCCGGGCAGGGCCTCGTGGACCAGACCCGTGGCCGGGCCGCCGGCTGGGATCGCCGATGAGCTGAGCAGCACCGCGCGGCGCACACCGGCCGTACGGGCCCGCTCGAGGAAGGGCAGCATGACGGCGGCCGGCTCCGAGGAGCCGATCGGCGGTATGAGATAGACCCGGTCCGTGCCGCTCAGGGCCTCGTCGAACGTCGTGGGGTCGGCCCAGTCGAACCGGACGGCCCGCGCGTCGGCCACGGCGGTGGCGCGTCGGCCGGCGGCCTTGACGAGGTGCCCGCCTGCGGCGAGTTGGGAGGCGACGCGGCTGCCGGTGGTACCGGTGGCCCCGATGACAAGGGTCGTGCCGGGAGTGGTCATCAGTGCCTCAGGCCTTTCCGGTGAAGTCGCTCGCGGGGTCCTGGACGGCGAGGGGGTTCCAGTAGTCGCGGTAGTGGGTGATGAGGCCGTTCTTGACCGTCACCACGGCGATATAGGTCATGTCGAAGGGCCCGCCGGTCTCCACCAGACGGCCCACCCCGCGCATCTCGACCACGATGGTCTCCGCGACGGTCGTCCGGTGGATCTCCAGGGAGGGGAAGTCGTGGAGGTCGATGTGGTCGGGGTATCCGCGCATGTACTCACCGACCGCCGCCTTGCCCTCCAGCCGCTTCGGCCAGCCCTCGGGCGCGAACGGGAACTCGAACACTCCGTCGTCGTCCCAGAGGTCGACCCAGGCGGGGATGTTTTTCTCCAGCAGCAGCCGCAGACCGTGGCGGTACAGGTCCGCCGGGGCCGTGTCCTTGTTGACCGTAGTCGTATCGGTGTTCGTCTTCGTCTTCGTCTTCGTGGCCATGAGCGCTCCGTCCAGTACGATGCGGACCGTGGGTCCGCTTCCTGTCGAACAATACGGACCCAGGGTCCGTTTCGCAACCGGAGGAGCCTCATGACCGACCGCAAGCCCCGTAAGGACGCGGCCCGCAACCGTGCCGCAGTCCTCGCGGCGGCCGACGACCTCTTCGCTAGCGGCGCGAATCCCGAGTCCGTCACCATGGCCGACATCGCCGTGGCGGCAGGCGTCGGCAAGGCGACCCTCTTCCGCGCCTTCGGCGACCGCACCGGCCTGATCCAGACGCTGTACCAAGCGCGGCTCGAACCGATCAGGGAGGCCGTCGAGGAGGGGCCGCCGCCGCTCGGACCCGGCACCCCGCCGCTCCAGCGCGTACCCGCCCTGCTCGACGCGGTCCTCTGCTTCAAGCTCGACAACCGTCATCTCGCCCTGGCGCTGGAGGAGACGGGCAGCGACAGCCCCTACCGGGCCGAGCACTACCGGCGGTGGCACGGCACGCTCCGAGCCGTACTCGAACAGGTCCCCGGTCTCACCGACGGCGCCTTCACCGCCCACGCGCTGCTCGCCGCCACCCGTGCCGACCTTGTCGAACACCTCTTCGGCGAACAGACGCCCCGCGAGCGGATGCGTGCGGACCTGGCGGCCTTCGCCGCCAGAGTCCTGGGCGACGGCGGCCGGGCGACTGCCTGAGCCGGCCGAGACAATGGCCTGGGCCGGGCGAACTCAGGGCCGGGGGCCGCCGAGGAGCCGTTCCATGGCGGCGGTGTCCTCGCTGAACGAGTCGCGCCGGCGGTGGGAGCCGCACCCCCGTACCAGCCGGGCGTAGTCGGAAGCCGCTCGTGCGACGCGTTCGCCCAGGACCGCGCCGTTCGTCTGCGAACCGAAGTCGTCGGTGGCGGCGTAGACACCACGCGACGAGACGATGGCGTGCAGATACGAGAACATCGGCCGCAGCGCGTGTTCGAGAACGAGGGAGTGCCGTTCGGTGCCGCCGGTGGCGCCCATGAGGATCGGCATGTCCGACAGCGTCTCCTCCGGGAGTACGTCGAAGAACGACTTGAACAGCCCGCTGAACGAGGCATTGAACGCGGGCGTGACCGCGATGACCGCGTCGGCGTCCGCGACCGTACCGAACGCCTCCTCCAGCGGCGGGGCGGGGAATCCGCTGAACATCGCGTCGATGATGGCGTGTCCCAGGGGGCGGAGTTCGACGAACGACGACTCGACCGTGACGCCGGCGGCGGCGAGTTCCGAACGCACCGACGCTTCGAGGCGGTTGGCGAGCATGCGCGTCGACGACGGCTCCCGCAGTCCGCCGGAGATGATCGTGAGTCTGGTCGTCACCGCGTTCAACTCCCCACTCCGTTCAGCACTTCTGTCAGCCTTCCGTCGGCCGCGGCTTCGCCGTCGCCGCTCTCGCGTCGCGTTCCCGCAGGAGCGACTGATGTGTGGGAGCCGCCGGCGCTTCGGGGGACCTGCCGACCGCGAACTCCTTACGGAGGACCGGCACCACCTCTTCGCCGAGCAGGTCCAGCTGTTCCAGCACCGTCTTGAGCGGCAGTCCCGCGTGGTCCAGGAGGAACAACTGGCGCTGGTAGTCCCCCGCGTACTCGCGGAAGCCCAGCGTCCTGTCGATCACCTGCTGGGGTGAGCCGACCGTCAGGGGCGTGAGCGAGCTGAACTCCTCCAGGGACGGCCCGTGCCCGTACACCGGCGCGTTGTCGAAGTAGGGCCGGAACTCGCGGACCGCGTCCTGGCTGTTCGGACGCATGAACACCTGCCCGCCGAGGCCGACGACGGCGGCCTCCGGTGATCCGTGCCCGTAGTGCGCGAAGCGCTGCCGGTACGTTTCCACCATCTTCCGGGTGTGCGACGAGGGCCAGAAGATGTGGTTCGCGAAGAACCCGTCCCCGTAGAAGGCGGCGAGTTCCGCGATCTCGGGCGTGCGGATGGAGCCGTGCCACACGAACGGCGGGATGCCGTCCAGCGGGCGGGGGGCGAGGGTGAAGCCCTGGAGGGGCGAGCGCAGTTTGCCCTCCCAGTCGACCACCTCCTCACGCCACAGACGCCGCAGCAGGTCGTAGTGCTCGACGGTCAGGGGGATGGCCTGACGGATGTCCTGGCCGAACCAGGGATAGACCGGCCCGGTGTTCCCTCGTCCCAGCATCAAATCGGTCCGGCCGCCGGACAGGTGTTGCAGGACGCTGAAGTCCTCGGCGATCTTGACGGGATCGTTCGTGGTGATGAGCGTGGTCGATGTCGACAGGATGATCCGCTCGGTCCGCGCGGCGATGTAGCCGAGCAGGGTCGTGGGTGACGACGGCACGAAGGGCGGATTGTGGTGCTCACCCGTCGCGAAGACGTCGAGGCCGACCTCCTCCACCTTCCGCGCGATGGTCACGGTGGCCTGGATACGTTCCGCCTCCGTAGGAGCACCACCGGTGGTCGGATCGGGGGTCACGTCACCCACGGTGAAGATTCCGAACTGCATCCCGGTCATGTCACTGATACCTCCCTGCTCACGCGGGGCGCCGCCCTGGATTTCCGAGGGGTTCCGGGCGTTCTCAGGTCGACAGCCGCCTTCATTGCGGCGCAAACCACCTCATTTCTACCCTGCTGGGTTCGCCTTGAATCCGGACACGGTTGCGCGGCGGAGGCCCGGCACGCCGTGGACACGCGCCGCACGGGTCACCACGCCGGGCCCGGGGTCAGGTGGTCGCCGGGGATGCCCGACTTCTCGGGGCGGTAGTAGTCCCTGATCCCCTCGGCCCAGGTGCCCACCGGGATCCGATCGCCGTCCACGGGCCCGAAAGCGTCGAACAGCGCCTCGATGCGCGGCCGTTCGAAGCCGATGGCGATCATCAGGGCCACGAAGGCGGGCCGGGTGACGAGACCGTCGCCCTCGGGGGCGCCGAGCGCGGCGAGTGCTTCGGCGAACTCGTCGATCGTCGCCTCGAACCGCTCAGGGGTCAGTACGCAGGCGGTGAACTCCTGGAGGCTGATCCGTCCGTCGCCGTTCGCGTCCAGCTCCGTGACCAGCGTCCGCCAGTACCGGCGCGAGGCTTCGACCATCGCGCGTGTCGCGGCGCCATCGGCCCAGGGCGCCACCGCGACGACCCGGCTCCCCAGCAGCTCGAAGTCCTCGGCCTCCAGCACTCCGTTCCCGTCGCTGTCGAGCAGGGAGAACACGAGCTGGACACGGTCGGTCGCCTCGACAGTACGCATGGCGGTCACCTCTTCTTTCCGGCCTTCCGGCGGTCGCCCCAGGGCGGGGGACCAGGTGCGCCTCACTATCCGGTCGGCGCGCGGGCCATGGCGTGGAAAGCCGGTCGAGTGCACCCGAAGGAAGGCATTCCGCCGGTCGGTGCATGAACCATCGCGATCTGGAAATCGAAGGCGCCCTCCGCCCGGGGCCGCCTTCCGCCCAGGACCGGCCTCCCTACATTCCATTTACGACGTTTTGCCGAGATAAGGAGGAAAATAACAGGAGTAGAGCTCATGGAGGCGAGTGATGACACGAACCCGCTACACGCAGGACCGCGGCCTGACCACACGCATGGTGACCACCATGTTCCTGATCGGTCTGCTGTACGTGGTCCTGGTCGGTGTGCTGCTGGCCGTACTGGGGAAGTTCTGGCCGATCATCCTGATCCTCGTCGTGGGGATGTTCGTCGCGCAGTTCTGGTTCAGCGACAAGATCGCGGCCTTCGGGATGGGAGCGCGCGAGGTCACCCCGGAACAGGCACCCGAACTGCACGGCGCCGTCGACCGCATCTGCGCACTGGCCGACATGCCCAAACCCAAGGTGGCCATCTCGAACAGTGACATCCCGAACGCCTTCGCCACCGGCCGGAGCGAACGCAGCGCACTGGTCTGCGCCACCACCGGCCTGCTCCGCAGACTGGAACCGGAGGAGCTGGAGGGCGTACTCGCCCACGAGATGTCGCACGTCGCGCACCGCGACGTCGCCGTGATGACCATCGCGTCCTTCCTGGGCGTGCTCGCGGGTCTGCTGACCCGCATCGCGCTCTACAGCGGACTGTCGAGGAGCGCCAGGGACTCCGGCCCCGCCGGTCTCGTGATCCTCCTGATCCCGCTGGTCAGCGCGGTGGTCTACGCGATCGGCTTCCTGCTGACGCGGCTGCTCTCCCGCTACCGCGAACTCTCCGCGGACCGGACGGCCGCACTGCTCACCGGACGGCCTTCGGCGCTCGCGTCGGCGCTCACCAAGGTGGACGGCCAGATGGCGCGGATCCCGACGGAGGACCTGCGGAAGGCGGAGCCGTACAACGCCTTCTACTTCGTGCCGGCGTTCGCCTCCAAGGGAAGCTTCGGCCGACTGCTCGCCTCCCACCCCACCCTCGAACAGCGGCTGGAGCAGCTGGCCCGGATGTCCGCCGACCTCGGCCGCCCGTGACCCCGGCACCGACCCCGCCCGACCGTCAATGTGAGGAGCTGGTCCCGTGGGCCTTCTCGACACCATCCTCGGCAGGAGCAAACCGGTCCGCCCCGACCTCGACCAGCTCTTCGCCCTCCCGTCCGCCGCACTCACCCTCCAGGCCGGGGCCGGCTACACACCCACCGGCCTCGGCTCGGTCTGTTTCGCCGGCGTCGAGGGCGGTGGCTTCGCCCGGATCAGACAGGACGTGCAGGAGCTGCTCGACGCGGACACCGGAGACGACAGCCATCCCGTGGAGTTCAGCCAGGACTCGTACGGGTACACCTGGCTGCTCGCGCGACAGGCGCCCGACGACACGGCCACGCTGGTCAACGATCTGCACGCGGTCAACACACTGCTCCAGGACGGCGGCTTCGGCCCGCAGCTCCTCTGCTCACTGATGAGCTTCCGCGACGCGGAACAGCGGCCACTCGCCCTCGTCTATCTCTACAAGCGCGGCACCTTCTACCCCTTCGCGCCGGGGCCCGGCGATGTCGAGAAGCGGGACAACCAGCGGGAGCTCCAGGTCAGAGCAGTTCTGGAGGACGATCTGCGGATCGAGAAGGATCTTGCCCGCTGGTTTCCCGTCTGGGGTGCGCCGGGTCTCTGACCGGCCCCGTTCCCAACCCCGTTCCCGGCCCCGTCTCCTGCTCCGTCCCCCGCTCCGTGTCCGTCGCCGTGAGCTTCGGCGCGATGGGTTCCGGCAGCGTACGGAACAGCAGCCAGCTCAGGACGGGCATCAGGATCAGCGGCGTCAGCGCGGTGCGCAGCGACGTCGCGTCGGCGAAGCGCCCGATCAGCGGGGCGGCCAGGCCGCCGATGCTGACCGTCAGCCCGAGGGTGACTCCGCTCGCGGTGCCGACGCGCGTCGGCAGATAGTCCTGGCCGAGGGTGACCTGAAGTGAGAACGGGACGTACAGGCCCGCGGAGGTCAGCGCCACGAACAGATAGATCGCCGGGCCGGGGACGAACACGATCCCCGCGACGGCGGGCACGCTGACGAGGTACGACCAGCGGGCGACCGCGACCCGGCCCCAGCGGTCCGCCAGCTTTCCACCCAGCACGGAGCCCACCGCGCCACCGAGATAGAGCACGAACAGCGCCGCGGTGCCCGCCGCCTCACTGCCGCCCGGACGTTCCTGCGCGTAGAGCGCGACGAAGGTGCCGAGGCCGACGAAGACGACGGACCGGCAGACCACGGCCAGCGACAGCTTGACGAACGAGACCGTGTCGTCGACCCCCGAGACCACCGCCGTGCCGGACCTATCACCCGCCGTCCTCGCCGGCGCGCGCAGGACGGGCAGGCACAGCACGCTCCCGACGAGTGCCGGCACCACGAGCAGCGGCGACAGACGCAGACCGCCGGAGGCGACGACGGCGGTGACCATGAGCGGCGCGGTGGCGAAGCCGAGATTGCCACCGAGGGAGAACCAGCCCATCGCGCTGTGACTGCCCCTGCTGGCGAGCCGTGCGACGCGGGCGGATTCGGGATGGTACGCGGCGACGCCGACACCGGACACCGCCACGAACACCAGCGTCAGGGCGTACGAACCGCTCAGACCGCTCAGCGCGATGCCCACCCCGCCGAGGATCGTGCCCACCGGCAGGAGCCAGGGCATCGCCCGCCGGTCGGTGAGCGCGCCGAAGACCGGCTGCACGACCGAGGACAGCAGCGACGCGGCGAGCACGATGCCCGAGACCGCCGCGTAGCTGTAGGCGCGCTCGGCGACGAAGTACGGCACGAGCGAGGCGACGGCACCCTGGTAGACATCCACACAGGCATGGCCGACCGACAGCAGGAGGATCGATCTGTTTCTGGGCACACCGTCATGGTCATCGCCGAGTGACATGTCGCGCTTCCGATAAACTGCCAATCAATGAAGGAAATCCGCCACCAGCCGGTGGCGCCGACCCGCACCCGGTGGCTCGCGCCCGGAGCCGCCATCGACGCCCACCGTCACGACGACCACCAGATCGTCTACGCGGGCCGGGGAGTCCTGGCCGTCACGACCGACGCGGGTACGTGGATCGCGCCGGGCACGCGCGCCATCTGGGTACCGGCCGGCACCGTCCACGCCCACCAGGCCCACGGCGAACTCGAACTGCGGCTGGTCGGCCTGCCCGCGAGCGACAACCCGCTCGGCCTGGACGAGCCGACCGTGCTGACCGTCGGGCCGCTCCTGCGTGAACTGATCCTCGCCCACACGCACACCCCGCACGACGACAGCCCCGAACGCGCGCGGCTACGGGCCGTGTTGCTCGACCAGTTGCGGGCCTCGCCCCAGCAGCCCCTGCACCTGCCGACCCCCACCGGCGCCCGGCTGACCGCGGTGTGCGAGATCCTGCGTACGAACCCGGCCGACGCCCGCACCCTGGCCGCGCTGGGCAGGGAGGTCGGCGCGAGCGACCGTACGCTCTCCCGCCTCTTCAAGGCCGACCTCGGCATGACCTTCCCGCAGTGGCGCACCCAACTGCGGCTCTACCACGCCTTGGTCCTGCTCGCCGAGAACACCCCGGTGACCACCGTGGCGCACCGGTGCGGCTGGTCGTCCGCCAGTTCGTTCATCGATGTCTTCCGCCGCACCTTCGGACACACCCCGGGAACACATCTGCCGTGACGGCGCGCCGGTAGGAGCGGGCCGATCGCGACACCCGATCGCGCCACCGGACGAAGGGCCCGCCCGAAAGGGTGAATCGGCCCGCGAACACGGCGTGTTCCCCCACCCGAGGCAGCACTGTGCGGAGGCGGGCCGACCAGCGCCGTCGCGGAAGAGAGCGGGTGGGAGTGGCACGAATGACGGGGCGCCGGCCGAATTCGCTGCGGGACCGGGCGCGTTACCGGTTCGACCGTACGCTGGCCCGCAGCACCGGCACCCTGATGGGCTGGCTGGTGATCACCTGCCTGGCCGTCGTCGTCCCGGTGAGCGCGGTGCTGGTCTGGACGGACCCCGGATCACCGCGGTCGCTGTCGGGCCGGCTGACCGCGGCGTGGCGGACGAGCGCGGAGACGCTGCGCCTGGGCGCGATCTCCGGTACGCCACTGCGCATGGTGCTCTCCGCCCTCCTCGGACTGGTCGCCCTGCTGTGCGTCTCGACACTCATCGGTGTGATCACGACGAGTCTGGCCGAGCGGATGGCCGAGTTGAGCCGTGGACGGTCCACGGTCCTGGAGCGGGGCCATGTCGTGGTGCTCGGCTGGTCGGACCAAGTGTGCACAGTGGTAAGCGAGTTGGTCGCCGCCCAGGCCGCGCACCGGCCGCGGGCGATCGTCCTGCTCGCCGACCGGGACAAGACCGAGATGGAGCGTGCGCTGGCCGCCCGGATCGCTCCGGCCGGACGCACCCGGCTCATCTGCCGCAGCGGTCCGGCGAGCGACCCCGCCGTACTCGCGCTGGTCAGCCCACGCGCGGCGAGCACCGTCCTGGTGCTGCCGTCCGGGGAACCGGCGGGCGACGCGGAGATCCTGCGAATCCTGCTGGCGCTGCGGGCGCTCCTCGGCGAGGGACCGGGCGGGCCGCCGGTGCTGGCCGCGGTGCACGACGACCGGTACCGCGCACCGGCCCGGCTGGCCGCCGGTCCGCGCGGCACGGTCCTGGAGACCGACACGTTCACGGCCCGGCTGATCGCGCAGTGCGTCGGCCGCCCCGGTCTCTCCCTGGTACTGCGCGACCTCCTCGACTTCGCGGGCGACGAGTTCCACCTCGCCGACGCGACCGCGTTCCACGGCGGTCCCTTCGGCGCGACACTCCTCGGACACGCCGAGTCCTGCGTGGTGGGACTGCTCAGCCCTCTGGGACGTACGTGGCTGAATCCGCCCGCCGACACCGTCGTCGCACCGGGGAGCCGTCTGATCGTCCTCGCCCGCGACGACCGCACGACACGGCCGGCGGATTGCGGGCACCTCGTCGACCCGTCGGTGATCGCCGGCGGCCGGCCACCGGCGGAGGCCGCCGCGCGTCTGCTGGTGCTCGGCTGGAACCGGCGGGCGCCCCTCGTCCTGGGGCAGTTACGGCGCACGGCCCGGCCGGGTTCCGTACTGGAAGTGATCACGGACCGGGCCGTGCCGGGACCGAGGCAGCCGGAGCCCGACCACGCCCCGGAGCTGGATCTCACGGAGCCCGACCACCTTCCGGGGCCCGATGCCGCCCGGCCGGTCGTGCGGTTCCGGACCGCAGCCCTGTCTCGGCCCGAGACGCTGCTCGGGCTCGACCTCGCCCCGTACGACGGACTGGTCGTCCTCGGCCCCGACCCGGCCGACGGGCCGGACCACCCCGACGACTGGACGCTGGTCGCCCTGCTGGCCCTGCGGCTGCTGGAGGAACGGACCGGACGGGAGCTTCGCGTCGTCAGCGAACTCACCGACGACCGCAACCGGCCCTTGGCCGCCGTCAACCCCGGCTCGGACGTCGTCGTCAGCGGAGAGCTGACCGGACTGCTCATGGCGCAGATCGCACAGAACCGTCATCTGGCCGCCGTGTTCGACGAGTTGTTCTCCGCCGAGGGCAGCACGATCTGTCTGCGGCCGGCCGGGACGTACGTCCGCCCGGGCAGCGAGGCCACCTTCGCCACGGTCGTGGCCGCGGCGCGCGACCGCGGCGAATGTGCCATCGGCTACCGCCGTCACGACCTGCGGACGGCGCCGCCGGACCACGGGGTCCGGCTCAACCCCCACAAGGGTGAGCGGCGCGAGTGGAGCGCCGAGGACCAGGTGGTCGTGGTCGCGAGGGACCCGATCGATCTGAGCGATCTGACCGGACTAACCGATCCGACCGGACCGGCCGAACCGATCGACCTGGCCGACGGCGGTGGGAAACACCGGCCGGAACGGCCGCCGCGACGTACGGACACCGAACCCCGATGACATCGTCGGCCGCACCCGTGCCCCGTGCCTCACTCATGACTCACCCGCCCGACGCCGCCCCGCCCAACCACAGCATCACCTTGCTGCTTCCGCTCGCCGCCGCGACGCCCAGGGCCTCGTCCGCCCGGTCCAGGTCGAAGCGGTGGCTGATGACGGGGGACACGTCGAGTCCGTCCCGCATCGCGAGCAGCGCGTCGTCGATCTCCTCGACGAAGCGGTACGAGCCGACCCAGGTGATCTCCCTGGTCACCAGGTCCCCGAGCACCGCGGGTACGGCCGTGCCGGGGAGGTTCCCGACCTGGACGAGGGTGCCGCCGCGCGCCGTCGCCCGCAGGACCGGCCCCAGCGCGGCCGGGGCGCCCGAGGCGTCGAAGGACAGCTCGACGTCCTCGGGCAGCTCGGCGCCCGTGGAGACGTCGACCGTCCGGTCCGCGCCCATGGCTCGGGCGACGGCGAGTGACGTCTCGGAGATGTCCGAGGCGATCACGCCGGCCGCCCCGCGATACTTCGCCGCCGCCACGACCAGCGCTCCGATCGGGCCCGCGCCATTGACCAGGACGGTCTTTCCCCGCAGGTCACCGGCGCGGTGTACGGCGTGCAGGGCCACGGCGAGGGGTTCGGCGAGGGCGCCGTGCTCGGTGGTGACCCCCTCGGGCAGCGGCCGTATCCGCGCCGCGCGGACCACCCGGTACTCACTGAACCCGCCGTCGGTGTGCGGGTCGAAGGCGGCCGACCCGAAGTACCGGACGCGTCGGTGGAGGTTCGTGCGACCGGCGATCCGGTCGGGCAGCCGGTCGTCACCGACCGGCTCCGCCGGGTGGACCGTCACCGGCTGACCCTCCGTCAGATCGGCGACGTCCGGACCGAGTTCGGCTATCCGCCCGGCGACCTCGTGGCCCAGTACCAGCGGGTGGGCGAGCGAGGCGGTCCCTGAAGCACCGTGCTTCCAGTACGCGACGTCGGAGCCGCAGATCCCGCCCCACTCCATGGCGACAAGGACCTCCCCGGCGCCGGGAACCGGCCGCGGGCGCTCGTCGATCCGCAGATCGCGTGCCCCGTGGACGACGACCGCCCTCATGCCGCGTCCTCCAGCCGTACCAGGTCGCGCCCGCGTGTCTCGGGTGCGAGCAGAGCCGACGTCAGCGTGATGAGTGAGTAGACGACGAGCATCGCGGCGATCGGCCACCAACTGCCCGTGACCGCGGTGAGCGACGCGGCGATGACCGGACCGATGGCGGTGGCGAGGATGCCGCCGATCTCCTTGGACAGGGCGAGCTGGGTGAACCTGGTCCGGGAGCCGAACAGTTCGGCCATCGTGACGCTCTCCAGCGAGAACAGCCCCAGGACACCGATGTTGAGGGCGAGGGCCATCCCCAGCATCAGGGCGGAGGTGTTGCCGGAGGTGATCAGCAGCATCATCGGGAAGGCGAGGACCATGGTCAGCAGCGTGAGCGCGACGTACATCGGGCGGCGGCCGAAGCGATCCCCGAGCAGACCCACCACCGGCACGGTGACGAAGCCCAGCAGCGAACCGTAGAGGATCGCGTCGGTGGGGACCGCCCGGCCGGCGTCCAGGTTCGTGGCGATGTAGCCGACGAGGAAGGTCTGGATGAGACCCGAGTTGCCCGCCTGACCGAACCGCAGCCCGAGGGAGAGGAAGAACGCCTTGCCCTTGCGCTGCCGGATCCCGGCCTCCAGTACGCTCTCCTGCTTCTCCTCCAGGGAGGCGCTGTCGAGAGCCGATTCGACCTCTTCACGTGACATGGCGACGCCGTCCACGACATCCGCCCGCTCCTCGAAGACCGGGCTCTCCTTGAGGTTCCCGCGCAGCCAGACCGCGAAGATCATCAGCGCGAAGCTCAGCAGGAACGGCAACCGCCAGCCCCACGAGAGCAGTTGCTCCTCGCTGAGCACGGCGAGCAGGATCGCCCAGAGGCCCGAGGCCGCCAGCGTGCCGGAGTTGGTGCCGAGCGACACCAGCGACGAGATCAGCCCCCGGCGCTTGGCGGGGGCGTACTCGGCGAGCATGACGGTGGCCCCGGCGATCTCGGCGCCTGCCCCGAATCCCTGGACGAGCCGCAGAACGACCAGCAGGATGGGGGCGAGGATGCCGATCGTCGCGTACGTGGGCAGTGCGCCGATCAGCGTGGTCGAGGCGCCCATCAGCAGGATGGTCAGGTACAGCACCTTCTTGCGGCCGATCCGGTCGCCCATGCGCCCGAAGTAGACGGCTCCGGCGAGCCGGGCCACGTATCCGACGCCGTAGGTCGCCATGGCGGCGATCAGGCCGATGGCGGGGCTGACGTCGGGGAAGAAGATCTTGTTGAAGACGATGGCGGCTGCCAGCGAGTAGAGCTGGAAGTCCATGAACTCCATCGCCGTGCCGAGCCAGCCGGATACGGCGGCTCTGGTGAGATCGCGCGTGGTGCGCTTCGCGGAGCCTGTCGGCTCGGCACGCGTGGTGTCCGTCATGGTGAACTCCGTTGTTCAGGGCTGTGCTTGTACGGCGCTGCCTCGGGCGGGTGGGGTCAGATATCGATGTGGCCGGCGCGCGGTGCGGGGATCCGGGCGGCGATGCCGGAGACGAGAGCGTCGTCCCCGGCCAGGTCGGCAGCTCCGACGACTCGGAGCAGCCGCCGGACGGTGTCATGGAGACTTGTCGTGCCCTGCCAGCAGTTGGCCAGGGCCGTCGCGGCGGGGTCCGTCGTACCGAACAGCTGGCCGCCGCCGTCGGCGGCGCGGGTGGCGTTCGCCCATGCGGCCAGGGCGAGTTCGAGGACCGGGGTGGGCGACGGGGACGCGCGCAGTGTCCGCAGGGCGTCGAACCATCGTTCGGGAATCTTCAACGACCCGTCGGATCCGATCTGTTGGAGCAGATGCCGGACAGCGGGGTTCCGGAACCGCTCGACGAGATCGTCCGCGTAACGCAGGGGATCGGGCCCGCCGGCGGGCAGCGTCGGCCCGACCTCCGAGCAGAAGGCCCGTACGAGCCGTTCGCCCCAGTCGGTCGCCAGGGCGTCGGCGACGGTCTCACATCCCGCCGCCGCACCCAGATACGCGAGGGCGGAGTGTGCTCCGTTGAGCAGCCGCAACTTCGTGAGCTGGTACGGGACGACATCGGGGACGAACAGCGCGCCGTCCAGCTCCCACGGCGGTCGCGGGCCGGCGAAGGAATCCTCCAGGACCCACTGCCGGTACGGCTCGCCGACGACGGGCACGCCGTCGCGAACGCCGAGCGCGGAGTCGGCGGTACGCCGGTCCGCGTCCGTCGTCGCGGGCACGATGCGGTCGACGACCGTCGCGGGAAAGGCGACCGAGGCCGTCATCCAGTCGAGTACGGCCGGCCGGTCGGGCCAGGACGACGCTTCGACGAAGCCCCGGACGACCGTCGCGAGCGCGGAGCCGTTCCCGGCCATGTTGTCGCAGGACAGGAGGGTGACCGGGGCTCCGCCGGAGCGCATCCGCAGGGCGAGTCCGGCGGCGATCCGCCCGACGACCGTGGTGAGTTCACCGGTCTCCCGCGCCGCCAGATCCGCGGCGATCTCCGGTGCCAGGGTGTCGAGTTCGCCGCTGCCAGGCCGCCGGTGGTGGCCCTTCTCGGTGATGGTCGTCGTCAGCACGGTGACTTCCGGGGAGGCGAGCAGGGCGTCGATCCGTCCGGCGTCCGGACGCATGCCGAGCGCTTCGGTGAGCGACCCGATCACCCGGGTGGCGGGTCCGTCGGGGCGGCGTTCGGTCAGCGAGTAGAGACAGTCCTGCGCGCGCATCGCCGTCACCACGGGCAGCGAGCGAGGGGCGACGGCGACGATCCCCCACGGTTCACCGGAGAGGGTCGAGGCGCGTTCGGTGTAGAGGGCCTGATGCGCCCGGTGGAAGGCTCCCAGCCCGAAGTGGACGATTCGGGGGCGGAGTTCACGGGGATCGACGGCCGGGCGCAGCTCGGGCGCGATCCGGCCGAGCGTGGCACGTCCCAGCAGCGGTGGATCCGTGCCCGAGGGTGGGGTCGGGGTCATCTCGTTCACCAGTCGTGCACCGACCCGTCGAGACGTCGGGCGACCGGCAGATAGCGGGCCTGGTACGGGAAGCGCTCCGCCGCCTTCTCGTCGTACGTGACCCCGAGGCCGGGCTCCTGGGACGGGTGCAGCATGCCGTCCGCGAAGGTGACTCCGCTGTGGAAGACCTCGGCGGTCTCCTCGGGGTGCCCCATGTACTCCTGGATGCCGAAGTTCGGTACGGCGATGTCCACATGCACCGCGGCGGCCATGGAGACAGGGGAGAGGTCCGTCGCCCCGTGGGAGCCGGTCCGTACCTGGTAGAGGGCGGCCAGGTCGAAGATACGGCGCAGATGGGTGATCCCGCCGGCGTGGACGACGGTGGTGCGTACGTAGTCGATGAGCTGCTCGGTGATCAGGTGCTGTACGTCCCAGATCGAGTTCAGCACCTCTCCCACCGCGATCGGCGTGGTCGTGTGCTGCCGGATGAGCCGGAACGCCTCCTGGTTCTCGGCGGGCGTCGGATCCTCCATCCAGTACAGCCGGCTGTCCTCGACGCTCCTGCCGAAGCGGGCCGCCTCGATGGGGGTGAGCCGGTGGTGCACGTCGTGCAGCAGATGGAATCCGAAGCCGAAACGCTCGCGGACGGCCTCCAGGTAGGTCGGCGCGAATCGCAGATACGCCTCGGTGTCCCAGGGCTGCTCGTCGGGCAGCGCGGTCGCGGCCGGTTCGTACACCTTGCCCTTGCGGACTCCGTAGCTGCCGCCGACACCGGGCACGGCGGCCTGCGCGCGTACCGCCTTGTAGCCGAGGTCGAGGAACCGGTCGACATCGTCGAGCAGGGACGGGATGTCCGTACCGCTGGCGTGCGAGTAGACCGTGACGCCGTCGCGCGAGCGTCCGCCGAGCAGCTGGTAGACGGGCAGACCGGCGGTCTTGCCCTTGATGTCCCACAGGGCCGTGTCGACGGCGGCGATCGCGGTCATGGTGACCGGGCCGCGCCGCCAGTACGCGCCTCGGTACAGGTACTGCCACATGTCCTCGATACGGGCGGGGTCCTTGCCGATCAGCAGGGGCACGAGGTGGTCCCGCAGATAGCTCGCCACGGCCAGTTCACGGCCGTTCAGCGTGGCGTCCCCGAGGCCGGTGACTCCGTCCGACGTGGTGATGCGCAGGGTGACGAAGGTCCGCCCGGGGGAGGCGACGAACACCTCTACGCGCTCGATCTTGCTCACAGGTCCACTCCGGTCCACCAGGTCCATTTCGGTTGCCTCGGTTCACTTCTTCGGACGATCCATACGGTGCCTGACAGGGCGGAAGCGGGCCCTCCACTGGTCGACACGACTGGTATACAAGCATCGGTCGCGAAGGGATGCAATACTTGTGTGGTGTCGACCGTGGTGAGGTGGACGCAGCCGTCGAACGGGAGGCATCGATGGGCGCGGCGCCCCGATACGATGAGCGCATGGCTCAATCGAACCGGCAGCGGACCAGTCGCCGTTCCGTCTACGCGACGCTGCGGCGCAAGGTTCTGACGCTTGAGTTCCCTCCGGGCGCGGCCCTGTCGGAGAACGAACTTGCCGCGTCGCTCGGGGTGAGCCGCACGCCGATCCGGGAGAGCCTGATCCTGCTTTCCGAGGAGGGCCTTGTGCAGGTCTTCCCGCAGGTGGGGTCCTTCGTCTCCCGCGTCGACCCGGCGAAGGTGGCGGACGCTCAATTCCTCAGGGAGGCCGTGGAGTTGGCCTCACTCGAAGACCTCCCCGCCGAGCCGGACCCTGATCTGGTCGACGAACTGCGCCAGAACCTGGAGGAGCAGCGGCGGCCCGGCCTCGGCCTGGAGGACTTCTTCGAGCTGGACGAGGCGTTCCATCAGGGGCTGCTGCGGCTGAGCGGCCACGGCAACGCCTGGGCGACCGTCGTCTCGGCCAAGGGGCATCTCGACCGCGCGCGGCGGCTCGGCCTCTACGACACCGCGTCGTCGTCCGGCTTCGCCGACCAGCACGTCGACATCCTCGACGCGGTTCTCGCGGGCGACGTCCCCCTGGCCCGTGCCGCCATGCGCGCCCATCTGCGGGCGGTGTTCGACGATGTCGAGCGCATCAGGGAGCGCTCACCCGAACTGTTCGCCACGGACTCCGGCGCGGTCCCGGTGCGGCGCAACATCGTCGTCTGGGAGTGACGCGCAGCGGGCACCGGACCGCCCCACCGACGGTGTCCGTGTCGGTGGGGCGCGGCTGTGCCGCGGGGATGTCGGCCCTGCCGGAGGAGGACGCGACCGCCACGGTCCCGGTCTCCGCCGCCTGAGCCGACCCGGCGCGGATCAGGCCGTGGCGCGCATGTGCGCCCGTGCCCATTCCTCGAAGCTGGTGAGCGGGATACCGAGGTCCCTCGCGAACTCGGGGCGGCCCGGCTGGGGGACCGCGTTCATCCACTCGTGCGTGGCGCCCATCGGCGGCATTCCGGCGGCCAGAGCCTCCTCCTCCGTCATGTCCGGAGCCGACAGGTGCGTGCCCAGGGCGCGGGACAGGACCTCGGCGATCTCCGTCATCGACAGGTGGTCGCTCGCCAGCTCCAGTTCGACGCGGTCGAACCGCTCCGGCGCGTCGACGGCCGCGGCCGCCGCCCTGCCGATGTCGTCCACCGCCACCAGGGACAGCCGGGTCTCCGGCTTCAGGACGCTCACCAGACCGCCCTCCACGCCGCGGGGGAGCAGGAACGCCATGGACGGGAGGAAGTTCTCCATGAACGTGCCCGGCTTGAGCAGCGTCCAGTGGTGGAAGCCGGCCTCGCGGACCCGGTCCTGGATCGCGCTCTTGGCTCCCAGGGTGGGCTCCATCGCGGCCCAGCGGCCTTCGGCCCAGCCGGGGGCCCGCGTGTGCTGCCCGGCGCCGGTGACCGATGTGTGCACGAACTGCCGCACTCCGGCCGCCTTCGCACCCTCGACGAGGTTCACGCCCTGGGTCACCTCCCCCTCGAAGTCGAAGCCGTCCTCGTTCATGGCCGGCATCTGTACGGAGAAGACGGCGCGAGCACCCTTGGCGGCCCGCACCACGGAGTCGCGGTCGTGCAGATCGCCGGTGACCAGTTCGGCGCCGAGCGCTTCGACGGCCCTGGCCCTTTCGGTGGACCGGTCGCGCACCAGCGCGCGGACGGGTACGCCCGCCGCGATCAGGGCGCGGGCGGTGGCGCCGCCCTGCCTGCCGGTGGCGCCTGTGACCAGGACGGGTGCGGAATCTGTGGACATGCGGATCCTCCGGGGGACGCCGGGAAACGAAACGGCGGGGCCCGCCGTTTCTATTCGGGTACGATACGGCGGGGCGCGCCATTTAACAAAGCCGGAGGTGACACCAGCCATGCCCGACCACCAGCGCGCCGACGCCCGGCGCAACTACACGCGCATCCTCGCCGTGGCCGAGGAGGAGGTCGCCGCCCACGGGGCCGACGCCTCCCTGGAACAGATCGCCCGCACCGCGGGGGTCGGCTCGGCCACCGTGCGCCGGCACTTTCCCACCCGCCGCGCCCTGCTCGAGGCGGTCTCGCGGAAACGGATCGAGGCCCTGAGCGACCGCGCCCACGATCTGACCGGCGCGGACGACAGCAGGGCCGCGCTGCTGGAATGGCTGGGCGACGTCGTCGCCTACTGTGCCTCCGCCCGCGGACTGGCGGCCACGCTCGCCTACGACGGGCCCCCGCCCGACCCGGTGCACGACAACGCCTGCTCGGCGGCGCTGGAAGAGGCGGGAGTCCCACTGCTCCGACGCGCCGCGCGGGACGGCGCCGTCGCGGCCGGCGTCACCGTCGCCGACCTGATCACACTCGCCGTCGGCATCGCGCTGGCCACGGAGCACCACCCCGACCCGGCCGCCCGGGCGGACCGTCTCTTCCGGCTGACCGTGGCGGGGCTGAGCCCGCAGAGGTGAACGAGTGCCGGCCGGACAGGGCCTAGGCCCCGTCCGGCGGATCTTCGGGGGCCCGGGGCGCCTGGCACGGCACCTCGCTGCGTTGTCGAATCATTCAAGTACGTCCAGTACGAGCACGATCCTCCGCCTTGCGATGTACCGCACCAGACGCCCCGGGCCGATCCCCGAAGATCCGCCGGACAGGGCCTAAGAGGCCCGGTCGGCCGTTCCCAGCCACTCGCGGTACTCCCGCGCCGTGGCCATCAGCCCGTCGAGCGCCTCCCTGGTGCGTACGAGGTCGGCGATGTGCTCGGAGAGCCTGTCGCGTTCCTGCTCCATCCGCACCAGCGCCGCGTCGGAGTTCTCCTCGCTGGGCGCGTCGACGCAGGGCAGCAGCGCCAGGATGGTGCTGCTGGAGAGGCCCGCCGCGTACAGCCGCTGGATGAACTCGACCCGCTCGACGTCGGCTTCCGTGTAGTGCCGCTGCCCGCTGGGGCTGCGGGTACTGGCGACCAGGTGCTGCTCCTCGTAGTAGCGCACGGATCTGACGCTGACTCCGGCGCGTGACGCGACTTCACCGATCCGCACGGGTCCTCCTGGCTGTGTCCTGCGTCACAGGGCTTGCCTCTGACATCGATGTGAGGTTTTAGCGTAGCCGCAGTGCCCGACGCCCGGGCAGTGCGGATCACGAAGGAGTCCTGACGTGACGACCCTGTTCACCAGTTACCAGCTCGGTGGCCTCACGCTGCCCAACCGTGTCGTCATGGCGCCGATGACCCGGGTCCGGGCCGCCGCCGGCGGACTGGCGACCCCGTCGATGGCGGCCTACTACGCCCAGCGGGCCACGGCCGGGCTGATCGTGAGCGAAGGAGTGCAGCCGAGCGCCATCGGTCAGTCCAACCCGGGTACTCCCGGACTCCACACCGATGAGCAGGTCGCCGCCTGGCGCCCCGTCACCGCCGCCGTCCACGCCAACGGCGGACGGATCTTCGCCCAGCTCATGCACGGCGGGCGGGTCTCGCACCCCGACACCATCGGCGAGCTGCCGGTCGGTCCGTCCGCCGTCCCCGCCGTCGGTGACGTGTTCACCCCGGCCGGGCCCCGGCCCGCCCCGACGCCGCGCGCGCTGGAGACCGCCGAGGTGTCCGACCACGCGCTGTCGTACGCGCGGGCCGCCCGCCGCGCCGTCGACGCCGGCTTCGACGGGGTGGAACTCCACGGCGCCAACGGCTATCTGATCTCGCAGTTCCTCTCCCCCAACGCCAACCTGCGCACCGACAGCTACGGAGGCCCGGTCGCCAACCGGATCCGCTTCGCCGTCGAGGCGGCGGCCGCCACCGCCGAGGCCATCGGCGCGCACCGGACCGGCATCCGGCTCTCACCGGGCGCCACCTTCTGGGGAGTCGAGGAGAGCGACGTCCCCGAGATGTACACCGCGCTGCTGACCGAGCTGGCCCGGCTCGACCTGGGTTACGTCCATATCGAGGCCACCACCGACGAAGACGTCCTGATCGCCCTGCGCCGGGCATGGCCGGGCACCCTCGTCATGAACCCCGTCTATCCCATGGGGCCGAAGCAGACCGGAAAGGACGACGCCGACCACTGGCTCGGGCTGGGCGCCGATCTCGTCAGCTTCGGCCGGGCCTTCATCGCCAATCCCGATCTGGTCGAACGGCTGCGCGGCGGACTGCCGATCGCCCCGGTCGACGAGGCCACCTACTACCAGGGCGGTGACCAGGGTTATCTGACCTACTCACCCCACGCGTACGCGGCCTGACGCCGAGCCGGCCGCCACCGGGCCCCGCGCCACCGGGCCCGGTCGCCCCGGTCGGCTCGTCGCGCTCAGTCGGACGTGACCGCCTCCCACAGCAGTTGGACCGGATGCCACGCGTCGCGCGCGGTGCCGTGGAAGATCTGCTGACGGCAGGACACCCCGGTGGCGACCACGACCGTGTCCGGCGGCTCCGCCTCGATCGCCGGGAAGAGCCGGTCCTCGCCGACCGTCATCGACACGTCGTAGTGCTCGGACTCGAAGCCGAACGACCCCGCCATCCCGCAGCACCCGGCGTCGAGTTCGACCACCGAGACACCCGGTATACGGCTCAGCAGCGCGACCGTCGCGGCCGTGCCCACCTCCGCCTTCTGGTGGCAGTGGCCGTGGTAGACGAGCGTGCGCCCGGCGAGCCAGGAGTCCTCACGCGGTCGCAGCCGCCCGTCGTCGATCGCTTCGACGAGCAACTCCTCGACCTGGCGCACCCTCCCGGCGATGTCCTTGACCGCGGGGTCGTCCGGCAGCAGGGACAGATGCTCGTCGCGCAGTGTCATCAGACACGAGGGCTCGCAGCCCACGACCGGCGAGCCGGCCTCGGTCGACGCGCTCAGGGTGTCCGCCAGATGACGGGCCTTGTCCTTCGCGTCGTCCACCAGTCCCTTGGAGAGGCTGGACCGGCCGCAGCAGACGCCGCTCTCCAGCCGCACGTCCCAACCCGCCCGCTCCAGAAGCTGGATGGCCGCCCGGCCGATGTCCGGCTCGGTGAACGTGGTGAAGGAGTCGGCGAGATAGGTGACCGTGCCCTGGGTGACCGCGTGGGTGGCGGGCGTACGGCGCCGGAACCAGCGCGACAGGTTGTGGCGCACGAAGACCGGCAGCGGTCGCGCCGGGGCGATGCCCACCGTACGGTCCATCAGCCGGCGCAACAGTGTGCTGCGCCCCGGCAGGTTGGACAGCGGCGCGGTCGCGGATCCCAGCCGGTTCAGCAGCCGGATCGAACCGAAGAGGCGGGAGCGCAACGGCACCCCGTGGCTGTCGTGGTAGTGCGAGAGCGCCTCGCTCTTGAGGGTCGCCATGTCGACACCGAGGGGGCATTCGCTCTTGCACGCCTTGCACATCAGGCACAGATCGAGGACCTCGTGCAGACGCTCGTCGCCGAGCGCGGCCCGCGGGTCGGGTTCGGACAGGGCCTTGACGAGGGCGGCGGCCCGGCCGCGGGTGGAGTCCTCCTCCTTACGAGTGGCCATGTACGAGGGGCACATGGTGCCGCTGCCGGCCTTGCGGCACAGACCGATGTTCATACAGCGGTCCGCCGCCGCGCGCATGGCGCCGCTGCCGCCGTCCTCGCCGTTGCCCGCCCCGTGCGCCGCTCCCGCGCCGATGACTTCGAAGGAGAGCCGGGTCCGCAGCGGCTCGGCGGGCGGCAGTGCCGCGTCCCGCAGGTTCTCCGTCATCGGCCGCGCGTCCACGATCTTGCCCGGGTTGAGCACGTCGTGCGGGTCGAACAACCGCTTGACCTGGCGCATCGCCTCGTACAACCGGTCTCCGAAGATCTCCCGGTTGAACTCGCTGCGGGCCAGTCCGTCGCCGTGTTCGCTGGAGTTCACCCCGCCGTACTCGGCGACCAGATCCTTGATCTCGACGGCGACGCTGCGCATCCTCACCACGTCCGCCGGGTCGGCGAGGTCGAGATACGGCCGGATGTGCAGACAGCCGACCGAGCAGTGGCCGTAGAAACCGGCCGTCATCCCGTGCCGGTCGAGGACTTCCTTGAACCTGCGGGTGTAGTCGGCGAGATGGATCGGATCGACCGCGGTGTCCTCGACGAACGCCAGCGGGCGCCGGGTGCCCTCACTGGCCGCCATCAGCAGACCGAGACCGGCCTTGCGGACCTTCAGCAGGGACGACTGCTGGGCCGGGGTGACCGCTCGCAGGGTGTGGTAGCCGTGTCCGTGCCGGGACCACAGCGTGGTGAGCCGCTTCAACTGCCCCAGCAGCTCGGCCTCGTCGTCACCGCTGAACGAGACGAAGAGCAGGGCCTCGGGCTCCCCGTTCAGCAGATCGCCGAGCGCCGCGTACTCGATCTTGCGGCGGGACAGGTCGAGGATCGTACGGTCCATCAGCTCCACGGCCGCCGGGTCGCAGGCCAGCGCGTCCTGTGTCGCGTCGATCGCTCCGGCCACGGAGGTGAAGTGGCCGACGGCGATCACCGTACGGCTCGGCTTGGGCACCAGATCGACCAGCGCACTGGTGGCGACGGCCAGCGTCCCCTCCGAGCCGACGACGAATTTGGCCAGGTCGAAGACGCTGTCCTCGCGCGCCAGCCGGTCCAGCCGGTAGCCGCAGGCCCGGCGCCAGTGGGCGGGGAAGCCCTCCGCGATGGCGGCCGCGTTGGCCCGTACGATCTTTGGCAGCTCGCGGTAGAGCGCGCCCTCCAGCGTGGACCGGGTTGCCCGGAGCGCGCGTTCGGCCTCGTCGACGCGGTCCAGCCGGACCCGGCTCGCGTCCGAGAGCACCACGTCGAGTTCGCGTACGTGGTCGATGGTCATGCCGTGGCGCACCGATCCGCTGCCGGCCGAGTTGTTGCCGATCATCCCGCCGATGGTGGCCCGGTTGCTGGTCGAGGTGTCCGGACCGAACATCAACCCCCACGGACTCGCGGCCCGGTTGAGCTGGTCCTGTACGACTCCGGACTCGACCAGCGCCGTACGGCTGTCGGCGTCCAGCTCCACGATGCGGTTCATGTGCCGGGACAGATCCAGGACCAGGCCGGGGCCGACGGTCTGGCCGGCCAGACTCGTCCCGGCGCCGCGCGGCACCACCGGCACCCCGTGGGCCGCGGCGGCGGCGACCGCCGCGGCGACGTCATCGGTGTGCCGGGGGAAGGCCACCCCGAGCGGGGTGATCGCGTACATGCTCGCGTCGCGGGCGAACAACTGCCGTGTGTAGTCGTCGAACCCGACCTCTCCCTCCAGATCCTTGACGAGGTCCCGCCGGAGTTCGCGGGCCAGCTCCTGGTTCCGCGCGCTGTCATGGGTGGGGCGCTCGCCCCTGGTGACGGTCATGCTCGGCAACCTCCTCGATGATCCGTGTTCACTCCGCGCCCAGGACGTCCAGCGCCGCTGTCAGCCCGCCGGGATCCACGCGTACGCCCGCCAGCTGAAGGCCCATCTGCACCCCGGCGAGGGTGCCCGCGAGAGTCAGGTCGTTGAAGTGCCCGAGGTGGCCGATCCGGAAGATCCGCCCCGCAAGCCTGCCGAGCCCGGCGCCCAGGGACATGTCGAACCGGTCGAGGATGATCTGCCGGACCTTGTCGGCGTCCACACCCTCGGGCACGAGGACCGCGGTGAGCGCGGACGAATGCTCCCGCTCGTCGGCGCACAGCACCTCAAGTCCCCATCCGCGCACGGCTGTTCGGGTGGCTGCCGCATGCCGGTCGTGCCGCGCGAACACCGCGGGCAGTCCCTCCGCCTCAAGCATCCGCAGTGCCTCGTCGAGCCCGTAGAGGAGGTTGGTGGCGGGGGTGTACGGGAAGAAGCCGCGGCTGTTCGCCTCGATGATGGGCCCCCAGTCCCAGTACGAGGTGCGCAGTCGCGAGGTGCGGGAAGCGGCGATGGCCTTCTCGCTGACCGCGTTGAAGCTCAGGCCCGGCGGCAGCATCAGCCCCTTCTGGGAGCCGGCCACCGTGACGTCGACGCCCCATTCGTCGTGCCGGTAGTCGATGGAGCCGAGCGAGGAGATGGTGTCGACGAGCAGCAGCGCCGGGTGTCCCGTCGCGTCCATCGCCTGCCTGATCTCGGCGACCCGGCTGGTGACGCCGGTCGATGTCTCGTTGTGCACGACGCAGACGGCTTTGACCGTACGGGCGGTGTCGGCCGCCAGGCGTTCGGCGACGGCCTCCGGGTCGGCGCCGTGCCGCCAGTCGCCCGGCACGAAGTCGACGTAGAGGCCGAGTTCGGTGGCCATGCGCTGCCAGAGCGTGGCGAAGTGGCCGGTCTCCACGTGCAGGACCCGGTCGCCGGTGCTGAGGGTGTTGACGAGTGCGGCCTCCCAGGCGCCGGTGCCGGAGCCGGGGAAGACCACGACGGGTCCGGTGGTGCCGAAGACCGGTCCGAGGCGGGTGAGCAAGTCCGTGGTGAACGCGGCGAATTCGGGACCTCGATGGTCCATCGTCGGCGCCGACATGGCGCGGAGCACCTGGTCGGGGACGTTTGTGGGGCCCGGGATCTGCAAGAAGTGCCGCCCGGTGCGAGTGGTCACGATGGCCAACCCCCTTGGTGTGCCACGATGTGGCACGATGTATCGTCTGATGGCACACGGACTATAAGAGCCGACCACTCGGGAGTCAACGGATGCAGAGCGTTCTCAACGCACTTCGGGTGCTGGAAGAGGTCTCCGCACGTCAGCCGGTGGGTGTCGCCGACCTCGCCCGCGCCCTCGACCTGCCCAAGAGTTCGGCGCAACGGGCGCTGCGCACGCTGGACACCGCGGGCTGGATCCGCCCGGCCGGCGGTGAGGTCACCCGCTGGGTCCTGACCACCAAGGCCCTCCAGGTCGGCCGCCGCGCCACCGGGGAGCTGAGCCTGCGCGACGTGGCCGTGCCGCTCATGGAGGATCTGCGCAGACGCACCGACGAGACGGTCCATCTGACCGTCCCGGACGGCGACAAGGTGGTGCTGATCGAGCGCCTGGAGACCTCGAAGGCGGTACGGATCATCCTGGCCCTGGGCATCCATCTGCCCATCCACGCCTCGGCGAACGGCAAGGCCGTACTCGCCGCTAGCCCGCCGGAGGTGATCGAGCGACAACTCGCCCAGGGGCTGGAGGAGTTCACCGACGCCACCGTCACCGACCGGGACGTGCTGCTCGCCGAGCTGGCGCGGATCCGTGAGCGTGGGTACGCGACCAACACCGGCGAATGGCGCTCCGACGTCTCCGCCGTCGCGGCCCCGGTCCTGGGCGAGTCCGGTACGCCGGTCGCGAGCATCAGCGTCAACATGCCGACCAGTCGGATGACCCCGGAGTCGACCGCCGCGCACGGAGCGCTCGTGAGCGAGACGGCGCGGCAGGTCAGCGCGGCGCTGGGCCACTCGCGCGAGTGGTGAACGGCCTTGTCCGGCAACGGACTTGAGTGACACGAGGCGGTCCGCGCGACGAGGGCCGGACCGTCTCGTTCCCGCCGTACGGGGAGGGTGCCGAGCTCCCTGTCCGCCGCGCCGTCCGTCGAGAGGGATTCCGGCAGGACCCTTGACGCCGCCGGAAAATCCCTTCAATACTCCCGACTGCGGAAATCGATTTCCGTCTGGCGGAATGATTCACCCATCCCTGGGCTTCTCCGGGACCCGGTCCGGGACCTGGGCGGAACGTTCACGCGCCGCCTCCATTCCGGCATCTCCGGTGCCGCGCGCACCTCCCGTGACGCGCCGACGCGCCCTGATGCAACGCGACATGCCCTTCGGTCGACGGCAAGGGAGCCCTCGTGTCAGATCAAGTCATCTCCATCATCGCCCTGGTACTGATCTTCGCCATCGCGACCTTCTCCTCGGTCCACCTCGGCGTGCTCGCCATCGTGGCGGCGTTCATCGTCGGCTCCACGGTGGTGAACGAGTCCACGGACGACATCTTCTCCGGCTTCCCCGGCGATCTGTTCGTCGTGCTGGTCGGCGTGACCCTGCTGTTCGGGATCGCGAAGAGCAACGGCACGGTCGACTGGCTCGTCAACGCGGCGGTGAAAGCGGTACGCGGCCGGATCGCCCTCATTCCCTGGGTCATGTTCCTGGTCACCGCGGTCCTCACGGCGGTCGGCGCGGTCACGCCTGCCGCGGTCGGGATCGTGGCGCCCATCGGACTCGGCTTCGCCGCCTCGTACGGCATAAGCCCCGTGCTCATGGGCCTGTTCATCGCCAACGGGGCCAGCGCCGGAGGCTTCTCGCCGATCGGTGTGTTCGGCAGCATCACCAACAACGTGGTCGAACGCAACGACCTCCCCGGCAACCCCGCGCTGCTGTTCACCGCCTCGTTCCTCTTCAACGTCGGCCTGTGCGTCATCATCTTCCTGATATTCGGCGGCCGGCAGTTGCTCGGGCGAATCGCGACGACGGGTGGGGACGGCGCCGACGACGGTACCGACGAGCGGAGCGGCGCGGCCGAAACGGCAGGCAAGGCCATCACCCCGCCGGAGCCCCCGAGTCTCGACCTCCCGCGCGCGCTGACCCTCCTCGGACTCCTCAGCCTGGTCGCCGGCGCACTCTTCTTCGACCTGGACGTGGGCCTGATGGCGCTCACCATCGCGGTGGTCCTGTCCCTGGTCGCGCCGCAGTCGGCCAAGGGCGCCGTGGACCGCTGCGCGTGGTCCACCGTGCTGCTGGTCTGCGGCATCGTCACCTACGTCAGCCAGATGGAACGCATGGGCACCATCGACTACCTCGGTGAGCGGGTCGCGGACATCCAGGCCCCGCTCCTCGGCGCCCTGCTGATCTGCCTGATCGGCGCCGTGGTGTCGGCCTTCGCCTCGACCACCGGCATGCTCGGGGCCCTGATCCCCCTGGCGGTACCGTTCCTGCTCACCGGCCAGGTGGGAGCCGTGGGGCTCATCACCGCTCTGGCGATATCCGCGTCGGTGGTGGACGCGTCGCCCTTCTCCACCAGCGGTGCGCTGGTCACCGCGAACACCCCCGCCGATCAGCGCGACTTGGTCTTCCGCCGGCTGATGACCTGGGGTCTCGGGATCGCCCTGGTCGGGCCCCTGGTCACCTGGGGCCTGTTCGTCGTCCCCGGCTCGCTCTGAGGCCGCCCGCCGGACAGGGCCGGTGGCCGGCTCCCACAGACGGCCACCGGCCCCTCGCGGATCACCACGAGGGGCCGGCGACTGCGAGGAGTCTTAGAACTGGTTACCGAAGACGATGATGGTGTTGAAGCTGTCCTCGATCCACGTGTTGACGATCTCGCTGTTCACGATGTTGGTGCCATCGTGCTCCCCGCCCCGCTCGCCGGCTGTGGCAGCACTCGCGCTGCCGAGGAGGGTGAGAGCGGCGAGCGCGGTGGCGGCGACTGTCGTACGGAGACGCATGAGTCTTTCCCTTTCTGCAGGGGTACTTCGGACTCTGCGTCTATACACATCGGGCGCCCCCCGATAACCGGGAGGTGGGGGAGACCACTCCGTTGCCGTGCAGTGTCCGGCCGAATGCACCACAGGGCCGCCGTCGAAATTAAGTCAGTCGCTTGCATTAGAAGATTGGGCGAGGTTCACTGATCACGAACGCGGAAGCCGACCACGAGGAGGCGGGATGGATCCCCCCGCGCGGAGTGCCGGTACGCTCGTGCCCGTGACAGGGAAGACCGGCCGTGGGGAACGGGCCGACGCGACGCGCGAGTTGATCCTCGTCACCGCGGAACGGCTGTTCGCCGAGCACGGAGTGTTCGCGGTCTCCAACCGCCAGGTCAGCGAAGCGGCCGGACAGGGCAACAACGCCGCGGTCGGCTACCACTTCGGTACGAAGACGGACCTCGTGCGGGCCATCGTCCGCAAGCATGCCCTGCCGGTCGAACAGCTCCGGCTGCGCATGGTCGCCGAGGCCGGCGATTCCTCCGACGTACGGGACTGGGTGGCCTGTCTGGTGCGCCCGATCACCGATCACCTTGCCGAGCTGGGCAGCCCCACCTGGTACGCCCGGTTCGCCGCACAGGTCATGACCGATCCGGGTCTGCGCGAGATCGTGGTCACCGACTCGCTCGACGCGTCCTCGCTCCACCGGATCATCCAGGGGCTCGACGAGTGCCTGCCCGATCTGCCCGCCGAAGTACGGGCGGAGCGCGGAGACATGGCCCGTCAGCTGATGGTGCACATGTGCGCCGAGCGGGAACGGGCCCTCGCGCTAGGGTCTGTCGTTCGGATCTTGCCGGGGTCGCGGTCCCTGGCAAGATCCGAACGACAGGCCCTAGGCGCCGCCACTCCGCGGTCGAGCTGGCGCGACGCCGGGACGGGCCTGATCGACGCGATCGTCGGGCTGTGGCTGGCCCCCGTCACCCGCCCCTGATCAGCACCCCCGCTTGATCACCTGAGGGGCCTCGTCCGCCGAGGTATCCCGCTCCCGGGCCGCCGCATGCCCTGCCACCCCTGCGCACCCCCACGTTCCTTCCCGAACCGCAGACGGAGGAGTTCCGACGATGAGAGCACCAGTGGGCCGTCCGCCACACACCACGGTCCGCGCCGCCACCGACGTGCTGGTGGTCGGCGCGTCGGCGGCCGGCCTGAGCACGGTCGAAGCACTACGACGCCTCGGCTGCACGGGGGCGGTGACGGTCGTCGGCGCGGAGACACACCAGCCGTACGACCGGCCACCGCTGTCGAAGCAGGTCCTCGCCGGTACCTGGCAGCCCGAACGGACCCAACTGCGTCCGGGGGAAGCCCTGTCGGCGCTGGACGCCGAGTTCGTCCTCGGCGACCCGGCGGTCGGCCTGGACGCCACGACCCGCACGGTGCGCACCGCGTCGGGGCGGACACTGCGCGCCGACGCGGTGGTCGTGGCCACCGGAACGCGCCCCAGAACCCTGCCGGGCCAAGCCTCGCTGGCCGGGGTCCACGTACTGCGCACACTCGACGACGCGATCGCGCTCCGCGCCGGCCTGCTGGGCGCGGCGCGGCTCGTGGTCGTGGGAGACGGCGTACTCGGCGCGGAGATCGCCGCCACCGCCCGCACCATGGGTCTGGACGTCACCGTCGTGGGACCTCAGCACGCGCTCATGGCGAACCAACTCGGCCACGGCGTCGCCGAGTTGCTCACCGAACTGCACACCGGGCGCGGGGTCCGCCCGCGACTCGGCTCCGGAGTGCGCGAGTTGGTCGGCAGCGGGGGCCGGGTCACCGGTGTACGTCTGGACGACGGAGAGCTGCTGCCCGCCGACCTCGTCGTGGTCGCGATCGGCGCCGAACCGGTGACCGGATGGCTCCACGACAGCGGCCTGCCGGTGGAAAACGGCCTTCTCTGCGACTCCCGTTGCCGCGCGGGCGAGGGCGTGTACGCCGTCGGGGACGTGGCGCGGTGGCATCACGAACAGCTCGGCGAGCCGCTGCGGCTGGAGAACCGCACCAACGCCTCCGAACAGGCCATGACCGTCGCCGCCAACATCCTCGGCGCCGACCGGGCGTACACACCGGTGCCGTACTTCTGGACGGACCAGTACGACACGAAGATCCAGGTGCACGGTGTCGTTCCCGCCGGCGCCGGCGCCGAGATGACCGTCGTGGACGGCGACCCGGCGACCGGACGGTTCGTCGCGCTGTACCGAAGTGCGGGCCTGGTCACCGGAGTTCTCGGCTGGAACATGCCCAAGCAGACCCGTCTGCGCCGGGGGGACGTCGCCGACGCGCTCGCCGGCGGACCTGCCCGGACCCCCGCCCTGCGCTGACAGCCACCCCGCCACACACACCTCAAAGCCCCCACACCACACCCCCCTTGGAGCTGACTCATGACCAGCACCGTCGAATCGGCCGGCGAGAGCCCGGCCGCAGTGCCGCACTTCCCGATGACCCGGGCGGCCGGCTGCCCGTTCGACCCGCCCCCGACCGCGGTCGCGCAGCAGAAGGAGGCCCCGCTCACCCGGGTCAGGCTCTGGGACGACAGCACCCCGTGGCTGGTGACCCGGTACGCCGAACAGCGCGCCCTGCTCGCCGACCCCCGGGTCAGCGCCGACATCAACAGGCCCGGCTACCCGCTTCAGGTGGCGCTCCCGCCCGGCGGCGGGTCCGCCAGCTTCGTACTGATGGACGACCCCGAGCACGCCCGTCTGCGGCGCATGGTGACCGCGCCCTTCGCCATCAAACGGGTGGCGGCGCTGCGCCCGGCCGTCCAGGGGATCGTCGACGAGCTGATCGACGACATGCTGGCCGGTCCCAAACCGGTCGACCTGGTCGACGCGTTCGCCCTGCCGGTGCCCTCGCTGGTCATCTGCGAACTGCTCGGAGTCCCTTACGCCGACCACGACTTCTTCCAGGACAACAGCAAGATCGTCATCAAGCGCGACGCCGAACCCGAGCAGCGAACGGGCGCCCAGCGCGCGCTCCTCGGCTATCTGGACGACCTCATGGGCAAGAAGCTCGCCGATCCCGCCGACGACCTGCTCTCCGGCCTCGCCGAGCGGGTGAGGTCGGGGGAGCTGACCCGTAACGAAGCGGCCCAGATGGGGGTGCTGCTGCTGATCGCCGGACACGAGACCACCGCGAACATGATCGCGCTCGGCACGCTCGCCCTGCTCGAACACCCGGCCCAACTGGAACTTCTGCGTGACTCCGACGATCCCAAGCTGGTCGCATCGGCGGTCGAGGAGCTGCTGCGCTACCTCAACATCGTCCACAACGGCCGGCGCCGGGTCGCGCTCGAAGACATCGACATCGCCGGTCGACACGTCCGCGCCGGCGAGGGTCTGATCATCGCCAACGACATCGGCAACCGCGACCCCGACGCCTTCCCGGATCCCGACCGCCTCGACATCGAGCGCGACGCCCGGCATCACGTGGCCTTCGGCTTCGGCGTCCACCAGTGCCTGGGCCAGCCACTGGCCCGGCTGGAACTCCAGGTCGTCTACAGCACCCTCTACCGCCGCATCCCCACCCTGCGGCTCGCGGCCGATATCGAGCGGGTTCCGTTCAAGCACGACGGCAACGTCTACGGGGTGTACGAACTGCCCGTCACCTGGTGACCGGTCCGCCCCCGCCTTCCTCCACCCGACTCCACACGCGGTCTCCCGCCCCCATCCGGCCCCGACCCGAGCCATCGGGCCCACCACGGCCGGCCCCCACCGAAGGAGCCTTCATGAAGATCACCCTCGACCAGGACAAGTGCGTCGCGTCCGGACAGTGCGTGGTCGCCGCGGCGGACGTGTTCGACCAGCGCGACGAGGACGGCATCGCCGTACTCCTCACGGCCGAGCCCTCGGCCGACCAGGCCACCGACACCCGCCACGCCGCGTCCGTCTGTCCGGCGCTCGCCATCCACATCCAGGAATGACTCTCCGTAAGCACCGGTGCGCGTGACGCGAAAGCGGGTCCGCGTAGTCGCGCGGTACCGGTCCGTGACCGTTCACCCGAACGGACCAGTCCGGGTGGTCGTGGGGGCAAGGGCGGCGGATTGTCGGCCCCATGCCGGAGTGGTCCGGAGAGCGGGCCACGTACTCGGCCGAGGAGGCTCTCATGGCTCAGACCGCGTCCCCTTCGGGGGCTCATCACACACCGTCCCGCAGCGGGCACGGTGGCCACACGTGGGCGACCGGCGGGGCGATGTTCGCGGGGGTGCTGCTGTTCGTGGACGGCGTCATGGCCGTTCTGAACGGCGTCGTCAGCATCGCGCGGGACAACGTGTACACGCTCAACGGCAGCTACACCTACCAGTTCACCCTGACCTCGTGGGGCTGGATCCATCTCGTCGTGGGCGCGCTCCTGGTCCTCACCGGGCTGGGCATCATGAGCGGCGCGCCCTGGGCGCGGGTGATCGGGGTGGGCATGGCCTCCGTGAGCATCGTCGCGAACTTCATGTGGCTGCCCTACCAGCCCGTCTGGGCGGTGATCGCCATCGCGATCGGCGTCTTCGTGATCTGGTCCCTGCTGACCGACCGCAGCAGGACGCCCGCCCGGTAGGCCCGTACGCCGAGCGGTCGGGCCCGCCCGGCCGTCCCGCCGTCCCGCCGCCGGTCAGGTGCGCGGGCGGCGGGCCTCGTCGGCCCGCTCCGCGTTCTTCTCCTTGATGCGTACCGATTCCTTGCGGACCTCGGCCTGGGTGGCGCGCTCGCGCCGCAGCCACGCGGGAAGCTCCTCCTTGAGCGCGTCGATCTGCTCCGTCGTGAGGGCCTCGGTGACGCCGCCGCGGGCGAGACCCGCGATGGAGACACCCAGCTTGGCCGCGACCACCGGCCGCGGATGCGGGCCTTCGCGCCGCAACTCCACCAGCCACTCGGGCGGATCGGCCTGGAGAGCGTTCAATTCGCCGCGCGAGACGACGCCCTCCTGGAAATCGGCGGGGGTGGCCTCGAGGTACACACCCAGTTTCTTCGCCGCCGTGGCGGGCTTCATGGTCTGGGTGGTCTGGTGCGACGTCATGGTGCCAAGAGTATCGAGCCGGTGCGGGGCTCCTGACCACGGCCGGTAGCCTGGCGGCGTGACAGGCTCGGAGGTACCCCTCGCGTCCCCCACGTTCCGCCTCGCGTACGTCCCGGGAGTGATCCCCGGCAAGTGGGTGCGGATCTGGAACGAGCGGCTGCCCGACATCCCGCTGACCCTCACCACGGTGTCGGCGGCCGAAGCGGCCGGCACGCTGCGCGCGGGCGGCGCGGACGCGGGATTCGTACGCCTGCCGGTCGACCGGACCGATCTCAGCGCGATCCCGCTCTACACCGAGACGACCGTCGTCCTCGTCCCGAAGGACCATCTCGTGGCCGCGGTCGACGAGGTGTCCGTCGCGGATCTCGCCGACGACATCGTGCTGCACCCCCTCGACGACACCCTCGACTGGGAGGGGCGCCTGCCCGGACGGCCCGCGAACGAGCGCCCCGCCACGACGGAGGACGCCGTCGAACTGGTCGCGGCGGGCATCGGCCTGCTCGTCGTCCCGCAGTCGCTCGCCCGGCTGCACCACCGCAAGGACCTCACCTACCGCCCGGTCTCCGACGCCCCCGAGTCGCGTGTCGCCCTGTCGTGGCCGGAGGAGCGGACCACCGACCTGGTCGAGGAGTTCATCGGGATCGTGCGCGGGCGCACCGTCAACAGCTCACGGGGCCGCCGCCCGGCCCCGGCGCAGGAACAGCAGGCATCGAAGGCCAAGCCGAAACCGAAGCCCGGACGTTCCGACTCGGGCGGCGCGCGGCGTAAGCCCGCCGCCGGAAAGTCGACGGGGAAGAATCCCCGCGGCGGCGGCGGTTCGGGCGGGGCGAAAAGCGGCAGGCGCGGCAAACCCGGCCGCCGCTCGTAGCCACTCGTACCGCCGTGAGCGGTTCCGGGCCGCCGGCGGAGTCAACCGGCCGACGGCTCGTCCCCTTCGACGAGCCGGGCGAGATTGTCCAGAGCCATGCGCTGACCGGTCTCGTTGTCCGCCGCCGGCACCGTGTCCGGGATCCCCTCGTGCAGCAGGACCACCTCCGTACCGCCGTCCACGTCGTTGAGCGTGGTCGTGATGGTCATGCCGCCGCGCAGCGTGGGATCGGGAGACTCGAACTCGAGGACCTCCACCACCCGTTCGTCCGGCACGAGCCGCTCGAAGTGCCCGTGGTACGTGTCGGTGTTCGCCGCCGACTTCCCGGTGTCCGTCGGCGCGTCGTAGATGAGTGAGACACGGAACCGCCCGCCCTCACGGCCGTCGAACTCGTGCACCTGACTGCTCATACCGGCGGGCACCCGCCATTTGGCGACCGCGTCCCCGTCCAGCAGGGCGCGGTAGACAACCGCGCGCGGGGCCCGTACGAGCCGGGAGACCTGGGTGGAGTACATGGAGGCCAACTTAGCGTCCCCTCACGGGCGTCGTACGCGCCCCGACGGACTGTCGCGCCCCGACGGGCCGTCCCAGGTCAGGGTGTTGCTCCGGTGGAGCTCGACGAGGAGCCAGCTGAGCGAGACCGCCGCCAGGAGGAAGTACGTGACGCGTCCGGTGACGCCGTCCCACAGCGCGTGCAGGGCGACCGCGAACACGAAGGTGACCATCAGCCGTACGGTGGCCGCCAGCGACCACCGCGCCGCCACGGCCGCCCACAGCGCTCCGCAGATGAGGCCGGTCCACGCCATGTGGGCGGCGGGTGAGGTCAGTCCGCGCAGGAACAGGGTCTCCTCGACGTCCCCGATGTTCCCCTGGGACGCCAGCAGCGCCGTGAAGGCGTACCCCATCGTCTCCAGCGCGGCGAACCCCATACCCGCCGCGACCCCGATGAGCAGCCCGTCCCCGACGTGCACGGTGCCGCGTCGCCACTGCCACACCAGGATCAGTACCGGGACGATGAGCTTGCACGACTCCTCGATCAGGCCGATGCCGATCAGGGACGACGTGCCCAGGCCGCGGAGCGTTTCGAACTCCAGCCGCCCGGCGGTCACGATCCCGACCACGCCGCCGAACAGCGCCGCGATCGCGAGTACGAAGGGCCCGATCCGCCACTCACCCGTACGACCGGCGACGAAGGTCAGAAAGGCGAGAGGGACGACGACCGCGCCCAACAGGATCATGGACGGTACGTAGTTGATGTTGCCGGTGTCGATGAGGGTGCTCTGTACGAGGAAGTAGAGCCCGAGCCCAATGGCCAGAACGGGCAGCCATGCCCACTTGCGCATGGTCGTCGGCATTCCACAGCACCTCGTTCTCGCTCGACGGCAGTGAAGCCACCGCAGCGTAAGCCGCACCGGGCCGTACGAGGACGCAGCGACCCGGCCGCGTCGCAGCGGCGCCGGATGACCGCGAGAGGCCGTCGGCGGTACCGGTGCCGAGCACCCGTCGGGCGTCGGCACCGGTCACGAGTCGCCTGTTACGGGATGCGGGCCACGCCCGCGTAGATGCCGCTCATCTCCGCGGTGGGGGCGTCCGTGTCCTTGAACCACGCGGGCGCCGTGACCAGTCCGGGGTCGACCAGTTCGAGACCGTCGAAGAAGCGGCCGACCCCGGCGTGGGTACGGAATCCCAGCCTGATCCCGCCCTTCGCGTACTCGGCGACGACCTTGTCCGACAGCTCCGGCACGAGGTCGGACGCGGCGTGCGACAGGACGAGATAGCTGCCCGACGGCAGCACGTCCACCAGGCTGGAGACGATGTCGTACGGGGCCTGGTCGTCCGGGACGAAGTGCATGAGCGCGATGAGGGACAGCGCGATCGGCCGGTCGAAGTCCAGGGTGGCGCGGGCGTGTCGCAGTATTTCCTGCGGCTTGCGCACATCGGCCTGGATGTAGTCGGTCGAGCCCGCGGGCGTGCTGACGAGCAGGGCCTCGGCGTGCCGCAGGACGATGGGATCGTTGTCGGCGTAGACGATCCGCGCGGTCGGCATGGACGCCTGGACGATCTGGTGGAGATTGGGCTCGGTGGGGATGCCGGTGCCGATGTCGAGGAACTGCGTGACACCGGCGCCGGACAGCCAGGCGGCGGCGCGGTGCATGAACGCCCGGTTCTGGCGGGCGCCGTCCTTGGACTCGGGCGGCAGTCTCTCGCCCACCAGACGGTCGACCTCGTAGTGGTCCTTGCCGCCGAGCAGCCAGTCGTAGACCCGCGCCGGGTGCGGCTTGCTGGTGTCCACCTGAGGTTTGGGCGTCCCTGCCGTCATACGAAGCTCCGATGCGTGCGTGGCGAGCGACGGGAGGCGACACGGCGTGTTCGGACGTCGTGGCCGGGATCCCCGGACGTCACCGGCCGTCCGGGGAAGTCTGCCACAGCGGCGGCGAGTTGATCACTCCGCGGTGACCGGCCCGGCGGTCGCCGGCGCCGGGCGAGCGACCACCTGACCCGGCGTCACTCACGCCATCGACAGACCCAGCCCGTAGTACGTGACGCGGTACTCGCCCACGTCCCCGGCCTCGGTACCGATCAGCAGGTCCTCGGGAGACGCCACGCCCATCGCGCGCGCGGCCGCCACGATCGTCTCGGCCAGCGCCTGGCCGGAGGGCTCGCCCGGACCGCCCGCGTCGATGCGCAGACGCGGGTGCCTGGCGTCCGGCCAGGGGCGGCCGGTCGTCGGGTACTCGGCCGCCGTGCCCCAGCCCAGCGACGCCGGGTCGACCTCCTCGTCCGCGAAGGAGGCGATCATCAGCCGGTCCCCGCAGTCGATGTCGAACAGGATCGGTGCGCCCTTCCCCTCGATACGGCCGTAGATCGGCATCCACATCGGGGTCCGGAGCGCGGTCGTCTCCGCCGGCAGCGTGGTCAGGAAGGCGGCGAGCGCCCTGGTCACCGTCTCCCAGCTGTGGGCCCGCCAGCCGCCGGGGAAGGTCAGGCCCCCGTTCGACGGGTCGGACCGGAAGCCGAAGAAGCCGGTTATCCCGTGCTCCTCGCCGTTCCCCTGGCGTACGAACCAGCTCTCCGCCGGATCGGTGGGCTGAAGGACCAGCTCGGGCCCCGTCTGCCCCGCGCGTAGTTCGAGCGTGTCCGTCTCACCGCGCCAGCGAAGGTACGGGGAGCCCCAACTCGCCACGGTGCCGAGGAACGGCGCGAGCCTGCCGTACACACCCATGATCGACGGCTGGCCGAGCGCCCCCGTCAGCTCGTCCTTGGCCAGCCGGAAAGCCTCCGCCTGGGAGGCGGCGTCCGGCGCGGTGTGCCGTACGGGGACGGCCAGTTCGACGTACGCCTCGCCGCTCACGTGGCGCTCCTCGTACTTCCCGACCGGGCGCAGCCGCGCGTCACCGGTGGAGCGTCCGGTGGCCACGGTGGGGCCGTCGCTCCAGCCCCAGCCGAGCCGGACGACCAGTGCCCGTGTGGCGTCCCGCGTCCAGCCGCCGGTGTCCGACGCGCGGAGGCGGACCGCCAGGGCCGCGAGGGTCTCGTCCGTTGCGCTCTGTGTTGGTGCGCTGCCCCGTTGTTCGGTCATGCGACAGATCTTGCCGTATACGCGGACCGATCTCCGCCCATGGTTGCGGAGTTGGAACATCGGTCACGGACCGGGCAGGGGGCCGGGCGTCAGCCGTTCATGAGGTCGGGGTCGGGGCCGGTGCGCTCGTTCCGGTTCAGGGCCGAGATCTCGGCGATGTCGGCCTCGCCCAGCTCGAAGTCGAACAGGGCGAAGTTCTCCTCGACGCGCTTGCGGGTCACGGACTTCGGGAAGACGATGTCGCCGCGCTGGATGTGCCAGCGGAGCGTGACCTGCGCGGGCGTCCGGCCGGCCTCGTTCGCGATACGGGTGATGATCGGGTCGTCCAGCACCCTGCCCTTGGCGATGGGGGACCAGGACTCGGTGGCGATGCCGTGCTCGGTGTCGAACGCCCTGACCTCGTCCTGGGTCAGATACGGATGCACCTCGACCTGGTTGACGGCGGGAACGACCACGGAGCCGGCCAGGAGGCGGCGCAGGTGGTTCGGCTGGAAGTTGGAGACACCGATGGCCCGCACCCGACCGGACCGGTAGATCTCCTCCAGCGCCTTCCAGGTCTCCACGAAGTCACCGACGTCGGGCAGCGGCCAGTGGATCAGGAAGAGATCGAGATGCTCCAGCCCGAGGTCCTCGAGGCTCTGGTCGAACGCGGCGTGCGCGGCGTCGGGCGCGTGGAAGGGGTTGTTCAGCTTGCTGGTGACGAAGATGTCGTCCCGGTTGAGCCCGCAGTCGCGGACCGCCTGGCCGACCTCCTTCTCGTTGCCGTACATCTGCGCTGTGTCGATGTGCCGGTAGCCGATCTCCAGCGCGGTCAGCGTCGCCTCCCGGGTGTCGGCCGGCGGGATCTGGAAGGTGCCGAAGCCGAGCTGGGGGATGTCCACGCCGTTGTTCAGCGTGATGTCGGGTACCGAGGTCATGGTGGCTCCTTTTCGTGCTGCCTCGACAGCAGCGAGGGGTCGGTCCACAGGGCCGCCTTCCCGATCGTATTGCCGGTAAAACAGCCTAATGCGGCAAATGCTCCAGCGGCCCGGAGTGCGGTCCGCGTCCGACGGCGCGTCAGCCGGCCGGGTTACGGCAGGGCGCCTTTCTTCTTACCAAGGGGTAACGCGAGCAACCTTCATCGAGCGCGACCCGTCATGCACGGCATGAAGATCTCATTTCTAATACACAACGCGTATGGGATAGGAGGGACGATCACCACCACGTTCAACTTGGCCCGCGCGCTGGCCGATCGGCACGATGTGGAGATCATCTCGGCTCTCCGGCACCGGGAGCGGCCGAACCTCACACCCGACCCGCGCGTGCGGCTGCGGCCCCTGGTGGATCTGCGGCACGAGAAGAACGACCCGCGGCATCTGACACCGGCGAAGATCTTCCCCTCGTCCGAGTACCGCTACCGGCAGTACAGCGCGCTCACCGACGAGCGCATCGGCGAGGCGCTGGCGTCGCTCGACGCCGACGTCGTCGTGGGCACCCGCCCCGGCCTCAACGTGCACCTGGCCCTCCAGGCCCCCGAGCGGACGGTGCGCGTCGGACAGGAACACCTCACGCTCAACAACCACCCGCCGCGCCTGCGCAACGCGCTGCGCCGGGTCTACCCGCGCCTGGACGCGATCACACCCGTGACGGAGGCCGACGCCGCCGCCTACCGGCGCAAGATGCGGCTGCCGGGCGTACGCGTGCAGGCGCTGCCCAACAGCGTCCCGGCCCCGACCCTCCCGCCGGCCGACGGCCGCGAGCGCGTCGTGATGGCCGCCGGACGGCTGGTGCCGGTGAAGCGGTTCGACCTGCTGATCGAGGCCTTCGCCGCGGTCGCCGCCGAGCGCCCCGACTGGCAACTGCGCATCTACGGCAAGGGCGAGGAGCAGGAGCGGCTGCGCGGGCTCATCGACCGGCTCGGCCTCTACAACAACGTTTTCCTGATGGGCGCCGTGACCCCGATGGAAGCCGAGTGGGTCAAGGGCTCGATCGGGGCGGCGACGTCCAACTTCGAGCCGTTCGGCATGACCATCGTCGAGGCGATGCGCTGCGGACTGCCCGTCGTGAGCACCGACTGCGAGTACGGCCCCGGCGAGATCATCACCCCCGGTGAGGACGGCCGGCTGGTCCCCGTCGGTGACCGGGACGCGCTGGCCGGCGCCCTGCTGGACCTCGTACGCGACGACGAACTGCGCCGCCGGATGGGGCGCACCGCGCTGGAGAACTCCCGTCGCTACGCCCCCGCCCCCGTCGTGGCCCAGGCCGAGCGGCTGTTCGAGGAACTGCTCGCGGCCCGCAACGAAGGCCGGCCACCGGCGCGCGGAACGGACCACGCCCTGGTGAGCGGCGGTTACGCGGCCAGGGACACCGCGCTCGTCGCGGCGAGCAGCGTTGTACGGACCGTACGGAAGGCTCGGCGATGAGCGGCGACAACGGCGGTACGAGCGGACCCGTGGAGAAGCCCCGCGCGGACACGGCCGTGGACGGCGAGGGGCGGTTCGTCGTACATGTGACGCTGCCGCTGCCCGCCTCCGCGCGGCCCCGGCTGCTGCTCCAACTGCGCCCGCCGAAGGGGCAGTCGAAGGAGCAGGCGGATCGGTGGGCGGAGGAGAGCGGCCGTGTCGTCGCGCTGGAGCCCGCGGGTCAGGACCGGTGGCGGGCCGTCCTGGAGGCGGCACCCGCCCTTGAGGAGGGCCGCTGGGACGCGTACGTCCTGGGCGCGCCGGGGGAGGAGCGCGTACCGCTGCTGCCCGGCCTGCGCGATCTGCGCGTGCTGGTGTCCGGTGCCGGCGACGGCCCGAGGACGCCGCTGGCGGTCCGGATCCCGTACGCCACCAAGGACGGCCGTCTCGCCGTACGGGCCTGGCTGCGGGCCACGCACGCGGAGGCCGGCCGCATCGACTTCTCGGGCGGCTCGATGACCGTGAGCGCGCGGCTGTTCGGCGCCCGGCTGGGGGAGGGCGCCGCGGTGTCGCTGCACCGACGTGGCCCGGACGGCGCCGAACGACGGATCGCGCTCCGGCCCGAGGGGGACCGGGACTTCGCGTTCACCGTCGACTACCGGGATCTCCTGGCGGACGGCGGACAGGCCGGGGCGGGTGCGGCGCCGGCGGTCTGGGACGTGTACGTCCGACCGGCCGCCGACGTGGCGCGGATCCGGGTGGCCCGGCTGCTGGACGACGTCGCGGACCGCAAGGCGGTCTTCGTCTACCCGGCCGCCGCACTCGGCGGGGTGACGGCGCGTCCGTACTACACGGTCGACAACGACCTCGCGGTGGAGGTCACCCCGACGACCGGTGGATGAACACGGCCGCGCGGCAGAGGTGTTGGCGCGCCGTCAGGACGCGGAGAAATTCGTCGCCCCCGCCCCTGGACGGCGGCGCGTCAGCCTGCGGCGCGCAGCGCCGTGGACACCAGGGTCTTGGCCTCCTCCTGCACCTCGGCGAGGTGTTCCGGGCCGCGGAAGCTCTCCGCGTACACCTTGTACACGTCCTCGGTGCCCGACGGACGCGCCGCGAACCAGGCGCTGTCCGTGCACACCTTCAGACCGCCGATCGCCGCGCCGTTGCCCGGCGCCTCGGTGAGGACGGCGGTGATGGGCTCGCCCGCCAGGGTGTCGGCGGTGACCTGGTCGGCCGACAGCTTCGCGAGGACCGCCTTCTCCTGCCGGGTCGCGGGGGCGTCCACGCGGGCGTAGGCCGGGTCGCCGAAACGGTCGGTGAGCGCCGCGTAGTGCTGCGACGGGGTGGAGCCCGTGACCGCGGTGATCTCGGAGGCCAGCAGGGCGAGCAGGATGCCGTCCTTGTCGGTCGTCCACACGCTCCCGTCACGACGCAGGAAGGACGCGCCGGCGCTTTCCTCGCCGCCGAAGCCCAGACTCCCGTCGTACAGACCGTCGACGAACCACTTGAATCCCACGGGCACTTCGACGAGCGTCCGGCCGAGGTCGGCGGCGACCCGGTCGATCATCGAGGAGGAGACCAGGGTCTTGCCGATCCCGGTACCGGCCGGCCACCCGTCGCGGTGCGCGTAGAGGTACTGGATGGCGACGGCCAGATAGTGGTTGGGATTCATCAGACCGCCGTCCGGCGTGACGATTCCGTGCCGGTCGGCGTCGGCGTCGTTGCCGGTGGCGATGGTGTATTCGTCGCGCCGCGCGATCAGCGAGGCCATGGCGTGCGGCGACGAGCAGTCCATCCGGATCTTGCCGTCCCAGTCCAGCGTCATGAACCGCCAGGTCGGGTCGGCGAGCGGGTTCACCACCGTGAGGTCGAGCCGGTGCCGTTCGGCGATACGGCCCCAGTACCCGACGGACGCGCCCCCGAGCGGGTCCGCGCCGATCCGGATCCCGGCCGCGCGGACCGCGTCCAGGTCCAGGACCGACGGCAGGTCCTCGACGTACCGGCCCAGGAAGTCGTGGCGCCCGGTGGTGTCGGCGGTCAGCGCCCGCGCGTACGGGATCCGGCGGACCTCCTTGAGACCCGCCTCGATCAGCGCGTTCGCGCGGTCCTGGATCCAGGAGGTGGCGTCCGATCCGGCCGGACCGCCGTTGGGCGGGTTGTACTTGAAGCCGCCGTCGGCAGGCGGGTTGTGCGACGGCGTGACGACGATGCCGTCGGCGAGGCCCGTGGTGCGGCCCCGGTTGTACGTCAGGATCGCGTGCGACACGGCGGGGGTGGGCGTGTAGCCGTCCTCGGAGTCGATCAGGACGGTGGCGCCGTTGGCGGCCAGCACCTCCAGCGCGGTGACCCGGGCGGGCTCGGACAGGGCGTGCGTGTCGGCGCCCAGGAACAGCGGCCCGTCGGTCCCCTGACGGGTCCGGTAGTCGCAGATGGCCTGGGTGGTGGCGGCGATGTGGTCCTCGTTGAACGCCGCCACGAGGGCGGAGCCGCGGTGGCCCGACGTACCGAAGGTGACCCGCTGCGCGGGCTCGGCCGGATCCGGGTGCAGCGCGTAATAGGCCGTCACCAGCCGCGCCACGTCCACCAGATCTCCGGGCTGCGCCGGCTGCCCGGCCCTCGCGTGCACCATCGGCGAACTCCAAATCGTGTCGGTCGACCGGGCCCTACGTAACCCTATGAGGTGAGGCCGCGCCAGTGGGCGCCGCGGTGGCCGCGCGCGGCCAGTGCTCCAGCAGGACATGGAGGGCTTCGACGGTCCGTTCCCAGGACGCCTGGACGTCACGGTCGGCCGCGAATCCGCCGTTGGCCTCCAGCGTGCTGAAGCCGTGGAAGGTGCTGCGCAGCAGCCGTACGGCATCGGTCAGGTCCGGCTCCGCCAGGCCGTACGCCCGGAGCATTCCGTACGTCAGCTCGACGGTGCGAAGAAACGCCGGGGGAGGGGGCGTCGGCACCGGATCGATCCGCAGCTGGGTGGCCGCGTACAGACCGGGGCGTTCCAGCGCGAACGCCCGGTAGGCGTCGGCGAACGCGGTGAGCGAGTCCCTGCCGGCCCGGCCCGCCACCGCGGCGCCGATGCGCTCGGCGAACTCGTCCACGGCCACCAGCGCGATCCTGGTCCGCAGGTCCGCCGCGTTCTTGAGGTGGGCGTAGAGGCTCGCGTCCTTCACGCCGAAGCGGCGGGCGAGCGCGGCCACCGTGACGTTCTCGAAGCCCACCTCGTCCGCCAGCTCGGCCGCCGCCTCGGTCAGCCGCTCGGCCGTCAGTCCCGCGCGCGCCATGGGCGCCATCTCCTGTGCCCGACCTCGTTCGACATGGCTCCAGCATACCTAGGAGAAATAATTGTTTGCCTAATACGATTAGGCACTGTTAGCTTCGGAACCATGAAAGCCGTGACCGAGCAGGACATCCGTACGTCGTTCGTCAATTGCTCCAAGGGGGAGGCGGCGCGACTTCCGCTGCCGCGCGACCTCGACCAGCGGCCCTGGGGCGATCTGGACTTCCTGGGCTGGCTCGATCTCTCGGCGCCCGACCGCGGCTATCTCGTCGCCGAAAGAGAAGGCGCACTCGTCGGCGTGACGCTGCGCTATCCCGCGCGTCGCCGCGGTTATCTGCATCGCAGCATGTGCTCCCTCTGTCTGACCACGCATCCGGGCGGCGGTGTGTCGCTGATGACAGCGCGGAAACGCGGCAAGGCGGGCCGGGAGGGGAATTCGATCGGGCTGTACATGTGCACCGATCTCGCGTGCTCCCTGTATCTGCGCGGAAAGAAAGCCGCGGCGCCCGGCAGTCGTATGGAGGAGAGCCTGACCGTGGAGCAGCAGATCGAGCGCACCCGGGCGAATCTCCACGCCTTCCTCGACCAGCTCGGTTCCTGAAGAGGACGATTCGCTCCGGAGGGATACGCTCGGGCGCGTCCGGACGTCGAAAGCGCACCTCGCAGGGGTGGAGCGCGGCGTCGTACGCAGAGGAGGAAGCCCGACGTGACCACTTCGACGCCCGGGGACGCCTCCTTCGACGTGGACCGCGCCCTTCAGGACGCCCTGGACCGGCTGACCATCGTGGCCAACGCGTCCGAGGCGCTGTCCAGCACGCTCGACCTGGAACAGGGGCTGCGCCGGCTGTGCAGGGTGCTGGTCCCCGCACTGGCCGACTGGTGCGCGATCGACCTGGTCGAGAACGAGGGGCAGTTGCGCCGCGCGGTGGTGGAGCACCGGGAGCCGGATGTGCTGCCCTCCGGATTTCTGGAGGCGCTGCTCCCGCGGGCCGACGAATCCTCCGAGGCCCCGCTGGCGCGGGCCCTGCGGGGAGCCGGGCCCCTGCGTCTCGCGGACTTCCCCGCCCCGGACGAGGGTGCCGACGCCCTGCACCGCGTCGAGCTGCGGACCTTCGAGCAACTGGGCGCGCACCGCGCCGTACTGGTCCCCCTGCGCGCCCGCCACCAGGTGCTCGGCGTGCTGACCCTGGTGCGCACCGACCCGGACGGACTCGACGACGACGACCGGCTGCCGCTGATCGAGGACCTGGCCCACCGCATCGCCATGGCCGTGGACAGCGCGCGCCTGCACGGTCAGATCGCCCACACGGCCGAACGGCTCCAGCGTTCCTTGCTGCCCGATCTGCCCCACGGCGGCCCGCTGGAGATCGCGGCACGGTACGACCCCGCGCGGGCGAGCGCGGAAGTGGGCGGCGACTGGTACGACGCGTTCCAGCTCCCCGACGGTGCCCTCAGCCTGATCATCGGCGACGTCACCGGCCACGACCTCAGGGCCGCGGTCGCCATGAGCCAGATGCGCAACATGCTGCGGGGCATCGCCTGCGACCGCAAGGAACCGCCGGGCAAGATCCTCGCCCGGCTGGACGCCGCGAACGAGATCCTCTATCCGGGACAGACCCTCACCTGTCTGTACGGCCTGCTCGCCAAGCCCGAACCGGACAGCCCCTGGGTCTTCGAGTACGCCGTGGCCGGGCACCCCGCCCCGCTGCTGATCACCCGCGACGGCGACACCCGCTTCCTGGAGGGCGGCCGGAGCATACTGCTCGGCGTGGTGCCCGAAACGATCCGCCCCGACGCCACCGAACCCCTGCCGCCGGGCTCGACGGTCCTGCTGTACACCGACGGGCTGATCGAGCGCCGCAGCGAGACCTTCGACGACGGCATGACACGGCTGCGCCGACACGCGGCCGCGCTGGCCCGCGCCCCGCTGGAGACCTTCTGCGACGAACTCGTCGTGGCCCTCGGTGACGCCGGTACGGACGACATCGCGATGATCGCGGTACGCATCCCGCCCGGCATCGAGCCGTACACCGCCACCGCCGAATGAGCGAAGGGCCGTCGGCCCGCCGAGGGATTTCCCCGTGATTCCCGCAAGGCTCCCGCCCGGATTCCTTCCGGATTCCCGCAGGGGTTTTCCAGGTTTTCCCGCGCCGGACGGAGACGGCGCGCGGTGAATGTTCCCGAGGACCGGTCCGGCCGACCGCCCTACGATTGCCGGGAAAGCAGCTCCCTTCCACGCCAGAAGGTGCACCGCATGACGAAACTCGGCCTCCCGGACGGAATCCAGGCCTGTCTGTTCGACCTCGACGGTGTCATCACCAAGACGGCCGTCGTCCACGCGGCCGCCTGGAAGGAGACATTCGACGAGTTCCTGCGAGAGCGCGGTGACGGGGAATTCCGCCCGTTCGACGCCGTCGCCGACTACAACCGGTACGTCGACGGCCTTCCCCGCGCCGACGGCGTACGCACCTTCCTCGCCTCGCGCGGCATCGAACTGCCCGAAGGCGCGCCCGACGACCCGCCCGACCGGGCCACCGTCCAGGGACTGGGCAACCGCAAGAACGACCGGCTGCTGAAGAGGATCAAGGCCGGCGGCGTCGACGCGTACGACGGTTCGCTGCGCTACATCAAGGCCGTCCGGGCGGCCGGGCTGCGTACCGCCGTGGTCTCCTCCAGCACCAACTGCCGCGACATCCTCAGGGCGATCGACGCCGAGGCCCTCTTCGACACCCGTGTCGACGGGGTCGTCGCGGCGGAGCGCGGACTGCCCGGCAAACCCGACCCCGCGCCCTTCCTCGCGGCGGCGGGCGACCTCGGCGTCGAGGCGTCGGCCGCCGCCGTGTTCGAGGACGCGCTGGCGGGCATGGAGGCGGGCCGGGCCGGACACTTCGGGTACGTCGTGGGCGTCGACCGGGTGGGCCAGGCCGACGCCCTGCGGTCCCACGGCGCGGACACGGTCGTCACCGATCTGGCCGACCTCGCCGACCGGGAGCCCCGCGCATGATCACCGACTCGATGTACGCGGTGGAGCCCTGGTCGCTCCGGGAGACGGAACTCAACCTCGACGTGCTCCCGCAGAGCGAGTCGGTCTTCGCCCTCTCCAACGGCCATATCGGTTGGCGCGGCAACCTGGACGAGGGCGAACCGCACGGTCTGCCCGGCTCCTACCTCAACGGCGTCCACGAACTGCATCCCCTGCCGTACGCCGAGGCCGGCTACGGCTACCCCGAGTCCGGCCAGACCGTCATCAACGTCACCAACGGCAAGATCATCCGCCTGCTGGTCGACGACGAGCCCTTCGACCTGCGCTACGGGCACCTGCGCTCCCACGAGCGGGTGCTCGACCTGCGCACCGGCCTGCTGCACCGCACCTGCGAGTGGACCTCACCGGCGGGCAGCACCGTACGGGTGCGCTCCACCCGCCTCGTGTCCTTCACCCAGCGCGCGGTCGCCGCCGTCTCCTACCGGGTCGAGGCGGTCGACACCGAGGTGCGCATCGTGATCCAGTCCGAGCTGGTGGCCAACGAGCAACTGCCCGGCGCGGCGGCCGATCCCCGCGCCGCCGTCGCGCTGGAGTCACCGCTGGAGGCGGAGGAGACCTTCGCCTCCGGAAACCGGCTGCGGCTGGTGCACCGCACACGCCACAGCGGTCTGCGCGTCGGCGCCGCGGCCGACCACGTAGTGTCCGGACCCGAGCCGACCACGACGGAGTGCGAGTCCGACGACGACATCGCCCGGCTCACCGTCACCTCCGTCCTGGCCCCGGGCAAGACCCTGCGCCTCGACAAGATCGTCGCGTACGGCTGGTCCAGCACCCGGTCGCTGCCCGCCGTCTCCGACCAGGTGGACGCCGCTCTCGCCGGTGCCGCGAGCATCGGCTGGAAGGGACTCGCCGACGAACAGCGCACCTACCTCGACGACTTCTGGCAGTGCGCCGACGTACAGGTGGACGGTGACGAGAAGATCCAGCAGGCCGTACGCTTCGCCCTCTTCCACGTACTCCAGGCCGGCGCCCGCGCCGAGCAACGGGGCATCCCCGCCAAGGGGTTGACCGGCTCCGGCTACGACGGGCACGCCTTCTGGGACACCGAGGCGTTCGTCCTGCCGCTGCTCACCTACACCTCACCCGACGCGGTGTCACAGGCGCTGCGCTGGCGCCAGAGCACCCTGTCGGCCGCGCGTGAGCGCGCCGAGCAACTCGGGCTGCGGGGAGCCGCGTTCCCCTGGCGGACCATCGACGGCTCGGAGTGCTCGGCGTACTGGCCGGCCGGCGCGGCGGCCTTCCATGTGAACGCCGGGATCGCCGACGCGGCCCTGGGCTATCTGTCCGCCACGCACGACGAGGAGTTCGAGCGTGACTGCGCCGTCGAACTGCTGGTGGAGACGGCGCGGCTGTGGAGGTCGCTCGGACACCACGACCACCACGGCGCCTTCCACATCGACGGTGTCACCGGCCCCGACGAGTACAGCGCCGTCGTGGACGACAACACGTACACGAATCTGATGGCCCGGACGAATCTGACGGCGGCGGCGGACATCGTGGAGCGCAACGCCGACGTCGCGGCCCGGCTCGGTGTGGACGACGAGGAGAGCGCGACATGGCGCGACGCGGCCGACGCCATGAACATCCCCTACAACAGTGAGCTGCGGGTCCATGAGCAGGACGCCGGATTCACCCGGCACCAGGTGTGGGACTTCGAGAACACCCGGCCCGACCAGTACCCGCTCCTGCTCCACTTCCCGTACTTCGACATCTACCGCAAGCAGGTCGTCAAACAGGCCGACCTGGTCCTGGCGATGGTCAAGTGCAGCTCGTACTTCGACGCCGATCACAAGGCGCGCAACTTCGCCTACTACGAACCCCTCACCGTCCGCGACTCCTCCCTGTCGGCCTGCTGCCAGGCGGTCATGGCCGCGGAGACGGGACATCTGCGCCTGGCCTACGACTATCTGACCGAGGCCGCGCTGATGGACCTGGAGGATCTGGAGCACAACACGCGGGACGGTCTCCACATCGCCTCGCTCGCGGGCGCCTGGATGGTGCTGGTGGTCGGCTTCGGCGGGATGAGGCACGGCTGGGACAGGCTGGATTTCTCGCCGAGGCTGCCGGAGGAGATCAGCCGGCTCGCGTTCACGATGCAGTTCCAGGGCCGCCACCTCCGTGTGGAGATCACCCCGACGACCGCCACGTACACCCTCCCGACCGGTGCCCCGCTGCGGATCCACCACTACGGCGACGCCCTCACCGTCCACGGCGGAGTCGCCGAGGCCCGCGCCATCCCCGCCGTCGTGACTCCGCCCACCCCGGAGTACCCGCCGGGGCGCCCGCCCAACGCGGCCCGGTACCGCCGCTGACCTCACACGACGCGCACCACGGCTCGCACCTTTCGCATGCCATGGCAAATGATGTGAAACTGGACGGCAGTGAGTGGCATGCGCCGGCCACCGGGCGCACGACCCGCGGGGCGAGGAAGAAGACGAGGCCCTGACGCTCAACGGCCTCGTCGACGCGGAGCGGTTCACCGGGCCCGGCCCCGCCGTCGCGGCGGGCCGAATGTCTGCGGCCGAGCGCCTGGGAGCGGCAGTTCTGAGGAGTTCTTCCATGGCCAAGGCAGTAGGAATCGATCTCGGTACCACCAACTCGGTGATCGCCGCGTGGGAGGGCGGCGAGGCGAGAGTGCTCCCCAACGCGGAGGGCACCCGCACCACACCCTCCGTGGTCGGATACACCGACTCGGGGGAGCGCCTGATCGGGCAACTCGCCCGGCGCCAGGCGATCCTCAATCCGAAGGGCACCATCTACTCGGCCAAGCGTTTCATAGGCCGCCACTACGACGAGATATCCGACGAGGCCAAGGCCGTCGCGTACGACGTGGTCGAGGGCGACGGCGGCGTCGCCCGTATCGACGTACGGGGAAAGCTGTACGCCCCCGAGGAGATCAGCGCGCTCGTGCTGCGCAAACTCGCCGACGACGCGGGGAAGTCCATGGGCGAACGGGTCACCGAAGCCGTCATCACCGTGCCCGCCTACTTCAACGACGCGCAGCGCACCGCCACCAAGGACGCCGGCCGGATCGCCGGCCTCGAAGTGCTCCGCATCATCAACGAGCCGACGGCCGCCGCGCTCGCGTACGGGATGGACAAGAAGCAGCACGAGACCGTGCTCGTCTTCGACCTCGGCGGCGGCACCTTCGACGTGAGCGTCCTCGACGTCGGGGACGGGGTGGTCGAGGTGCGTTCCACCGCCGGTGACAGCCACCTCGGCGGCGACGACTTCGACCGCCGTCTCGTGGATCACCTCGCCGACACCTTCCAGCGGGAGAACGGCATCGACCTGCGACAGGACCCGCAGGCTCTGCAACGGCTCTTCGAAGCCGCCGAGAAGGCCAAGACCGAACTCAGCTCGGTCAGCCAGACGCAGGTCAGCCTGCCCTTCGTCACCGCGGACGCCTCCGGCCCCAAGCATCTGACCGAGACGGTCATGCGGTCCACGTTCGAGCAGATCACCGCCGATCTCGTGGAGCGCTGTCTGGACCCCGTCCAGCAGGCGCTCGCCGACGCCAAGGTGAGCGACCAGGACATCGACGAGGTCATCCTGGTCGGCGGCTCCACCCGTATCCCCGCCGTACAGGCACTGGTCCGCCGGCTCACCGGCGGCAAGGACCCCAACATGAGCGTCAACCCCGACGAGGTCGTGGCGCTCGGCGCCGCGATCCAGGCGGGTGTCCTCAAGGGTGAGGTCAAGGACGTCCTGCTGCTCGACGTCACACCGCTCTCCCTCGGCGTCGAGACGCGCGGCGGCGTCATGACGAAGATCATCGAGCGGAACACCACGATCCCCGTCCGCCGCTCCGAAACGTTCTCCACCGCCGAGGACAACCAGCCGGCCGTGGACGTCGTGGTGGTGCAGGGCGAACGTGAACGGGCCGCGGACAACCGGGTGCTGGGCCGCTTCCAGCTCACCGACATCCGCCCCGCGCCCCGTGGCGAACCACAGATCGACGTCACCTTCGACATCGACGCCAACGGCATCCTCGACGTCACCGCGAAGGACAAGGCGACCGGCAGGGAACAGTCCATCACCATCAGCGAGGGCTCCAACCTCGACCCCTCCGAGGTCGAGCGGATGGTCGGCGAGGCCGAGAGCAACCGTGGCGAGGACCAGGCACTGCGCGAGGCCGTCGACGCGCGCAACGAACTCGACACCGTGGCCTACCAGGTGGAGCGGACCCTCACCGAACTCGGCGACTCCGCGCCCGAACACGAGAAGGCCCGCGCGGAGATGCTGGTCACCGACGCCCGCCAGGCCGTCAAGGACGAGTCGGATCCGGCCAGGGCCAGGTCGCTGACCTCCGAACTCCAGCAGGTGTACGCGGCGCTGGCCGCCCGCCGGGCCGGACCTGCGCCGGGCACGGGTGACGGAGGCGGACAGGAGCGCGGGACCGAGGAGGACTCGCGATCCCGCGACGCCGACGACGACGTCATCGACGCCGAATTCGACAAGAGCTGAAGCCGCCGCCATGACCAACTCCCCGGAACCGGTGGACGAACCGCCGTCCGCGGGCGGTACGCCGAACGAGCCCGGATCACCCGGCTCCTCCGGCCCGTCCACCGAAGCCACCGAGTCCCCCACGCCCGAGCCGGCCACGCCCGAGTCCGCCGAGCCGTCCGAGTCCTCGGAACTGCGGGACCGCTGGCGACGCGCCCTCGCCGACCTGGACAACCTCCGTAAACGCCATACGAAGGAGCTGCCACGGGAACGCGAGGCGGAACGCGCCCGCGTCTGCACCGAATGGCTGCCCGTGCTGGACAACCTCGAACTCGCCCTGACCCACGCCGAGTCCGGCTCCGACTCCGTCGTCCAGGGGGTCAAGGCCGTACGCGACCAGGCCGTCGACGTCCTCCACCGCCTCGGCTACCCCAGGGACGACGAGACCGGCGTCCCCTTCGACCCGGCCAGACACGAGGTCGTCAGTGTCGTGGACGATCCCGGCACCGAGCCGGGCACGGTCGTGAAGTGCCTGCGCCCCGGCTACGGCACCCCCGGCCACCAACTGCGCCCGATGGCCGCCGTCGTCAGCAAGCGGCAGGAGTGACGAGCCCATGGCAGTCGACCTCTACGAGGCCCTCGGCGTGCCGCGCACCGCGACCACCGAGGAGATCCAGCAGGCGTACCGCGCCCGCGCCCGGAAGTACCACCCGGACATCAACAGGGATCCCGGCGCCGAGGAACGCTTCAAGGAACTCAACGAGGCGTACAGCGTGCTTTCCGACCCGAAGACCCGCGCGCGCTACGACCGGTTCGGCGCCGACTTCCGCCAGATACCGGAGGATTACGACGCATACGACGCATACGGCGAACGCGTGGCGGCCGGAGCGGGCGCGGGCGGCGGCGGATGGCCCGGCGGCCGGACGGGCCCCGGCGGCGGGGGACGGGTGCGTCACGTCCGGGGGCACGGCGACGGCGGCGATCCCTTCGGCGGCTCCGAAGGCCCCGGCGGCATCGACTTCGAAGACCTCTTCGGCGGGATGTTCGGTGCCCGGGGGGCCCGAAGCCGGGTGCCCGGCGCCGACCAGGAGGCCGAACTGACCCTCACCGTCGAGGAGGCGTACCGCGGCGGCCACCGCACCGTCACCCTCGGCGGGCCCGACGGACAGCGGACGTACGACGTCAACATCCCGCGCGGCGTCACCGACGGGCAGCGGATCCGCCTCGCCGGACAGGGCGGCCGGGGCAGCGGCGACGCACCCGCGGGCGACCTCTATCTGAGGGTGCGCCTCGCACCCCACGACACCTTCCGCGTCCAGGGCCGCGACCTCTCCGTCCAACTGCCCCTCACCCCCTGGGAAGCCGCGCTCGGCGCGACCCTTCCCGTCCCCACACCACAGGGCACCGCCAAGGTCACCGTCCCGGCCGGTTCCTCCAGCGGACGCCGGCTCCGGCTGCGCGGCCAGGGCCTGCCCAACCCGCGCGGACCGGACGGCGACCTCTACGCCGAACTGCGGATCACGGTGCCGCCGCACCCCACCGACCGCGAGCGCGACCTCTTCGAACAGCTCGCCGGAGCCTCCGACTTCGACCCGAGGAGGACACCGTGACCACCCCACGGCGCACCGTCTACGCGCTGGTGCCGCTCCCCGGCCTCTCCCTGGAAACCGTCGCCCGCCGCTCGGGGCTGCACCCCGACGTCGTCCGCAAGTTCGTCGCCCTCGGACTGCTGGACGCCCGCCGGGAGGCGTCCGGCCGGCTCCGGTTCGCCCAGAGCGCCCCGCTCGACCTCGCCCGTCTGGAACGGCTCAGGGTCGGCCTCTGCCTCAACTACGCCTCGCTCGGAGTGGTGGTCGACCTCCTCGACCGCATCACCCGCCTCGAAACCGCGCTGCGCCGCAGCGGTACCGGGAGTGATCAGCAGACATGGACATGAACCGGCTCACCCAGAAGTCCCAGGAAGCCCTCCAGGACGCCCAGACCGTGGCCCTGCGGCTCGGGCAGAACGAGACCGACGGCGACCATCTGCTGCTGGCGCTCCTGGACCAGCGCGACGGACTCGTACCCCGTCTGCTGGACCAGGCGGGCGCCGACACCGCCGCGCTGCGCACCGACGTGGAGGCCGAACTCTCCCGCAGGCCCCGGACCACCGGCCCCGGAACGACCCCCGGCCAGGTCTTCGTCACCCAGCGCCTCAGCCGGCTGCTGGACGCAGCCGAACAGGAGGCGCACCGCCTGAAGGACGAGTACGTCTCCGTCGAACACCTCGTGCTCGCCCTCGTCGACGAGGGCTCCGCCACCCCCGCCGGCCGCCTCCTCAAGCAGCACGGCGTCACCACGGACGCCTTCCTGGCCGCGCTCACCCGGGTCCGCGGCAACCAGCGCGTCACCTCCGCGACTCCCGAAGGGGCCTACGAGGCCCTGGAGAAGTACGGCCGTGACCTGGTCGGCGAGGCGCGCGCGGGCACACTCGACCCGGTGATCGGCCGCGATGCCGAGATCCGCCGCGTCACCCAGATCCTCAGCCGTAAACGGAAGAACAACCCGGTCCTCATCGGGGACCCCGGCGTCGGCAAGACGGCCGTCGTGGAAGGGCTCGCCCAGCGCATCCTGCGCGGAGACGTCCCCGAAGGACTGCGCGACAAGACCGTCTTCTCCCTCGACATGGGGTCCCTGGTCGCCGGCGCCAAATACCGCGGTGAGTTCGAGGAACGCCTCAAGGCCGTACTGAACGAGGTCAAGGCCGCCGCCGGGCGCATCCTGCTCTTCGTGGACGAGCTCCACACCGTGGTCGGCGCCGGAGGCGGCCCCGAGGGGGCGATGGACGCGGGCAACATGCTCAAGCCCATGCTCGCCCGCGGCGAACTCCACATGATCGGCGCCACCACCCTGGACGAGTACCGCCGGCACATCGAGTCCGACGGCGCCCTCGAACGGCGCTTCCAGCAGGTGCTGGTGGACGAACCGAGCGTCGAGGACACCGTCTCCATCCTCCGCGGGCTGCGCGAGCGGCTGGAGGTCTTCCACGGCGTACGGATCCAGGACACCGCCCTGGTGGCGGCGGCCACCCTCAGCCACCGCTACATCTCCGACCGCTTCCTCCCGGACAAGGCCATCGACCTCGTGGACGAGGCCTGTGCCCGGCTGCGTACCGAGATCGACTCCATGCCCGCCGAACTGGACGAGATCACCCGCCGGGTCACCCGCCTGGAGATCGAGGAGGCCGCGCTCTCCAAGGAGCCGGACCCCGCCAGCCAGGTCCGGCTCGACGAACTGCGCCGCGAACTCGCCGATCTGCGCGGCGAGGCCGATGCCGCACAGGCGCAGTGGGAAGCCGAGCGCCAGGCGATCCGCCGGGTCCAGGACCTGCGCCAGGAGCTCGAACAGGCGCGGCGCGAGGCGGCGGAGGCCGAACGGAACTACGACCTCGACCGGGCCGCCGAACTGCGCTACGGCAGGACCGTCGACCTGGAACGCCGGCTCACCGCCGAGGAGGAACAACTCGCCGTCAAACAGGGCGAGTCCAGCCTGCTCCGGGAAGTGGTCACCGAGGACGAGATCGCCGAGATCGTGGCCGCCTGGACCGGCATTCCCGTGGCACGGCTCCAGGAGGGCGAGCGCGAGAAGCTGCTGCGCCTGGACGAGATACTCCAGGAGCGCGTCATCGGACAGGACGAGGCCGTCCGGCTGGTCGCCGACGCCATCATCCGGGCCCGCTCCGGTATCCGCGACCCGCGCAGGCCCATCGGGTCGTTCATCTTCCTGGGGCCGACCGGAGTGGGAAAGACCGAACTCGCCAAGACTCTCGCCGCGGCCCTCTTCGACTCCGAGGAGAACATGGTCCGCCTCGACATGAGCGAGTACCAGGAGCGGCACACGGTCAGCCGGCTCGTCGGCGCGCCTCCCGGCTACGTCGGGTACGAGGAGGGCGGCCAGCTCACCGAGGCCGTGCGCCGCAAGCCGTACTCCGTCGTCCTGTTCGACGAGATCGAGAAGGCGCACGCCGACGTCTTCAACACCCTGCTCCAGATCCTGGACGACGGCCGTATCACCGACGCCCAGGGCCGCACGGTCGACTTCCGCAACACGGTGATCATCATGACGTCCAACATCGGGTCGTCCCACCTGCTCGACGGCGCCACCGCCGACGGCGAGATCAGGCCCGACGCGCGCGAACTGGTGACGGCCGAGCTGCGCGGCCACTTCCGCCCCGAATTCCTCAACCGGGTCGACGACATCGTGCTCTTCAAGCCGCTCGGCCTCGACCAGATCGAGCGCATCGTGGAGCTCCAGTTCAACGAACTGCGCGAGCGTCTGGCCGAACGCCGCATCGGCGTCGACCTCACCCCGCACGCCCGCGAACTCATCGCCCACCAGGGCTTCGACCCCGTCTACGGCGCCAGGCCGCTGCGCCGCTACATCTCCCACGAGGTCGAGACCCTCATCGGCCGGGCGCTGCTGCGCGGGGACGTCGAGGACGGCGAGACGATCCTGGTCGACGCCCAGAACGGCGAACTGGTTGTGACGTTCGCGGGGAGCCGGCCGCGCGAGACCGCGGGCGTCTGAACGGCGGAGCCGCTCAGCCCGTGAAGTCCGGCGCGTAGACCCACTTGGTGGTCTCCGCGATCAGTGTCACGTCCGTGGACAGCACCCCGGTGATCGACCTGATCGACGCGATCAGGTCGAGCAGGTGCGCGTCGTCCCGCGCCATGACCTCCACGATGAGGTCGTACGCGCCCATGCCCGTCACCACGTAGTACGCCTCGTCCAGCTTCGACACGCTCTCCGCGACGCTCCGGGTCCGTGAGTCGCACCGGATCCCCACCATCGCCGAGCGGTGGAGACCGTGTGTGCCCGGGTGGGTCATGGTGCCCACCGCGACGATGCGCTCCGCGATGAGCCGGTTGAGCCGCTGGCGTGTGGCCGCGTGCGACAGCCCCACCGTCCGTGCCAGTTCGGCGACCGGCGTGCGCCCGTCCGCCTGGAGGATGCGGACCAGAGTCCGGTCCGTCTCGTCCAGGTCGGCGGGCCGAAGGCCGCTGAATTGTCCGTGTCGCACGGTGCTCCTCGGGTGTGGAAGGCCGTCGGGTCCGCTGGACCCGCCACTTTCGTCAGGAGATTACTCGACAGGACTCATTGACACCATATCGATCGTGGAGCTAGCTTCCTGCCATCACTTTGACGGTAGAGGTGCTCCATGGCAACGAAAATACAAGCTCTCCATGCGTCCACACTGATCGACGGGACAGGTGCCGACCCGGTCGACAACGCCGTTCTCGTGATCACCGACGGCGTCATCACCGCGGTAGGCACCGAGGCCGAGGTACAGGTGCCCGGCACGGCGGAACACGTCGATCTCCACGACGCGACCCTCGTCCCGGGCCTCATCGACTGTCACACCCATCTCGGCGGCACACAGAGTTCCGACTTCACCCAGTGGGTCATCGAGGACGATCTTCAGCAGGCCGTCGAGTCGACCGTCCAGATGCGCGAACTGATGGTCCACGGCGTCACCACCATCCGGGACATCTCCCGCAACGGGCTGCGCCTGAAGCGGGCCGTCAACGCCGGCAGACTGCCCGGACCACGGATCGTGGCCTGCGGCCCCGGCATCTCCCGTACCGGCGGCCACGGCGACGCGCACAACCTCCACTGCGACCTCGTCCAGCGCAGCCACCCCTGGGCACTGCTCGCGGACGGCCCCGAGGAGATCCGCAAGACCGTCCGGCTGCTGAACCGCATGGGCTCGGACGCCGTGAAGATCTGGGCCACCGGCGGCGGCATGTGGGACAAGGAGCTGGAGACCGACCAGCACTTCGACCTCGACGAACTTCGCGCGGTCGTCCGGGAGGCGCGTATGGTCGGCGCCCCGGTCCTCGCCCATGCCGAGTCCCTGGCGGCGACCAAGGACTGTCTGCGGGCCGGGGTCGCCACACTGGAGCACGGCGAGGAGCTGGACGAGGAGTGCATCGACATGATGCGCGACCAGGGCGTCGTCCACGTACCGACGCTTCAGCTGTTCCTCGGCCCGTGGTTCGACCACTACCCGCCGCCGCCGCGTCAGGGCCTGGAGTCGTACCGGGGCGAGACGATGGTCGAGAAGGAGAAGAACCGCGTGGCCGACAACTTCAACGCCTCCCGCACGGCCGGCGTACGCATCGCCGTGGGCAGCGACAGCTTCTCCAGCGAGACCGTCCCCTTCGGGATCTCCACCCTCACCGAGGTCAGGACGATGATCGAGACGGGCATGCCGCCCATGGACGCCCTCGTCGCCGCCACGCTCAACGGCGCACGCGCGCTACGGGTCGACGACGTCACAGGCTCACTGACCGTCGGCAAGAGCGCGGACGTGCTCGCGCTCGGACTGAACCCGCTCGACACCGCGAAGGCATACGGCCGGGAGCACATAGTCCGCGTCCAGCGCGGCACACAGGTCTGGGTCGACCGGACGGACGAGAGAACGCAGCTGCCCGCGGGGGAGGACCGTCATGGCGAACTTGTCTGACACACGCGCCGAGGGGCAGGACACGGGCCCCGGCGCCGAGCCCCGGCCGGTCCGCCTCGCCAACGCCGGGCTGACCACCAAGGACCTGGTCTTCTTCGTCGTGGCCGCCGCCGCGCCCCTGACGGTCATGGCCGGCGTGGTGCCGCTCGCGATCCGTACGGGCGGCGAGTCGGCCGCGTACGGCTACATCGTGCCCGGCGCGATCCTGCTGCTCTTCGCCGCCGGGTTCACCGCGATGAGCCCGATGATCAAGAACGCCGGTGCCTTCTACTCCTACATCGCGCGTGGTCTCGGCCGCCCGCTCGGCATCGGCTCCGCGCTGGTCGCGCTCGTGGCGTACAACGCGATGGCCGTCTGTCTGCTGGCCGGCTTCGCCTACTACACGGCGAACACCTTCTCGTCCCTCTTCGGCGTGGACGTCCCCTGGCAGCTGATCGCCGTCGTCGGCACGGCGGCGGTCGCGTTCCTCGGCTACTCCAAGGTCACGCTCGGCGCCCGCGTGCTCGGCATCGCCCTCGGGCTCGAACTGCTCGTGCTCGTCATCTACGAGGTGTTCGTGCTGGTGAAGGGCGGCGCGAGCGGCCCGACGGTCAGCGTCTTCGCACCGAGCCTGATCACCCACGACGGCTTCGGGGCGCTGCTGGTGCTGACCGCCGGCGGATTCATCGGCTTCGAGGCGACCGCGCTCTACGCGGAGGAGGTCCGCGACCCGGCCCGTACGATCCCGCGCGCCACCTATATCGCCATCGGCTTCCTCGCGGTCTTCTACACCTTCTCGGTGTGGTGCGTGTTCGTCGCGTACGGCTCCGACGGGGCGCTCGCGTTCGCCGGCGGTGACGACGTGGCGAACATGACGTTCGCCTCGATCACCCACTACGTCGGCGCGTGGGCCTCCGACTTCGGTCAGATCCTGCTCTGTACGAGCGCCTTCGCCGCCGCCCTCGCCTTCCACAACGCCGCGTCCCGCTACTTCTTCGCGCTCGGCCGGCAGGGCGTACTGCCCACCTCGTTCGGCAGGATCCACCGGCGGTCCGGCGCACCGGTCGGCGGCACGGTCGCACAGACCGCCGTCAACGCCCTGGTCCTCGGCCTGGCGATGGTCCTGGGCGCCGACCCGTACCTCGTGGTCTTCCTCTGGTCGGCCGCGCCCGGTGTGCTCGGCATCCTCGCGCTCGAAGCGCTCACCGCGCTCGCGGTGGTCTGCTTCTTCGCCAAGAACCTCCGCGGACACTCGCCCTGGCGCGTACTGGTGGCACCCGCCATTGCCGCCGTCGGCCTGGTGGTGCTGGTGTGGCTCTCGATCTCCCAGCTCGACCTCCTCACGGCCGCCGGCCCGGCCGTCAACTGGTCCCTGCTGCTGCCGCTTCCGGTGCTGTTCCTGGTCGGAGTGGGGATGGCCCTGCGCATCCGCCGCCGGGACCGGGCGCGCTACGAGTCGCTCGGCACGGAGGACGTCGAGGGCTGAGCCGCATGCCGGACCACGCGCGGGGCCACGGCCGTCCGATGCCCTGATTCGGCTGCGGGTGATCGTCAACTCCGGGCAGACTCTGCGTGATCAGGGCCGCCATGAGCACGACATGGATGACATGTGTGCCATGGCGGCCCGGCCCTACCCGCTCCCCACGGCGGGTTCGACCAGGAGGACGCAGTGAAGAAGAGTTGGCCCTCGGCCAAGCGGACACGTTCGCCGCGACGGCTCGGGAGGATCGCCCTCACGAGTTTCGTCGGAGCCGTAGCACTGGTGGTGGCCGCACCGGCCACCGCCCACGCCGACCCCCCACGGGCCCTGCCCGGCAACGCGGGCGGACAGGAGCAGACGTTCCAGCCCGCCTACGACTACGACGGTGACGGCTGCTACGCCAGCCCCGCCATCGGCCCCGACGGCACCATCGCCCCCGGCCTGGGCATGGGCGGTGACGTCAACGGCAACTGCCGTGACCTGTCGGACCTGGAGAACACCAACGGCTACTCGCGCGAGAAGTGCAACAACGGCTGGTGCGCGATCATGTACGCCTCCTACTTCGAGAAGGACCAGGTCTCGCTCGGCGGCGGCAGTGCCGGACACCGCCACGACTGGGAACACGTCGTGGTGTGGGTGCGGGACAACAACGTCGAGTACGTGTCGACCTCCGCCCACGGCGGTTTCTCGGTCCACAACCGGTCCCAGATCCAGTTCGACGGCACCCACGCCAAGATCGTCTACCACAAGGACGGCGGCAGCACGCACGCCTTCCGCGCCGCGAGCACCGGCGACGAGCCGCCGGAGAACCACAAGGGCACCTGGCAGTACCCGACGCTCGTCGGCTGGGAGGGCTACCCCGCCGGTCTGCGCGACAAGCTGAGCGGGGCCGACTTCGGCAGCGCCACGCTCGGGATCAAGGACAGCACGTTCAACTCGCATCTGGCCAAGGCGAAGCCGGCCGACATCCCGTTCGACCCGAACGCCTGACGGGCGGCGGGGCGGCGGTCGGTCCCGCGTGTACGTACGCGGGTCGCCGCCCCGCTGTTCCGGCGGTCGTCACCACCAGGTCGTGGTGGCCGCCGGTGCGTCGATCACCCGCGCCAGTCCCTTGACCACCTCGGACGCCATCACCGCCTGACCCGACGTCGAGAAGTGGATGCGGTCGGCGCTCAGCAGATCCGGCCGCGAGTTGAGCGGGTGGTCCCACATGTCGACGAGGACCACGTCGTGCTCCGCGGCCAGGGCCGAGGTGATCGCGTTGAGCGTGCGCACCCGCTGGGGGAAGTCGGGGAACGCCGACACGTCGAAGGCCCTGCCGAGGGTGAACGTCGTCAGCCGCGCCCCGGTCGCCGCCGCCCGCTCGAACACCCGCCGCGCCATACCCTCGATGACCTCGAAGTCGGGCTGCCGCCGGAACAAGTCGTTGGCCCCGCAGGAGATATGGAGCAGATCCGGGCCGAACGCGACGATCTCGTCCATCTGTTGGTCCAGCGTGTCGGATGTGGTGGCTCCGATCGTGCCGGTGTTCAGATACGCCAGCTCCGGACAGACACGGCGCAAGGTGTCGGCGACCCGGCTGCCCCACGGCAGGCTCGCGTAGCCGGGGCTCGGATCCCCGGTCCCGGCCGCCAGACTGTCGCCGGCCACCGCGAACCGTCGCCACGGGGCGCCGGTGAGAAGCCCCGCGGCGCGCGCCGGCGAGAGGCAGAGGGGGTCGGTCTCTTCGGTGAGGGTGTTCGCCGCTGTCGTCATGGCATAAAAGTACGATCGATCGTGCGTGCATTGCAAGGAGTCGGGATTACCGAAATGTCGGCGTGTCGCGGGCCGGAGGGCCGTCGAGATACGGGAAGTCCCGCTATTGGTACGGACCTTGACGCGGTCGGCTGGTGTCCCTACCGTGACGAGTCAGCTCCTGTGTTCACAAGCTCGTCCCCTGTTCGCATATGAGACCCCACACCTCTCCGCAGGAAGGCGCTTGCGATGCGTACCCGAAGGCTGCTCCCCACTCTCCTCGCCGTTGCCACGACGGCCGGCGTGCTCTCCGTGGCCGCCGCACCGGCCCACGCGGCGGTCATCAACGTGAAGACCGCCGCCGAACTGAAGGCGGCGCTCACCGCCGCACGCCCCGGAGACACCATCCAGCTCGCGGACGGCAACTACACCGGAAACTTCAAGGCGCTGGTCGCCGGCACCGCCAACTCCCGTATCACGCTCATCGGTTCGGAGAAGGCCGTACTCAACGCGGGCGGCGGGTACGTGCTGCACCTCAACGGAGCCTCGTACTGGACCGTCAAGGGCATCACCCTCACCGGCGCCCAGAAGGGGATCATGGCTGACGGTGCCGACGGCGTCGTCATCGACTCCGTCGTCGTGCACGACCTGGACATGGAAGGCGTCCACTTCCGCAAGACCAGCCGCGACGGAGTCATCAAGAACTCCCGGATCTACGACACCGGAAACGACGGCCGGGGCATGGGCGAAGGCGTGTACGTCGGCTCGGCCGGCGGCACCTCCGACAAGAGCGACAACGCGCAGATCATCGGCAACACGATCGGCCCCGACGTCGGCGGCGAGGCGATCGACATCAAGGAGGGCACCACCGGAGCGAAGATCATCGGGAACACCTTCGACGGCCGGGGGCTGACCGGTGCCAACTTCGACGACTCCTGGGTCGACGTGAAGGGCAACAACACGCTCGTCGAGAACAACACCGGGAAGAACACCACCAACAACGGCTTCGAGACCCACACGCAGCAGTCGGGCTGGGGCTGCGGCACCGTCTTCCGGGGCAACAAGTCGGACCTCACCGGCGCCACAGGCGACAAGCAGCTCGCCATCAACGTCACCGCCGACACGGCCGGTTGCCGGACGACGGTGCACTCGAACAACACGGTGACCGGCGGGCGCGGCCTGACGAACATCGCCATCACACCCTGACGACCGGCTCCGTCCCCGGTCGCCGGACAGGCTCGGTGATCCTGTCCGGCGACCGAGGACGGTCCGGCCACGGCCTCACCCGGCCGACGACGTCCCGGGTGGCACGTCGCACAGATCGTCCAGGACGAACGCCCCCGCCCCCTTCTGGAGCAGTCGCTCCGCCTCCAGTTGGCCGAGCAGACCGTCGAGTACCGCTTCGTCCAGCGGATTCTCCAGGAACTCCAGTACTGCCCGCTGGAAGGCGCCCCGCAGCGTCGACGGCATGGCATCGGACGCGTCGAGGCAGATCCGCTCGGCACCATTGAGCATCCGCCGTACTTCCTCCGATGCCGGGGTCGCACCCTTCGTTCCCCCCGTACCGGTCGGGAAGAACGGCTGCTCTCCCGCTTTCGCCGCCTCGCCCCATTCGTCCTGGGCATCCGACGAGGTGAGTTCGAGCACCAACTCCCACGCGGCGTCGCTCGGTTTGAACACCGCCGCCATGTCGCCCGAGACCTCGAACACGTTCTGGTCTGCGGGCAGCCCCTCGACGAAGTCGGAGGTCGGAGCGGGCATCACGTCGAGACCGTAGTGGCGGCGGACGAAGGCACCCTGATGCTCGCGTGTGCAGTCGCCCCTGTTCAGCAGCCCGGACTTGCCGCCGCCCAGACTCTCGAACGGTATGGTGATCGCTTCTTCGGCGTTCTCCACGTCGGTGGCGAGCACGGCGGCCCAGTCCTGCCACGCCCGTTTCACCCGCTTGTCGGTCCACCCCAGGGCGCCGGTGGCCCACCGCTCGTACACGTCGGGTCCCTCCCGTTGCAGCAGCAGGTCCTCGATCCAGTCCGTGCCCGGCCACCCCGACGTCGCGCCCGACGCCATACCCAGACACCACCTGGCGTCCTCGGCGGCCGCCTTCTCCTCGCCCGGTCTGCTCCATACGATGGACTTCAGATCCACCCGGACCGGGGCCCAGTACGCACGCTGCTCCATGTTCCCGTGCTTGTCCGGAACGGTGATACGCGGGGCCCAGGGCTCTATGGCCCGGCCCGCCACCTTCGGGGGCAGCGGCTGGGCGTCCCCGTCGCGCGCGTACTGGGCCAACTCGCCGGGGCCGTTGAGGATCGCCACGTCGGGCGGCGACTCCGTCCGCAACTGCGCGACCAGCGTCTCTCTCAGCGAGCGCGTGCCCTCGTACACATAGTTCCGGCCTTTCTGCCTGCCCATCTCCTTGAGCATCTTCTCGAACGGAATCGCCTCGCCGCCCGTCCACGGACCGAGCACCACCAGCGTCGGCTTCTCCTGCGCCACGCAGCCCGCCGACACGACAGCGGTCCCGGCGAGCAGGGCAAGCGCCAGCACCGAGCGCACGAGTCGGTACGGAGCCCTCATGGCGTCCTCCAAAGGATCCGCAGGTGTCTGCGGCCGTAGTGGAACAGTGTGAATCCCGACGCCACCGCGCCCACCGCCCCGACGGCCAGGGCGAGTTCGGCGGCCAGCGTCCACGCGCCCGGGTGCGTACCGCGCAGACCAGCGGCCAATTCCTCGTCCAGTACCTCGATCCGGGTACCGGCCTGTGCCGTCGGGCTCACCGCGGCCAGCGCGACGCCCGCCTCCGCCACCTTCCGCTGCGCGTGCTGCTGACCGGCGGCCCCGAGCACCAGTACGCCGAGTGCCAGCAGGACCGGCAGCGCGTACAGCGTCAGCAGCGGGCTGCGTACCCGTAGCTGTGCCAGGACGAAGTCGAGCGTGCCGACAACGGCGAACACGAAGACCAGCACGGCCAGCAGCGCGGCCCACGCCGTCACGGTGGAGAGTCCGGTCCAGCCCGACAGCTCCGCCGCGTCCGCTCTCAACTCCCCTTCGAGGGCCTTGATGCGGTTGAGGACGGCCGTGTCATCGGATGACTTGGGCGCGCCCAGCAGACTCGCGGCGTAGTCCAGTCCCGCCGTACGCAGTACCTCGCTGTCGTGGTGGCTGTCGGCCCAGCCGATCCAGTCGTCGTAGGCCACCACCAGCCCGGACACCACACGGACCTCCTGCTCCTGTTCGGCGCGCAGCGCCTTCGTCTGGGCCGCGTTGTTGAGGCTCTGCGCCGCCTCGGTCAGCAGCGACGGGTACTTCTCCCCGAGCCCGACGAGATCGGTCTGGATCAGCGGCCTTCCGCCGTCCCCGCGCAGCCGCAGCTTCGCCTCCCGGTGCGCCAGCTCCAACGACGTCCTGGCATGGGCCAGTTCGACCATCGCGGGGGCGTAGCGCTCACGCAACTGCTCCGTACGGCCGTTGAGGTCCAGATACGCCGTCCCGGCCAGCGCCAGGACGGTCAGTGCCAGCGCCGGGAGCAGCAGCATGCGGCTGAACAGGAACTGAGCCGTGTGCCGCCGCCGGCCCGCGGGCGTACGGCCCGAGGACCGGCGCCACATCGGCAGCCACACCGACCGCCATACGGCGGCCCCGGCCGACCTGCCCGCCGTCAGGGCGGACCGGAGCCGCGAACGTACGGCGAACCGGCTGCCCATCACCGCTCCCCGGTGAAGGCGTTCCAGCGGTCGTCGCCGATGCCCCCGGTGTCCGGCGCCTGCGACTGGTTCGCGGCCCGGCCGCCCAGCAGGCCCCGCAGCCGGCCGGGCCGCCAGCCCCGCAGCCTGCCCTGACGCCGCTCACCCCGGCTGTGGCTGAACGCGAACGGGCGGGTGCGGTACGCGTTGTCGAGCAGTGCTCTCTCCAGGGAGGTGTGCTCACGGAGCGCGGTGCGCGGCACCTGCTCGGAGAGCCGCTCGTAACCCACGCCCAGCTGCTCCCGCAGATCGTGTTCCGTGAGGGGGATCGGGATCTCCTTGTCCAGCGACTCACGGAGCGCGCGCAGCGGGTCCGGCTCCGGGGCCGTCGTGACCAGCCGGAGCAGCAGCTCCAACAGGTCGGTGCGCAGCCGCTCCTGGGCGTGACGGTCCGTCAGCCCCTCGTACCGGGCCAGCCGGTGGAGCGCCACGCACGCCTGCTTCGCCGCGTCCACACTCGGCGGGCCCCCTTCGGCCGAGAGGTCGGCGTGGATACGCACCATGCCGGTGCGGGCGGCCGTGCGGTGCCGCGAGTCGGGCGGGACGGCTTCCAGCCGGGCAAGGGCAGGTCCGCTGTCGCCGTCGGCCAGATGGATACGGGCCAGGCCGAAAGCGGCGCTGCCGAGCGCGTGGTTGCGTTTCCACACCGCGCCGTAGAAGACCATCGCCTCCTCCGGCCGGTCGAGGATCTCGTAGCAGTAGCCGAGCGCGAGCTTGGGCGCGTACTCGCCGGGAATCGCCGCATAGACCCCGTCGAAGGACCGGAGCGCCGACTCCACGTCGTCCGCGGCGAGCTGGAGCAGACCGCGGTGCCAGCGCAGTCGCCAGTCGTACTCGGCCAGGGAGCCGACGGCGGCCTCGGCCCGCTTCAACTCGGCCTTCGCGGACGCCAGTCCCGAGCCCGCGCCGGCCGGCTGGTAGCGGGCGGCCTCCAGATGGAGACGGCAGCGCAGGAGGGCCAGTTCGGGGGAGAGCTGCCAGTCGGCGCTGAGCTGGAGCAGACCGGCCGGATCGTCGTACGACGTGCGCCGCAACTCCTTCCAGTTGGGGTCCTGGCGGCTCGGTCTCGGTACGGGCAGGCCCACTGCCACCTCGGCGGGCCGAGGCGGCCTTATCGTCAGCGGCCGTTTGTCGTTGCCCCCGTGCCGCCACTGTTCGAGCGGCGGAGCCTTGCCGAGTTCGCCGTCGAGCGCGGTGGGCGCGGCGGAGAACAGCGGCGACGGCTCGAACGTCTCCTCGCCGAGGCGCAGCGAGCGCAGCTCCCGCAGCACGCCGTGCAGTTGGACCGCCATCTCCCGCGCGTCGGCGAACCGGTCCTCGGGGCGCGCCGCCTGCGCCCTGTTGAGGACGCGCAGGAGTGAGGTCGTACCGAGGTCGACGGGGTGGGCGGGGACCCGGTCGAGGAGTTCCCGCAGGACCGCTCCGACCGCGAACAGATCGGCCGCGACCGTCACTTCGGTGGACGTGCCGAGTTCGGGCGCCCGATAGGTGACCGGGCCCGCGTGCCCGATCTTCCGTACGCCCGCGACGTCGATGAGCTTGATGCCGCTGCCGCAGTGGATGACATTGGTGAGGGAGAGGTCGCCGTAGACGAAGCCCTCCTCGTCGTGCAGATAGCGGAGCGCGTCGAGGATCCGCAGGCCGTAGGCGGCGATGAACTCATGGACGCGATAGCCGTCGAACGGCGCCTCGTCGCGCGCGATCTGCTCGGCGACCCACTGGAGCGGTGCGCCGTCGGCGAACTCCATCACGATGAACCGGGCGTTGTTCGCGGGGTGTTCCGGCAGCTCGGGGCGGCCGGGATGCCGGGCGTAGTTGAACACCTTGATGATGGAGGGGTGGTTGAGACTCACCAGCCGCAGCAGTTCGAGGCGGGAGATCCGCCGGTCGGTCGCGTCGCCGGGGTCCCGTGCGCCCTTCAGTGCCACCGGGCGGTTCTCCAGCATCTGGTCGCGGGCGAGATACACCTGCCCGAAACTGCCCTCGCCGAGCAGTCCGACGACCTTGTACTGCTGGTGCAGCTCCTGGCCGCGTACGAGGCCGGACTCCGACTCCTTCGCCGCCTCCGCCTCGGGCTCGACGAACGTGTCGGGGTCCTCGACGGTGATGTGGGGCAGATCGGTGAGGCCGTCACCGGGTGGACTCACGACGTACTCGCCCGGTGCGTACGGGCGGTCGAGGAGCCTTACGGCGGATCCCGTCCGCTGGATGGCGTCCTCGACGTCGATGTCGAGCAGGAACAGGTCGTGGGCGAGGGCGGCGCTCTTGCGCGGGACCCCGCCGACCGTCCGCAACTCGGCGAGCCGCGTGGTCAGCCGGCGGTGGACCGGCCGCGGCGCGTCGGTGATGCGCCGGACACCGGGGTACGCGTTGAGCCTGCGGAATCTTCGCTCCAGCTCGGCGAGTACGTCGAGCCGCCCTGCGACGGCCGTCGTGCGGCGCTCGGCCCAGCCGTCGTCGAGCAGCGTGTCCACGACTTGTTCGAGCGACGGGGACGCCGGGTCGCGGAAGACGAGCAGCAGCCGGGTCTGACCGCTCTGCCGTAACGCCCTGAGGAGAGGTATCGCGGCCTCGCCGGTCGGGGCGGTCCGGTCGACGGAGAGGAACGCGGCGGCGATTGGCGGGCTGTCCCCGGCGATCCGGGCCAGCGCGCGGTCGTAGTCCTCGGGTCCGTCGTCTCCGTCGCCTCCGCCGTGTCCACCGGGTCTCTCCGATCGGGGAGACCCGGCCGGTCCCGTGAGTCCGATGCGTTCGGCGGTGAGCGCGATGAGCTGTCCGGCCGTCAAGTCCGTCGTGTCCACGGCGATGTCGATCGATCCGGCGGGCGGTTCGGAGGCGCCGGTCGTGCCCGTCGGCCGCGGATTGCGTTCGCGGTCGGCGAGGTTGAGCGTGGCGTGGATCGCCGACATGTCGTCATGACGGTCGTCGCGGGCGAAGATCACCTCCACCGGCTCCGTGGCGGCGCGCCGGCCGGCCGCCGGGTCGGCGCCGGAGACCGGATCCGAGACCGGGGCGGGGGCGTTGGCCGTGGCTGTCGTGCCCGTCATCGGAAGCGAGTCGATGAGCCAGTGGGTCACCTTGCGGCGCAGTCCGAGAGCGCGGGTCGAACCGCTTCCGGGCGGATCGCGCGGGATGGTCGGTGACAGGGCGGGAGGCCCCGTCACCTGCAACTCCTCCAGCTGTTCGGCCGGCGGGTGCCGCAGGACTGACAGATATCGCAGGATGGTGTCGGTCGGGATCATGTACGCGTGGCTGACCGCGACCGGGTAGTGCTCGGTCCCGAACTGGTGGACCAGGATGCCGAGCACCTTGCCCGATTCGGTGACCACACCGCTGCCGCTGTACCCGTGGCGTACCGCGTACGACCCGCCGTCCGGGTCGAGTTGGACCCACTCGGGATAGCGCGCGGGGCCGCCGAGCCCCATGAGACGGGCGTCGATGCGCTCGCCGCCGGGCAGCCGGTCCGTGTAGCCGACCGAGTGCACCGATGTGCCGCGCGAGGGGATACGGCGGTGCAGCACGGCGGTCTCCACCGGTGGCACGGTGGCCAGCCGCAGCAGGGCGATGTCGCCGCTGAACTGCGAGGTCGGCGGCGCGAGATGCTCGGGCAGCACCTCGGCGCGCAGCCGCAGGGGCGGGTTCGAAGGTGCTCCGGGGAACTCCGCGTACAGCGTGTCGACCGGCCGGAGCGGATCGCCACGGCGGCCCGATCCCCATGAACCGTCCGTCCTGCGACGGGGTTTGGCCAGCACCACATGGGCGCAGGTGAGCACCAGCCCACCCGGCAGCAGCACCCCGGCGCCGAGCGGCGGAGCGGTGCCGGTCTCGTCCTCGGCCAGCCGGACGCGCCAAGGGCCTTCCTGCGCGCTTGAGTTGGAAGTGGCTTCGGGCTCCCTCATACTGCACAACAATAACCACGGGGGGTGACAACGGGCCCCCGTTGCGTAACGAGGGGGTTGGAATGGTCGCGGGTGACGGACGTCGCGGACGGGGTGGGCACGACGGTGCGGAGACCGCCGGTCTCGCCGAGGTGATCGGCCGGATCCGCGAGGAGTTGGAAGAAGCTCAGCGCAACGGCCGGGAGAGCAGGCTCCAGTTCCGGGTGGAGCGCGTGCACGTCGAATTCGCCGTGCAGGTAAGGCGCGAGGGCACGGGCAAGGCGGGCCTGAACATCGGCGTCATCACGGCCGAGGCGGGCGGGACGGCGGCGAGCGAGAACTTGCACCGGATCGAGATCGAGCTGATGCCGCACGACAGGGACGAGCGCCCGGAAGGCCCGGGGATCAGCATCGGCGGCCAGAGGTAGCGCGCGTGAGCCCGCCGTCGGGTGCCGTACGGGGCGAGGGCCCGTACGACACCCGAGGACGGCAACGGCCGAGAGGTCAGCCGACCGCGTCCGGCTGCGACATCAGGACCGGCGTCGGCAGGATCACTTCCCGCTCGATGTGTCCGCTCTCCTGACCGCTCACCGACCATGTGCCGAGGGTGATTTCGGCCGTGATGCCGGGGCCGAAGCCCGCGATCACCCCCCGGGCGCCGTGCTCGGCGCCGCCGTCCTCGAAGAAGCGGTCCAGCGCGTCGAAGATGACGCCGCTGGCGATGTTGCCGCGCTCGGTGAGGGTCGCCCTGCTGTAGCGGAACATCTCCGCCGGCACGTCGAGGTAGTGGCAGAGGTCGTCCAGGATCCTGGGCCCGCCGGCGTGCACGATGTAGAAGTCGAGCCCGGAGACGTCCCAGTCGTGCGGCTCTGCCATCTCACGCATGGCGGGAGCGAGTACGGACATGGTGCCGGGCACACGCTTGTCGAGCATGAAGTGGAAGCCGGTGTCACGGACCGCGTAGGAGATCCAGTCCTCCGTGTCGGGCACCAGATGGGACCCGTTGCGCTCCAGGCGTACGCCGGTGCCGCCCTCGCCGCGGACCACCGCGGCGGCGACGGCGTCCCCGAAGAGGCCGTTGGAGAGCAGATTGCCCACCGCGAGGTCCGTCGGCTGATAGCACAGCGAGCAGAACTCACAGGCCACGATCAGCACGTTGGACTCCGGGTACGCGGAGCAGAAGTCATGCGCGCGGTTGATGGCCGCACCGCCGGCGGCGCACCCCAGCTGAGCGATCGGCAGCTGTCGGGTGTGCGATCCGAAGCCCATGTTGTTGATGAGCCACGCGGTCATGGAGGGCATCATGAAGCCCGTGCACGACACGTAGACGATCATGTCGATGTCCGGCGGCGTGAGTTCGGCGTGGGCCAGGGCCCGCTCCACGACCTCGGGCACCCTGGCCTTCGCCTCCTGCTCGTAGGCGTCGTTTCGGGCGGTGAAGCCGGGATGGCGAAGGGTCTCCTCGATGGGCCGCACCAGTCGTCTGGTGCGGACACCCGTGTTGCTGATCAGCCGCACGGCGAGGTCGAGTTGGGGGTGATCGGGATGCAGCGCCCGCGCCAGCTCCACGGTCTGTTCCATGGTGATGACGTGGTCGGGCACGGCGATGGCGGGTCTGCACAGAGTTGCCATGATCAGCTCCTTACCAGGTGACCGGCAGGGCGAGCGGGTATCGCCAGATCGAGACGGTGTTCCACCGCACCTCCTCCGCCGGTACGGCCAGACGAAGGTCGGGGAAACGGGTGAGCAGTGTGCCGATGGAGACCTGGAGCACCATGCGTGCCAGATGGGCGCCCAGACAGTGGTGGCTGCCCCATCCGAAGGTCATGTGCGGGGCGGGATCCTCGCGGTGGAAGTCGACCTCGTCCGGCCGCCCGTAGGCGAGTTCGTCGCGGTTGGCGGTCAGGTAGGACACATGCACCGTGTCGCCCGCCTTGATCACGACACCGTCGAAGTCGACGTCCTCCAAGGCCACGCGGGGGATGCCGACGCCCTGCCGGAAGGGGATGTGGCGCAGCAGCTCCTCGAGGGCCTGCGGCAGCAGTTCGGGCCGGGCACGCAGCTCCCCCGCCAACTCGGGCCGGGTCAGCAGCGTGTAGACGATGTTGCTGATGTTGTACGTCGTGGTGTCGTGGCCGGTGATCACCAGGAGCATGGCCAGCACGGTCAACTCGTCCTTGTCGAGCGTCTCGTCGCCGATGCGCGCGGTGGCGAGGGCACTGATCAGGTCCTCGCCGGGCGAGCGCCGGCGCTCCGCGGTCAGCTCGGAGAAGTAGGCCCGCAGCCACGCCTTCGCTTGGACGGCCGAATCCCGGTCGGCGGCGTTCATGGACATCATCTCCATGGCGCGCTGCCGCAGTTGGGGACGGTCCGCCTGCGGCACGTCCAGCAGTTCGCAGATGGTCAGCAGCGGCAGCCGGTCCGCCAGGTGGTCCGCGATGTCGGCCGGTGGGCCGCTCTCGGCCATGGCGTCCAGCAGCTCGTCCACGGCCCGCTGGGTCCAGGGGCGCAGCGCCTCCACCTGTGGTGTGGTGAAGGCCTTGTTGATCAGCCTGCGCACCCTGTTGAGCGCGGGCGGGTCCATGAGGTTGATCGACTCGGACTGCGCGATGGGCGCCGGAGTGATCCGGGGGAAGTCCCGTCCGATCAGGGCGGCTCGGCTGAAGCGGCGGTCCGAGGTGACGGTCTTCACGTCCTCGTACCGGGTCACCAGCCAGCACTCGCCCTCGCCGTACGGCATACGTACGCGGGTGACGGGTGCCTCGGTCCGCATCCGGGTCATGAAGGGGTCGGGTTCCAGGGCGTCGTCGTGGCGAAAGGGGCAGGTCTGTACTGAATCAACGCCGGTCATCACAGCACTCCCACAGCGAAGATGGTCACTTACGGTGACGTTGGGCAACCTTGAGTTCATTCCGCAACGGGGGAGCCGCCATGCGCGGAAAATGCCAACCTCACCTGTACGGGTAACTGGTGGCCCGGGGCACACGTCGCCGTCGCCGTGCGCCCACCTCGAAGGGAGGTGGCCGCACGTTCGGCCATATGCTTACGGCGCCTTTATGGCGCGCGAAGTCTCGCCGGGCGCGACGGAAGTGCCGCCGAACGCGCCGGAGCGTGGCGTCGGGGAGCTGGTCAGCCCACGCGCTCGCTCGTTCCGGTGGAGCGGCGGGCTGTCATGGTTCGGGAGGGCCCCATCGCGCCAGAACCTCTGTGGTCGGGCGTACCGGACGCCCTCAGGTCAGGACCGCGACGTGACGCCTACTCTCCTGCGAGCCGTCGGCGCCGCGGTCGGGTCTCCGTCAGCGGACGTCCACGTAGTCGCCCGTGGCCTTCTTCGGGGCCGTGGTGGTCGTACCGGCGAAGTTCCACCGCCAGTAACCGTCGGTAGCGGCCTTGACGGTCGTACGGAGGTTGCCGGTCCCGTCGGTCTTGAGGGTCTTGACGGTGGTGTAGGTGTCGCTGTTCTTCGGGCGGAACTGGAGCGTCACCGTCTGCCCGGTGTAGCCGGCGTAGCGGTAGGAGTCCCAGTTCGCGCGCGTCAGTTTGCCGGTGACCGTGATGGTGCGCCCCTTCGCGACCGGCTCGGGCGCGGCGTTGACCGTGAGCCTGGCGGCGCGCTGGAGCCGGAAGTCACCGGCGTGCCTCGTGTAGAGGGAGGCGCCGTCGTTGGTGTCCACCAGCGTGTCCACGTACCAGGCACCCGCGTTGGCGTTGCTGAGATCGAAACCCTCGTTGTACGGATCACGGCGCGGATCCACGGTGAATCCGGTGGTGCAGGCGGTGGCGCTCTCGCAGAAGGTGTCGGTCGTGTAGAAGCCGACGTTCGGCCCCAGCAGGTCGACATCGGCGAAGTGGAGCCCCGAGTCGTCGCTTCCGTGGACGGTGACGGTGAAGGTCTTGCGCTCGGTCGTGCCGACGACCACGTCCTTCCCGCCGTTGACGGTGACGCCCGTGATCACCGGGTCCGTGGGGACGGTGGAAGCGGAGGAGGGGACAGGGATGGTGTCGGCGAGTGCGGTCGGTGCGGTGAGCCCGCCCACCGCCGCGGCGAGGGTCAGGGCGACAACGGCGTGTCTGGTCATATCAGGTATGACCGTCGAAAGCGGCAAAGGTTGCGGACGTTCCGGCCGCTTCGCTCGCACACCTGCCCGAGGTGTCCAACGTATCTGTCGCACGGGGGAGATGGCGCCGGGGCGGATGACGGAAGCACCCGCCGGACGCTCTATCGTGTCCGCCATGTCCACCCCTGAACTGATCCGCATCGTCTCCCGCGACTCGCCGATGGCGCTCGCCCAGGTGGAACGTGTGCGCACCGAACTCAACGCACTCCACCCCGGCATCGCGACCGAGGTCGTCCCGGTCAAGACGACCGGCGACAAGTGGATGGGCGACCTCTCCCTGGTGGAAGGGAAGGGCGCCTTCACCAAGGAGGTCGACGCCGCGCTCCTCGCCGGACAGGCCGACCTCGCGGTGCACTGCGTCAAGGACGTGCCCGCGGACCGGCCGCTGCCCGCCGGGACGGTCTTCGCCGCCTTCCTCAAGCGCGACGACATCCGCGACGCCCTGATCCACCCCGCCGGACGCACCCTCGACGAGCTGCCGGCCGGCACCCGGGTCGGTACGTCGTCGGTCCGGCGCGTCGCCCAGCTCGCCGCCTCCCACCCGCAGCTCATCTGCGTACCGATGCGCGGAAACGCCAACCGCCGACTGGAGAAGCTCGCGGCGGGGGAGGCCGACGCGCTGCTGTTGGCCGCGGCGGGCCTGGAGCGCATCGGGCGCAGCGACGTCATCACCGAGATCCTGCCGGTGGACCTCATGTGCCCGCCCATCGGAGCCGGGATCCTCGCCCTCCAGTGCCGCGAGGACGACACCGACACCATCGACGCCGTCTCCGCGCTCGGCGACCGGGACACCTACAAGGAAGCCTCCGCCGAGCGGATGTTCCTGCACGTTCTCCAGGGCCACTGCAACAGCCCGATCGCCGGATTCGCGCACGCCGAGCGCAGCGGCGGCCTCTCCCTGCGCGCGAGGGTCTTCACCCCGGACGGCAAGACGGTCCTCAACGCGCACGAATGGGCCGGACCGCTCGACCCCGCCACCCTCGGTACGTCGGTCGCGGTGGCCCTGCTGCGGCAGGGAGCGCGCGAACTGATCGACTCCATCGCGCACTGAGGTCCGACAGATCCCCGGGTCCGGCCCAGGGTCCTGCTCCGGGTCTCGGCCCCGCGCCGTGTCCAACAGTTGACACAGCCGTCACACACCGACGGAATGTGGGGCCGACGAGCGCTGGTTTCCGCTGACATGACTGTGGGAGTAGCACTCAACGCGACGGAATCCGACAACCAGATCGACGCCACCGTACGGCTCGCCGAGGAGGCCGCGGCGGCGGGACTGCGGTCGGCCTGGTTCGGGCAGACCTTCGGCGCCGACTCGCCGCAACTCGCGGCCATCGTCGGGCGTGAGGTACCGGCCCTCCAGGTCGGTACGTCCGCCATCCCCGTCTTCGGACGGCACCCGCTCACCGTGGCGAGCCAGGCACTGACCGCGCAGGCGGCCACCCACGGCCGCTACCACCTCGGCCTGGCGCTCGGCACCAAACTCCTCACCGAGGGCGGCTACGGCATCCCGTTCGAACGGCCCGTCGCCCGACTGCGTGAATTCCTCACCGCCCTGCGGCAGTTGACCGAGACCGGCACCGCCGACTTCGAGGGCGAACTGCTCACCGCGCACACCCCCGTCCCCGCGCGCGTGCCGGGAGCCGACGCCGGCGTGCCGCTGCTCGTCGCCGCGATGGGACCGCAGGCGTTGCGTGCCAGCGGGGAGCTGGCGGACGGGATCCTGCCCTATCTCGCCGGGCCCCGCGCCCTGGCCGAGCACATCGTCCCGGCCGTCACCGCGGCGGCGGAGGCGGCCGGCCGGCCCGCGCCCCGGATCGTGGCGCTCGTACACGGTGTCGTCACCGACGACGTCGACGCGGTCCGCGAGAGGGCCACCGACGCGCTCGCGTTCTACGAGCAGATCCCGTCCTACGCCCGGGTCATAGAACTCTCCGGCGGCACACGCGCCGTCGACGTCGCAGTGATCGGCGACGAGCGGACGGTCTCCGCCGAGGTCCGTCGCTACCGGGACGCCGGGGCGACGGAAGTCGTTTTCTCCGGCACGGAGATCGCCGGGGACGCCGACCGGCGCCGCACCTGGGACCTGCTAGGCGGGCTCGCCGACTGACGGCCGCTCCGCCCTCACCACGGACAAAACCGCTGGTCAGGCCCCTGCCCGCAGCTCGGGCAGGGGCGTTGTCAGTGGTGGGCGGCAAGATGAGACGCATGACGACACCCGCAGCCGTTCTTGTCGACGCAGCCGCCTACGCCGTCGCGGTGGAGACCGCGACGAAGGCCGCCGCTGCCTACTACGCGTCGGGCGAGAGCGCTCTCGACGACGACGCCTACGACCGCATGGTGCGGGGCATAGCCGCCTACGAGGAAGCCCATCCGGACGAGATCTCGGCCGACTCGCCCAGCGGAAAGGTCGCGGGCGGCGCGGTGGTCGGGGACGTACCGCACACGGTGCCGATGCTGTCCCTGGACAACGTTTTCGGCGGAGACGAGTTCACCACCTGGGCCGCGTCCGTGGAGCGGCGGATCGGGCGGCCGGTCGAGCGCTGGAGCGTCGAGCCGAAGCTGGACGGTCTGGCCGTCGCCGCCCGGTACGAGACGGGTCGGCTGGCCCGGCTGATCACGCGCGGGGACGGGCTGGCGGGCGAGGACGTCTCGCACGCGATCGGGATGATCGCGGGCCTGCCCGACCGGCTCGCCGAGCCCGTCACGCTCGAAGTGCGGGGCGAAGTCCTCATGACCACCGAGCAGTTCGAGCAGGCCAACACGCTCCGTACGAGCCACGGCGGGACCCCGTTCGCCAATCCCCGCAGCGCCGCCGCCGGCAGCGTCCGGGCCAAGGACCGTCCGTACCAGGTGGAGATGACGTTCTTCGCGTACGCGGCCCTGCCCCTCACCGAGTCCGGCGACGACCTGGCCACCTCGCTCACCGGACTGCCGCACAGCGAGGTGCTCGCGCTCGTGGCGGGCCTCGGTGTGCTCACGACGGCGGGCACGACCGTTCCGCCCCGGACGGTGACCGACGCCGAGGCCGTGCGTGTGCGGGTGGAGGAGATCGGCGCGCTCCGCCCGGAGCTGCCGTTCGGCATCGACGGCATCGTCATCAAGGCCGACGCGGCGGCCGACCAACTGTCGGCGGGATCGGGCTCCCGCGCGCCCCGCTGGGCCATCGCCTGGAAGCTTCCGGCGGTCGAGAAGGTGACACGGCTGCTGGACGTGGAGTGGAACGTCGGCCGTACGGGCACCATCGCGCCCCGTGCCGTCCTGGAACCGGTCGAGATCGACGGGTCGACCGTCACCTACGCCACGCTCCACAACCCGAACGACATCACCCGCCGTGACCTGCGGATCGGCGACCACGTGATGGTGTACAAGGCGGGCGACATCATCCCCCGCGTGGAGGCGCCCGTGGCGCATCTGCGCACCGGGGACGAGAAGGCGATCGTGTTCCCCGAGGTGTGTCCGCAGTGCGGCTCCGACATCGACAAGTCGGAGCAGCGCTGGCGCTGTGTGCGGGGCCGTAACTGCCATGTCGTGGCGTCCATCTCGTACGCGGCGGGGCGCGACCAGTTCGACATCGAGGGCCTGGGCGCGACCCGCGTCGTCCAGCTCGTGGACTCGGGACTCATCGCGGACATCGGCGATCTGTTCACGCTCACCCGCGAGCAGATCCTCGGCCTCGACCGGATGGGCGAGACCAGCACGGACAATCTCCTGGCCGCGATCGAACGGGCCAAGGCGCAGCCGCTGTCCCGCGTGCTCGCCGCGCTCGGGGTGCGCGGCACCGGACGCTCCATGTCCCGCCGGATCGCACGCCACTTCGCGTCCATGGACGTGCTGTGCGCCGCGGACGCGGAGGCCATGCAGCGCGTCGACGGGATCGGTGTGGAGAAGGCTCCGACGATCGTGGCGGAACTGGCCGAGCTGGCGGACCTCATAGAGAAGCTGCGCGCCGCCGGGGTCAACATGACCGAGCCCGGCGCGACGCCGCCGTCCGACGACCCGACGGCCTCCGAGGACGGCGAATCGGCCGCGGAAGCCGGTCCGTTGGACGGAATGACCGTGGTGGTCACGGGCGCCATGACGGGACCGCTGGAGAATCTCTCACGCAACCAGATGAACGAACTGATCGAGCGGGCCGGCGGCAAGTCGTCCTCCAGCGTCTCCAAGCGCACCTCGCTCCTGGTCGCGGGGGAGAACGCCGGATCCAAGCGGGAGAAGGCCGAACAGCTCGGTACGCGCGTGATGGCGCCCGACGAGTTCGCGGAGCTGATCGCGTCGCTGCTCACCAGCGACGGAGACGGCGGCGACGATGGCGGCGGGACTGGCGGTGACACCGAAGCGGACCGGTGAGGGCGACGCCGTGCCGTCACTGGGGACTGATGGGGGACGGAGTGCCGGACAGGACCTAGTCCTGAATCGCCGAACGGCTGCACACGCAGCCCGTCCGGCGGGCATTTCAAGCCCGTCCGGCGATTGAGGACACCACCCACCGGCCGGGCCGGTGACCGGACACGTTCACCCGCTCCGGTCACCGCGCCCGGCGCCATCAGCTCGGCCCCGGGCCGAACCGGCGTTGGTAGGCCGACGGCGTCAGGCCGGTCTCGCGGCGGACGAGCGTACGCAGATTCGTCGCCGTGCCGAGCCCGCTGCGCCGCGCGACCAGCTCGAAGCGTGACTCGCCCCGCTCGATCAACCGGCAGGCGAGGGCCACCCGTTCACCGGTGAGCCACGCCAGCGGCGTCGTGCCGAGCTGGGCCTGGAAGCGGCGGTGCAGCGTCGCGGGACTGACCGACGCGCGCGCCGCGAGGTCGGCCACCGTGAGAGGGGCGTCCAGCCGCTCCTGCGCCCAGGCCAGGACGGGCGCCAGCGACTCGTCGGGCAGGTCGGGCACCGGACGCTCCACGAACTGCCTTTGCCCACCGTCCCGGTGGGCCGCGAAGACCAGCCGCCGACTGACGGAGTTGGCGATCTCGGCGCCGTGGTCACGGCGGACCACATGCAGTCCGAGGTCCAGCGCGGCGGCGCTCCCGGCCGCCGTCAGGATGTCGCCGTCGTCGACGAACAGCACGTCCGATTCGAGCCGTACGGAGGGGAAGCGCGCCCGGAAGGCATCCGCCCACTGCCAGTGCGCGGTGGCCCGGCGCCCGTCGAGCACCCCCGCCTCGGCCATGGTGAACGCCCCGCTGCAGAAGCCGACGAGGCGCGCGCCGCGCGCGTGGGCGCGGCGGACGGCGTCGAGTACGGCCGTGCGGCGGGGCACCTCGACGTCGGGCCGGTTGGGGACGATCAATGTGTCCGCCGTGTCGGCCACCGCCAGCTCGGCCACGCCCGTGAGCGTGAAGAACCCGTCCCGCATCAGGGTGCTCGGCTCGGGGGAGCAGAGGCGGAAGTCGTACAGTTCACGACCGATCTCGGGCCTGCGCAGGCCGAAGATCTCCGTCGCGCAGCCGAGTTCGAAGGGGTTGGAGTTCTCGTCCACGATCACGACGACCCGGTGGAGGCCGCGGTCGGGACCGTGCGAGGATTCTTGCGCCATATGCACTTACTAGCACTCACGTCGGATGCGCGGATCGGACGACCATGGGTCCATGAGCAGCGAACCCAACAGCCCCATCCCCCTCGACAAGGCGCTGGCCTCCTTCGACGCCCTGTGGAGCCCTCGTATCGTGACCCGCGTCAACGACTACGACGTGCGCGTCGCCAAGGTCGAGGGCGAGCATGTCTGGCACGTCCACGAGGACACGGACGAGTTCTTCCTGGTACTCGAAGGAGAGCTCCGCATCTCGTTGCGCGAGCCCGCGGGTGAGCGCACGGTCACGCTGCCGCGGGGCGCGGTCTTCACCGTTCCGCGCGGTACGGAGCACAAGCCGTACGCCCCGTCCCGCGCGGCGATCCTGATGTTCGAGCCGTCCGGGACGTCGACGGTCGGGGACCGGCACGACGAGGTCCCGGACCACGTCGACGCCACGACCGGACACGCGCTCGGCTCCTGACCGTGCCCCGCCTCGGCGCCGGAGGGGTGGTGTCAGCCCGTCCGGGGCCGGGGCCGAACGCCGGGCCGGACGTACGTCACGTCGAAGTCGGCCACCCAGAGCTCGCCGTCGTCCGACCGCTCCCAGCCGCCCGTGATCGTCTCGCCGTCCTCGTCGAAGGTGGCGGCGAACCGCTGGTGGAAGCCGGGTGCCGCGCGCCACTGCTTCCATACGCCGGCGGTCAGGCTCGTACGGTAGACACGCGCGACCCCCCGGCCGTCGGCGTACAGCGTCGTGAACTCGTCGGCCGTGTCGTCGTAGCCGGTGACCGTCGTCGTGGGGAAGGGCGCGTGTCCCTGCCACTCGGGCGGAAGCGCCGTCCCGGGCCCCGCGTCCGCGCGCTGGACCAGCAGGGTTCCGCCCTCCAGCCAGGCGAACTCGGTCCGGACCGGGCCCGCTCGGTGTCCGGCGGCCCACATGTCCCATTCGCCCACGAGACCGTCCAGCCTTCGCAGCGCGGTGTGGGGTGTCGGTCGGCGCATCGGATTCTCCTCTTCACCGTGCGGGGAGTGATCTCCCCCTGTCGGTAGTGACCCAGTGGTGACTCGGAAGTCTTCCCGGACTCATCGATCCGTGGGGCGATCCCTCGACCTCGGCGACGGTTGAGGTGGAAACAGACGTCAGTGGACGGTGGCCAGTGGCGTCGCAGCCCTCGTCGGCGTCGGGCGGCCCGGCCGCTTCGCACCACCGGTGCGTCGTCCGGCGTGAAGAGGACGGGCTCTACGCCTGGCCCGTCTCGAAGCGGCTGATACGGCCGTCGGTGACCGTGAAGGCCCAGCGCGTCCGCATCGTGCCGTACGTCGAGTTGGTGAACGCCGCTGTCAGGGCGCGGCCCTCGTCGGAGGCGGTCTCGACGTCCATCCGGCCGTCGGCGGAGAAGATCTCCTTGTCCACCCAGGCCGCGAGGTCACGTTCGCTTCCGTCGTCGGACATGGTGGCGTCCGGTGCCAGGACGGCGAAGAAGGCGTCCCGGTTCCCCCCGTTGATCGCCGAGATGAACGCGGCGACCGCCGGGTCTTCGGGGATGGCGCTCATGGGTGGTCCTCCTTGTGGTTTGCGGGTGGCGGCTGACCGGTGACCGGATCGTTGCCGGGCGAGCGGCGGCTCGCGGACGAGTGCGACGGACGAGTGCGACGGACGAGTGCGACGGGCGCGTGCGAGAGGCGAGTGGGACGGATTGGTGCGACGGGCAGTGTCATCATCACGCCTGCCGCGCCACCGCGCAGCCCGGCGGAACAGGCCCGTGCCGGGAGGGTGTACAGCCCACTTCCAACGATGTAAAAGATGCCTACGGGCCGCACCAGCACCGTCCTCGCCCGTATGACCGAGGAGGGCAATCGACCATGCACGCCTCGTACGTCCCGTACATCTCGCTGCGACGCCCCACCCCCACAGCCACCCGGCAACATCCGGCGGGCGCCCGCCGCGCGCGGAACCGCGTGACCGCCTGGCTCGGCGCACTGCTGCTCATGTGCGCGAGCCTGGTGGTGGCCGGCGGCCCCGCCGAGGCGAAGGCCGCCGCCTGGCAGCCCAAGCCGTCCCCCATGACCACCCCGTGGACCAACCAGGTCCCGGTCGACAACCCGCTGCCGGAGTATCCCCGCCCCCAGCTCACGCGCCCCGACTGGCTCAACCTCAACGGCATCTGGGATTTCGCGGTCACCGGTGCGAACGCCGGGCAGCCCGCCGCGTTCCCCGAGCAGATCAGGGTCCCGTTCGTCGCCGAGTCGGCCCTCTCCGGCATCCAGCGAAAAATCACCCAGGGCGACAAGCTCTGGTACAAGCGGAACTTCACCGTGCCGGCGAACTGGGACGGCCGCCGCGTCCAGCTGAACTTCGGGGCGAGCGACTGGCAGACCACGGTCTGGGTCAACGGCCGGCAGGCGGGCGCCGCCCACAGTGGCGGATTCGACGCCTTCTCCTACGACATCACGCCGCAGCTGACCACGGGCACCAACACCGTCGTCGTCTCCGTCTTCGATCCCTCCCAGACCGGCGGCCAGGCCGTGGGCAAACAGCGGATCAACGACGTCACGCCGCATCCCGGCGGAGGCATCTTCTACACGGCCGCCTCCGGAATCTGGCAGACCGTCTGGCTGGAGCCCACCGCCTCCGCCCACATCACCCGGCTCGACATGGTGCCCAGCCTCTCCGACAACACGCTGAAGGTCACTGTCCGGGGCGCAGGCATCTCCGGCCACACCGCCAGAGTGACGGTCTCCTCCGGCGGTACGACCGTGGTCACCGCTACCGGCCCCGTGAACAGCCAGTTCTCGGTGGCGATCCCGAACCCGCACCTCTGGACCCCCGAGGACCCGTTCCTCTACGACATCAGGACCGATCTGCTGTCGGGTACCGGTGGCACGACCGTCGACTCGGTCGGCAGCTACACCGGTATGCGCTCCATCTCCGTCGGCAAGGTGGGAGGCGTTCAACGCCCGCTGCTCAACGGCAAGTTCGTCTTCCAGACCGGCACGCTCGACCAGGGCTACTGGCCGGACGGCATCTATACCGCCCCCAGTGACGAGGCGCTGCGCTACGACCTCCAGAAGCACAAGGACCTCGGCTTCAACATGGTCCGCAAACACATCAAGGTGGAGCCGCAGCGCTGGTTCTACTGGGCCGACCGGCTCGGGCTGCTGGTGTGGCAGGACATGCCGTCGATGGACACCCGGACACCGGACAGCGCGGCGCGCGTGCAGTGGGAGGCGGAGTACGACCGGATCATCGACCAGCACCGCAGCTCGCCGTCCCTGGTCATGTGGGTCAACCAGAACGAGGGCTGGGGCCAGTACGACCAGGCCCGGATCGCGAACGAGGTCAAGGCGTACGACCCGTCCCGCCTCGTCAACAACATGAGCGGCGTCAACTGCTGCGGCTCCGTCGACGGCGGCAACGGTGACGTCATCGACAACCACATCTACGTCGGTCCCGGCACCACGACACCGACGGCCACCCGCGCTGCCGTCCTCGGCGAGTTCGGCGGGCTCGGCTGGAAGGTGCCGGGGCACGAGTGGTACCCGGGCGGCGGCTTCAGCTACGAGGACCAGGCGAGCGTCGCCGCGTTGAACAACCGCTTCGTCGGGCTCATCGACACCATCCGCGAGAACCAGATGCCCAGCGGTCTCTCCGCGTCCGTCTACACCGAGATCACCGACGTCGAGAACGAGGCCAACGGCCTGCTGACGTACGACCGGCAGGTGGTCAAGGTCGACGCGGCCCGCGTCAGGGCCGCCAACCTCGCCCTCGTCGACGCCTCACGCAACCCGCCGCCACCGGTCACACTGCCCACCGGCCAGAACAAGTCGCTACGGGTGACCACACCCGGCCACACCGGCAAGTACCTGCGCCACCAGGACGGACTCGCGTTCACCGCGCCCGTCGACGCGAACAGCGACAGCCTTCTGAAGAACGACGCCACCTGGAAGATCGTCCCCGGCCTCGCGGGCAGCGGCTGCTACTCCTTCGAGTCCCGCAACTACCCCGGCCAGTATCTGCGGCACCGCGAGTTCCGCGTGTACAAGGAGGCGGGTGACGGCTCGGCGCTCTTCCGGGCCGACGCCACGTTCTGCGCGCTGCCCGCCACCGGGGGAGTGCGGCTGGCCGCGTACAACATGCCCGGCGGCTATCTGCGGCACATCAACTCGGAGGTGTGGATGGCGACTCGGGGCGGTCCGCGCGCCTTCGACAACGCGGCGTCGTTCACGGAGGACACGACCTGGTCCGTCGACAACCCGTGGGCCGGGTGAGCGTGTGCGAGCATTCCGGTATGGATCTGCCGAACCTCGAACTTGCCGTGCGGCGACTGCGTGACGCCGAGGCGGCCATGGACGCCGCACGCGCCGATGTGGAGATCGAGGCGGTACTCGCCGTGCGCCGGGGCGAGGCCGTCGAAGACGTCTCGACGGCCTCGGGAATCACGCCGCACGACCTGCTGAGACTGGAGAAGACGGCGGACCGGCGTCCGGCCTGATCACCGGGCGGTCCGCACTCGCGGACCGCCCGGCGAATCCCTTCGTCGCAAGACGTGTGATTCGGCTGATTTGTCAGTCAAGACCCCCGACTGGTCGTACAGTTCTGCACACGGACTGTGGGTGGGACAGGCGGGGGTACCAGGGTGACGAGCGTCGTTTTCGTGCACGGCACGGGCGTCCGGATCGAGTCCTACGAAAAGTCGTTCACCCGGGTCTCCCGCGGCATGGCCCGGGCCCGGCCCGAGGCCGAGATGGTCCGTTGCTACTGGGGTGACACCTGCGGTGCTTCTCTGGGTCTGGACGGTGCGTCCATCCCCGTACGGGACAAGAACCGCGGCGTGCTCGACGAACCCCCGGCGGACGACCCCACGGCGCTCTGGGCCGTCCTGCTCGCCGCCCCGCTCGCCGAACTCCGGGCGTACGCGGCCGAAGCGGAGGCGGGCGGGACCGGTGCGGCCGGGTTCGTGCCGGGACAGCGGGACCCGTGGGAGGTCTTCGCGCAGAGGGTCCGGACGCTTCCCACCGAGAGCTTGGACGTGTCCCCCGACCTGGCCCCGTATCTCCACCAGGCCCTGGACCGGGTCGCGTCCGAACTCGTACTGCTCCCAGCCGGCTCGCCCCAGGACGGTGGCGTGAACGCGCTCACGGCCAGGGCGGTCACGGCCGTCGTCCTGAACCTGGCGGACGACGCCGAAGGGGACGACGATCCGCTGCCCGTGGACGGCGCGGAACGCGACGCCCTCGCCGAGCAGCTCGCCGAACTGCTCGGCGGCACCGACCGGGCCTTCGGCCGTGTCGGGACCTCGGCGAAGTGGCTCGGCGGCCAGGCACTTCAAATCCTGTTCTGGGACCACTCGGAGCTGGCCGTCAGATACCGCCGCGGTATGACCGGCAAGGCCGTCCCGGCGACCGGCGACATCCTGCGCTACCAGGCCCGTGGGGCCGAACTGCGCTCCCGTATCGCCGACACCGTGCGGCGTACCCGCGCCGCCGCCCCCGACCGCCCGGTGGTACTGATCGCTCACAGCCTCGGCGGCATCGCGTGCGTGGACCTCCTCGCCATGGAGCCCTCGCTGAAGGTGGATCTGCTGGTCACCGTCGGCTCGCAGGCGCCCTTCCTCTACGAGATGGACGCGTTGACCGGCCTGCGCCGCGGCGAGCCGCTGCCTGACTCCTTCCCCCGCTGGCTGAACGTCTACGACGAACGGGATCTGCTCGGATTCGTCGCCTCCAAGGTCTTCCCGGGCAGGGCCGTGGACCACCGCGTGGACACCCGTCAGCCGTTCCCCTGGTCCCACTCCGCGTACTTCGCCCACCGCAAGCTCTACGACTGGCTCGCCAAGGAGCTGCCGTGACGGCGCGCGGGCCCGACTGGAGCCGTACGCACGCGCTGGTCGTCGCGGTCGAGCAGTACGCGGAAGGCGGGGACTGGTGCCTGGACGGACCGGCACGGGACGCCGCGAACATGATCACCTGGCTCATGGGCCAGGGAGTGCCACGGGAGAACGTCCAACTGCTGGCGTCCCCCCGGCCGGAGAACAAGCACCTGCTCGAAGCGGTCGGGCTCGGCACGTACGACCAGGTCAACCAGACCACCGTCCGAAACCTGTTCAGACACAGGCTCGCCGCACTCGCCGGCGACTGGCTGTGGGTCTACTGGGCCGGTCACGGAGTTCAGGCCAAGGGCAGCCAGTGGAGTCTGCTCTACCCGGAGGCCCGGAGCAACGACCTGATCGGCCTTGACGCGGGAGACCTGGTGGACCTGCTCCAGTCGGACAGGCTCGACCCTCGCGACTTCCGAAGAGTCTCCGTGGTCATCGACGCGTGCCGGCAACCCCTGTCCGTACAGGCCCAGATGCACGCGGCCGATCCCGACCGGCTCCTGGGAACCACGACGTTCCAAAAGGCCCGACAGGTCTTCGCCATGCACGCCTGCGAACCAGGTGGACTGGCCAAGAACCGTGCGGGCGAAGGCCTGTTCACCCGTGTGCTGCTCGATGAGCTGGCCACGGAGGGCCGGAGCGACACCGGACCGGATCTCGAAGCGGTCTGGGGCCGGGTCAGGGACGAGTTCGAACGGCGGCGCGACGCCGGCACGGCTCAGCAGATCCCCACCGTGTCGGTACGCAACTGGGCAGGTGACAGCCACGAGTTCACCTTCGCCCCTCTGCCGCTCCTCGGCCCCGACGAGCAGCAGCTCTTCCTCGCTGTCACCGCGCTGATCGACTGCACTCCAGGAGCGGCCGCCGCCTGCGGGGCGCGGCTGGCCGAGGAACTCGGCGCCACACCCACCTCCGAGGACGCGCCGACGGCCCGTGATCTCGTCGGCCAGGCCCTCGGCACACACCACGGAATCACCACGCTGCTCCACGTCCTCGCCGAGTCGACCCGGGGCGGGACGTCCCTGGAGGACGCCCGCAGAGGAGCGCTGAAGACGCGCCCCGGCGAGTGGTTACTTCGCTCCGAGTACGACGAACTGGCAGAACTTCTGGGAGAGAACGAGTCCCCTCTCCTGGAGACCTTCGTGCGCGCGGCCCGCCACGAGCTGCCCGGGTTGCGTATCGACACCGACACCGTACAAACGGTCGTGGACGGTCTGGAACAGCTCCTGCCGCCCCGGCCGCCGAGCCCGCGCCAACTGCTGCGCGTGGTCGAACGGACCGCCGCCGCAGTCCCGGAGCCCGGCCGGGGCGCCTTACGGGCATGGTCGGACCGGTGCGCGGAACGCAGCGACACCCCCAGGGACGCCCTGCTCACCTGGCGCACGTACGCCGAGGAACGCGCGGACGCGATCAGCCCGGCCGCCACCCCTTTCGACCACCGCATCCAGATCCAGCTCTCCCCGCAGACCGGCACAGACCAGCGGCGTACCTACCAGGTGTGGTCGGCGCGCGCGGGCCGGAGCGCCACGTCCCTGGTCAAGGTGGACACACCGAGCCTCCCGGCGGAAATACGGCTCGGACTGGACCGGCTGCTGGTCGAGAACGGGCGGGTGCACGAGACACTCGTCGAGTTCTTCCTGCCGTACTCGGACCTCGACCTGGACGTGCACCGCTGGGGCATCACCAACGGCACCCCGCTGGAACACCCGTTGGGCGTGGACTATCCCGTGGTGGTGCGTCCCGCCGACGAGCGCCCGAACCCCGTCGTGCCCAACCACCGGCGGCGGTGGGACCGGGTCGCGGCGTCGACCACCCACGATCTGCACTGGCTCCCCGACGGCCTCGGCGAGGAACATCTGTACCGGACCCTGTCGGAGCGGGCGAGCGCCCCCGGTGTGGTCATGACCGTCCCGGCCCGCGCCCGCCCCCGCGCCCGGATGTTCGCGGTGTGTGTCTACAGCGGCATTCCGGTGCTGGTGTGGCATCGCGGCGAGGAGCTTCGGACCGTCACGAGCCAGCTCAAGTCGGTCCTCCGGGACGGTGAGTTGCCCTCGCTGCCGCACAGGCTCCGTGAGTTCCGCTGCGGCAGCGACCCCGCGGCGGACCGCCAGGGCAGACACCTCGCCATGCTCTGGGACGACCCGGACCTTCCTCTGCCGCGCCCACTCGCCCTGTCCGCCCCACTGTGAGGAGCATCGAATGACGACCGAAGGCTGGGGGGTGTTCCGCGGTGGCGGGAAACCTCACGACGTGACCTGGCCCGAGCCTCCGCCCTGGCGGCGTTTCGGCGACCGTGCGGCGCCCGAACCCGCCGAGGCACCGTTCCCGTACGTCATCGCCGACGGTGACCGTGACGTGGTCAACACCGCGCTGCATCTGCACCGGCCGCTGCTCGTCACCGGCAAGCCCGGCACGGGCAAATCCACGCTCGCGCGCGCCGTCGCCCGTGAACTGCGCCTCGGGGAAGTCCTGCACTGGCCGGTCAACAGCCGCACCACCCTCGCCGACGGCCTCTACCGGTACGACGCCGTGGGCCGCCTCCGTGACGCCTCCATGCAACGAGGCGAGGACGCCGAGCCGGACATCGGCGACTATCTGCGCCTCGGTGCGCTCGGCACCGCGCTGCTGCCCCACGACAAGCCACGCGTGCTGCTCATCGACGAACTCGACAAGGGCGACGTCGACCTCCCGAACGATCTCCTCACCGTCTTCGAAGAAGGCAGCTACGAGATCCCCGAGTTGTCCCGGCTGAAGGGCAGTACCGGGGTCCCCGTCCGTGTCACGGGTTCCGACGAGAAGGTCACCGTCACCGACGGCACGGTCGGCTGCCGTACCTTCCCCGTCGTCGTCATCACCAGCAACGGCGAACGGGAGTTCCCACCGGCCTTCCTCCGGCGCTGCGTACGCCTCGACATCAAGCAACCCAGCGAGGAACAGCTCCGCGAGATCGTCACCATGCACCTGGGCGCGCTCACCCCCGAAGCGGAACGCCTCATCACCGAGTTCCTCGACCTCCGGGACAACCGGGCGCTCGAACTCGCCACCGATCAACTGCTGAACGCCGTCCATCTGCGGTCGACCGGAGTGGCGATGAGCTACGAGACTCTCCACGAGACGGTCCTGCGCTCCCTGGACGAAGTGGGCGCGTAGATGATCCACCGGCTGAGGGCGGTTCTGGAGGACGCCGGAGTCGAGCTGTCCACCCATGAGTTGCTCGATGTCCTGTGGCTGGCCGCAAAGGTGACCGGCGGGCCCGGCGCCGGCCCGGCACCGGACGGCGAATCCGAACCGCCGGTGGAGACCGGATCGGGGACCGAGATCCTCCCGGTCCCCGACGACGACACCGCGACGGACGACGAGGAGACCTCACTCGAGCAGAAGGGCAAGGCACCCGCGGGGCTGTACGTCGCCGCCGGTCCACGGACCGGGACCTCCGTGACGCCCGCGCGGACCGTCGACATACGCGGCGTACGCGCCCTCCCCTCGCCACGTTCCCTGAGCCGGGCCCTGCGACCGCTGCGCCAACGCGTCCCTTCCCGACGACTGTTCCGGCTGGACGAGGCCGCCAGTGCCGACTGGATCGCCGAGACCGGTCTGCCGGACGCCGTGCTGCGCCCCGAACAGGAACGCTGGCTGAGCATCGCCCTGGTCGTGGACGACGGCCCGTCCATGGTGCTGTGGCGCCAGCTCGCCGCTGAGCTGCGCAGTGTGCTCGAACATCAGGGGACATTCCGTGAGGTCCGCACGTTCGGCCTGGACAGCTCCGAAGCGGAGAACCTGATCCTTCGCGCGCAGCCGTTCGCGCCCGGTGCTCCCCGGCGCTCGTACGGACACATGGCCGACCCGTCCGGGCGTACGGCGGTGCTTGTTCTCTCGGACGGCGTTGGTCCCGGCTGGGGCACCGGAGCCGTCCAGCGGCTGCTGGCGCACTGGGCGCGGCGCGCACCGGTGGCGGTGGTGCAACCGCTGCCGCCGCGCATGTGGCCCGAGTCGAGCATGCCCGCCGAACGTCTCCTGCTCCACACCGGCCGCCGCGCCGCGCCGAACCGGGCCCTGTCCGTGTCGCATCCGCTGCTGCCGCCGGGTCTCCGGCCGCCGTACAGCGGGGTGCCGATCCCCCTGCTGGAACTGACGGGGGAGCAGATGGGCGCGTGGGCGGGGCTCGTCGGGAATGAGAAGGGCAGCGCGGAGCTCCCGGTGATGTTCCTGCCGGCGCCTTCGCGATTGCCTCTGCCCGTGGCCGAGGCGCAGCTCTCACCGAGTCCTGAGGAACACGTCCGACCCGGTCCCGAGGAGCGTGTCCGCGGCTTCTACGAAGGTGCGTCCCCCGAGGGCCGGCGTCTTGCCGGTCGCCTCGCCTCCGTATTTCCCCTGACGCTGCCGGTGATGCGCCTGGTCCACCAGGCGAGCGGTGACCACTCCGTCAACTTTCACCCGGCTCAGCTCGCCGAAGTGTTCCTGGGCGGCCTGCTGAGCCAGCGGGACCACGCACCGGGGGAGTACGAGTTCCACTCTGGAGTGGCGGACCTCCTCCTCGACACGGTCCGCACGGACGAAGCCGTGGACACGGTGGACCTGGTGACCGCGTTCCTGAGGCAACGCCAGGGCGCGGGACCCGACTTCAGGGCCCGTGTCACCGGCGTGGGCGGGGGCGTGTCCACGGTCTCGGACCAGGCACGGCCGTTCGCGGCGGCCTCGCCGGAACTCCTGCACCGGCTGGGTCTGGCGCAGCCCGGGGAGACCGCACCGGAAGGCGGGGAGGGCACGTCCGGGTTGGTACGTGCCTCGGACCGTGTTCTGCCGCCGCTGATCCGGGTGCTGCGACGCTTCGAGGCGGACGAGAACTTGCCCGGCGCGGTGCGGTCGGAAGCTGCGACGGTCTTGGCGACAACGGATGAGAGGGATCCGCTGTCCGGTTGGAAGGGCGTATCCACAGTGCAGGAATTGGCCGTCCTGCTCGAGGCCGCCAACTTGCGAGGTGAGGTAGACCTACTGCGGACCGTCGTACGGGAACAGCTCGCCGGCCTCGTCGAAGAGGATCTGGAGACCCGCAATCTGCGAGGTCATCTGGCGCTGGCTCTGAATCGGCTGGGTGATCACGACGAAGCGGCTGAGCACTTGCGCCGAGTCGTGGAAGTCTCGGCGCGCGTCCATGGCGCGGAACACAACTACACACTCTTTGCCCGCGACTACCTTGCCAGCCTGCTGCAGAACGCGGGTCGGTACGAGGAAGCCGAGGCGGAGCGTCGGGATCTGGTGGAGCTGTATGCCCGACGAGAGAGTGCCGATCCGGAGTCGGTCCTGCAGGAGAGGCTGGCGCTGGGGCACGTTCTCAACAGTCAGGAGAGACACGAGGAGGCGCTGGCCCAGTTTCAGGTCGCCTACGAGGGCCGTCTGCAGGCTCTGGGCTCGGAGCATCTGGCGACCCTGAGGGCTCAGGAGTGGCTGGCCTTCGGGCTTGAGCGCGTCGGTCGGGCCGAGGAGGCCGAGGCCGAGTATCGAAGCGTTGTTGACAGCCGCGCTCGCTTGCGAGGTCCCGATAACCAAGAGGCGTTGTCCGCCCGGTCCGGTCTCACACGCGTCCTGCGAATTCTGGGCCGGCATGAAGAAGCAGAGCCAGAAGTGCGTGCACTGGTCGCTGCCTGTGTGTCCGTGCTGGGTCCGGATCACCCCACCACCATTTCCGGCCAGGAGGATCTTGCCCGACTGCTCAATGACCTTGAACGGTCGGCGGAGGCCGAGGCCGAGATGCGTCGAGTGGTTCACAGCAGCGTTCGGGTGTTCGGAAACCACCACGTGCGAACACTCCGGGTGCGGAGTGCTCGTGCCGCGTACTTGAACAACTTGAATCGGCATTCGGAAGCGGAGACGGAGTACCGCGCTGTCCTGGCGGGCAAAGAGCACTCCGCCAGTACCGAGCTCAGCAGTCTCAGCACGAGATACCAACTGGCCCATACACTCGGGTTTCTGAAACGGTACGACGAAGCGGGATCGGAGTACCGAAAGGTGGCCGATGACCGGGCCCGCATCCTCGGTGCAGACCACGCGACGGTGCTGTCCGCGTGCGGCGATTGGGCAAGGTGTGTCGGTGACGTGGGCCGCCACGACGAGGCCGAGGCCGAGTTTCTGCGCGTTCTGGAGACGCAGAGCCGCCTTCTTGGCGCTGACCACCAAGACACCCTGCTCACACGATTGAACCTCGCGGGATTCCTGAACGATCGCGGTCGGTCCGAAGAGGCCGAGAAGCAGTATCGGGTGCTACTGGACCGTTATACGGATTTGGAAGGTCCGGACGCCCGCAAGACGCTGACTGCCCGCCACCAACTGGGTTTCACACTCAACAAGTTGCGCCGGTTCGAGGAAGCGGAATCGGAGAACCGCGCCACGTGGGAATGCCGGAAGCGTGTGCTCGGCGATGAAGCCCACCTCACACTCTTGACTCGGCACAACCTCGCGGCCTCGCTGCGTGGCCTCGGGCGATACGACGAGGCGGAGGCCGAGTACGAGGCGGTGCTGGAGGTTTGGTCACGGGGTCCGGGCGGCGACGACGAGAGCACAGCGAGAACGCGCAGCGCGCTCGCCAGACTTCGCCAGGAGCGCGACGCGAACCGTCCGTAGCCGCGCCCGTCCGCAGCCGCCCCGTCCTGCGGCATTTGTTCAGTGTGCGAACGCAATCCTGCCTGACCATCAACGGCCTTGACTCCTCGGCCGGACCGCCCCTGGCGCCCCGTCGGCGCAGTAGCAGGTCACAGCTATTTGGATAGACTCTTGACAAATTATGATCCCGTTGCCAGCATGCAAAACTCTCGCGGGTTTCTCGCGAATGTTCGGTGCCGCATCACATGCCCTTGCACGGACGCACGGCTGCTCATCGGGTGACGGGACATCACCCGGTCGGCAGGTTCCTCCCTGAGTGAGACACGGTGGCGCGCTCGCCCGCGCTTCCGCCTGCCTCGCTCCCCTTGGATCAGGTAAGGAAGGAAGCTCGATGTCAGGACTCTCAGGACGGCCGCGCCCGAGACAGAAGTGGCTGAGGTGGCTCGCGGTGCTGGGTCTGGTGGTGGGTGGCGGCGCGATCAGCGTTCCCACCGCCGCCGCCCACCCCGGTCACCCCGGCCACGAGGCAGCACCCGCCGCCCCTGCCGCCATTCCGGCGGGCGACTATCAGCAGGTACAACTCGCGCTGGGCTCAGCCGAGTTGGGTGAGGCGATGTCACTCGCCGTACTGCCCGACCGGGCCGTCGTGCACACGGCGAGGGACGGAACGGTCCGCTACACGGACGCCGCCGGCAACACCAAGTCGGCGGGCAAGCTCGACGTCTACACCCATGACGAGGAAGGCCTCCAGGGGATAGCCGCCGACCCCAACTTCCAGAGCAACCGGTATCTGTACCTGTACTACTCGCCCAAGCTCAACACGCCGGGCGGCGACGCGCCCGTCACCGGCAGCGCCGCGGCCTTCGAGCCGTGGAAGGGCCATCTCAACCTCTCGCGCTTCACGCTCAAGGCCGACAACACACTCGACCTGGCCAGCGAGAAGGTCGTGCTCGAAGTCCCCAACGACCGCGGCCAGTGCTGCCACGTCGGCGGTGACATCGACTTCGACGCGCAGGGCAACCTCTACCTGACCACGGGCGACGACACGAACCCGTTCGAGTCCTCGGGCTACTCGCCCATCGACGAACGCACCGACCGCAACCCGCAGTTCGACGCTCAGCGCTCCTCCGGTAACACCAACGACCTGCGTGGCAAGGTCCTGCGGATCAAGCCGACCGCGGCCGGCGGTTACACCGTGCCCTCCGGCAACCTCTTCGCCCCCGGCACCGCGCGGACCCGCCCCGAGATCTACGCGATGGGCTTCCGCAACCCGTTCCGGATGTCCGTCGACAAGGCCACCGGCATCGTCTACCTCGGCGACTACGGCCCGGACGCCGGAGTCACCAACGCGAGCCGGGGCCCCAGCGGCCAGGTCGAGTTCAACCGCATCACCGGACCCGGCAACTACGGCTGGCCGTACTGCACCGGCACGAACACGGCTGCCGAGACGTACAGCGAGTTCACCTTCCCGAGCGGCCCGTCCGCGGCCAAGTACAACTGCGCCGCGCCCGCGAACAATTCGTTCCGCAACACCGGGCTGGCGACCCTGCCCGCCGCCAAGTCGAGCTGGATCAAGTACGGCGGCGACGCGGGCTCCCCGCCCGAGTTCGGCGGCGGCTCCGAGTCGCCCATGGGCGGCCCCGTGTACCGCTACGACCCCAACCTCAACTCCAGCGTGAAGTTCCCGCAGTCGCTCGACGGCCGCTTCTTCGCCGGTGAGTACGGCCGCAAGTGGATCAAGGCCATCGAGGTCAAGTCCGACGGCACTCCGGGCGTCATCGAGGCATTCCCGTGGACCGGTACGCAGGTCATGGACCAGGCGTTCGGCCCCGACGGGGCGTTGTACGTCCTCGACTACGGCACCGGCGGCAACAACCAGGCCCTCTACCGCGTCGAGTACCTCGCGGGCGCCAACCGCAACCCGGTCGCCAAGGCGGCCGCGGACAAGGTGTCCGGACCCACCCCGCTGACCGTCGCGTTCTCCTCGGCAGGCAGCGCGGACCCCGAGGGCAAGGCCCTCACGTACTCGTGGAACTTCGGCGACGGCACCACCTCCACGGCCGCCAACCCCAGCCACACCTACACCACCAACGGAACCTTCCGGCCGACGCTGACCGTGCGGGACCCGGAAGGACTGACCGGTACGGCGAGCCTGGTCGTCACGGCGGGCAACACCGCGCCGACCGTGACCCTCCAGACCCCCAAGGACGGCCAGCTGTTCTCCTTCGGTGACACCGTGCCCTTCCAGGTCACCGTCAGCGACCCGGAGGACGGGACCATCGACTGCTCCAAGGTCAAGGTCACCTATCTGCTCGGCCACGACGAGCACCGGCACCAGATCACCCAGGCCACCGGCTGCTCCGGCAACCTGAACGTGCCTGCCGACGGCGAGCACGACAGCGCGGCCAACATCTACGGAGTCTTCGACGCCGAGTACACCGACGGCGCCGGACTGACCACGCACAGCGCCCGTATCCTCCAGCCCCGGCACCGGCAGGCCGAGCACTTCGGCGCACAGTCCGGCATCCAGGTCGCCGCGCACGGCAACGCCGAGGGCGGCAGCACCGTCGGCTTCACCGACAACAACGACTGGGTCTCCTTCAAGCCGTACAACGTCTCCAACGCCACCCGGTTCACCGCACGGGTCGCCTCCGGCGGCGTCGGCGGCACCCTGGAGGTACGCGCCGGATCCGCGACCGGCACGCTGCTCAGCTCGGTGGCCGTGGCCCCGACCGGCGGCTGGGAGAACTTCGTCGACGTATCGGCGAACGTCGCCAACGCACCGGCCGCGTCGACGGAGTTGTTCCTGGTCTTCAAGGGCGTGACCGGCCAGGGCAATCTCTTCGACGTCGATGCCTTCACCTTCACCACCGGCAGCGGCGGCTCGAGCCAGACCGTCGAGGGCGAGTCCTTCAGCTCGGGACAGGGGGTCCAGGCCGCCGACCACGCTCCGGCGAGCGGCGGCAAGACCCTCGGCTACATCGAGAACGGCGACTGGGCGGGGTACGCCTCCGTCCCGACGGCCGGGACCAAGACCTTCTCCGCGAAGGTCTCCTCGGCCGGCGCCGGCGGTACCGTGACGATCCGCTCGGGCTCCGCCACCGGCGCCGTCCTCGGCACCGTCGCAGTCCCCAACACCGGTGGCTGGGAGACCTTCCAGAACGTCTCCACCGCGCTGACCGGTACCGGATCGTCCGGGGCGCTGTTCCTCACCTTCACCGGTGGGGCCGGCTCCCTGTTCGACATCGACACCCTCACTCTCACCAAGTGACGCGAGTCAAGGAGACGATGATGCTCCGTCAGCTCCGCACGCTGCCGAAGACCGCCGCGGCGGCCTTCGCCCTCACCCTCGGCCTCGCCGCGTCACTCCTGGCACCGGCCACGGCGGCCCAGGCCGCCGATCCCGCGTACAAGGTCCTCGTCTTCTCCAAGACGGCGGGCTTCCGTCACGACTCCATCCCGGTCGGCACCCAGACCATCCGCGACCTCGGCGCGGCCAACAACTTCACCGTCACCGCCACCGAGGACAGCAACGCCTTCACCCCGTCGAACCTGGCCGGCTTCAAGGCCGTCGTCTTCCTCTCCACGACCGGCGACGTGCTGAATGCCAGTCAGCAGTCAGCGCTCCAGGGGTACGTGGACGGTGGCGGCGGCTACTTCGGCGTCCACGCGGCGGCCGACACCGAGTACGAGTGGCCGCAGTACGAACAGCTCGTCGGCGCCTGGTTCAAGAGCCACCCGGCGACCCAGCGGGCCACGGTGAAGACCGAGGACCGGTCGCACGCGGCCACCTCCCACCTGGGCCAGACCTGGTCCCGTACGGACGAGTGGTACAACTACCGCACCAATCCCCGCCCGCAGGTCCGCGTCCTCCAGAGCCTGGACGAGTCCAGCTACAGCGGCGGGGAGATGAGCGGCGACCACCCGATCACCTGGTGCCACCCGCAGGGCAACGGCCGGTCCTTCTACACCGGACTCGGCCACACCCAGGAGTCGTACGCCGACCCCGCGTTCCGCTCCCTGCTGCTCGGCGGCATCCGTTACGCGGCGGGCTTCGCCAAGGCCGACTGCCGTGCGGAGACCGGCTACACCACGCTCTACAACGGTTCGACCACCGGCTGGTCCCAGGCCGGACCGGGCAGCTTCACCAACACCGACGCCACGCTGAACGCGCAGGGCGGCATGGGCCTGTACTGGTACCGGGCGAAGGAGTACGCCTCGTACTCCCTCAAGCTGGACTGGCGCATGGCCGGGGACGACAACTCCGGTGTCTTCGTGGGCTTCCCGGCCTCCGACGACGTCAACACGTCGGTGAACCAGGGCTACGAGATCCAGATCGACGCCACCGACGCGGCCGACCGGACCACCGGGTCCGTCTACGGCTTCAAGGCGGCGGACATCGCGGCACGCGACAACGCCCTCAATCCTCCGGGGAGTTGGAACACCTACGAGATCCGGGTGGAGGGGGAGCGGCTCCAGGTCTTCCTCAACGGCGTACGGATCAACGACTTCACCAACACCGACCCGGTGCGGTCCCTGAAGCAGGGGCACATCGGGATCCAGAACCACGGCACCGGTGACGACGTGTCCTTCCGCAACATCCGGATCAAGGAGCTGGGCGGTACCACACCGCCCCAGTCGGCCACCTACGAAGGGGAGTCCTACACATCCGGGCAGGGAGTCCAGCCCGCCGACCACGCCCCGGCGAGCGGCGGCCGGACCCTCGGCTACATCGAGAACGGCGACTGGGCCGGCTACTCCCAGGCGTCCCTCACCGGTGCGAAGACCTTCTCCGCGAAGGTCTCGTCGGCCGGTGCCGGAGGTACCGTGACGATCCGCTCGGGCTCGGCGACCGGACCGGTCCTCGGCACGGTCGCGGTGCCGAACACCGGTGGCTGGGAGACCTTCCGTACCGTGTCCACCGCACTGTCGGGCACACCCACCGGACCGGTGTTCCTCAGCTTCACCGGTGGGGCCGGCTCCCTGTTCGACATCGACACCTTCACCGTCGGGACATAGCGTTCGCACCGACGGCTCCGACTGACGGGCCGTAAGCGACCTGCGGTACGGCCGAGTTGGCCCCGGGGGATCCGATCTCCTGGGGCCGACCTATTTTTGTGCATGGCTTCCGTCAACGGCGTTGACGCGTCGTACTTCGTACGTCATATATGAGACATGACCTTTACGCCCACCCCGATACCGTCCCGCACCCAGTACGTGCTGGAGGCGATCAAGCACGCCATCCTCACGGCGCGGCTCCCACCGGGACAGGCGCTGGTCGAAGCCGAACTCGCCGCCCAGTTCGGCGTGTCCAAGACCCCCGTACGCGAAGCGCTCAAGACGCTCGCCGGCACCGGACTCGTCGTCATGAGCCAGTACAAGGGCGCCGTCGTACGGCATGTCGACGCGGCCATGGCGCGGGAGGTGTACGACGTACGCCTGCTGCTCGAACCGGAGGCGCTGCGCCGCTCGGTGAGCCGGCGGGCCGGGCTCGACGCGGCCCAGGAGGCCCTGGACCGGGCCGAGTCGGCGGCCGACCGGGCGGACAGGTCGCTCGCCAACCGCGACTTCCACCGGGCGCTCTATCTGCCCTGCGGCAACCCGCTCCTCGCCCGGATGCTGGACGAGATCCGCGACCAGGCCGCCCTCGTGTCCACCGTGGCGTGGGCGGCCGTCCCGACCTGGGAACGGGAGGCGGCCGAGCACCGCGAGATCCTGCGGCTCGCGGTCGCCGGGGACGCGACGGCCGCCGGGGACGCGCTGCACCACCACATCGCCTCGTTCGTGCGCCGAGCCTTCCCCGAGGAGGCGCCGCCCGTCAGTCCCGCGGACGTATCCGACGGCGGCGGTGGACCCGTGCCTCCCAGGGGGCGAGCGTGAGCGTCGTGCCGAGCGGACCGGACTCCGGGACGTTACCGATCAGCAGCTCGGCGTCCCGCCAGCCGTCGTCCGGCAGCTCGACCTCGGCCACCTCCGCGGTGAAGTTGCCGAGGACCAGCAGCTCGGTCGCCGTACCGTCCGCCGCCGCCAGCCGTCGCGTGAAGGCGTACACCCGTGGGTCGTTGGGCAGCAGCATGGTGAAGTCACCGTGCGCCACGGCCGGTTCGGAGTGCCGGAGCGCGATCAGCCGGCGGTAGTGGTGGAAGACGGACGACGGATCCTCGTACGCCGCCGCCGCGTTGACCTCGGTGTGGTTCGGATGGACCGGGATCCACGGGGTGCCGGTGGTGAACCCGGCGTGCGGGGAGGCGTCCCACTGCATGGGCGTACGGGCGTTGTCACGTCCCATCGCCCGCAGCCCCGCCAGGACACGCGCCGGGTCGGCGCCCCCGTCGACCGCCTCCGCGTAGTGGTTGAGGGATTCGATGTCGCGGAAGTCGTCGATGGAGGTGAACGGGGCGTTGGTCATGCCCAGTTCCTCGCCCTGGTAGACGTACGGCGTGCCTCGGTGCAGATGCAGGACGGTGGCGAGCATCGTCGCGGACCTGACCCGGTGGCCGGGCCCGTCGTCGCCGAAGCGGGAGACGACACGCGGCTGGTCGTGGTTGTTCCAGTAGAGGCTGTTCCAGCCCTTCTCGCCGAGGGCGTCCTGCCAGCGGCCGAGGGACGCCTTCAGATCGAGCAGCTTCAGCGGCCGTACGTCGAACTTGCCGTCGCCGTGGTCGAGTCCGACGTGCTCGAACTGGAAGACCATGTCCACCTCGGCGCGCGCCGGATCGGTGAAGAGTCTGGCCTCCTCGACGGTGACGCCCGGCATCTCGCCCACGGTGAGCAGCCGTTCGGGGCGCCCCGCGAAGACCTCGCGGTGCATCTCCTGGAGGAATTCGTGGATGCGCGGCCCCGCGCCGTGGTGGGTGCGGTCGGCCAGCGCCGGGTCCTTCGAGATCAGGTTGATGACATCCATCCGGAAGCCGTCGACGCCCCGGTCGAGCCACCAGTTCATCATCCGGTGGACGGCCGCGCGGACCTCGGGATTCTCCCAGTTGAGATCGGGCTGCTTCCGGGAGAAGAGGTGCAGGTAGTACGCGTCGCCGGGCTCGTCGTACTCCCAGGCGGGGCCGGAGAAGAAGGAGCGCCAGTTGTTGGGCTCGGCGCCCGGGGTGCCGGGTTCGGCGCCGTCCCGGCCGGGCCGCCACCAGTACCAGTCGCGCCTGGGGCTGTCCGGTCCCTGCCGTGACTCGGTGAACCACGGGTGTTCGTCGGAGGTGTGGTTGACGACGAGGTCCATGACCAGCCTCATGGAGCGCGCGTGGACGGCGGCGAGCAGGTCGTCGAAATCCGCGAGCGTGCCGAAGGCCGGATCGATGTCCTGGTAGTCGCTGATGTCGTAGCCGTTGTCGTCCTGCGGGGAGGGGTACACCGGCGACAGCCACAGGACGTCGACGCCTAGGGCGGCGAGATGGTCCAGCCGGCCGATGATGCCGCGCAGGTCCCCGACGCCGTCGCCGTCGGAGTCGGCGAAGCTGCGCGGATAGATCTGGTACACGACGGCGGACTTCCACCAGGCGTCCGGGGAAGGGGAGTTGCTGCTCATGTGCCTGAACCTCGTGTGATCGCGGACCGGTGGCGGTGGCGGTGGCGGTGGTCAGAGTCTGCGCGCCTCCACGAGCACGAGACGTTCCGGGAAGAGTGTGGGCGCCCGTACCCCGGCGACCGCCAGCATCCGGCCCGTCAGCTCCACGCCCGCCGGGCGCTCCCACCAGAGGGGATCGGACCGGTGGGGTCCCTCGGGCCGGTCGCCGGGCCGGCGGGGCCGAACCTGGTAGCGGGCGTCCGGGTCGAGTCCGGGCAGCCGTACGGGGCCCGCCGGGGACATCACGCTCGTCGCCGTCTGGACGAGGGCGTACAGCGCGTGCGAGCGGTCGGCCGCCACCACGCCGTGCACCCCCAGCGCCGGATCGGGATGGTCGCCGCGGACCACCGTGCCGGTGTGCAGCAGCGGTCGCAGTTCCTTGTACGCGGCTACCCACTCGGCGAGCCGGGCGCGCTCGCCCGCGTCGGCCGCGGTGAGATCCCACTCGATGCCGAAGTGCCCGAAGAGGGCGGTCCCGGCCCGGAAGTCGAGGGTGTGGGCGCGTCCGGTGGTGTGCGCGACGGGCGAGCCGACATGGGTCCCGAGCAGCTCCGGCGGCAGCAACAGCCCTGTCCAGCACTGTATTTGCTGCCGTTCCAGCGCGTCGATGCAGTCGCTGGTCCAGACGCGGTCGGTGCGCTCCAGGATGCCGAGGTCGACCCTGCCTCCGCCGGACGAGCAGGACTCGATCTCCAGACCGGGGTGCCGGGCGCGCAGCTCGTCCAGCAGCCGGTACGCCGCGGCCGTCTGCCTGTGCACACCGGCGGCGCCCGTCGGACTGTGTCCGGCCTCGACCAGATCCCGGTTGTGATCCCACTTGAGGTAGTCGATGTCGTACTCGCCCACCAGCGCGTCGAGCCGTTCCAGCAGATAGTCGTAGGCTCCGGCGTGGCCGAGGTCGAGCACCTGCTGCTGACGGGACTCGGGCGGGAGCCGCCCGCCCGTCGCGAGGATCCACTCGGGGTGCGCGCGGGCGAGATCGGAGTCGGGATTGACCATCTCGGGCTCGACCCACAGCCCGAACTCCAGTCCCAGAGAACGGACATGGCCGACCAGCGGCCCCAGCCCCTCGGGCCAGACGGTCTCGTCCACGTACCAGTCGCCGAGTCCCGCGCGGTCGTGCCTGCGGCCCTTGAACCACCCGTCGTCCAGGACGAACCGCTCGGCGCCCACCTCGGCGGCGGCGTCCGCCAGCGCCTTGAGCGTGTCGATGTCCTGCTGGAAGTAGACGGCCTCCCAGGTGTTGAGGGTGACCGGCCGGGGCCGTCGTGGATGGCGGGTCCTGGCGCGCAGGTGCTGGTGGAAGCGCCCGGCCAGCTCGTCGAGTCCGCGGCCGTACGATCCGACGAGCCACGGGCTCGTGTACGACTGGCCCCCGGCCAGCAGGACTTCGCCCGAGAGCAGGGTCTCGCCGCCGCCGAGCAGTGACACCCCGGCGGGGGTGCGTTCGGCGAGGGTGCGGTGGTTGCCGCTCCAGGCCACGTGCACGCCCCAGACCTCGCCCGTACGGAAACCGAAACCGCTCTCGCCCGCGAGATGCAGCAGCGTCGCGTCGGTGCCCGTGCGGCCCCTGCGGTTCTCCCTGAGGTGCGTACCCAGCGTGAACTCGTGCCGCTGCGGGCTGCGTTCGCGCAGATGCCGGCCGGTGAGGTCGAGGAGTTCGGTGGCGTGGGCGGGCACGGGGAGGGCGAGCAGCAGACCGTCGAGGGTGTACGGCCGCTCGCCGGTGTCGCGGTTGGTGACGGTGGCACGCTGCCGCACGAGCCCGGAGGCGGTCAGCTCGATCTCCAACACCAGGCCCAGACGCGCGTGTTCGTCAACGGCGTCGACGGTGATCTGGTGCGCCTGGAGAAGGTCGGGCGTACGCACGGTACGGATGGAGCGGACGGTGAAGGCCGCCGAGAAGTCGGCGCCGTCGCGGTGGCCGGTGAGACCCGGCGTACCGAGCCAGCCCGCCGAGTGCTCCGGCAGGAGCGAGAGCGGGACGGGCAGGTCGAGGGTGTTGGTCATCTGCCGGGCGGCGCTCGCGGTGGCCAGCTCGGCGAGTTCGGCGGGCCCGGTCCCGCCGGGGTTTCCGAGGTCGTCGCCCCAGTGGACCACCCGGGGCAGCCGGTCACCGGTGCAGTTGAGGACCAGGCTGGTACCGGCGGCACGCAGGTGGAGGTAGTCACGGGAGTGACCGGTGGGCATATGGGCTCCTCGGGTCGTCCATCGTCCATCGGTGCCGGTGGGGCCTCTGTGTCGTCGCGCTGTGGTCCCTTAGTTTCGCGGCGGAAGTTTCTGCCCGTCAATAGGTCTCCCTCACGTCATGCGTATGGCGAAAATCCGCCCATCGGGCCATGTTTGTTTCCGGTATGGAAGTAAACGGAGTGGACTGGCAGGATGGCCGGAACAGTTGTCGGGCGGACTCCCCGCGGAAGGCACTCCCTTGCACGTGACTCCAGCGCCGTGGACCCCCCTCTCGGGAGCTACCCACGCCGTCGCCCTGGAAGTGCTGCTCCACGGCCCACTGTCCCGCAGTGAACTCGCCCGCCGGCTCGACCTGTCCGCGGGCAGCCTCACCCGGCTGGCGAAGCCGCTCCTGGACAGCGGGCTCCTCGTCGAGGCGGGTACCGGCCAAGAGCCGCGCGCGGGTCACGAGTCGCGGGCCGGCCGGCCCACGCGCCCGCTCGACGTCGTCGCCGACGCGCACCACTTCATCGGCGTCAAGATCACCCACGAGGACGCGCACGCGGTACTGACCACGCTCCGCGCCGAGGTCGTCGCCTCGGCGCGGGCCGACCTGCCGGGCCGCGACCCGGCCTCGGTCGTCGCCGTCCTGCGCTCACTGACGGCCGGACTCGTCGCCGAACTCGCCCCGGAAACACCGCACATCACCGCCGCCGGCGTCAGCCTGGGCGGTCGAGTGGCCGACCGCGCCACGGTCGTCGAGGCGCCGTTCCTGGAGTGGGACGACGCCGTGCCGCTCGGGGCCATGCTCTCCGACGCGCTCGGGATGCCCACGGCCGTCGACAACGACCTGCTCGCGCTCACCCGCGCCGAGCACTGGTTCGGCGCCGCACGCGGCCGGGACCGGTTCGCGGTCCTCACCGTCGGGGCCGGTATCGGCTACGGACTCGTCGTGCACGACCGCGTCGTGGACAGCCCGGACGCTGGGGTCGGCCTCCTCGGACACTTCCCGCTCGATCCCCTGGGGCCCCTGTGCCCACGAGGACATCGCGGCTGCGCCACCGCCGTGCTGTCGATGGCCTCCGTGTCCGCCGCCGCGTCGGTCGGACTGCGGCGGGAGGTCGGTTACGACGAGTGCCTCGATCTGGCGGCGGCCGGCGACCCGGTGGCCCGGCCGCTGGTCATGGCCTCCGGACGGGCGCTGGGCCGGCTGATCGCCGCCGTCGCGAACCTGACCCTCACCACGGAGATCGTCCTGACCGGCGAGGGGGTACGGCTCGCGGAGGTGGCCCGTGAGGCGCTGCGTGAGGGCCTCGCGCACGACCGGGATCCGCGCGCGGAGGAAGTCGCGCTCGACGTACGGCCGGTGGACTTCGCCCTGTGGGCACGCGGCGCGGCGGTGACGGCCATCCAGGCGTACGTACTGGGGAGCTGAGCCTCCCGGTCGGACTTGAGTCTCCCGTAGGGGGAGACAGGAGGGTGAGGTCATGGACGGCGACGCGCTCCACCCGATCGGCGAACTGGCCCGGCGCACCGGGCTGACGGTCAAGACCATCAGGTTTTACTCCGACCGCGGGATCGTGCCGCCGGCCGGCCGCAGCCCGGCCGGCTACCGCCTCTACGGCTCCGACGCCGTGGCACGCCTGGCCCTCGTACGGACGCTGCGCGAACTGGGACTGGACCTTCCCACGATCCGCGAGGTCGTGGACCGGAAGATCCCGCTGCCCGACGTCGCCGCGGCGCACGCCGAGGCGCTGGCCGTACAGATCCGCGTGCTGCGCCTGCGGTACGCGGTGCTGATGGCGGTGGCCAGACGCGGATCCACACCTGAGGAGACGGAACTCATGCACAAGCTGGCCGGACTCTCCGAGGACGAACGGCGCCGCCTCGTCGGCGACTTCCTCGACGCCGTCTTCGGCGCCCTGGGCGCTGCCCCCGCCTCGGCGGGTGTCATGCGCTCGATGACTCCCGAGCTGCCCGACAGTCCCGAGCCCGAACAGCTCGACGCCTGGCTGGAGTTGGCGGAGCTGTCCCAGGACCCGGACTTCCGCGCCGCCGTGCGGCGGCTGGTCGAGGACGACGCGGCGGACCGCGCAGCGCCGGGCGTCGCGGGCCGGGCGGGACTTCGCGGACACGCCCCGGGCGGCGGAGTGCCGCGCCGTGACCCGGTCGCCGTGGTACGCGACGCGGCCGGCCCGGCGGTGGCGGCCGGTGTCGACCCGGACTCACCGCGGGCCGATCCGGTCGTCACCTCGGTCACCGCCCACTACGCCGACGTTCTCGGCCGCCCCGACGACACCGCCCTCCGGCACCGGCTGCTCGCACGGCTCGTGGCGGCGGGCGACCCGCGCAGGGAGCGTTACCTCCAACTCCTCGCCGTCATCAACGGATGGCAGGCCCCGGAGAGCCTGACGCCGGTGCTCGACTGGTTCACCCGGGCGCTGCGTGCCCGGACACCGGCCGTCACCACTGGTACGGCAGATACTTTCCGTCGAGCGTGATCACCACGCGGTCACCGGCGGGGTCGGGCACGCGCCGGACGTCGAGGCGGAAGTTGATGGCACTCATGATGCCGTCGCCGCACTGCTCGTGGATCAGTTCCTTGATGGTCGGACCGTAGACCTGGACGACCTCGTACAGCCGGTAGATCGTCGGATCGACCGGTACGGCCGCGTCCAACGCGCCACGTGACGGCTGGAGTTGGAAGGCGAGCGCGGCATCGTCCCCGAGTTCGAGGAGGGCCGCGGCCGTGGTGGCCTCGTCATTCCCCATCGGATGCTGTCCGAGCAGAGCGGCCGTGGTCCAGGCGAGTGGTTTGCCCACGGCCTCGGCCAGTTGGGCCCAGGTGATCCCTGTCCTCACCTTCGCCTGGCGCACGGCTTCGGCGGCTTCGTGCTTGCTGAGCATCTGCCTCTCCATTCCCGGACTGCGGCCCCTGGTGGCACGCGGCCAAAGCATAGGAGACGGGGGAGGGATGTCGGGGGCGTGCGGGACGGGAGAGAAAGGCGCGGCCGTCTGCGCGACGGGGTCACGTCGCGCAGACGCGTGACCGGCCGCTCACGCCAGTGACGTGCGCGCCTTGCGCAGCCCGAAAAGCTGGATGTCGGCGAATCCCAGCACCGCCACCGCCTGGACCACGATCATCACCGTGCCCAGCCCGGTCGGATCGAGCCAGCCGGCGGCGGCCATGACGGCACTGAGCGCGAACCACGCCAGATTGCTGCCGATCACCGCCCAGACCGCCTTTCGGTCAGGGGCCGACGCGGAACCGACCCGTGCCACGAAGAGCGCGTAGAGCACCAGGAACGCCCCGATCCCGGCGAGGAAGGCGACGGGCAGGCCCAGTACCGAGTCGAGCGCGGCGCAGCCGATCAGCGCGGCCGCCCCCACCGCTCCGGTCGCCACGGCGTCGAGCCGCAGCGCCAGGCGCAGCAGACCGGTGTCGCCGCGCACGACCGTGGAATCGGTGGGCGCGGAGGTACGGGGCGGGGCGGGGACACCGAACGAATCCGACGAACTCATGGGTTCCTCCTCGGGGAAGCGGCTTGACCCCCCTGATGGTTCTCGAAGTCGCCGACCTGGTCGATTACCCGGGAGGTAATGGGCGGCAGGGAGTCGAGGAACGCGCCGAGCACGGCGTCGAACTCCGCCCGCCGCTCCAGGTTGGGCATGTGCCCGGCGCCCTCGACGACGGCGAGCGTCGCGTCCGGTATCCCGTCGCTCATCACCCGCGCGTCGGCGACCGGGGTGAACTCGTCCTCGCTGCCCACCACGACGAGCGCCGGTACCGTGACACGCGCCAACATGCTGACGTAGTCGGGCCGTTCGGCCCGGCCGCGCAGCGCCGCCGCCGCGCCCTCGGGCGGTGCGCCGCGCATCATGTCCCGTACGTGCCCGGCCACCGCGGGCAGGGCCTCGACGTTGTGCGGCGCCACCATCTTGGTCAGCACCTCATCCGCGTACGGGCCCATGCCCTCGCGCAGCAGCCGGTCGGCCATCGTGTTGCGCGCCACCTTGCCCTGCTCCGTCTCGGCGGCGGCGAAGGTGTCGGCCAGCACCAGGGCGCGGACCCGATCGGGGAACAGCCGGTAGAACTCCAGCACGATCTGGCCGCCCATGGACAGTCCGCCCAGCACCACCCTGTCGACGTCCAGCCGGTCGAGCAGGGCGGCGATGTCCCACGCGAAAGTGGTGAGTGTCGTCTTGCCGGGCAGGACGGTGGACCCGCCGTAGCCGCGCAGATCCGGGGCGATCACCCGTCGTCCGGGGCCGGCGAACGTCTCGATCTGGGGGCGCCACATCGAGCGGTCGAACGGGTGGCCGTGCACGAGGACCAGGACCTCCTCGCTGTTTTCGCCCCCGCCCCCTCTCCCGCCCGCTTTCCCGCCCGCGTCGTCGTACGTGACGGTGATGTCGTGCAGCGTCATGGTGCTCATGTGCGTGTCCTTCGTCCTTCGTCCGTCGCTCGGCCCGGATGCTCGACTCGGTGCGGTCCCGCTTGCTTTCTCGATGCTAAGTGGTGCAATATCTCGATGCAATATTGAAATTGATCTCGGTGCAATGTTGCAATGTCGTACCGCCGCAGGCGGCAGCGGAAGGGATCGTCATGGAGGACTACCGGCTGATCGCGGACCAGCTCGCGGCCGACATCCGGGCCGGCCGGCTGCGTCCCGGCGAGCGGCTGCCACCGCAACGCCGGTTCGCCCGGAGCCGTGACATCGCCGACTCCACGGCGGCCAGGGTCTACGGCGAGCTGATCCGGCGCGGACTCGCCGTCGGCGAGGTGGGCCGGGGGACCTTCGTGCGCGCCGCCCCGCCCGGACCGCAGCCGATGCTCACGGAGCCCAGCGAGGCCAGGGTCGATCTGGAGGTCAACTTCCCCGTACTGCCCGAGCAGGCGGAAATGCTCGCCGCCGGCATGGCGCGCCTCCAGCGCCCCGACGTGCTCGCCGCGAGTCTGCGACCGCTCGGCGGATCCGGGGCCGCCGCCGCCCGCGAGGCCGCCGCGCTCCTCCTCGCGCGCGCCGGCTGGACGCCGGAACCGGAGCGGATCCTCTTCGCGGGCAACGGCCGCCAGGCGATCGCGGCGGCACTCGCGGCCTGTGTTCCGGCCGGGGAACGGCTCGGTGTGGAGGAGTACACCTACCCCGTCGTCAAGGGCATCGCCGCCCACCTCGCCATCACCCTCGTCCCGCTCGCCATGGACGAGGACGGACTCCTGCCCGAAGCCCTCGCTGACGCCCCGCCGCTGCGGGCCGTCTATCTGCAACCCACGCTCCACAACCCGCTGGGGATGACGATTCCGCCCCACCGCAGGGCTCAACTCGTGGAAACGATGCGGGCGTTGGACCTGCACGTTATTGAGGACGCCATCTACGGATTCCTCCGCGACGACGTGCCTCCGCTCGCCACCCTCGCCCCCGAACGCACCATCGTCCTGGACAGCATGTCCAAGCGGCTCGCGCCCGGCCTGACGCTCGGCTTCGCCGTGGCCCCGCCCGCGTTCGAACAACGGCTGGCCTCCGCCCTGCGCTCGGGCGCCTGGTCGGCGGGCCGGTTCGCCCTCGACGCCGCGACGCAGTGGATGGCCGACGGCACCGCCGCCACCATCGGCAGGGCCAAGCGCGCCGACGCGGTGGAGCGTCAGCGGATCAGGGCCGAGAGCCTGACCGGCTTCACCGTGCGCGCCGATCCCCGGGGCTACCACTGCTGGTGGGAGCTGCCCGACCACTGGCGCGCCGAGACCTTCGTCGCGGCCGCCGCCCGTCTCGGTATCGCCATCGCGCCAGGCGCCGCGTTCACCGTCGGCACCGGCCGCGCCCCGAACGCCGTCCGGCTCGCCCTCGGCACCCCCTCCCACCGCACCCTCTCCGACGCCCTCGACCTACTCGCCGGCCTGGCGCGCGGCACACCCGAGGACGCCGCGCCCGAATGACCTCCGGCGCACCGGCCGCCGCCACGGAGCGTGGGTCCCGTACGGGCCAACCCCACGCGCGACACCCCCGGAACAGCGCTGGAATGGGCGGGTGACCGCACCCCCCGACGACTGCCTCGCGCGCAACGACTGGATCTGCGGCGCCTATCTCACCAGCCGTCGGGGGATCCTCTGGGATGCCGTACTCCAGCACCTCCAACTGACGGCCGTCGCCGTCCTCATCGGGCTCGCGCTCGCCGTACCGCTCGCGGTCGCGGCCCGGCGATGGCGCTGGGCGTCGGCCCCGGTACTCGGCAGCACCAACGTGCTCTACACGATCCCGTCGCTCGCGATGTTCTCGCTGCTGCTGCCGGTGTACGGGCTGTCCGCGTCGCTCGTCGTCGCCGGGCTCGTCCTCTACTCGCTCACCCTGCTCGTACGGAACATCCTGGCCGGGCTGCGCGCCGTCCCCGAAGAGACCCGGCAGGCGGCGCGCGGCATGGGATACGGCCCGGTCAGACTGCTGCTCGCCGTCGAGATGCCGCTGGCGCTGCCCGCCGCCATGGCGGGCCTGCGCATCGCCACCGTCTCGGCCGTCTCCCTCGTCACCATCGGCGCGATCGTCGGCCACGGCGGACTCGGCAATCTCATCTACGCCGGGATGAACACCTTCTTCAAGGCGCAGGTACTCACCGCGTCCGTCCTCTGCGTGATCATCGCGATCCTCGCCGACCTCCTGCTGCTCGCGATCCAGCGGGTGCTCACGCCCTGGACGAGGCGGCCGGGGGAGCGAAGCGCGTGAACACCCTCACCGATGCCTGGTCCTGGCTCACCCGCGCTTCCCACTGGTCCGGCTCCGACGGCATCTGGAACCGCCTCGGCGAACATCTCTTCCTCACCGTCGTCTGCCTGCTCATCAGCTGCGCCGTCGCGCTTCCCGTCGCACTCGTCCTCGGCCATCTCGGCAAGGGCGGTGCGCTGGCCGTCAACATCTCCAACGTCGGCCGGGCCGTCCCCACCTTCGCCGTACTGGTCCTGCTGCTCCTCACCCCGATCGGGCAGCACGGTCAGTGGCCGACGATCATCGCGCTCGTCCTCTTCGCCGTCCCACCGCTGCTGACCAACGCCTACGTGGGGATGCGCGGTGTGGACCCCGATGTCGTACAGGCGGCGCGAGGAATGGGCATGACGGGCAGTCAACTGCTGCGCCAGGTCGAACTGCCCCTGGCGGCACCGCTGATCCTCACCGGCGTACGGATCGCGGCCGTCCAACTCGTGGCCACCGCGACGATCGCCGCGCTGGTGGGAGGCGGCGGACTCGGCAGGATCATCACCGCGGGGTTCAATCTGGCGTCCACGCCGATGGTCGTCGCGGGCGCCGTGCTCGTCGCGGTGTTCGCGCTCCTGGTCGAAACGGTCTTCGAGGTGGCACAGCGGCTGGCCCCGCGATGGGTGAGAGGCGACACCGGATGAGCCCGCACCGGACGGCCTTCAACGCTCCCGTCGCGCCGACCGTCGCCGCGCTCCTCGCGCTGACCGCGACCGCCGCGGCCTGCGCCACCGGACCGTCCCTGGAGAACCAGGGCACGGTCACCGCGTCACCCGGCGACAGCAAGGACCTGACCATCGGATCCGCCGGCTTCACCGAGAGCGACCTGCTCGCCCGGATGTACGCGATCCTCCTCGGCCGGGCGGGCTACCGCACCCGGATCCTCTCCGTCACCAACCGCGAGCTCTACGAACCCGCCCTGGAGAGCGGCCAGATCGACGTCGTGCCGGAGTACGCCGCCACCTTCGCCGACTGGCTGAACGCCAAGGCCAACGGCGCCGGCGCGAAGACCGTCGGCTCCCCGGACCTGGACACCACGATGAAGGCGCTGCGCGAACTGGCCGCGAAGCGCGGGCTCGACGTGCTGAAGCCGGGCCGCGCCGTCGACCAGAACGCGTACGCGGTCAGCGCCGCGTACGCGAGGAAGCACCGGCTCAGGACGCTCACCGACCTCGGGCGCGCCAAGCTCTCCGTACGGCTGGCCGCGGGCGACGAGTGCGTGCGACGCCCTTACTGCGCACCGGGGTTGAAGAAGACGTACGGCATCCGTATCACCTCAATCGACCCCAAGGGCGTGGGCACCACACCGTCCAAGCGGGCCGTGCAGAGCGGGCAGGACCAGATGGTGGTCACCACGACCACCGACGGGACGCTCGCCGAATTCGGGCTCGTCGTCCTCACCGACGACAAGCACCTCCAGAACGCCGACCACATCGTGCCCGTCGTCAACCGGTCCCGGGCGGGCGGCGAGCGCGTACGCAACGCGCTCGACAAGCTCAACACCGTGCTGACGACCGAGGATCTGGCGTCGATGAACGAGCAGGTCGACAGCTGGCGGCGGCTGCCGGAGGACGTCGCCGAGAACTATCTCAAGAGGGAGAGACTGATTCCCGCCGGGTGAGGTCCTGCTGAGCCGTCAGGCCGTCAGACGACTTGGCAGCCAGCCCAGTTGGACCTCCTCCTGGTACGCCTGACCCCCCTCGTGGCCGTTGAACTCGTACACCTCGATCGTCCGGTCCTCGTGCGGATAGACGTTGAAGGCCCCGAACACCGTCGACGGCGGACAGGTCTGGTCCTCCAGAGCCGCCGAGAACAGCGCTGGCGCCCGGCCCCGCGCCGCGAAATGCACCCCGTCGAAGTAGCTCAGCGTCCGCCGGACCTGCTCGCCCCGGCGGCGGTAGGTGTTGAGGTACTTGCCCACCTCGCGGTACGGGTCCCTGTCGGTGAGCGTCGTCGCCCGTGGGAAGTCGCAGAGGAACGGCACATCGGGGGAGATCGCCACCAGGTCCGGTATCAGCCCTGCCACGGCCAGCGTGATCCCGCCGCCCTGACTGCGGCCGATCGCGGCCGTGCGGGAGGCGTCGGCGAGCGGATGCGAGCGGGCGGCCTCCACCGCGCGGACCGCGTCCGTGAAGACGCGGCGGTAGTAGAACTCGTACGGATCCTCGATGCCCCGGGTCAGGAAACCGGGGAACGCCGACGCGCTGCCCACCGGGTCGGGGGTGTCGCCGCCGCCCCACGCCGCTCCCTGCCCCCGTGTGTCCATCACGAAGTACGCGAAGCCGGCGGACGCCCAGAGCAGCCGGGCGAACGGCATTCCGCGCCCGCCGCCGTAACCGACGAACTCGACCACCACGGGCAGCGGTTCACGCGTCCCGGCAGGCACGACGAACCAGCCCTTGACCGGGTGGCCGCCGAAGCCGGCGAAGGTCACGTCGTACACCTCCACGGTCGACAGCCCCGTCGCGACAGGTTCGAAGCGGGCGTCCAGATCGTGGGTGCGGGCCTCGGCGAGTGTCGTCGCCCAGAAGGCGTCGAAGTCGGCCGGTTCCACGGACCGGCTGCGGTAGCTCCGTAGCTCGTCGAGGGGCAGATCGAACAGGGCCATGTGCGGGATCACCTCTGGTTTCGCGGGCGGACGATCACACCGTACGGCCCGCCTGACGGTCGCAGAAGGGCCGAAGGAAAGGCGGAGCGGAGCCGGGGAGACTCCCGAGGCGAGTCGGAAGGGTGTGCGAAAGAAGTCCTGCTCGATCTATTGACCGGCGCCGCCCGAAGGTCCACAGTACTCGCTAATGCGCATTACTAATACGCATTAACGATCCGGAGGAACACGGTGGAGGAACCCAGGAAGCGGGCCCGGCCGGGCCGGACCCCCGCACCCGCGGGCCGGACGTCACGGCCGCGCCAGGCCGAGGTCGCCAGACTCGCCGGGGTCTCGCAAGCCACGGTCTCGCTGGTGCTCGGGGCGCGGAAGCAGGGCGCCACGATCTCCGAGGAGACCCGGCGCAAGGTGCTCGACGCGGTACGGATCCTCGGATACGTCCCCGACCCGGCGGCGAGCCGGCTGGCCGCCGCGCGCAACAACCTGCTCGGGGTCTTCAGCTTCACGTCCACCTTCCCGACCGACGTGCAGCACTCGTACTACCCGTTCCTCGTCGGCGTCGAGCAGGAAGCGGCGGCACGCGGCTACGACCTGGTGCTCTTCACCGGCTCCAGCACGGGCGGCGCGGGGGCCGCCGGACCGCACGCCCTGGGCCGTGTACGGCTCGCCGACGGCTGCCTCTTCCTCGGCCGCCACGCGCCCGCCGACGAACTGCTGCGGCTGGTCGCCGACGGTTTCCCCGTGGTCCACCTCGGCCGCCGGGACGAGCTGGAGGGGCTGGCCTGGGTCGGCGCCGACTACGTCAGCGCCAGCCAGGAGGTCGTCGCGCACCTCGCCGCGCTCGGCCACCGGCGGATCGTGCTCGTACGGGAGGACGACGACGCCCCCGCGTCCACCGACCGTGAGCACGGCTTCCTCAAGGGACTGGAGGAGGCGGGGCTGCCCGGCGGCCCGGACGCCGTCTTCCGCTCCGCCGACCCGGAGCACGACCTCACCGCCGCACGGCTGCGCGGCTGGCTCGACGACGGCGTGACCGCGTTCGTCGCCGAGGAGACCGACACCGGCGACGCCTGGCGCGCGCTGCACGGCGCCGCGCACTTCGTCGGCATCGACTGCCCGCGCGACGCCTCGCTCGCCCTGCTCGGCAGCCCGCCGCCGGATCTGTCGGACGGGCCGACGCCCACCGGATTCGACATCCCCCGCCCGCAGTTGGGCGCCGCCGCCGTGCGGATGCTCGCCGCGCTGGTCGCGGGGGAGCAGGCCACGGAACCGCTCGTGGCCTGCGCCTTCAGGCCCGGCACGACGGCGGGACCACCACCCGCCCACCCCTGACCCGACCGCACCAAGAACCACACAGCAATTCAAGGAGACCCGTGACATCCGCACCCGACATCCTCATCGTGGGCTCCGGGCTCGGCGGCGTGGCCGCCGCCCTCGCCGCCTGCCGTGCCGGACGCACCGTCGTCCTCACCGAGGAGACGGACTGGATCGGCGGCCAGCTCACCTCCCAGGCCGTCCCGCCGGACGAGCACCCGTGGGTCGAGCAGTTCGGCACCACCGCCTCGTACCGCACCCTGCGCGAGTCCATCAGGGACCACTACCGACAGTGGTACCCGCTGCGCTCCGAGGCGCTGGCCCTCACCGACCTCAACCCGGGCGCGGGCCGCGTCAGCAAGCTCTGCCACGAACCGCGCGTCGCCCTCGCGGTGATGGAGGCGATGCTCGCCCAGCACCGCTCGTCCGGCCGGCTCACGCTCCTGACCGAGCACCGCCCGGTCGCCGCCGAGGCGGGCGACGACGACACCGTACGGTCCGTCACGCTCACCGATCTGCGCGACGGCAGCCGCCGTACGATCGGCGCCCGTTACGTCATCGACGCGACCGAGACCGGTGAACTGCTCGAACTCGCCGGTGTCGAGCACGCGATCGGCGCCGAGGCACGGAGCGAGTTCGACGAGCCGCACGCCCCCGACGAGGCACAGCCCCTCAACCAGCAAGGCATCACGGTGTGTTTCGCGCTCTCCCACCACGAGGGCGAGGACCACACCATCGAGCGACCGGCCGACTACGACTTCTGGCGCACCTACCAGCCGGACTTCTGGCCCGGACCGCTGCTCGGTTTCCTCGCGCCGGACCCCCGCACCCTGGAGGCCGTACCGCGCACCTTCGTCCCCAACCCGGACCTCGACCCGCTCGACGTCACCGCCGACCAGTCCGCCGACGCGGGCGACAAGGAACTGTTCGGCTTCCGCCGGATCCTCGCCCGCAAGCTGCACCGGCCCGGCGCGTTCGACTCCGACATCACGCTCGTCAACTGGCCCCTGAACGACTACTGGCTGAAGCCCCTGATCGGGGACGGCGAGGAGACGTCGGCCGCCGCGCTCGCCGAGGCACGGCAACTGTCGCTGTCGGTCCTGTACTGGCTCCAGACCGAGGCGCCGCGCGCCGACGGCGGCAAGGGATTCCCCGGGCTGCGGCTGCGTCCCGACGTCACCGGCACGTCCGACGGGCTGGCGAAGGCGCCGTACGTACGCGAGTCGCGCCGTATCAAGGCGGTCACCACCGTCACCGAGCACGACGTCGCGATCGACATCGTCGGACCCTACGGCGGCACCCGCTACCGGGACTCCGTCGGCGTCGGCAACTACCGCATCGACCTGCACCCCTCGACGGGCGGCGACAACTACATCGACATCGGTTCGGTGCCCTTCGAGATCCCCCTCGGCGCGCTCGTGCCGCGCCGCGTCCGCAATCTGCTGCCCGCCGGAAAGAACATCGGCACCACCCACATCACCAACGGCTGCTACCGGCTCCACCCGGTGGAATGGAACATCGGCGAGGTCGCGGGCGCACTGGCCGCGCACTGCGTCGCCGAGGGCGTCGAACCGCACCAGGTCCAGGCCGAGGACAAGCGGTTCGACCAATTCGCCCGGCTGCTCGACCGCGAAGGAGTTCAGCGCCACTGGCCGGACGTACGCGGCTACTGAGACCGCACGACACACCCCTCGACACACGTATCGAGAGAACGACAACGGCGGCGGACAGCCGGGCAGGAGCAGCTCCACCTGCCCCGCCCGGCCTCACCGCCCGCGCCATGCCCACCCTGCACAAGGAGGTGCCCAAGCCATGAACACCCACCGCATCCGCGTCGGCATCGACGTGGGCGGAACCTTCACCGACGCCGTGGCCGTAGACGCCACGACCCTGCGACTTCTGGGGCAGGTGAAGGTCCCCACCAGCCACCATCACGAGGACGGCGTCGCCCACGGCATCGTCGAAGCTCTCGACCGCCTGCTGGAGCAGACCGGACACGCCCCGAAGGACGTGGCCTTCCTGGCCCACGGCACGACCCAGGCTACCAACGCCCTGCTGGAGGGCGACGTCGCCACCGTCGGTCTGATCGGCATCGGCGCCGGTCCGAGCGCCGCGTTCACCCGTAGGCTCGCCGCTTTCCGGAAGCTCGAACTCACCCCCGGCAAGCGGCTTCCCCTCGCCTACGCCCATGTCGCCGACCCGGACGACGCGCCCGCCGTACGCGCCGCCGTCGACGCGGTCGTCCAAGAAGGCGCCCAAGTCGTTGTCACCAGCCAGCCGTTCAGCGTCGACCGCCCCGAGGGCGAGGACGCGGTCGTCGCCGCGGCCAGGGAGCGGGGGCTGCCCACCACCGCCGCGCACGAGATCACCTCGCTCTACGGGCTCCACAAGCGCACCCGGACCGCCGTCGTGAACGCCGCGATCCTGCCCCGCATGCTCGCCACGGCCGACCTCGTCGACGCCTCCATCATCAAGGCGGGCGTGAGCGCGCCGCTGATGGTGATGCGCTGCGACGGGGGAGTGATGTCGCTGGACGAGATGCGGCGCAGGCCGCTGCTCACCGTGCTGTCCGGTCCGGCGGCGGGTGTCGCCGGGGCGCTCATGCAGGAGCGCATCAGCGAGGGCCTGTTCCTGGAGACCGGCGGCACGTCCACCGACATCAGTGTCGTACGGCGCGGCAAGGTCGCCGTCCGGCACGCCACCATCCTCGGCAAGACGTCGTACCTGTCGGCGCTCGACGTACGGACCGTCGGTGTCGGCGGCGGCTCCATGGTCCGGATCGGCGGGGGCAAGGTCACCGGCGCCGGACCGCGCAGCGCGCACATCGCCGGGCTGCCGTACGCCTGTTACGCGACACTCGACGACCTGCGGGACGCGAAGGTCACCACGATCCGGCCCATGGACGACGACCCCGCCGACTACGCGGTGCTCGACGCCGCCGGCGGACGCTTCGCGATCACCATGACGTGCGCGGCCAACGCGCTCGGCCGGGTCCCCGAAGGGGACTTCGCGCACTGCGACCCGGCCGTGGCGAAGGCCGCGATCGAGCCCCTGGCGGCGACACTCGGCACGGACGTCGCCACGGCGGCGGCCCGCGTCCTCGACGCCGGCACCGACCAGGTGAAGTCCGTGGTCGACGCGATGATCCGCGACTACCGCATCGACAAGGACACCGCCGTACTCGTCGGCGGCGGCGGAGGCGCGGCAGCCGTCACCCCGCACCTCGCGGCCGTCTCCGGCCAGGAGGGCAGGATCGCCCGTCACAACGAGGTCATCAGCCCCATCGGTGTCGCCCTCGCTCTCATCCGCGAGCAGGTCGAACGCATCATCCCCGGCGCCGGGCAGGAACAGATCCTCGCCGTACGGGCCGAGGCCGAGGCCGCCGTCGTCGCACAGGGCGCCGCCGCCGACGGTGTCGAGGTGGAGGTCACCGTCGACCCGCAGACCAGCACCGTGCGGGCCGTCGCGACCGGCGCCACCGAGCTGCGGACACAGGACCGCGCCCACCGGGCGGATGACGCCGACCGGCTGCGCGCCGCCGCCGACAGCCTCAAGACCGACCCGGCGTCGGTGCGCGTGCTCGCGGGCACCCCCGCGCACACCGTGTACGGCACCGATGTGCACCGGCGGTTCCGCGCGGACCGTCACCCGGTACGGGTCGTGGACGCCGACGGGGTCGTACGGCTCCACGCGCCGGACGCCCATGTCGAGATCACGACCGTCGGCCGGGCGCCCGAAGTCCTCGCCGGGCTGGTGAAGGAGGCCACGTCGTACGGCGACGGCGGTGTCCGCGCCCCCGCTCTGCGGCTCCTCCTCGGCTCCCGGATCGCCGACCTCTCCGGCGTACTCGACCCGCAGCCCCTGCTGGCGCTCGCCCGCAGCGAACTGCGCGCACGCGCCGCCGACGAACCGGTCGTCGCCGTCCTGGAGGTGCGGTCATGACCGCCTCCCTGCTCGACCGCACCCCGCGGCGGACGCTCGAAGAACTCGACGCGCTCGTGGCGACCGACGACATCGAGTTCGGCGTCCGGCTGCTCGCGAACACCCCCACGCACGAGGGCCGCGACCCGGAGCGGCTGCGCCGATGGGCGCGTACCGCCGACGAGTTCGGCGCCGCGCTCGCTCTCGGACCCGAGCCCATCGCCGGCACGGCCCGCGTCGTGGAGAGCGGCGACGGCCTGGCGAAGGGCCTCCTCGCCCGCTACACCTCCCGGCCGGTCCCGACCGTCGAACTGTTCACCGACACCCTGGCCCTCGCCGAGGAGTTGATCGACCGCCTCGGCTGGCGCCACTGGTATCCCGCCGGTTCGGTACGGGCGGCGGCGATCGCCCACGAGGCCGTGCACGAACAGCTCCACCACGGCCCGGCGAAGGCGGCCCTGAAACGGTCACTCGACCATGTCGTGCTGCGCGCGGGACGCCACCGCCTCTACGGCCATGTCGCGGGCGCCGACGAGATCGCCGCCCACGCCTACGCCCGCACCGTCTGCGGCCTCGGCCGCAGCCCGCTCATGCTGACGGCCGCCCTCGCCGCCGTGGCCGAACCGCAGCACGGGGCCCCGCACAGGCCCCCGCACGGAAGAAAGAAGTAACGCCATGGGCGTCGTCATCCTTCTTGTCATGGCGGCCGGTGTCGCCGCGATGCTCACCCGCAGACTCCCCACCGCCTTCGCCCTCGTCATCCTGGCCGTCGCCATCGCCTTCCTCGCGGGCGCACCGCTGACCGGCGAGAACAGCGTCCTGGGCACGGTCATCCAGGAGGGCGCGCCGGCCCTCGCCGCCACGATGATCGCGATCCTGCTGGGCTCCTGGCTCGGCAAACTCCTCGACGAGACCGGCATCGCGGGCACCCTCGTCCGCAAGATCGTCGAGTTCGGCGGCGACCGCCCGGTCGTGGTCGCCCTCGGAGTCCTCGGTGTCTCCACCCTCGTCGGTACGGTCACGGGCTCGGCACCCGCCGCGATGCTCGCCGGCATCATCGGCATCCCCGCCATGGTCGCCGTCGGCATCCCCAAGGTCACCGCCGCCGGCACGATCCTGATGGGCATCGCCGCGGGCATGCCCTTCGAACTGCCCATCTGGCAGTTCTTCTCGACCGCGCTCGAACTGCCCGTCGACACGGTGCGCGGCTTCATGCTGAAGCTGTTCCCGTTCGCGCTGGCCGCCGCCGTCCTCTTCGTCCTCATCGAGACGCGGCGACGCGGCGTCGAACACGCGTGGTCGCTCAAGTCCGCGTCCGCGAAGCCCACTTCACGCCGCAAGCAGCTCGGCGACGCACCGTGGTACGCGCTGCTCACCCCGCTCGTACCGCTGGTACTCGCCCTCGGCTTCGAGATCCCGATCCTGCCGTCGATGCTGGCCGGTGTCCTGTACGCGCTGTTCACCACTACCCGGCCGGGCGAGATGAACAAGCGGCTGCTGCGCACCCTGTACGGCGGCTTCGAGATCGCGGCGGCGCCGATCGTACTGTTCATCGCCATCGGCATCCTGCTCGCCGCGGTGAAGCTGCCCGGCGCGGTGGAGGCGCTGGAGCCGTTGATCAAGGCGGTCAGCCCGCAGAACCCGGTGCTGTTCGTCGTGGTCTTCACCCTGCTCGTGCCGCTCTGCCTCTACCGGGGGCCGCTGAACGTCTTCGGCCTCGGCGCCGGAATCGCCGGTGTCCTCATCGCCGCCGGCATCTACCCGGCCGTCGCGGTTCTGGGGCTTGCCACCTCGTACAACCAGGTCTTCGGTGTGTCGGACCCGACCAGCACCCAGACCGTATGGAGCGCCCAGTACGCGGGGGTCACACCGCAGCAGGTGATGCTGCGGACCCTGCCGTACGTCTGGGCCGTCGCCCTGGGCGGATTCTGCGTCACCGCCGCCACCTATCTGTGATCTCTCACTCCCGGGACGGAGAACGACATGACACAGCACGACATGAGTCAGTACGGCGACAACGGGCCGCGGCACGCGGGCGATGAGCCGCGGAACCCCGGCCGGCGGATATTCCTGCGCGCGGCGGCGGCCACCGCCGCGGTGGCGTCCGGAGTGGCGGCCACCGGCGCCGCGGCGGGCAGCGTGGCCGCGGCGCCCGTCGGAGCCGCCCCCGCCCCCGCTCTGGCGGCGGCGCCCGGCGGATTCCCGAACTACCGTTATCTGAAGACCCTTCTGACGCCGTCTCAGCTCAAGTACAACCCCACCGGCGAGATCATCTTCCCGTGCATCCGGGGCGTCTACGACAAGCTGGCCAATCCGCTGGGCCGTTACTACCTCTACTACGGTCCGCACGACGCGCCCGGCGGTATCTGCCTGGCCTACGGCGACTCGCTGGAAGGGCCGTTCACCGAGTACACCGCCAACCCGATCGTCTCCAACAACTGGCAGCCGCACTACAAGGTCAGCCACGTCGCCTCGCCGCACGTCATCTGGCGGGCGGACCTCAAGGAGCTGTGGCTCTACTTCCACGGCGAGAACGGCACGACCCGCCTCGCCCGTTCCAAGGACGGGATCACCTTCACGTACGACAAGGTGGTCCTCACCACCGCGATGATGCCCGCGGGCAGCACCGAGACCTCGTACGCCCGCGTGTTCCCGCACGAACTGCCCTCGCGCGGCGCGCACTACGTGATGCTCTTCATGCTCAACAACACGTCCAACCACCGTGACATCGCCTGGGGTTGGTCGAGCGACGGCCGCAACTGGACGTTCGACCAGACGCCGCTCGTCCGTCACTCCGACGTCGGCGCGAACAACATCGGCGGCCCACACCTGCTGAGCCGAAACGGCAGCACGTACGTCGTCTACAACACCAGCAAGGAGAACGGCGGCAATCTGCTGATCACCGAGATCGGCAACGACTTCAGCCGCCGCAACCATCTCGGCCTCTTCTACGACTCGGCCAACAGCGCGCCCGACAACGGGCGCAGCGCCGCACCCTCCTTCGGTACCGACCGGGGGGTGCCGTACATGGTCTATGAGGCGGGCGAACGGCTCCAGGGCTCGATCGCCGTGGCGCGCGGCTGACCCACCGTCGCCGGGCGGGGTACGTCCCACGTACCCCGCCCGGCGGTCCGGGCAGGTCCTACGCGTCCGCCACCGAGTCGAACTCGACCTCGCCGCGCGCGATCCCGTGCGCGTCCGCGTCGACCGACCGGCGCAGCGCCTCGTGCAGCTTCGCCGGCGTCAGCACACCCGCGAACCGTGAACCGTCCACCACCGCCACCCACCCCGCGTCATGCTGAAGCATCTCGCTGAACGCCCGCTTCAGCGGCGCCCCGACCGGCACCCAGGCCTCCATACGGCGCGCCGTGTCACCCACCGTGCCGCGCCCGCCCGCGCACTCCAGCGCCTCCGCCGACACCCAGCCGTGCAGCTCGCCCCCGCCGTTGAGCACCACCGCCCAGCGCGCGCCCCCCTCGCGCAGCCGCTCCGCCGCGTCCGCCGCCGGCTCGTGGAGCCGCGCCACCGGCGGCTGTTCCAGGTCGGCCGCCTCGATCGTGGTGACCGACAGCCGTTTCAGCCCCCGGTCGGCGCCGACGAACTCGGCGACGTACGGGGTGGCCGGTCTGCCGAGCACGGCGGCCGGGGTGTCGTACTGCTCGACACGCCCCTGCCCGTACACCGCGATGCGATTGCCCATCCGCACCGCCTCCTCGATGTCGTGCGTGACCATGAGCACCGTCTTGCGGACGGTCGCCTGAAGCTTCAGGAACTCGTTCTGGAGGCGCTCGCGCACCACCGGGTCCACCGCGCCGAACGGCTCGTCCATCAGCAGCACCGGCGGATCGGCGGCCAGCGCGCGTGCCACACCCACCCGCTGGCGCTGCCCGCCCGACAACTGCGCCGGGTAACGCGGCCCGTACAGCTTCGGGTCGAGCCCCACCAGATCCAGCAGCTCGGCGGCCCGTTCGCGCGCCTTCGCCCGCTTCCAGCCGATCAGGGCGGGCACCGTCGCGGTGTTGTCCAGAACGGTGCGGTGCGGAAAGAGCCCCACCTGCTGGATGACATAGCCGATACGGCGGCGCAGCCTCACCGGGTCCACCGTGGAGATGTCGTCCCCGGCCACGAGGATGCGCCCCGAGGTCGGCTCGATCAGCCGGTTCACCATCATCATCGTGGTTGTCTTGCCGCAGCCGGACGGGCCGACCAGGGTCACCAGCTCGCCTTCGCCGACCTCGAAGGACAGGTCGTCGACGGCTGCCGTACCGTCCGGGTAGACCTTGCTCACCCGCTCGAACCGGATCATGCGCTCACGCTAGAAGCGAGCGGGGACGTTCGCACACGGGCCGCGGCTGAACGGTCGCGCACCGAATCAGGAGGACCTTTGACCAGCTACCGCCAGCCCGGCGTCACCCTCACCGACCACCACTTCTCGGTCCCGCTCGACCACGCGAACCCCTCGGGGGAGCGCCTGGAGCTGTACGGCCGCGAGGCCGTGGCCACCGCGAAGGCCGACGCCGACCTGCCGTGGCTCGTCTATCTGGAAGGCGGACCCGGCTTCGGTGCCCGCCGCTTCATCGGCCGGCAGGCATGGCTCGGGCGTGCGCTGGAGGACTTCCGGGTGCTCCACCTCGACCAGCGCGGCACCGGCCTCTCCACGCCCGCCAACCGCCAGACGCTCCCCGCGCGCGGCGACGCCCGGCAACAGGCCGACTACCTCGCCCACTTCAGGTCCGACAACATCGTGCGGGACTGCGAGGTCGTCAGGTCCCAGCTCACCGGCGGCGCCCCGTGGACCCTGCTCGGCCAGAGCTTCGGCGGCTTCTGCGCCGTCCGCTATCTCTCCGCCGCGCCCGAGGGCCTGCGTGCCGTACTGATCACCGGCGGTCTGCCCACGCTCGACGGCGGGCCCGACGACGTCTACCGCGCCGCCTATCCGCGCATCGAACTCAAGGTCGCCGCCCACTACGCCCGCTATCCGCAGGACGTCGAACAGGCCCGGCGGATCGTCGGACACATCGCCGAGCACCACCCCGTCCTGCCGAACGGCTACACCCTCACGCCCGAGGCGTTCCAGTCCCTCGGCATCCTCCTCGGCGTCGGCGACGGCACCCACCAACTGCACTACCTGCTGGAGAACGCCTTCGTCACCACCCCCGGCGGCCACGAACTCTCCGACACCTTCCAGGAGAACGTCGCCGCCCAGCTCTCGTTCGCCGGACACCCGCTGTACGCACTCGTCCACGAGGCGATCTACGCCCAGGACGACCGGCCCACCGCCTGGTCGGCCGAGCGGGTACGCGCGGAGTTCCCCCGCTTCGACGCGGCGCGGACCCTGGCAGGTGACACGCCGCTGCTGTTCACCGGCGAGTCCATCCACCCCTGGCACTTCACCGCCGACCCGGCGCTGCGCCCGCTGCGCGAGACGGCTGAGCTGCTGGCCGCCCGCAAGGACTGGCCCGCGCTGTACGACCCCGACCGGCTGGCCGCCAACGAGGTCCCGGTCGCCGCCGCCGTCTACCACGACGACATGTACGTCGACACCGCCCACAGCCTCGAGACGGCACGCGGTATCCGGGGGCTGCGCACCTGGGTCACCGACGAGTACGAGCACGACGGCGTCCGCGCCTCGGGCCCACGGGTCCTCGACCGGCTGCTGGCACTGGCGCGCGACGAGATCTGACAAGGTCCGCTCTTGAGGGCAACGACTCGATCCGATGCTCGGTGAGGGCCGGGCTCGCCTGTATCGCGTTAGGTTCGAGGCCATGATCATGCGAATACGCGGTGTCGTCCTGCCCGAGCGCGAGGAACGCACGTTCTGGGTCGACGGAGAGCGGTTGCGAACCGAGCCGCCTGCCAGGGCGGCGGCCGAACAGGTGGAGACCGTGGTGAACGGCGGATGGCTGCTGCCGGGTCTCGTCGACGTCCACACGCATCCCGGGACGGAGAGCCCGGACGACCGGTTCGACGAGACGCTGTTGCGCAAGCATCTGTCGGCGCACCGGGACGCGGGTGTGCTGTTGGTGCGCACTCCGGGAACCGCGCAGCGGATGCCCGGCTGGGTCGACAGGGAGCCCGACCTGCCGCGGGTGCGCTCGGCGGGGAGGTGGCTGGCGACGCCCGGTCGGTTCTTTCCCGGTGCGGGCCGGGATGTCGGTGAGGACGAACTGGCAGGGGCAGCGGTCGAGGAGGCCACAGCCGCGTCGGGCTGGTGCAAGGTCATCGGTGACTGGAAGTGGGACGAGCCGGCAGTCCCGTTGGATGTGCTGAAGGCGACCGTGGCGGCGGTGCACTCCGTCGGTGGGCGGGTCGCCGTTCACTGCCAGACCGCCGAGGGCTCGCGGAACGCCGTTCTGGCCGGGGCGGACAGCCTCGAACACGGGATGCACCTCGATCCGGCGCTCCTGGACCTGATGGCCGGGCAGGGGACCGCATACGTACCGACACTCTCGGCGTTCGCCGAGAGTGCCGATGTCTGGCGAGGCCGAGAATCGAGCACGCGGCGCTCGAACTGGCTCGACGGCTGGCAGGGGATGAACGACAACGTGCGACTGGCACACGAGGCGGGCGTCACCGTCCTCGCCGGCACGGACACCTTTCCCTGCGGCACGGTCGCCGCGGAGTCCCAACGGCTGCTGCGGGCGGGGCTGCCGGCCGAGGAAGCAATCGGTGCCGCCTCGTGGACGGCACGGGACTGGCTCGGGCTGCCCGGTCTCATCGACGGGGCGCCCGCTGACCTTGTCGCGTACGGCCAGGACCCAACCGCGGAGCCCGGGGTCCTCGGGCAACCGAAGCGAGTGATTCTCCGGGGCCGGACGGTGCGCTGACACCAACTCCGTTTGGTCCGGGCGGCCAGGTCAGGAGGCTGATGCGCACTGTCGGCCGGCACGTACAGCGCATAGGCTCCCTGCCTTATGAAGGTTCTGATCTCTGTGGACATGGAGGGCATCTCGGGGATCGTGCATCCCGCCGAGACGAATCCGGAACGCTACGACTACGAGCGAGGCCGCGCGCTGATGACGGCCGAGGCGAACGCCGTGATCGCGGGCGTCCTGGACGCCGAGCCCGCGGCCGAGGTCTGGGTCGCCGACGCGCACGGGCCTTTCCGTAACCTGCTGCCGGAGGAACTGGACCGGCGGGCCCGGCTGGTTCGCGGAAAACCCCGCCCCATGGGCATGCTCGGTGGGCTCGACGAGCACACCGACGCGGTGATGTTCGTCGGCTACCACGCCCGAGCCGGCGGCGGCCCGGCCGTGCTGGCACACACCATGAGCGACGCGATCCTGGACGTACGCGTAGACGGACGTTCCCTGGGCGAGATCGGTCTCAACGCCGCCATGGCCGGGCATTCGGGCGTGCCGGTCGTGCTGCTCAGTGGCGATGACACCGCCTGTGCCGAACTGAGCGATCTGGTGCCCTCGGCCGTCACCGTCGCGGTCAAACAAGCCCTCGGTCAGGCCGCCGCCGTGGCACTGCATCCTGAGGAAGCCCGAGAGCGTCTGCGCCGGGCGGCCGCCGTGGCTGTCGAGCAGCGGGCGCGGGTCGCGCCGCTCGCCCTCGCCGGACCGCTCGAGGTCGAGGTCGACCTCTACGGCCCCTACATGGTTGACCTGGCAGTACTCGTGCCGGGTGTCTCGCGCGCCGAGGGTGGCCGGACGGTCACCTTCACCGCAGCCGACTTCGCCGACGCCTACCGGCTGGTCCTGCTGCTCGTACAGCTCGCGAGCATCAAGCCCGGCTAGCCGGACGCGCTCACGAGCCGCATGATCGCCGCGGGCTACCGGGGCCTCCGTACGGAGAACTCGTTGCCGTCGGGGTCGAGCAGCAGCGCCTGGACGCCGTCGCTCTCGCCGACGTCGTTGCGCGTCGCGCCGAGCGAGATCAGGCGGTCGACCTCCGCCTCCCAGGAGGCATCGGCATCGGCGTCGGCGGGGACCGTCAGCTCGAAGTACAGCCTGTTCGTGCCCGTCTTCGGCGCCACCGGAGGACCTCCCCACGTGATCTTCGTACCGCCGTCCGGTGACTGGATCGCGGTCTCCTGGTCCTGGTCCCAGACCAGCGGCCATCGCAGCGCCTCGCTCCAGAAGTAACCGACCTCCTGCGTACCGTCGCAGGCCAGCGCTCCGATGAAGCCGGTGTCGGCGAGGAACTTGTTGCCCGCCTCGATCACGCAGAACTCGTTGCCGTCCGGATCGGCGAGCACCACATGCCCCTCTTCCGGGAGTTGGCCCACGTCGATGTGTTTCCCGCCGAATTCCAGCGCCCTGGCCACCGTCCGCCGCTGATCCTCCGGGGATGTGCTCGTCAGGTCGAAGTGCGCCCGGTTCTGGCCGGTCCTCGGCTCCTGGCTCGGCAGGAAGCGGATGCGAAACCCGGCGGTATCAGGAGGCAGGATCGCGACGTCGTCCTCCGGACCCTCGGCCAACTCCCAGCCCAGGACACCGGACCAGAACCGCGCGAGGCCCGACGGCCGGGTCGCGTTGAAGCAGATCGCGAACAGTTGACTGGCCATACCCCGTGCATCTCCGATCCACCGGCGGTCGACAGCGCGCCTCGCCCTCCCCGCGGGCGCAGCCTAAGGGCGGCCGTGCGGCGCCCGCATCCGAGTTTCCGTCGCGGAGAGCCCCGGTCCTCCACACGATGACGATCGTGCGCAACGGCACCGTCGTCCGCCGGCGTCAGCTGACCGGGGCCGGACAGGACCTAATCTGCGGGCATGACTGATTCGACCGACCAGCTCGCCCCCATGCCCGCCGACTGGCGGCGCGCCCTCGCCGTGGTCGCGCACCCCGACGACCTGGAGTACGGCTGCTCGGCCGCCGTCGCCGTCTGGACCGACGAGGGGCGTGAGGTCACCTATCTCCTCGCCACCCGGGGCGAGGCGGGGATCGACACGATCGACCCCGTCTCCGCGGCCCCGCTGCGCGAGCGGGAGCAGCGGGCGAGCGCGGCCGTCGTCGGTGTGTCCGAGGTGGTCTTCCTGGACCACAAGGACGGTGTGATCGAGGAAGGGCTCGCGCTGCGCCGGGACATCGCGGCGGCGATCCGCCGCTACCGCCCCGAACTCGTCATCACCCTCAACCACCGTGACACCTGGGGCGGCACCGCCTGGAACACCCCGGACCACCGCGCCGTCGGGCGCGCCACGCTCGACGCCGCCGGTGACGCGGGGAACCGGTGGATCTTCCCCGAACTGGCGGATCAGGGGCTCGAGCCATGGGACGGGGTGCGCTGGGTGGCCGTCGCGGGCTCCACCACCCCGACGCACGCGGTCGACGCGGCGGCCGGGCTGGAACGCTCCGTACAGTCGCTGCTCGAACACCGCACCTATATCGAGGTGCTGACGGACGAGGACCCCGAGGCGTACTGCCGTACGTTCCTCACGGCCAACGCGCGGACAGTGGCCGCGCGCTTCGGCGGCCGGCCCGCGGTGTCCTTCGAGGTCTTCGGCCGCTGACCCGGCGCCCCACGAGTTGCCTTTCATCTGGTTTTGGTGGTTTCGCAGCACGGTGAGCGCATAGCTCCCGTGATGTGGTTGCCCGATGGAGAGACGGGTGCGGCGGAGAAGGACCGGCGACATGGACGAGGGGTACTCCCGAATCCAGCAGTACCCCTGGTTGCCCCCGGTGCTGCTCGTCGGTTCCGTCGGCCTCGAACTGGTGACCCCCAAGATCGTCAGCGGCGCCGCGCTCATCGCCGTCGCCGCCATGGCGGCGGCCATCAGCGGCACGTTCCGCTACACCCTGCTGATCGTGGCCGTCGGCATCGGACTCACCAGCGTCTCCGCGATCCAGAGTCACCACGGCTACGCGTCCGCGACCGTGCAGCTGTTGGAAATCGTGATCGCCTCGGCTCTCGCGCTGGCCGTCCGGCGCATGCTCGACAGCCAGAGCGCGAAGTTCTCCCGTGTCAGATCCACCGCCGAGCAACTGCAGCGGGCCGTGCTGCCACCGCTACCCAAGATCATCGGCCCGATGTCCGTGGCCTGCCGTTACGAGGCGGCGGACGCCGTCGCCCGGATCGGCGGCGACCTCTACGCCGTGCAGGAGACACCCTTCGGTCTGCGGCTGCTCATCGCCGACGTACGTGGCAAGGGCCTCGGCGCGGTCTCCGCCGTCTCCATCATCGTCGGCGCGTTCCGTGAACGCGCCGAGTCCGAGACCGGACTGGTGGGGCTCGCGGAACGGCTCGACCGCGCCGTGGCCCGGTCCGCCGAGCAGTACGCCGACCCGTTCGGCGTCGACGCCGCCGAGGCGTTCGCCACCGCACTCCTGGTCGAGATCGACCCGCGCGGCACCACACTGCGGCTGCTGAACTGCGGCCATCCCGCCCCCTATCTCGTACGGAACGGCGAGGTGCGTCAACTGGACACCGGCCAGGCGACACCCCCGCTGGGAATGCGGAACCTCGCACCCGGCATCGGCGGTACCCGCTCGTACGACTTCCCCGCCGGCGCCACCCTGCTCTGCGTCACGGACGGGGTGACGGAGGCCCGGAACGCGGCCGGGACCTTCTACGACCCCCGCAGCGAACTGAGGCCGGGCCCGGACGGGGACCCGGAGCGGCTGATCGGGGCCCTGTTCTCGTCGATCGGCCGGTGGACGAAGGGCGGACGCGACGACGACACGGCGGTGCTCGCCGTCGCACGTCACGACGCCGACGAGTCTGTTCCCACAGAGCAAGCGACCGCTTAGTATGCCTAGGAGCGCGTACCGACCCTCATCTGTGGAGGCCCCCGAATGCAGGCATGGCGAGTGCACCGGAACGGTGAGCCGGGCGAGGTGATGCGGCTGGAGGAGGTGGACCGGCCGACACCGGGTGACGGTCAACTCCTGCTGAAGGTCCTCGCGGCGGACATCAACTTCCCTGACGCCCTGCTCTGCCGGGGTCAGTACCAGGTGCGCCCACCGCTGCCCTTCACACCCGGCGTCGAGGTCTGCGGCGAGACGGGGGACGGGCGGCGCGTCATCGCGACCCCGGCGCTGCCCGACGGCGGACTCGCCGAGTACGTCGTCGCCGACGAGGCCGCGGTGCTTCCCGCGCCCGAGGCGCTCGACGACGCCGAGGCGGCGGCCCTGCACATCGGCTACCAGACCGGCTGGTTCGGACTGCACCGCAGGGCGCGTCTCCAGGCGGGCGAGACGCTGCTCGTGCACGCCGCCGCCGGCGGCGTCGGCAGCGCGGCCGTCCAGCTCGGCAAGGCGGCCGGTGCCACCGTCATCGGCGTGGCCGGCGGACGGAACAAGGTGCGTGTGGCCGAGGAGTTGGGCTGCGACCATGTCATCGACCGGCGCACCGACGACATCGTCACCGCCGTGAAGGACCTCACCGGCGGGCGCGGCGCGGACGTCGTCTACGACCCGGTCGGTGGCGACGCGTACACCAAGTCCGCCAAGTGCGTGGCCTTCGAGGGCCGCATCCTCGTCATCGGCTTCGCGAGCGGCACCATCCCGGCCCCCGCCCTCAACCACGCGCTGGTGAAGAACTACTCGATCGTCGGGCTGCACTGGGGCCTGTACAACCAGAAGGACCCCGCCGCGATCCTCCGCTGCCACCAGGAACTGACGGAACTCGCCGCCAAGGGCGTCGTCAAGCCGCTCATCAGCGAGCGGGTGCCGATGGCGGACGCCGCGTCGGCCGTTCAGCGCGTGGCCGACGGCACCACCACCGGCCGGCTGGTCGTGATCCCCGACCTGGCCACGGCATCGGGGGCGAGCGCCCGGTGACCGCGCCGGACGCGGCCGATCTGCGCCGCCGTACCGAGGACCTGCTCGCCGCGCACCCGCCGGCCGACACGGCACCGACCGACTTCCTGAAGGCCCGCTTCGACGCCGGACTCGCCTGGGTGCACTTCCCGGCCGGTCTCGGCGGACTCGACGCCCCGCGCTCACTCCAGTCGGTCGTCGACGCCGAACTGGCCGCCGCGGACGCCCCCGACAACGACCCGCGCCGAATCGGCATCGGCCTGGGAATGGCCGCGCCCACCATCCTCGCGTACGGCACCGACGAGCAGAAGCGCCGGTTCCTGCGGCCCCTGTGGGTCGGTGACGAAGTCTGGTGCCAGCTTTTCAGCGAACCGGGGGCCGGGTCCGACCTCGCCGCGCTCGCGACCCGCGCCGTACGCGACGAAACCGGCGAACACGCCGGCGAGCGGAGTGGCGCCGGCGACTGGATCGTCAACGGGCAGAAGGTGTGGACCTCCAGCGCCCATCTCGCCCGCTGGGCCATCCTGATAGCCCGCACCGACCCCAACCTGCCCAAGCACCGGGGCATCAGCTACTTCATCTGCGACATGACCGACCCCGGCGTCGAAGTCCGGCCGCTGCGCCAGATAACCGGCGAGGCCGAGTTCAACGAGGTGTTCCTCACCGACGTCCGGATCCCCGACGCCCACCGGCTCGGCCCGGTCGGCGACGGCTGGAAGGTCGCGCGGACCACCCTCATGAACGAGCGCGTCTCGATCGGCGGCGCCCGACTCCCGCGCGAGGGCGGCATGATCGGCCCGGTCTCCCGGACCTGGCGCGAGCGCCCCGAACTGCGCACCCACGAACTCCACCAGCGTCTCCTCACGCTCTGGGTGGAGGCCGAAGTCGCACGGCTGACCGGTGAACGCCTGCGCCAGCAGCTCGCGGTGGGCAGGCCGGGCCCCGAAGGCTCGGGCCTGAAGCTCTCCTTCGCCCGGCTCAACCAGGAGATCAGCGGACTGGAAGTCGAACTCCTCGGCGACGAGGGCCTGTTGTACGACGACTGGACGATGCGGCGGCCCGAACTCGTCGACTTCACCGGCCGCGAGGCGGGTTACCGCTATCTGCGCTCGAAGGGCAACTCCATCGAGGGCGGTACGAGCGAGGTACTGCTCAACATCGTCGCCGAACGCGTCCTCGGGCTGCCCGCCGAGCCGCGCGACGACAAGGACGTCGCATGGAAGGACCTCGCCCGATGAGCACGGTGGACGACATAAACACTGACGTGGACGTGGACGTGGACGTGGACGTGGATGCGGGGACCGGGTCGGTCGGGGCCGTGCCCGACCTGCTGTACTCCGAGCAGGAGGACGACCTGCGCGCCGCCGTACGGTCGCTGCTCACCGACCGCGCCGATCTCCCCGCCGCGCTCGCCCGCGCGGAATCGGGCGCGCCCTACGACACCGCGCTCTGGACGTCGCTCGCCGCCGGGATCGGCGCGGCCGGGCTGCTCGTCCCCGAGACTCTCGGCGGCCAGGGCGCGAGCCACCGCGAGGCGGCAGTCGTGCTGGAGGAGCTGGGCCGGGCGGTCACACCCGCGCCGTACCTGACCAGTTCCGTGATCGCGACGCAGACGCTGCTCGCCCTGAACCCGCGGAGCACGCGCAGTGCCGAGAGTGCGGCTGTCGGCGAACTGCTCGGCGCGCTGGCCGGGGGCCGTACGGTCGCCGTGCTCGCCGTACCGCTCTCCACCGGGCCGGACGCCCCGCTCCCCACCGCCACCGCGAGCCGCGGCATCAGGGCCGTCGCCGATGCCACGATCGCCGATGTCCTGCTCGTCCTGGGCGACGACGGGCTGTACGCGGTCGAGACGTCGGCGCCCGGCGTCACCGCCCGCCCGGGAACCCCGCTCGACCTCACGCGCCCGCTCGCCACCGTCACCGTGGACTCCGCCGCCCTCGCCGCCGGGACGCGACTCGCTGACGCGGGCAAGGGCGCCGCGGAGGCCGCCGTACGCCGTGGACTGCTCGCGGGCGCCGGACTGCTCGCCTCAGAGCAACTCGGGCTCGCGGAATGGTGCTTGGAGGAGACGGTGCGGCACACCCGCGAACGGCACCAGTTCAACCGGCCCATCGGCTCGTTCCAGGCGCTCAAGCACCGGATGGCGCACCTCTGGCTGGAGGTCGTATCGGCCCGCGCCGCCGCCCGGAGCGCCGCCGACGCGCTGGCCACCGACAGCCCCGACGCGCCGCTCGCCGTGGCGGTCGCCCAGGCGTACTGCGGCCGGGTCGCCGTGCACGCGGCCGAGGAGTGCGTCCAGCTCCACGGCGGCATCGGCATGACGTGGGAGCATCCCGCGCATCTGTATCTCAAGCGCGCCAAGTCCGGTGAGATCGCGCTGGGTTCGACCGGATCGCACCGCGAGAGACTCGCGACCCTGACCGGTCTGGCCGCGCCCGGCGCCCCCGCGCCGTAGTTCCGGCCGCCGGTCGGCGACATATGACCTGGACAAGCACCCCTTTACATACTGTTTAATTGCGAGTCGTTCGCAATAACGTTTGATCTTCAGTAGGGGTGTGGAATCCATGACCGCCCGTTCGATACGCGGCACGGCCGCGGCGGCGCTGGCCGGTTCGCTGGCCTTTGCCGCCGCGGCCTGCTCGAACCCGGACAGCGGCTCCGGCCCCGACGGCGGGGACCAGGAGTCCGCGGTCGTCGGGATCGCCTACGAGCCGGACAGCCTCAGCCCGCTGCTCGGCTACGGCAAGGACGGCAACTCCAAGCTCTTCGACGGACTGCTCGCGGTCGACGGCGACATGAACCTGAAGCCCGCCCTCGCCGCCGCGCTTCCCGAGGTCGGCGCGGGCGGTACGACCTACACCTACCGGCTGCGCGACGACGTGAAGTTCAGCGACGGCAAGCCCTTCAGCGCCGCGGACGTCGTCTTCACCTACCGCACCATCCTGGACGCGAAGACCAACAACCCGTCCAAGACCGAGCTGGCGGCGATCAAGGACGTCACGGCCGAGGGCGAGGACACCGTCGTCTTCACCCTCAAGTACCCCTACGCGCCCTTCGCCCAGCGGACCGTGCTGCCCATCGCGCCGGAGCATCTGGCGGGCAAGCAGGACGTCAACACCGGCCCGTTCACCACCAAGCCCGTCGGCACGGGGCCCTATCTCCTCACCAACTGGTCCAAGGGCGAGAAGATCAGCTTCAAGGCCAATCCGGACTACTGGAACGGCGCGCCGAAGGTGAAGAGGTTCACCATGGCGATCATCAAGGACGACGACGTCCGCGCCACCCGGCTGCGCGCCGGAGACCTCGACGGCGCGATCCTGCCGCCCAACCTCGCCAAGGGCTTCGAGAACGACAAGGGCCGGCGGACCTACTCCGCCACGTCGTACGACTACCGCACCGTCACCCTCCCGACCCACAACGAGGTCGCGGGCGACAACGCCGTACGCCGCGCGCTCGACGTCGCCGTCGACCGCGACACCATGGTCGACAAGATCCTCGACGGCGCGGGCAGGGCCGCCTACGGCCCGGTCCCCACCGACAGCGAGTGGTTCACCAAGGGCACCGAGCGTGCGCACGACCTCGCGAAGGCCAAGGGGATCCTCGACGAGGCGGGCTGGAAGGCCGGCCGGGACGGCGTCCGTACGAAGGACGGCGTACGCGCGACCTTCCCCCTCTGGTACCTGACCGGCGACAAACTCCGTCAGGACCACGCCCTCGCCTACGCCTCCGACGCCAAGAAGGCCGGCATCGACATCAAGACCCAGGCCGGCACCTGGGAGGTCATCGAACCGCGGATGAGGACGGACGCGGTCCTGGCCGGCGGCGGAGCCCCCGGTGACCCGGACTTCGACCAGTTCAGCCTGCTCAACTCCGGCCTCGCGGGCGACGGCTTCAACAACATGGCCTGGTACGACAATCCGGCCGTCGACAAGGCCCTCGACGCCGGTCGCGAGAGCGGGGACAAGCCGGCCCGCAAGGCCGCGTACGACACCGTCCAGCGTGAGCTGGCGAAGGACCCCGGCTACACCTTCCTCACCCACATCGACCATGTGTACGTCGTGAACGACACCTGGGGCACCCTCACAACCCAGGTCGAACCGCACGACCACGGCCTCGCGTCCGGCCCGTGGTGGAACGTCGAGAAGTGGGCCCGTACACCGTGAACCGACGCCTCCCGTGGGGGGCGATGGCCCGGATGACGGGGCGGCGGCTGCTGTTCGCCGCCCCCGTCCTGCTGGTCGTCACCTTCGGCGTCTTCGCCGTCGCCGCCGCCTCACCGTTCGACCCCGTCAAGGCGTACGCCGGCACCGCCGGGCTCAGCGCCTCGCAGGAGACCCTCGACCAACTGCGCGCCAACCTCGGCGTCGACCGGCCGCTCGTCGCACGCTGGTGGGAGTGGCTGACATCGGCCCTCACCGGCGATCTCGGCGACTCCAGCGTCATGCGCAGACCGGTCGCCGACGTGATCACCGAACGCCTCGGCTGGTCCGTGCTCCTGGCCACCACCGCCTTCGTCCTCGCGATCCTGCTCGGCACGGCGCTCGGTGTGGCCGCGGCCCGGCGCCCCGGCGGCTGGCTCGACCGCTGCGTCAGCTCGGCGGCCTACACCCTGGAGGCCGCGCCCGCCTTCTGGCTCGGACTCCTCGCCATCTGGTTCTTCGCCCTGCGGCTCGGTGTCCTGCCGGCCGGCGGGCTCACCGACTCCGGGAGCGACACCGTCACCTTCGGCCAGGTCGCCTCGCACCTGGTGCTGCCCGCGGCCGTGCTCGGCGTCTCGCAGATGCCGTGGTTCTACCTCTACGTACGACAAGGGGTCGCCGACGCCCTGGAGGAGGACCCCGTCCGCGGGGCGCGCGCCCGCGGACTGAGCGAACGCACCGTACTGCTCGGCCACGCCTGGCGCTCCGGCATGCTGCCGATGCTCACCCTCATCGGCTCCCGCGTCCCCGAACTCATCACCGGCGCGCTCCTCATCGAGACCGTCTTCAGCTGGCCGGGGATCGCGGCGGCCACCGTCGAGGCGGCGACCTCCGTGGACTTCCCGCTGCTGGCCGCGCTCACCGTGCTCGCCACGGCCGCCGTGCTCCTCGGCAACCTGCTCTCCGACCTGCTGTACGGACTCGCCGACCCGAGGGTGGGCTTCGATGGCTGACACCACCACGCGCACCACTCACCCGGAGAACGCGCCCAAGGCGGCGAGCGACCCGCGGTGGCGCTCACGCGGGCGCAGCCGCCGCTCGACCAGGAGCGTCCGCGCGCTCACCTCGGCCGTCGTCGTCACCGCCGTGGCCCTGGCCGTCCTCATCGTCCCGCCGGTCGTGCAGCTCGACGAACAGGCCGTCGACCTCGCGCTCAAACTCCAACCGCCTTCCCTCGCCCACCCGTTCGGCACCGACGACGTCGGCCGCGATCTGCTCCTGCGCTGTGTGTACGGGCTCCGCGTCTCGCTCCTCGTCGGACTGGTCGCCGCCCTCGTGGCCACCGTCATCGGCACGGCCGTGGGCGCCGCCGCCGCGGCCTTCGGCGGCTGGACCGACCGCGTCGTCATGCGTCTCGTCGACACCTTCTCCTCGGTGCCGCACCTGCTCCTCGGTATCTTCATCGTCGCGATGTTCCGGCCCGGCGTCTGGCCGGTTATCGTGTCGGTCGCCCTGACCCACTGGCTCTCCACCGCCCGGATCGTCCGCTCCGAGGTCCTGTCGCTGCGCTCGCGCCCGTACGTGGACGCCGCGGTCTCCGGCGGCTCCTCACGGTGGCGGATCACGGTGCGCCATCTGCTGCCGGGGGTCCTGCCGCAGGCGGGTCTCGCCGCCGTGCTGATGGTCCCGCACGCCATGTGGCACGAGTCGGCTCTCTCCTTCCTCGGTCTCGGGCTGCCCAGCCACCAGGCGAGCCTCGGCAATCTCGTGCAGACGGCGCGCGGTTCGCTGCTCGCGGGCGACTGGTGGCCGACGCTCTTCCCCGGACTGTTCCTGATCGTCCCGACGCTCGCCATCGCCGGCCTCGCCGGGGTGTGGCGGGAACGGATCAATCCGCGCCGCCGATCGGAGCTGATGCTGTGACCACGCCCTCGACACCTACGCCCGGTCCGGTGGCCGAGACGGCCCCCGTGCTGTCGGTGCGGGGTCTCGGCGTCCGCTTCCGGATGCGCGGCGGACGGCACATCGCCGCCGTCACCGACGCCACCTTCGACCTCGCCGCGGGGGAGTGCCTCGCGCTCGTCGGCGAGAGCGGCTGCGGCAAATCGGTCCTCGCGTCGGCGCTGCTCGGCCTGCTGCCGGGCAACGCGCAGACCACCGGAGCCGCCCTGCTCACCGGGCCGGACCCGGCGGCGCCCACCGATCTGCTCGCCGCCGACGAACGGATCCTGGCCCGTACCGTACGCGGCCGGCGTATCGGCCTCGTACCGCAGAGCCCCGCCGCGCACCTCACCCCCGTACGCACCGTGCGGTCCCAACTCGTCGAAGTGCTGCGCGAGTTGACGGGCGCCCGTGGCCCGGCGCTCGCCAAGGCCGCCGAGAGCGCCGCCGGACGGGCGGCCTTCCCCGCCGACCATCTCGACCGCTACCCGCACGAACTCTCCGGCGGTCTCGCGCAGCGCGCCGCGACGGCGCTCGCGCTCATCGGGGACGCCACCCTGCTGCTGGCGGACGAACCGACCACCGGACTCGACCGCGAACTGGTCGACCGCACGGCCGACGAACTGCGACGCCACACCGACGACGGCCGCGCCCTGCTGATGATCACCCACGATCTGGCGGCGGCCGAGCGGATCGCCGACCGCGTCGCCGTCATGTACGCGGGCCGGATCGTCGAACTCAGCCCCGCGGCAGGCTTCTTCGGCAGCCGGGGCCCGCGTCACCCCTACGCCCGCGGTCTGCTCGACGCGCTGCCCGAACGGGAGTTCACCGCCATCCCCGGTATGCCGCCCGAGCTGGGCGACCTCCCCGACGGCTGCGCCTTCGCCGCCCGTTGCACCCGGGCCAGCGACATCTGCGCCGGCCTGCCGGCCCTGACACCGGGGCCCGGCTCGTCCGTCGCCTGCCACCACGCCGAGGAGCGCGTCGATGCTTGAACTCCTCGGGATCACCGCCGGATACGAGCGCGGCGCCCCCGTCGTCAGGGGCGCGTCGGTCACCGTCGCGCCCGGCGAGTCGGTCGGTCTCCTCGGGCCCAGCGGCTGCGGCAAGTCCACTCTCGCCCGCGTCGCCGCCCTGCTGCACCGGCCCGACGCCGGCACGGTCACCCTCGACGGCGAGCGCGTCACCGGCTGGCGCCACCGCGCGCCGAAGGCGCGGCGCACCGCGATCGGCGTGGTCTTCCAGCAGCCCCGGCTGTCGGCCGACCCCCGGCTGCGGCTGCGCGACCTGATCGCCGAGCCGCTGCGCGCCAACGGCCGACGGGACGAAGTCGGTGACCGGGTCGGGGAGTTGGCCGGCACCGTCGGGCTCACCGACGACCTGCTCGGCCGCAGACCGCACGAGGTCAGCGACGGCCAGCTCCAACGCGCCTGTCTGGCCCGCGCGCTGGTGCTGCGCCCGCGCTGGCTGGTCTGCGACGAGATGACCGCGATGCTCGACGCGTCTACCACGGCCGCGCTGGTCACGGTGGTCGAGGAGTACCGGCGCGCGGAGGGCGCCGGACTGCTGGCCGTCGGCCACGACCGGGTGCTGCTGGAGCGCTGGTGCGACCGTACGGTGCGCTGGCCGGAGATCGCCGAGCCTGTCTGAATCACAGCCGTCGGGTCGTGGAACTCTTCGTAAGAGCCTGCCCCTTGAGGCGGTCGGCGGCGGATACTCGGCGAGTCGTCCGCCCCACACACCTCGGAGGCATCATGGCCCTCACCACCCGTCGCAGAGCGGTGACCACCATCGCCGCCGCGTTCGCCGGAGCAGTCGCCGTCCCCTCGTACGCGCGGGCGACGGAGCGCGGCGGCGGCCCCGCGCCGCTGCGCCGTGCCCACGCGCACAACGACTACCTGCACGAGCGGCCCCTCCACGACGCGCTGTCGCACCGCTTCACCAGCGTCGAGGCCGATATCTTCCTGGTCGACGGCGAGTTGCTGGTCGCCCACGAGCCCGAAACGCTCGACCCCACACGTACGCTCCGCTCGCTCTACCTCGACCCGCTGCGCGACCGCGTGCGGGCCAACGGCGGGGCCGTGTACCGGGGCCACCACCGGCCGGTGCAGCTGCTCATCGACATCAAGACGGACGGCGCCGCCGCCTACCTGGAGCTCCATCGCCAACTGCGCGCTTACCGCTCGATGCTGAGCACCTACTCCCACGGCGCGGTACGGCACGGGGCCGTCACCCCGGTCATCTCCGGTGACCGCGCCGCCCGCGTCCCGATGGAGGCACAGCGGGTTCGCCACGCCTTCTACGACGGCCGTCTCGATGACCTCGGCAGCACGGCACGCGCCTCGTTCATCCCGCTCATCAGCAGCAACTGGACAACGAGCTTCACCTGGCAGGGAGTCGGCACGTTCCCCGCCACTGAGCGCACCGAGCTGCACCGCATCGTCCGCACCGCCCACCGGCGGGGGCAGCGGGTGAGGTTCTGGGCGACCCCCGACCTCGCCGGGCCCGCCCGCGACGCCGTCTGGACCGAGCTGCTCGACGCCGGCGTCGACCACGTCAACACCGACGACCTCGCCGGCCTGGAGCGCTTCCTGACCGCGAACGACCGGTAGTCAACCCGTACGGCCTACACGCCAGTTGCACGAACAGCCCCTCCGCTCCGCCAGACTGACGGCCGAATGCCGCAATTCCGGCGCGGCGGAGGAGGTTGGCGATGGCCATTTCGATCTCACTGGTCCTGCTTCTGTTGCTACTCACCGTGATCTTCGTGCGCAACGGCGGACTCAAGATGGGGCACGCGATCGTCTGCGTGCTGCTCGGGTTCTTCCTCGCGGGCACGAGCATGGCCCCCACGATCCAGGACGGGATCAACTCCACGGCGAACGTGGTGAGCAGCCTCCAGCCGTGAGGGCCGGTGCCTCAGACCAGCCGTGAGCGGATCAGGAACCGCACCCCTTCCGGCGCCTCCAGAGAGAAACCGCTGCCGCGTCCCTCCACGACGTCCACGATCAACCGGGTGTGCCGCCATGCCTCGTACTGGCTCACCGACATCCAGAACGGCACCGGCTCCGTGACGCCCTCGACCTCCAGGGACTGGAGCAGTACGTCCGAGTTCCCCGTACGGAACTCACCGTCCTGGTAGCACATGGGCGCGCTGCCGTCGCAGCAGCCGCCCGACTGGTGGAACATCAGCGGTCCGTGGTCCGCCCGCAGTCGCCGTATCAGATCGGCGGCGGCGGGCGTCACCTCCACGCGCGCGGTCTCCTCTTGGCTCATACCGCCAGTGAACCGGACGCAACGTTGCATGAAGGTTGCGTGCATGACGGGGTGCCCCCTGAAATGCCATCAGATAATTTATGGCGAGGTATTCCGCAGGGTGTCGAGTGGTGCTATTTATATATAGTCCATGACCCCACTCATCGGAGAAGAATTCGTGCGCTCAAAAAGACCACTCATCGCCGCGCTTCTGGCAATGGTCGTAGCCGCAACCGTCGCCCCCACAGCGAGCGCGGCCCCGAAGGCGGACGGTAAGTACGTCGCCATCGGCGACTCCTACGCGGTCGCTCCCGGTACGCGTACCTACGACAACCCCGACGACCCGTGCCGGCGCGGTCCGCTGACCTACCCGCGGCTCTGGGCCGCCCAGCACCCGTCCGTCGGTTTCGTCGAGGCCTCGTGCTCCGGCGCGACCACGGCCGATGTCGCCAGCACCCAGATACCGCAGCTGACCGCGGACACCACGCTGGTAACGGTGCAGGTCGGAGGCAACGACGTCGGTTTCGTCGATGTCCTGACCAACTGCATCCTGACGATCGACGACGATGACTGCATCGCCGGCGTCGAGCTCGCGAAGCAGGCCGCCCAGGGCGCGCTGTCTCCCGCGCTCGCGCAGACCTACGGCGCGGTGCGGGCCGCCGCCCCGTCGGCCAAGGTCGTCGTCGTGGGCTACCCGCGCCTCTACAAGATCGGTGGTTCCTGCGGAATCCTCGGTCTCAGCGACGCGGAGCGTTCGGCCATGAATTCAGCGGCCGACGTACTGAACGACATTATGGCGAGCCGCGCCGCCGAGGCCGGATTCACCTTCCTGGACCCGCGTCCCGCATTCGATCAGCACGCGCTCTGCTCGGGCGGTTCGGAATGGGTGACGAGTCTGGAGTGGGACAAGATCAACGAGTCCTACCACCCGAATGTGGAAGGACACAGGGACGGATATCTCGCGTCCCTGAACGCCATTACCGGCTGACCCGATCGCACTGATCGAGAACGCTGAGAACGGCTGAGAAAAGTGAGGGCATTCCGCTCGAAGGCGGAATGCCCTCACCGCGTTTCACCGATTCACCGGCACCGGCTCCCCGGCCGGTCCGCCGACACCGGCGACCTCGGAGACGCCCGCCACCTCGGAGACATCCGCGTCGTCGCCGACCAGCATCTGGGAGGCGGCGAGTTCGCGGTACAGCACATCCGCCTCGACCAGCTCCTCGTGAGTCCCCGTGCCACGGACCCGGCCGTGTTCGAGCACCACGATCTGCTCCGCACCCGTCACCGTCGAGAGCCGGTGCGCGATCAGGATCACGGTGCAGCGCCGCGCCGCCTGCTCGACCGCCTCGCGCAGCGCCCGCTCGTTGTTGGCGTCGAGCTGCGCCGTCGCCTCGTCCAGCAGCAGCACCTCGGGACCGCGCAGCAGGGCGCGCGCGATCGCGAGTCGCTGCCGTTCACCGCCCGACAGCGCGACGCCCCGGCTGCCGACCTCCGTGCGCAGCCCGTCGGGCAGCCGCTCGATCAGTGAGTCGAGCCGCGTCAGCCGCAGGACCTCCGCCACTTCCTCGTCCGACACCTCCGACGCCGCGTACGTGAGGTTGTCCTCGATCGTGCCCGCCATGACGGGCGACTCCTGCTCGACGTAGGCGATCCGGCGGCGTACCTCGGCGCGGGGCAGCGTCGCGATGTCCACACCGCCGATCAGGATCCGGCCGGCCGCCGGCTCGTAGAACCGCTGGAGCAGGGCGAACATCGTGGTCTTTCCCGCTCCCGACAGACCCACCAGCGCGCTCTGGGTGCCGCCGCGCACCGTGTACGAGACGCCGCGCAGCGCGGGCGAGCGGTCCGGGTAGGCGAAGTGGACGTCCCTGAACTCGACCGGCGGCGCGTCCTTCCCGTCCCAACGGCCCACCCCCGCACGCCCGTCGACGCCGCCGTCGGAATCGCCGTCGACGTCGTCCTCGATCGGCATCCGCCCGACCTGTTCGATACGCCCCACGGCGCCCAGCCCCTGCTGAAGCATTCCGAGCCCCGCGACCAGCGAACCGATCGGACTCGCCAGATAGAACACGTACAGCAGGAACGCGATGAGCGCCGACGCCTCCAGACTTCCCGAGGCGACCAGCGCGCCGCCCACCCCGAGCACGGCGAGGAACGCTGCCTGGATGGAGACGCCGGACAACACCTTCACCATCGCCACGTACCGCGCGCCGGTCAGCCCCGCGCGGTACGCGCCGTCGACCGCCTCTCCCGCACGCGCCGTCTCCCGGCCCTCGGCGCCGTTGGCCTTCACGGTCCTGGCCGCGCCCAGCGCCCGGTCGAGCGCCGCGCCGACGGACCCGATCGACTCCTGCGAGCGGGCGACCGCCTCACGGATCCGCGGCAGGATGAGCACCATCACCAGCGTGACGGCGAGCAGCACCCCCACGGTCACTCCGAGCAGCCCCAGATGCACCAGCCCCATCAGGACAATGGCCCCCAGGATGCTGAGCACACCGTTGGCGACCATCACCAGACCCTCGGTCGCGGCGTTCTGCACGAGGGTGCTGTCGGAGGTGACGCGGGAGATGAGATCACCCGGCGCGCGGCGGTCGAGTTCGGGCACCCGCAGCCGGATCAGCCGGAACACCAGGTCCCGGCGGATCTGCCGGACCACCCGCTCCGAGGTGCGCTGCTGCCACCAGGACTGGAGCCCGGTGAGCACCGCGCCGATGACGACCAGCGCGGCCAGGAGCAGCACGGGCCCCATGACTCCGTCGCCGTCGGCCAGTCCGTCCAGTACGTGCTGCGCCACCAGCGGCTGTACGAGACCGGCACCGCTCGCCGCCAGCAGGAGGAGCAGGGTGGCGCACAGTACGAGCCGGTGCGGCCGGGCGTAACCGAGCAGGACCCGCAGTGGAGTTGTGCCTGACGTTCCGTCAGTAGTGCTCACCTCACCGGCGGGTTCGGTGGGGGAGTCGGTGGGGGCGGAAGCCGATGTCATGGGGGGTCCCGTGGTAGCGGTGGGGGAGTTCGGCGGGGAAGGGGTCTCAGCCGGACGCGGGAACGGGGGTGTGCCGTGCCGCGATCCGTTCGAGGTGATCGGCGGCGGCGGACCGGCCGCCGGCCGCGCGCAGCGAGCGGCCGATGGACTCGGCGACGGCCCGGTGGCCGCCGGCGTCGTCCAGCACGGTCTCGATCGCCGCCCCGAGCCGGGCGGCGTCCACGCGGCGGAAGCGGACGCGCACACCGGCGCCCGCGTCGACGACCTGCCCCGCGACGATGGGCTGGTCGTCGCGGATCGGGGCGAGCACCAGCGGCAGACCGTGCCACAGCGTCTCGCACACCGTGTTGTGCCCGGCATGGCACACGACGGCGTCGGCCCGTGCCAGCAGGTCGAGTTGAGGCACGTGCGGGCGCACGATCACACCGGACGGTACGGCTTTGAGGGTGTGGCCGGGATCGACCACGACCCCCTGCACCCGGTCGCCGAGGGCGTCGAGCGCGGTCACCGCCTCGGTGAGGAAGCGTCCCCCGGCATCCGCGTTGGCCGTGCCGAGCGAGACGAGAACGAGGCGACGGGCCGGATCGAGACGTTCCCACGGAAAGTCCGAACTCCCCGCTCGCGGGGCGACGGCCGGACCGACCAGATGGACGTGCTCGCTCGGCAACGGCTTGTCGCCGACCAGCTCCCGTCCCGTGAACGCGATCACGCCGTGCGGCGAGAAGCGCGGATCGCCCGTCGCCGACGGATCGCCGACGCGCGCCCGCAGACCGCCGAGGAGTTCGGCCAGCCAGGCGGCCACCTTGGGCAACTCCGCCAGCGGGTCGATGAGTTCGGCCGACGTGCTCGCGGAGGTGACATGCACGATCCCGCGCCGTTCGGCGACCAGCGCGCCCGCGACGGCGTGCTGGTCGGTGAACACGGCGTCGGGCCGGAACGCGTCGATCGCCGCGTCGACGCCCGGCGCCATCAGGTCACCGAGCGGGATGAAGAACTTCTCCCAGAGGTGCTGGAAGGCGGCGGGCCCCGCTAGGCCCGGCGGCCGGCTCAGCCCACTGTCCGGCATGGCGCACTCGAACACCTCGGCCCGCGGGCCCGCGAGCGCCCGGATCTGGTCGCCGTAGCCGGCCCACGCCACCTCGTGGCCCCGGTGGGTCAGTTCGTCGGCGACGGCGGCCAGCGGGTTGGTGTGCCCGACCAGCGGGGGGACGACGAACAGGAACCGTGTCACCGCACGGCCTCGGCCAGGGTGTGTTCCCGCACCCACCGCAGGATCAGTTCCTGGGTCTCCTCGGTGCGCTCGACCAGCACCGAGTGGCCCTGCTCGGCCAGGACCACGGTGCGGCACGACATCAACTTGGCCTCCAGGTCCGGCACTTGGGCGCTCAGCCCGGACTCGTCGCCGAAGATCGCCAGCACCGGGCAGCCGTTCAGTGCGTCGAGGCCGTCGTCGATGACCCGCCCGGCCGGCACGTCCTCGGCCAGGGTGGTCGTGGCCAGGATGCGGCTCGCTCCCCGGGAGAGCCGGGCGGTGTGCGCGCCGTGGTTCGCCGAGATCCAGCCGATGACCTCCTCGCGGGCGAGCTGGTTCTTCGCGTCGGTGAGCCCGTCGGCCATGTGCCGGGTCCACTCGGCGACCGGCGGCTCCGACTCGATCATCGTGACGGTGGCGACCCGGTCGGGATGCCAGGCGGCGAACGCGGTCGCGATCGTGCCGCCGAAGGAGTTGCCGACCACATGGACCCGGCGCGTCTCGCCGAGCGCGTCGAGCACGCCGACGAGATCCCCGACGAACGATTCGAGCCGGTAACCCGTGGGCGGCCGGTCACTGCGGCCGTGGCCCCGCAGGTCGTACATGATCACGTCGATGCCCGCCGCCGCGAACGCCGGGCCGAGCGTGAAGTAGTAGCTGGCCAGGCTGTCCGTGAGCAGGCCGTGGACGAACACCACGACCGGCGGTTCGCCGCCGTCGGCCGGCGGGTTCGCCGCGGGCAGCCGCTGGACGTGGGTGGTGATCTCACCGGTGTGTATCTTCGCCATCGGATCAGACCTGCCCGTCGGCGTGCAGGGAGGCGGCGACGTAGTCGATCAGCTCGCCGACCGTGAGCGCGATGATCTCCTCCAGGTCCAGGTCGGCGATGAACAGGGCGAGGTTGACCCGGTCGCCGTAGTGCTCGCGCAGCGAACCTGCCAGCGTCACCAGGTCGATGCTCTCCAGTTCGAGATCGTCGTGGAAGGTGGTCTCGCGCGTGATCTCGGCGTCGTCGAGGCCGTCCTCCTCCAGCATGGTCCGCAGCATCGCGGTGATGTCGCTCTGCACGGCCGCCGCCGTGCCCGCGATCGTTTCGGTGGTCATGTCCGATCTCCTGTCTGGTCTGTCTCGTTGCGCTCGGTCGTCGTCCAGGCGACGACGTACTGCCGATCCGGCAGCCCCGGCGGATTGGCTGTCTGTTCCACACGCACCTCGTAGAGCCGTCCCCCGGCCATCACACGCACGCGCCTCTCGTCGGCGGCCACCACCCGGAACTCCGCAGGGCGGCCCCGCAGACCCGTGCCGCGCGCCTTGGCGACGGCTTCCTTCGCGGTCCAGAACCGGGTGAACCACAGCGCGCCGCTGCCCGGTGACCGCGCCACCAGACCGTCGAGCAGGGCGAGTTCGGTGGTGTCGCACGAGGTCTCGACCGTGGCGCGCGGCCGGTCGGCGATCTCCTCGACGTCGATGCCGCAGATCCCGCGCGCGGCGACGGCCACCCCCGTCTCGCGGCGGTGCGCGATCGAGACCGTCAGCTCGCCCAGCTCACGGCCGTGTACACCCTCGGCCAGCGGGCGCCCCGTCTTGTCGTTACGTACGGCGATCTCGGCCGGATAGATCTCGCCCGCGCCCTCCCGCCACAGCAGCCCGCGCACCGCGTCCTTGGCCGCGATGCGTCCCAGGAGCCACTGGCGCCGGTGCACCGGCGGGAGTTCGTCGTAACGGGCCCGCTCGGCGCTGCCGAGCATGTTGCGCATGATCAGCTCGCGCGTCGCGAGATCCGGCCAGCGCTCGTGGACGATCGTCCAGCCGCCCCGCCGCTCCGCGGACAGGGTGTTGTCGCCCGGGAAACGGTCCACCGCGCGGATGTTGGCGTCGGTGTCGAAACGCCGGTCCTGCCAGCCCGTGAACTCCGCCCACACCGCGCCGTTCTGACCGATCAGCTGCATGTCGGCGGTGAGCGTGAGGTCGGTGACCTCGGTGATACGGATCAGACAGGTCAGCCGCTCGCCCGGCCTCGGGTGCGGCCCGTGGAAGCGGATGTGCTCCATACGGACCGGGAAGACGGTCGTGCGCTCGGTGAGCGTCGCCATGATCCAGTAGCCGAGCAGCTGACCGACGTTGTCGAGCAGTGCGCCCGGCGCCTCGGGTGTGGTCAGCACACCGCGTACCCAACGGTCGCCCACGGCGGTCAGCTCGCTGACACCCTGGAAGCGCGGTCCGTGGAACATCCACCGCTCGTCGTAGAGCTGCCGGGCCGTCAGGCCGGGCACCCGTTCGACGGCCGTGTCCACCGGCCACGGCGCGGGCGGCGCGGGATGCGCTGCGGCCAGCTCGACCACGGCGCGCGAGTAGCCCGTGAGGGACACCTCGACCCGGTCCGCCGCCAACTGCCTTACCTCCACAGGCACATCGACGGCGGGCATCGCCTCGATCCACTTCAGCAGGCGTACGTCGTGGACCGCGACCGCCCGTATGCCGGGTACGACGCGTTCGGCGATCTCCATCAGATGGCCGATGACGGTGGTGGCGGGGACGATCGGCCAGCGGTCGCCCTCGTCGGGCCAGCCCGGACGCTGCCGGAAGAAGCAGTGGTCGAGGAGGTACGGCATCTCGGCGACGTCCACGCGCAGGGCGGTGGGTACGGCGGGGGGAGCCGGGGCCGGTGCGGGCGGGGGCGCGGCGAGTGACGCCGCCGTCGCCGAAATCGCCCGCCGTGCGCGACGTGCCGCGATCAGCTCGTCCGCGACGGCCGCCGTGTCGTTCATCAGCGCCGACAGCTCGGCGGCGATCGGGAACCCGGCGCCGTCCCGGCCGAGCGCTTCCAGCCGTGCGAGCGCGCTGCCGTCGTCCAGGGAGCGAGCGGCCGGGGGATGACCGATGCTGTCGGCGAGCAGCTTCCTGGCCTGCTCGGGCAGCGACACCAGCGCCCCGCCGAGGTCGAGCCGTACGCCGGGCCGGGTACGTCCGGCGCTCGCCGGAGCGACGGCCGCGGTGGCGACGGCACCGGACCCGAGCAGCGGACCGGCGTCCGGCGCCGCGCCCTCCACCCACAGCGCGGTGACGACCCGGCGCAACTGCGCCAGACCGTCGCGCGCCGAGGAGTGCGCGGAGACGACCAGCCGGTCCTTGCCCGCCAGCGTGTCGTCGATCAGCGAGCCGAGCTGACCGGCGCCGAGCTGGATGAACGCGCGGTGCCCCGCGTCGTGCATCGCGGTGATCAACTGCCGGAACCGCACCGGTTCGAGCAGATGCCGGACGAACAACTCCCGTACCGCCGCCGGGTCCCGGGGATAGCGCGCGGCGGTCGTCGCCGACCAGACCGGCGTGGACTGCGGATGCAGCGTGTACGTCTCCGCGGCACGCCTGATCGGGTCGAGGTACGGGGCGAGCATCGGGGTGTGGAAGCCGGAACGGAACGGCAGCACCTGCCCGATCACGCCAGCGGTCCGGAACCGGTGGACCAGTTCGCCGACCGCGTCCTCGGGACCGCAGATCATCGACTGGTTCGGCGCGTTGTCGTGCGACAGCACGACGTCGCTCCGGCCCGCCAGTTCGGCGAGCACCCGGTCGGCGGGCATCCCGAGCACGGCGAAGGCCGCACCGGGCACGCGCAGCGCGTCCGGGTCGAAACCCGCGAGGAACGTGTCGACCTCGTCGGCGGCGTGGATCCCGCCGCAGGCCATGGCCGTCCACTCGCCGACGCTGTGCCCCGCGACCGAGTCCGGCACCACCGACAGCCGGCGCAGGGCCGTGTCGAGGAGCCGTCCGAGCTGGAACACCGCCGCGCCGTGCCGGCCCACGTCGCCGACCCTGGCGTCGTGCCCCGGCGACCACGTCAGCCCGAACCGCTCGGCCAGGGAGTCCACCTGGGCCTCGAACTCGGCTTCGAGACCGGGGAAGACGAACGCGGTCGTGCCGCCGCCGGGCCCGAGCAGCGGACGCGGGCTGAACCACACGTCGCTGCGCCCGCGCCAGGCCGCGCCCTTGGTGACCGCCTTCCTGGCCAGCTTCAGCCTGCGAGCCGTCGGGTCGACGATGCCCAGCCTGACCGGCCCGTCGGCGGTGGCGCGCTCGTCGAGACCGGCCGCCAGGACCGTCGAGTCGTCCGCGTCCAGCAGCGCCGCGAGCGTCGCCCGGTCGGGAGCCGCGAGCCGTAGCACCCGCTCCGGTTCGGTGACCGTCGCCGTCGCCCGCGCAGTACGCCCGCCGACCGCCACACTCCCGCCGGCCGGGGCCGACGCGGAGACGGCCGGCGCCGCCTGCTCCAGCACGACGTGCGCGTTGATGCCGCCGAAACCGAACGCGTTGACACCCGCCCGCCTCGGCGCGCCCGTCGCCGGGTCCTCCCACGGCGCGGACCGCGCCAGCGGGGCGAACCTCGTCGCCTCCAGCGCCGGATTCGGGTCCTCGCAGTGCAGCGTCGGCGGCAGCACCCCGTGATGGAGCGCGAGCGCCGCCTTGATCAGACCCGCGACACCGGCCGCCGGCATCGTGTGGCCGATCATCGACTTCACCGACCCGATCGCGGCACGCGCGCCCACGGCGGGGCCGAACACCTCGGCCAGGGTGGTCAGTTCGGCCCGGTCACCGGCCGGGGTCGCCGTACCGTGCGCCTCCAGCAGACCGATCGCGTCGGCCGCGCGCGGGTCGAGACCCGCCGCGTCCCACGCCTGCCGTACGGCACGGACCTGCCCACCGGGATCGGGGTTGAACAGACTGGCCGAACGGCCGTCGCTGGCCACGCCGGTACCGGAGACCACCGCGTACACCCGGTCGCCGTCGCGCTCCGCGTCCGCCAGCCGCTTGAGCACCACGATGCCCGTGCCCTCGCCGATGAGCACACCGTCCGCGCCCTGGTGCAGCGGGCGGATCCGCTCGCTCGGCGACAGCGCGCCGAGCTGGCTGAACACACTCCACAGCGTGATGTCGTGGCAGTGGTGCACCCCGCCCGCGAGCATCACGTCGCAGCGGCCACTGGCCAGTTCACGAACCGCGTGGTCGACGGCCACCAGCGACGAGGCGCACGCGGCGTCGACCGTGTACGCGGGGCCGCGCAGGTCGAGCCGGTTGGCCACCCGCGACGCGGCCAGGTTCGGCACCAGTCCGATCGCCGACTCCGGCTGCTCCGGGCCGAGTTGACCGGCGAACGCCGACCGCACCTCCTCCAGCCGGTCGTCGCCGAGTTCCGGCGCCAGCTCGCGCAGGGTGCGCACCAACTGGTTGGCCGTACGCACCCGTTGGTCGAGCCTGACCAGACCCGGCGTCAGATAGCCGCCCCTGCCCAGCACGATTCCCGCCCGCTGCCGGTCCGCCGGCAGCACCGGCTCGCCACCGGCGTCGGCGATCGACTGGTGGGCCACGTCCAGCGCGATCAGCTGGTCGGGCTCCGTCCCGGCGACCGATGTCGGCATGATGCCGAACCGCGTCACGTCGAACTCGGCGCTCTGGTCCACGAATCCGCCCCGGCGGCAGTACACCCGGTCGCTGCGCGGGGGCCCGCCGGGCGCGTAGAACTCCTCGTCCCAACGGCCCGCGGGGACTTCGGTGATCGAGTCGACGCCGTTGACGATGTTGTGCCAGTAGCTCTCCAGAGTGTTGGCGCCGGGGAAGTACACAGCCATGCCGACGACGGCGACCGGTGTCCGGGAGTCCACCGGTGTCACCAGCCCGACGCGGTGTAGACGGCCGCGTGCACCTGGGGCGCGCCCCAGGCGAGTTCGCGCAGCAGACTCAGGGGCCCCTCCTCGGGGTCGATGAGCTTGATCCCGCGTGCGGCGTACGAACGCATCAGCGCGGGGGTGACCATGCCGCCGTTGGTCTCGGCGGCGGCCCACGGGCCCCAGTGCACGGTCAGACCGCGCCGGTCGTCCGTCGACCAGCGGCGGCCCAGCTCCTCCAGCGCGTCGTTGGCCGCCGCGTAGTCGGACTGACCGCGGTTGCCGAGCGCCGCGGCGATGCTGCCGAACAGCACGGCGAAACGCGGGCCGCGCGGCAGTACGTCCACCGCGTCGAGCACGGCGCGCGCGCCGTCGACCTTCGTGGAGAACACCCGGCCGAAGGACTCCGCCGACTTCTCGGCCAGCAGCTTGTCCTCGATGACCCCGGCCGCGTACACGAGACCGTCGAGCCGGCCGTGCTCGGCGTAGATGTCCTTGACCGTGGCCCGTACGACCTCCGTGTCGAGCACGTCCACGCAGTGGTAGCGCACCTCGCTCCCGAGCGCCCGCAGGGCCTCGACGGTGGCGCGCACCTCGCGTTCCGCGAGGACCGCCCCGACCAGGCGTTCCACCTCGCCGGGATTGGTCAGACCGGTGGCCAGGAAGGCCGCCCGCAGACCGTCACGGTCGGCGGCTCCGGCCGTTGCCGGGTCCTCCGCCGGCGCGGGCACCGGGGTCCTGCCCATGAGTTCGATACGGCACCGGCTCGCCGAGGCGATCGTGCGGGCGAAGCGCGCGGTGATCCCGCGCGCGCCGCCGACCAGCAGGACGACCGACTCACGGTCGAGCCCCGCGGCCTCCGCCTCGGCCTGGCCCTCGCCCGCGGGGCCCGCGCCGGTGGCGGCGAGCGCGCCGAGATCGGTCGGGGTCAGCCGCAGCGCGCGCCGCTTGCCGCCGTCGTTGAGGACGACCGGTTCCCGGTCGGTGGCGGCCAGTTCGAGGACGACGGCGTCGGACACCGCGTCGGCGGTCGCGTCGGCCGCCACCTCGACGAGGGTCGTCTTCATGTCGGGGTACTCACGGGCGACACTGCGGAAGAAACCGCGCAGACCGCTGGCCGCGCCCTCGGTCCTGCGCTCGACCGCGACGAGCGTGCCCGGCGCGCCCGCGAGCGCCGCCTGGAACAGCGGGAGAGCCTCGGGGAGCGGCGGCTCCGCCGCGTCCAGGGTGCCCAGGAAGACGACGGCGTCGGCGGTCGCCGTCGGCAGTTCACCGGCCGGTACGAGCGTGGGCGAGGCACCGGCCGCGCGCAGCCGCTCGGCCAGCGCGGGCGCCGACTCGCCGCCGCCGAGCAGCAGTACCGAGGCCCCGGCGGCGATCGTGCCGGTCACCTCGTCCAACTGGGCCTCGGTGAACTCCAGTCGCTGCGGCGCCAGGATCTCCGCCTCGGCCGTGTTGTCGTCCGCCGGGACCGTCTCCACCACCGCCGGGACGTCGGCGGCGGCCGACGCGTCGGAGCCGGTGAGCCGTTCGACGAGCAGGCCGGTGATTCCGGCGGCGGTGCGCGCCGTGCTGAGACCGTCCAGTTCGCCGCTCGCGTCGACGGGCAGGCCGAGGCGTACGGCCAGTTCACCGGCGATCTCGGCGCGCTTGATCGAGTCGACGCTGAGGTCCGCCTCCAGATCGAGCTCGGGCTCGATCATCTCGACCGGGTAGCCGGTGCGGTCCGCCACCACGGTCAGTACGGCGGCGAGCACCGACTCCGGGTCCGTCGGCGAGGTGGCCGCGCCGGCCTCCGCGACGGTAGCGGTCGCGGGCTCGGCGCCGTTGACGGTGCTGGGGCCCGCCGCCGCGGTGGGGGACACGGCGGCGGGCAGTGTGAGGACCGACGGTGCGGTCGGTGCGGCGACAGCCGCGGGCTGCCAGGTGACGGGAGCCGGGGCCGAGACGGCGGCCACCGCTCCCGGGCCACCGAGGTAGGTCATCAGGACGTCGCGCTGGGCGGCGACCAGGTCGCGGCTGGTGCGCAGGAACTCGGCGACGAGAGCGTCCGGTGCGCTGTGGGGGGCGTGGGGGGAGTGGTTCTCCGGCACGATCAGCTCCGTAACGGGTCGGGCGGGGTGCAGGGCGTGGGGGGGAATGGTTCCGTCGGCGAGACGGACGAGCTGGCCGTCCACGGTCCAGCCGGGGCTCCGCTCGGCGACGGCCGTCTCCGGATCGACCGCGTCCCGGCCCCGGAAGAGCCTGCCGGTGCGGACATCGGCCCCGCTGACGGCGAGTTGGGCCAGGGCGGTGAGGAAACCGGACAGTCCGCCGCCCCGCCCCCCGTCGAGCGGAATCGTGCGGTGGGGACGGTCACCGAGGACGGCCGAGACCAGACGGCTCAGCACACGGCCCGGCCCGACCTCGGCGAAGACCCGGGCACCGGCCGCGTACATGGCCTCGATCTGCTCGGCGAACCTGACCGGCGAGCCGATCTGGGCGGCGAGCCCGGCACGTACCCCGGCGGGGTCCGTCGGATAGGGCTCGGCCGTGCGGTTGGCCCACACGTCGAACGCGGGCGGATAGACGGTCAGTTCGCCGAGCCGCTCGGCGAAGGCGTCGCCCGCGCCGGCCAGCAGCGGACTGTGGAAGGCGCACGCCACCTGGAGCGGTTTGACGGAGTGTCCGGCGTCCCGCAGCCGCGCGACCGCCGCGGTCACCTGCTCGGTCGGCCCCGAAATGACCGTCTGGGTGGGCGAGTTACGGTTCGCGGCCACCACCTCACCGGCGAGACCGGCCAGCCTCAGCACCTCGTCGACCTGTTCGGGCGACGCGGTGACGGCGGCCATCGTGCCGGGGTCGCCGCCCGCCGTCCGGCCCAGGATCGCCTCGGCGCGCTCGGCGCTCGCCGTGATGACGTCTCGCGGGGAGAGCGCCCCGGCCACCCCGAGCGCGACCAGTTCGCCGTAGCTGTGCCCCGCCGCCATGGCCGGACGCACGCCGACGGAGGCGAGCAACTCGGCGGCGGCGAGTTCGACCACGCCGAGCGCGGGCTGGGCGACGGCAGTGTCGGTGATACGGGCCAGCTGGCCCGCCTTGCCCTGCTCGCCGAAGGCGGCCGGCGGGTGGAGGACATCGGCCCAGCGCGCGCCGAGCTGGAGATAGCGCTGCAACTCGGGGAAGGCGACGAAGAGTTCGGCGAGCATCCCCGGACGCTGGCTGCCCTGACCGGGGAACAGGAAGGCCAGTTTCCCCTCACCGATGTCGGCCGACTGCGCAACCTCAGCCCTCTGAGCCGTCTCGGCCGCTTGAGCCGTCTTGGTCGTCTCGGCGTTCTCGGCCGAGTGGATCCCCGCCTCGGGCGCGTGTTCCCCCTCGGCAGCGCGGCGCAGCAGTTCGGGCAGTTCGGCGAGGCTGTCCGCCACCACGGCGATCCATACGCGCTCGCCACGCACCGCGGCCCGGTCGCTTCGCTGTGCGGCGCTACGCGCGTAGTCGCGCAGCCTCCACCGGCCACCCTTGGCGAGGAGGTCCTGAAGGGCCCGGACCGACCGTCGGGCGGCCTCGGCGTCCAGCCCCCGGAACGTGAAGAGTTCGGCCGGCCAGGCGTCGAGGGAGTGCGCGGGTGGAGCCTGGGTGTACGCGCGTAGAACGGCGTGGAAGTTGGTGCCGCCGAATCCGAAGGCGCTCACTCCCGCGACACGCTCCGCCGGCTCCACCGCCCACGGCGTCGCCGTCGTGTGGAAGACGAACGGGCTGCTCTCCGACTTCCAGGCGGAGTTGGGCTCCTTCAGATGCAGGGTCGGCGGCTTCACACCGTGGTACAGCGCCAGCGTCACCTTGATCAGTCCGGCCAGGCCCGCGGCGCACTTGGTGTGCCCGATCTGGGACTTGACGGAGCCGACCGCGCAACTGGCCACCTGTGCACCGGCCTCGGTGAACACGTCGGTCAGCGTGCCGAGTTCGGTACGGTCCCCGACGACCGTCCCCGTGCCGTGGGCCTCGACCAGCCCCACATCGGCGGGCGAGACACCGGCGTTGCGGTAGGCGCGGGTGAGGGCGGCGTGCTGGCCCTCCGGGCGGGGCGCGGTCAGACCGAGCGCGCGGCCGTCGCTCGCGCTGCCAACCCCGTCGATCACGGCGTACACCCGGTCACCGTCGCGCTCCGCGTCCGCGAGGCGCTTGAGCACCACGCAGGCCACACCCTCGCCGAGCGCGATGCCGTCGGCGGCGGCGTCGAAGGTGGCCGAGCGGCCGGTGGGGGAGAGCGCGTGGACGGACGAGAACAGCAGATAGTCGTTGATGCCGTTGTGCAGGTCGGCGCCGCCGCACAGCACCATGTCGCTGGTGCCCGCGACGAGTTCCTTGCAGGCGACGTCCACGGCGGTGAGCGAGGAGGCGCACGCGGCGTCGACGGTGTAGTTGGCACCGCCGAGGTCGAGCCGGTTGGCGACCCGTCCCGCGATGACGTTGGCCAGCATCCCGGGGAAGGAGTCCTCGGTGAGCCGGGGCAGTTGCTCGTCGAGCGCGGGCGGGATCGTGCCGATGTAGCCGGGCAGCACCGTACGCAGCGTTGTCGCGTTGGACAGGTCGCTGCCCGCCTCGGCGCCGAACACCACCGACGTACGGGCGTGGTCGGTGCCCTTCGCGTCGTACCCCGCGTCGACGAGCGCGCGTCGCGCGGCCTCCAGCGCGAGGAGCTGAACCGGTTCGACCGCGGCGAGCGAGGCCGGCGGAATGCCGTAGCGCAGCGGGTCGAACGGGATCTCCGGCAGGAAGCCGCCCCAGCGTGAGGGGGTGCGCTCGCCGTCGCCGTCGGGCGAGTAGTAGCGCTCCTGGTCCCAGCGCTGGGCCGGGACCTCAGTGACGCAGTCCTTGCCCGCGAGGATGTTGGCCCAGAAGTCCGCCAGGTCGGGTGCGCCCGGGAACATGCCCGCCATGCCGACCACGGCGACCCGCAGCGGCTCGGGAGCCGGCCGCTCGTCCGTGGCGCCGATGCCGAGCGGACCGCGCAGTTCGCCGGCCCTGACGCGCAGCCGGGCCGCCGCGCCCTCGGTCACCGATGCGTGCAGCGCGGCGACGGTGGTCACCGCGTCCCGCAGGACCACGACCTCGCCGGCCATGAACATGCCCTCTTCGGCCTGCCGGGTCTCGTCCACGGCGAGCAGGTCGTCGCCGACGCGCTCGATCCCCTTGCTGGCGAGCCGCAGCCGGCCGACGTTGAACCGCTCCAGGCGTTCCCAGATCTCCCGGTCGGGCACGCCCTGTTCGCGCAGTTCGTCCTTGAGGGCGGCGAAGTCCTCGCTGATGGCGCTGCGCGCGCACCGGGTGGCATGACCCGGCGCGGTCTCCAGCAGATCGGTGCGCTCGGCGTCGAGGATCCGGCGCTGGAAGAGCGGCTGGATGGCGCCGCCGCGTACCGCCTCCTCGGTGAAGAGGTAGGCCGTGCCCATCAGAACGCCGAACGCGACACCGGCCCGGGTCAGTGGGGCCGCCAGCGCGGCGGCCATCGCGGCCGACCGCTCGTCGTGGATGCCACCGGCGAAGAGGACGGTCAGTTCGGCGGCCTTGTCGCCGGTCCTGTCCCCGGTCTCGGCGAGGAATTCGAGCAGGACCTCGGTCTGCGCCTCCCACAGCGGGAAGCTGTTGCGCGGCCCGACATGGCCGCCGCACTCGGCGCCCTCGAAGATGAACCGGCGCGCGCCCGCCGCCAGGAACTGCCGCAGCAGACCGGGGGACGGCACATGCAGGAAGGTCGTGATGCCCTCCGCCTCCAGCGCGGCGGCCTGGGCCGGCCTGCCGCCGGCGACGATCGCGTGCGTGGGCCTGAGCTCCCGTACGACGTCGAGCTGCGCGGCCTTGATCTCCTCGTCGGCGAAACCGAGTATCCCGACGCCCCATTTGGCGTCGCCGAGCGCGTCGCGGGTGCGCCGCAGCATCGAGCGGGTCCGGTCGGCGTTCGCCAGGGCGAGCGCCAGGAACGGCAGACCGCCGTCGGCCGCGACCGCCGCCGCGAAGGCGGGCTCGTCGCTGACGCGCGTCATCGGCCCCTGGGCGATGGGCAGTCGGGTGCCGAGCGCGCGCGCTCCGGCCGACCCGGCGGCCAGCGCGGCGGCCGGCGCGTCGTCGCCGAAGGCGTCCGCCATGGCGGCCCCGATGCCGCGTACGGCCTCGGCCACCGTGCTCCAGCGATCGGCGAAGGAGGCGGCGAGGAAGGCGTCCTGGCCGAGGGGGACGAACTGGGTACGGAGATCGTCCGTACCGATCCGGGCGGCGAACTCGGCCTGATCCGAGGGGAGTTCGGGCGCACCGGGGCCACGTCGGCGCAGCACGCGCGTCCCGTGGTGAAGCACGGTCTCCGAGCCGTCGAGCCCGGCCAGCACCCCGGCGAGTTCGGTCGGCAGCCCCGCCTCGTCGAACAGCGCGAGCTGCGTGTCGAGCACGACACCGGCCGCGCCGCCGGCGACGGTCGCCGCGGCGGTGTGCGGTCCGATGCCGCCACAGGCCCAGACGGGCAGATCCAGAGCCGGTTCGGCGAGCACCTGCTGGAGCAGGACGAAGGTGCTCAGCTCGCCCGCGCGTCCGCCACTCTCCGAGCCGCGCACGATCAGCCCGGACGCACCGGCCTCGGCGGCGCTCAACGCCTCCGCCAGACAAGTGACTTCGACCAGGACGCGGAGGCCGGCGAACTCGGCGGGCGACCGCGCGGGGTCGGCGAGGAGCACCGTGTCCACGAGTTCGGGCAGCTCACCGGCGGTCGCGGAACAGCCTTCGCGTACACGGACGCCGAACGGCATGGACGACCAGCGGGAGGTCCGGTCGAGCAGGTCGACCACCTCGCGGGGGTCCTCGACCGGCAGTTCGAGGACACCGGTCGCGCCGGCCGCGGCGGCCGCGGCTGTCAGTCGTGGGGACGGCCGTTGAAGAGGGTTGATCACGATGACCGAATGCGGCAGGGAAAAGTCGTTGGACCAGGAAGGTCCTGGAGTCCGCATGAACTCTCCAGTTGCGGGGGGCAGTTGTGGGGATTGGCAGTTAAGTAGCCGCGCTTCCCCAGAGTCAACCGATCGCAGAGAGTGACCGTCCCCATTTGTCGAACATCTGTGCGACTTTGGCGCGCGGTGGATTCGGGCAGACGGGGGGTTGGGGGGCGTTTTTCATGTGCGTCATCCGTGGATCATGTCGTTGATATCGACCTGACATGCTCGCGGAACGTTCACAGCGGATCCGCGCCCGAAGCTGTGCTTCAGATCACAATAACTTTCTCGATGGGTGTCCGGTTCCGGCCTTATGGCTACGCAGCGTGATGGATCTCCGGCGAGTCGGCCCGATGACCTTGATGAGTCGGTTTCGGCAGTTCAGCGGCGTGAAATGGCCGGTTGCGGCGCTTCTGGAAACCTTCTTTCGCAGCGTTTCGACGCTCAATGTCCACGGAGAGACGAAAGATTGGCGACGGAGCGCAGCCGGGAACCGTCCCGCCGCGCCGTCGCGAGGCAACGCGCCGCCCGTGACCTCACGTTCTTCCGCTCCCGCGCGTCTACGTACCGAAGGCGAACGCGGTACGAGAAGGAGGCCGGGACCATGAGCACGGACACGGACACGGACGCAGGCGCGAGGGTGGGCGCGGCTGCGGGCAGCCGAACGGACGTCCGTCACGCGGTCGTCGAGACGCCGCTCGGCGGGCTGATCGTAGTGGCGTCGGGCGGCGCGATCACCGGGCTGTACTTCCCGCACCACTGGTACATGCCCTCCGAGGCGAGCCTGGGCAGGCGCGTCGACGCCCGCGAGGACACCCTGATCACACAGGCCGCGACCCAGCTCGGTGAGTACCTGGACGGCGAGCGGACCGCGTTCGACCTGCCGACACGGACGAACGGGGACGCGTTCCAGGAGCGGGTCTGGGCGATGCTCCGGGAGATCCCGTTCGGCGAGACCACCACGTACGGCGAACTCGCCGAGCGGCTCGGGAACAAGGCACTCGCGCAGTCCGTGGGCCAGGCGGTCGGCCACAACCCGATCTCCATCATCGTGGCCTGCCACCGGGTGGTCGGCAGCAACGGCAAACTCACGGGCTTCGCCGGCGGACTCGAGCGCAAACAGCGCCTCCTGGAGATCGAGGAGCCGCAGGCCGTGAAGGAGGCCAGGCTCTTCTGAGCTCGGCTCACCGTGCGCCGGACCTCACGTTCCGCAGGGCCCGGACGTCTACAGAATGATGGACATGAAGAAGCCTTTCGAGCGGGTGGTCGAGGAGCACGCGGACACCGTGCTCCGCGTGTGCCGGGCGGTGGTCGGCGTCCAGGACGCCGACGACGCCTGGTCGGAGACGTTCCTCGCGGCGATGCGCGCATATCCGGATCTGCCGGACGACGCCAACGTGGAGGCGTGGCTCGTGACGATCGCCCACCGCAAGGCCATCGACCTCACACGCGCCGGGCAGCGGCACGCGGTCCCCGTGGCTGACCTGCCCGAGCGGCCGTCGACCGTCGGACTGCCGGGCGGGACCGACCACGACCTGTGGCGAGCCGTCAGGGAACTCCCCGGGAAACAGCGGCAGGCGGTGGCGTACCACCACTTCGCCGGACTGCCCTACCGGGAGGTCGCGGAGATTGTCGGCGGCACCCCGGAAGCGGCACGGCGCGCCGCCTCCGACGGAATCAAGGCGCTCAGAACCACCCTCTCGGCCCCGGACCGGGCCGCCTCCGAAGAAGCGCACGCCAGCGCGGACACCAGCGCGGACACCAGCGCGGCACCGACGCGCGCGACCGGCCCGAGCCCCGTCAGAACGCGAAGCCGAAAGGAGCGACACCGTGAAGAACACCACCGGTGACCAGGACCTCTCCACCCTCCTCGCCCGCGCAGCAGCGGACCCCGAGACCCTCGCCCGGCTGCACACCAGGCTGGAGGACGCGGCGGGCCGCGAAGGCCTGCTGGACGTCGCGTACACCGTCGTCGACAGCCCCGTCGGCCGCCTGCTGCTCGCCTCGACCGAGAAGGGCCTCGTCCGCGTGGCCTTCCACAACCAGGACCACGACCAGGTCCTCGACACCCTCGCCACGACACTGAGCCCGCGGGTGCTGCGCGCCCCCAAGCGACTCGATGACGTGGCCCGCGAACTCGACCAGTACTTCGCCGGCACGCGCAGGACGTTCGACCTGCCCCTCGACCTCTCGCTGTCGCACGGGTTCCGGCAGTTGGTGCAGCGTCACCTCCCGGAGATCGCCTACGGACGCACGCAGAGCTACGCCGAGGTCGCGCGTCTCGTCGGCAACCCGAAGGCGGTCCGCGCCGTCGGCACGGCCTGCGCGACCAACCCGCTCCCCGTCGTCGTCCCCTGCCACCGCGTGCTGCGCAGCGACGGAACGCTCGGGGGTTACGCGGGCGGTCCCGCCGCCAAGTCCGTCCTCCTGGACCTGGAGGCCGCGGCCTGACTCGCCGGCGAGAGAGCCGCGCGGCCGGCTCCCTGGCCGAGATCGGCCACGAGATTGGCCGGACCCGGCCACCCGCTTGGCCGGGTCCGGCCGAATGGCGTCTTTCGGACTGACACATCCCGCCCGACCCCTCCAGAATGGCAGGCGCATGACATGCCATGACCGGGAAATCGGGGAGGGAACATGAGTCCGCACCGCATCGAGAGACCGTTCCGAAGATGGCTCCGCACAGCCGCGCCCGCCGTCGCGGCACTGACGCTGCTGCTCGGCTGGTTCGCCGCCACCGGATCGACGGCGTACGCGCAGGAGTCGAGCGCCCCGGCCGCCGTCGCCGCCCCAACAGAGGGGACCGGCAGGGCCGTCGAGGTCCGTGGCGGCAATGTCATCTACAGCAGTAGCGGCACCCGCTGCACCGTCGGCTTCAACGCCCGCACCAGCGCCACCTTCTTCGGCCTGGTGTCCGGGCGCTGCGCCCAGGGCGCCTCCAACTGGTACGCGGACGCGGCCCTGACGGTGTTCGTCGGCACCACCGCCGGATCGAGTTTCCCGGGCAACGACTACGCCATCGTCCGCTACGTCAACAGCTCGACGGTGGCCTTCCCCGGTGAGGTCGCACTCGGCGGCGGCAGCAACCAGGACATCACCGGCGCCGCGAACCCGACGGTCGGTCAGTCCCTCTGCCATGTCGGCCGGACGACCGGGGTCCGCTGCGGCACCGTCACGGGCGTGAACGTCACGGTCAACTACCCCGAGGGCTCCGTGAGCGGACTCTTCAGGTCCAACATCTGCTCCGAGCCGGGTGACGTGGGCGGCCCCGCGTTCTCCGGAACCACCGCACTGGGCATCATCGTCGCCTCGTCCGGAAACTGCTCGTCGGGCGGCGTCACCTACTACCAGCCGGTCGTCGAGTGGCTGTCGGTCTACGGCCTGTCCCTCTACTAGGTCGGCCCAGGTCTACCGCGGGCGGCGGCGATCGGTGTCGCGTACGAGCGCCGGGCGCTTGTTGTCGAACTGCCAGTCCGGCACCAGATACCGCATCGCCGTCGCGTCGTCCCGGGCCCCCAGCCCGAGGCTCCGGTACAGCTCGTGCGCTTCCTCCACCCGCTCCATGTCGAGGTCGACACCCAGCCCCGGCCGGTCCGGCACCTCCAGCATGCCGTCCTTGATCTCGAACGGCCGGGCCGTGAGCCGCTGGCCGTCCTGCCAGATCCAGTGCGTGTCGATCGCCGTGATGTCGCCCGGAGCGGCGGCCGCGACATGCGTGAACATCGCCAGCGAGACGTCGAAGTGGTTGTTGGAGTGCGACCCCCAGGTCAGCCCCCACGCCTCGCAGAGCTGCGCCACCCGCACCGAACCGTTCATCGTCCAGAAGTGCGGGTCCGCCAGCGGGATGTCGATCGCGTCGGCGCGTACGGCGTGCCCGAGTTGCCGCCAGTCCGTGGCGATCATGTTCGTCGCGGTACGCAGCCCGGTCGCGCGGCGGAATTCGGCCATGGTCTCCCGGCCCGAGTAGCCGTCCTCCGCACCGCACGGGTCTTCCGCGTACGCGAGGACGTCGCGCAACTCGCGGCCCAGCGCCACGGCTTCGGCGAGCGGCCAGGCACCGTTCGGGTCCAGGGTGATCCGCGCCTCCGGGAATCGCTCGGCCAGCGCCCGTACCGCCCGCGCCTCCTCGTGCCCCGGCAGCACACCGCCCTTGAGCTTGAAGTCCTGGAAGCCGTACCGCTGTTGAGCCGCCTCGGCGAGCGCGACGATCGCCTCCGGGGTCAGCGCCTGCTCGTCGCGCAGCCTCAGCCAGTCGTCCCGCGCGTCACTCCCGTCGCGGTACGCCAGGTCGGTACGCCCCCGGTCACCCACGTAGAAGAGATAGCCGAGAACGGGCACCCTGTCGCGCTGCCGCCCCTCGCCCAGCAGCGCGCTCAGGGGCAGCCCGAGGTGCTGGCCGAGCAGGTCGAGCAGCGCCGATTCGAGCGCGGTGACCGCGTGCACCGTGACCCGCAGATCGAAGGTCTGGGTGCCGCGCCCCGCCGTGTCCCGTTCGCCGAAGCGCTCACGCACCGCCCGCAGTACGGCGTGGTGGTCGCCGACCGACCGCCCCACGACCAGGTCGCGTGACTCCTCCAGCGTCGTCCGGATGCCCTCACCGCCCGGCACCTCACCGACGCCGGTGCGCCCCTCGGAGTCGGTCAGGACGACCAGATTGCGGGTGAAGTGGGGAGCGTGCGCGCCGCTGAGATTGAGCAGCATGCTGTCCTGCCCGGCGACGGGTACGACGCGGACGGAGACGACCTGCGGCGGGTGTGCACCGGGTGCGGGGGCGCTCAATGGGAGTCCTTCCGGATCGGTGCGGGATGCGGCTCTCGCTACCGAGGAAGCTAGGACGCCTACGGATACAGGTCAAACACTTGTTTCGTATGCTGCGATACCGAAATTGAATCGGACGTCGGGCCCGGCCGCTCACATATGCCGGAGCAGGGCGTGCAGCGCCGGATTGTCGTTGCTGGTGCGCCAGGTGAGCGACAGTTCGACCGGCGCCGGGGCCGCCAGTCGTACGTCCCTGAAGACCACGCCCGCGTAACGCAGTTGGGTGGCCGCCTCCGGGACCAGCGCGATGCCCCAGCCGCCGTTGACCAGGGCGAGGATGCTGTGGACCTGGCTCAGATACTGGCTGAACGTGGGGGCGATCCCCGCGGCCCGGAAGACGCTGATCAGCAGCTCGTGGAAGTAGCGGGACTCCTGGGTGGAGTACATCAGCACGTCCTGCCGGTCGAACGCGGCGATGTCGAGCTCGCCCTCGCCCTCGGCGAGCGGATGGCTCGCGGGCAGCGCGGCCACGAGCCGTTCCTGTGCGGCGGGCCGGGAGCTCAGCTCCGGGCTGCTCACCGGAGGCCGTACCAGCCCCAGGTCCAGGCTGGACTCGGTCAGCGCGTCGAGCTGATCGCCGGTGACCATCTCGCGCAGGACGATCTCCACCCCGGGCATGACCGCACGGGCGGTGTCGAGGACCTTGCCGAGCATGGAGTACGCGCCGGCGGCGGTGAAACCGATGGCGATCGCGCCCGCCTCACCGGTGGACACCTGGCGTACGGCGAGCGTGGCCTGTTCCGTCTGCCGCAGGATGCGGCGCGCCTCGTGCAGGAACGCGCGGCCGGCGGGCGTCAGCCGTACGGAACGGTTGGTGCGGTCGAAGAGCTGGACCCGCAGCGTCGCCTCGAGGAGCTGGATCTGGCGGCTGAGCGGCGGCTGGGTCATCTGAAGGCGCTCGGCGGCCCGCCCGAAGTGCAGTTCCTCGGCGACGGCGACGAAGTTGGTCAGCTGGACGAGTGTGAACAATGATGCTCTCCCGGTATTGATGGATTCGAATGCGGCGCTGGGTGAGAATCGTTTCGCGATCCTAGCCCCGGACCCGGCTCACACCCACCGCCGGTCGACAAGACCGTCCTCAGGAGATGCCCATGACAGTCCGCCCGCCCGTACCGCCGTTCGACCGTGCCGCCGCCCTGACGAAGGTGCAGGCCGCCGAAGACGCCTGGAACACCCGCGACCCCGAGCGCGTCGCCGGCGCGTACACGGTCGATTCCGTCTGGCGCAACCGCGACACCTTCGTCACCGGCCGCCCGGCGATCGTCGAGTTCCTGAGCGCCAAGTGGTCGCGCGAGCTGGACTACGCGCTCCGTAAGAACCTGTGGGCGTTCGACGGCGACCGGATCGCGGTGCGGTTCCAGTACGAGTGCCGCGACAGCGGAGGGCAGTGGTGGCGCAGCTACGGCAACGAGCTGTGGGAGTTCGACGGGAACGGGCTGATGCGGCGCCGCGAGGCGAGCATCAACGACCTGCGGATCGACGAGTCCGAGCGGCGGGTGTTCGGCCCGCGTCCGGAGAGCGAGCACGGGGTCGAGTTCCCGATCCGGTGATCGATGATCCGGTGACTCGCCGACCGGTGATCCGGTGCGTACGGCCGCGCTACGCCGCGCGGGTGGCGATCCCCGGGTACGAGAGCACCAGTCCGGCCTCGTCGTAGACCAGCCGGCAGCGGAAGTCGAAGACCGGGGCCGAGTAGTCGTAGCACTGCCGCGCCCCCTCGTCGGCGGTGCGCCGGTATTCCTGGTCCAGCCGCTCGACGGACAGGTCGAGCGCGCGTACGTACGCGGCCGGCGCCGCCGTCAGCGTCCCGACGGGCAGCCGGAAGCGGTGCACGGGAAGGGCGTTGGTCATCGCCGACGACTCCAGATCGACATCGAGACACCCGTCGAGATGCGGCGCCGGCGCCCCGTCCACCCGCCAGCGGCCCGTGCCGTCGGCCTGGAGCACGGTCGAGCGCGTTCCGGCCTCGGACCGGCAGGCGACGACGGCCCGGCGCGTCACCCAGTCGGCGTCCAGGGTGATGTCGTAGTCCACCGTCCAGGTCCGGCCGTCCTCGACAGCGGTGGTGCACCCGACGATATGCAGCCAGTCCTGCCCGTGCGGTGCGTGCTGGTCCCGCCGCACGTCGCCCGAGCGACGGAAATAGACGACCTCGAAGCCCTGCCGCGCGTGCTCGTGCGCCCATGCCGCGGTCGCCGGCGGTGGTACGAAGGTGCTCATCCCCGTACGGTTTCATGGCCCGCCCGCCCGCGGGAGGCGGACGCGCTCATCAGCTCGACGTGCCGTCAGATGCCGCGGCCGGTAACGAAGTTCACGATCTCTCTGAGCCCGGGGGAGTAGCCGTCGGTGGTGTCGACCTCGATCCACGGCGCGTCGACCGCCACCCGGTCGAATCCGTCGTGGCTCCGGGCGTGTGCCGCCGGATCGAGCGGCGCCGCGGGTTCGTGCGCCGCGCGTACGGGATCCTCCTCGGCCCGGCGCAGCCGCCGCGCCAGCGCCACCTCCGCGTCGACCGAACAGTGCACGATCCGGATCTCGGCCCCGTCCCGCAGACCCTCCAGACCGGGCCGCCACAAGCGGTCCTGGAAGGCGGCCTCCGCGACCGTCGTCACCCCGGCGCCGAGCAGCAGTTCGAGCACGCCGAAGAACGCGGGCAGTGTGCGGAGGTTCAACGCGTCGCCGAGGTCCGGTGTGAAGCCGGGCGTGGCGTGGACCATGCCTTCCTTGATCTCGTCCCGGCAGACGGCGGGGCAGCCCACGGCGCGTGCGATCTCGTGCGCGAGCGTGGTCTTGCCGGCGCCCGGAGGCCCGCTGACCACGATCAGCGTCGGTTTCGAGCCCAGGGCCGTGTTGGTGTTCGCGTTCGCCACGCATCCATTGTGAAGGGATGTCCGGCGGAGGTCCGCCGGGCCGACCGGGACCGTCCGCTCGCCGCCGTCCCCGGCCCTCCGTGGCGCGCGGGTTGGTGTCGGACAGCTGCCGGACAATCCCCGCGCACGCCATGGCGGTCCCGGCACTGTCAGAATGTCCGCATGATCGTGAGACTCGCGCGGGAGCGGGATCTGCCCGGCTTCATCGGCCTCGCGGCCCAGGTGGAGCACTGGTTCGGGCCGATGGTCGACGATCCCGGCTTCAGCGCCGCCGTGGTCGAGCACATCCGTGGCTCCGAGGCCCTCGTCGCCGTCGGCCCGGACGCCGCCCCGGATTCGGCCCCGGAACTGCCTCTGCTCGGTGGCCTGTTGGTCGGGTCCGACGCCCCGACCTTCCATATCCACTGGCTCGTCGTCTCGCGGCAGGCGCGTGGACAGGGGGTCGGCGCCGCCCTGATGGCCGACGCGATGAAGAGGTACGTCACGGGTCCCGGAACCGTCGAGGTGGTCACCTTCGGAGCCGACCATCCCGGCGCCGTCGACAGCGGCGCCCGCGTCTTCTACGAGCGGCTGGGCTTCACCCCCGCCGAGGTGACCGATCCCGGCCCGGAGGGCGGCTCACGACAGATCTACCGACTGGCCGTCAGCTGACCGAAGTGGCTTGAACGGACCGATGCGGCACGGCAGTTGATGGACTCGCGGGCGGAGGGCGAGTCGTCGGGCGCATGCTCGCGGTGACATAATCCGGCGCATGACATCTGGCACCCCCAAGCCTCAGATCGACACCAGCAAGCCGCACCCCGCCCGGCTCTACGACTACTTCCTGGGCGGCAAGGACAACTACCCGGTCGACCGGGAGTTGGCGGAGAAGCTGGCCAAGGGAGCGCAGCGGGGCGCGCAGATCAACCGGGAGTTCATGCACCGTGCCGTCGCCTGGGCGGCCAGGAGCGGGTTCGACCAGTTCCTCGACATCGGCACCGGCATACCCACCCAGCCCAACCTGCACCAGATCGTGCAGAAGATCGTCCCGTCCGCACGGATCGTCTACGCGGACAACGACCCGGTCGTGCTCCGGCACGCCGAGGCCCTGCTGATCAGCACGGACGAAGGGGCGACGGACTACGTCGAGACCGACGTACGCCGGCCGCGAGATGTCCTCGAACACGCCCGCCGTTTCCTGGACTTCGACCGGCCCGTCGCGCTGTCACTCGTCGCGGTGCTGCACTTCCTCGGGGACGACGACGATCCGTACGGCGTCACCCGGACCCTCGTCGACGCCCTGCCGTCCGGCAGCCTCCTGGTGATCTCGCACGGCACCGCCGACTTCCTCGACCCCGAACAGGCGAAGAAGGTCACCGGCACCTACCGGTCCGGCGGTATCACCCTGCGGCCCCGCACCCGGGCCGAGGTCGAGCGGTTCTTCGACGGGCTGGACCTGGTGGAGCCCGGTCTCGTCCGCGCCCCCGAGTGGTACAAGGACACACCCGCGCCGGCGAACGAGGAGAGCGGCTTCTACGTCGCGGCCGCGCGCGTACGGTAGGCCCCCGCCGGCCCCCCGCCCCGCCAACGCCCGAGCCCCCTCAGCCGCCTGACGTCGCGCCCGCGTTCCGTACCCGCAGCTCCCGGAGCTCGTAGAGTCCGACGCACGCGGCCAGCACCGCCACGCACCCGGTGAAGATCAGCCCCGAGACCCGCAGGCTCACCAGCAGCGTCAGCGCGCCGATCCCGATCACCGGCAATGAGATGCCGACGTACGCGACGACGAAGAACGTCGAGATCGTGCCGCCACGCGACTCCTGCGGCGCCGCCGCGCCGATGACCGTGATGGCGGCGCGGAACGCCAGGCCCTGCCCCAGCCCGGCGCAGATCACGCCGATCACCAGCAGTGCCAGCGACTCCACGAACAGGGAAGCGCCCACCAGTACGACCCCCGCCACCAGCACCAGGCTGCCGCCCGGCAGCGCCCTGGCCGCGCCCACCCGGCCCATCAGGGACTGGCCGACGGTGGAGGCCAGGAAGACCGAGAATACGACGGCGCCCGCCACGGCCAGATTGGGCTCGTCCAGAGTCGTCGCGACGAACGTGGGCGACACCGCCGTGCACAGTCCCAGCAGCGCGAAGCCGGCGAACGCGGCCAGCGCCGCCGGTGCGAAGATCCCGCGCACCTGCGGTGGCACCGTCAGCCCCCGCGGATGGAATCTCGGCCGCCGCGTCCGGTGCTCGACCGGCTCCGGCAGGAACCATGTCAGGACCATGCCCACGATCGCGAGCCCCAGAGCCGTGGCGAACGGCAGTCGCAGCGGCAGCGGCGCGTACTCCGCGAGGAGCCCCGCGAGCAGCGGGCCGCATCCGAGACCACCCATGTTCGCCGCCGTGGCGGCCAGCCCCGCGCGTGCCTCACGGCCCGGGGGCGCCAGGTCCATCACGGTCGCGGTGGCGGCGCCGCTGAACAGTCCGGCGGCGAAGCCCGACAGGAGGCGTCCTGCGAACAGCAGGGGCAGCCCACCCTCCGACAGGAAGCACACCGCGCTGGCGACGGAGAGCCCGAGCCCGATGAAGAGGACGGGCCGACGGCCGACCTGGTCCGAGAAGTCGCCCGCCAGCAGCAGCACGGCGATGACTCCGAACGCGTAGACGGCGAAGACCACCGTCACCATGAACTCGGAGAAGCCGAGTTCCTCGCGGTAGAGCCCGTACAACGGGGTGGGCAGCGTCGTACCCAGCATGCCGATCGCGAAGACGACCGCGGCGCCGAGATAGCCGACTGAGAACCCTCGGGTGGTGCGCTGCGGCATGGGCGCTGAGTCCTCACTGGGTGAAACGGTCCATTCCTCCCCATATCCTCGGTGTGGCGGCACGGCGTGTCCAACGAAGGTCACGTCGCCGTGAACGCCAGCGACACGTTGTGGCCCCCGAAGCCGAAGGAATTGGCGACCCCCGCCGTCCAGGCGCCCCGGCGCGGACCGCCGGAGACGACGTCCAGGTCGATCGCCGGGTCGAGCGTGTCCAGGTTCCTGGTGGCCGGCACCGTCCCGTCCCGCAGCGCGAGCACCGTCGCCATCGCCCCCAAGGCCCCGGAAGCCCCGAGCAGATGGCCCGTCATCGACTTGGTCGCGGTGACGGCCGGGTGCCTGCCGACGGCCTCGGCGACGGCGTCCGCCTCCGCCACGTCACCCTGCGGGGTCGACGTCGCGTGCGCGTGCACGAGTCCGACGTCGCGCGGGGAGAGGCCGCCCGACCTCAGGGCCGTACGGATGGCCCGCACCTGCCCCGTGGTGTCCGATGCGGTGATGTGCCGACCGCTGGAGGTCACCCCGGCGCCGACGAGCGCCCCGTGGGCGCGGGCGCCGCGCGAGCGGGCGAACTCCGCGCGCTCCAACACCAGTACGGCGGCGCCCTCGCCCAGGACGAAGCCGTCACGTGCCGCGTCGAAGGGGCGCGACGCCCCCGCCGGATCGTCGTTGGCCGTGGACAGCGCCATCATCCGCGCGAACCCCGCCAGCGGCAGCCCGTGCAGACACGCCTCCGCGCCGCCCGCCACGACCACGTCGGCGCGGCCGAGCCGGATCAGATCGAGCCCCATGGCGACGGCCTCCGCCCCGGACGCGCACGCGCTCACCGGCGTGTGCGCCCCGCCGAGTGCCCCCAGATCGATGCTCACCCATGCCGCGGGCCCGTTGGCCATCAGCATGGGGACGGTGTGCGGCGAGACCTTGCGCGGCCCGGACCGCTCCAGGATGTCGTCCTGGCCGAGCAGGGACAGTACGCCTCCGACGCCCGTCCCGATCACGACCGCGACCCGCTCCGGATCGGCCTCCGGACGCGCCGCGTCGGCCCATGCCTCGCGGGCGGCGACCAGCGCGGCCTGCTCGCACCGGTCCAGCCGGCGGGCCTCGGTCCGCGCCAGCGCCGTCGCCGGGTCCACCCGCAGCCGGGCCGCCAGGCGGACGGGCAGCCCGGCCGCCCAGTCGTCGTCGAGTACGCCGACCCCGTTCTCCCCGGCCAGCATGGCGGCCCATGTGGTCGCCACGTCACCACCCAGCGGCGTGGTCGCCCCGAGGCCGGTCACCCATACCTCCGTGTCCGGCACGCCCCCTTCGTCCGCCCGTCCATCCGCCCGCCCATCCGTCCGTCCGTCGGTCATCGCGTCGGTCATCGGTCCAGCTCTCCTCGCGTCGCCTTCATGATCGGAACCGTAGCCAACCAACCGTCTGGTCGGCAATGTAGAGTTCCGCCATGCCCCGTACCGATCAACTGGTAGGAACCCGCGCCCGGCTGCTGGCCGCCGCCCGCGACGAATTCGCCGCCCACGGCATGGGCGGCGCACGCGTCGGCCGGATCGCCGAGCAGGCGGGTGTCAGCAAGGAACGGATCTACGGCTACTTCGGCAGCAAGGAGAAGTTGTTCGCCGCCGTCATCTCCGAGGCCCTGACCGAGCACGCCGAACTGCTGGGGCCACCGTCCGGCGATCCGGCCGAGTACGCCGGCCGGATCTACGACCTGCACCGGCGCAACCCTCAACTGCTGCGCCTGATGATGTGGGAGGCCCTGCACTACGACCGGGGCGGACTCCCCAACGAGCAGCCGCGCACCGCCCACTACCGGGACATGGTCAAGACCCTCTCCGACGCCCTGGGCACCGAGTCCGAGAGCGAGGCGGCGAGCACGCTCCTCGCACTCATCGGTCTCGCGATCCTGCCGACCGCGTTCCCGCAGATCACCCGCCTGATCCTGGGCCCGGCCGCCGACACCGACGCCGAACCCCGTGCTGCTGACGCCGACGCCGATCTGCGGGCCCATATCGTCCAGTTGGCGCGCCGGATGACTTCGTCCTGAGGGCGGGCACCGATGCCGGGATACACGCCCATCGGGTGAATCGTATGTTTTAGATGCGATTTCTTAATATTCGCCCCGTGGCGTGTCCCGTCGGCCCGGTAGCCACCGCCAGGCAGCGTTGGGCCATGACACAGACCAAGGCCGTCGCGACCGGCCTGCGAGAGACGAGCCGCCCGGCCCGGGACCGGACGGCCGACGTCGGTCTCCTCTGGCTGGCGGTCGTCGCGAGCGTGTACACGATCGTTCAACTCGTCTTCGTCGTACCGGGATCCGGGCTCGGCTGGGACGAGACCGTGTACACCAGCCAAGTCAGCCGCGCCGCCTCCGACACCGCGTTCTTCAGCGCCCCCCGCGCGCGGGGCATCACCTTCCTCATCGCGCCGGTGACCTCGCTCACCTCCTCCATCGAGGTGCTCCGCGTCTATCTGGCGCTGCTCTCCGGCGCCGGACTCTTCCTCGCCCTCTGGGTGTGGCGACGCCTGCTCCCCGCATCCGTACTCGCCCTCGCCGGCGCCCTGTTCGCCGGACTGTGGATCACCGTCTACTACGGGCCGCAGGTCATGCCGAACCTCTGGGTCGCCCTCGGCTGCCTCTGCGCCGTCGGCCTCTTCCTTCGGGCCGCACGCGACCGGACCGACCGTACGGCCCTCATCGGGCTCGGCGTCGCGGTGGCCTTCGTCGCGCTCATGCGCCCCACCGACGCCTTCTGGCTCACCGCGCCGATGGCCCTCATCGCGCTCGCCGTCCGGCGATGGCGCCGGTGGGCCCTCCTGGCGGCGCTCGCCGCGGGCGGGGCCGTCGGCTGCGCGGAGTGGATCATCGAGGCGTACGTCAGTTACGGCGGTCTCTTCACGCGGCTCGCGCGGGCCAGCGAGATCCAGGGCCATCTGGGCTGGAATCTCGTCTTCGGCGACCATATGCGCTCGCTCGACGGACGGTTGCTCTGCCGTCCCTGTGATGTCCGTTGGCGGCGGCCGGCCACCGCGATCTGGTGGTTCGCCCTCCCGCTGCTCACCCTCGGCGGAGTACTGGTCGCCGCACGCCTGCGGCGGCTGCCGCTCGTACTGGTGCCGACCCTGGTCGGTCTGTCGATGGCCGCGCAGTACCTGCTCCTGATCGGATACGCCGCGCCGCGTTTCCTGCTCCCCGTCTACGCGCTCCTCGCACTGCCCACCGCGCTGTTCCTGACCTGGCTCGTCAGGACCGCGCGGCCCCGCGGACCGCTTGTGGTCCTGCTCGTGGCGGCGGCGGTCGCACATCTTTGGGTCCAGGGGTCCGTCGTCGCCGACCGGGCCGAGCGCAGCCGTGTCGACCGGGGCAAGTTCGACCGGATCGCCGCCGAGTTCACACGTCAGGGCGTCACGCCGCCATGTGTGGTCAGCGGTACGGAGGCCATCAGGGTCGCCTTCCGGATCGGTTGCGCCTCGCGGCAGACCGGCGGTCACGACGGAAGCATCACCCCCGGTGAACTCGTGGCAGCGGCGCGCGAGAAGCCGGTGGCTTTCGTCGTGGCGGGACGGGCAGGGCCCCCGGCGTACGCGCGCGACTGGCGGGTCGAGCGGATCCCGGACCTGCCGGGCCTGCGCAACTGCCGTGTGTATCTGTCCCCGTCCGCCCGGGCCGAACCGGGCGTCTGACGGGCGCGGCCGGGCCGTGGTGCGTGCGCGCCACGGCCCGGCCGCGAACTCTCGGACCGTCTTCCGCCGCCTGAGCGGGCACCGATGAGTTTCTCCGTGACCGGAGGTCTGTAGTAAGCGTTTGAGAACCAGAACACGGACCACCTAGGAGAGCTTCGATGCGCACCCTGATCAGCACCGCTTTCGTCTCGCTCGACGGCGTCGTGGAAGCCCCGGGCGGCGAGCCCGGTTACCGGAACTCGGGCTGGACCTTCAAGGACGTCGAGTTCGTCCCGGAGGCATACGAGATCAAGGGCCGGGAGCAGGAGGAGGCCACGGCCATGCTGCTGGGCCGCACCAGCTACGAGGCGTTCAGCCCGGTCTGGCCCGGCATGGAGGAGTTCTCCTCGTACAAGGTGATGCCGAAGTACGTCGTCTCCACCACCCTCACCGACGACGAACTGGTGACGGACTGGGGCCCGACCGCGATCCTGAGATCGCTCGACGAGGTCGCAAAGCTCAAGGAGACCGAGGGCGGCCCGATCATCATCCACGGCAGCGCCGCCCTCAACCGGAGCCTCTCGGACGCCGGTCTGATCGACCGATACCACCTGCTCGTCTTCCCGCTCCTGCTCGGCGCGGGCAAGCGGCTGTTCAGCGAGACGGACAACGACACCAAGAAGCTGCGGCTCGTCGAGCACGAGGTGTACCCCAATGGTCTTCAGAAGAACGTGTTCGACGTGATCCGCTGACGGCGCTCCGGCCGGGCCGTCCGCGTGATCGGCGCGGGCTCAGTCCTTCCCGCGAGCCCGCTGGAAGCGGTCCCGGCCCTCGGACAGTTCCACGAGCGGGTCCGGGTAGTCGTACCGGGCCCGCTCGCGCCCCGGAAGCTTCCACGGCTCGTGGACGGCCGCGCCCGCCAGCCCGTTCAGCTCGGGCACCCATCGGCGTACGTAGCGGCCGTCCGGGTCGTAACGCTTGCCCTGGATCACCGGGTTGAGCACCCGGTTGGGGCGCGAGTCCGTGCCCGTACCCGCCATCCACTGCCAGTTGAGCTGATTGTTGGCGATGTCGCCGTCCACCAGCAGCTCCAGGAAATGGCGCGCGCCGATCCGCCAGTCCACGTACAGCGTCTTGGTGAGGAAGCTCGCGGTCAGCAGCCTGCCCCGGTTGTGCATCCACCCCTCGTGGAGCAGCTGGCGCATCGCGGCGTCCACCACCGGATAGCCGGTACGGCCCGCCTTCCACGCCTCGATCTCCTCGCCGGCGGACTCCACGGACCGCCAACGGTCGTGCTTGGTGCGGTAGTCGGCCGACGAGGCGTCGGGGCGGGCCGCCAGCACCTGGTGGTGGAAGTCCCGCCAGCACAACTGCCGTACGAACGCCTCGGCGCCCCCACCGCCCGCCCGGCGCGCCCGCTGGACGAGCTCGGTGGGGGAGAGGGAGCCGAAGTGCAGATGCGGCGAGAGCCGAGAGGTGACGTCACCGGCCAGGTCGTCGTGACCGCTCTCGTACGTCGCGAGCCCGCCGCGCTTCCAGGCGGCGAAGCGTTTACGGCCCGCGCTCTCGCCTCCCTCGGCGAGACCCTCCGAGACACCCGAGGTGTCCGCGCGCGCCGGTACGCGGTCGGAGCCGACCCCTGCCGGGACCCGTACCGTCCGGGGCGCGGCGAGCACGTCGCGCAGACGTTCCCGCGACCAGTGGCGGAAGTAGGGGGTGAAGACCGCGAAGTGATCCGAGCCGGCCGGTGTGACGGCGCCCGGCGGGAGCGCCGTGAGCGTGGCGTCGTGGACGTGCAGCCGACGGCCGTCGGACTCCAGCGCGAGACGCAGCCGTTCCTCGCGCCGCTGGGCGTAGCGGCTGACTCCGCCGGCCGTCCGCACCTCGTCCGCGCCGGTCTCGGCCGCGACCTCGAGGGTCTGGGCCACGACATCGCCCGTACGCACGACGAGCCGGCCGCCGCGCGCACGGAGCCCGGCGTCGAGATCGGTCAGACAGTCGGCGAGGAACGCACGCCGGTTGGGGGCGGCGAACCCGGCCGACACGATCGCCTCGTCGAGCACGAACAGCGGCACCACCTCGTCGGCGCCGGTGACGGCCGCGTGCAGGGTGGGGTTGTCGTGCAAACGCAGGTCGCTGGTGAACAGGACGACCGAGACGGTCATGGAGCCACTTCCCCTCGTACGGACCACTCGTGCCCGTATCTCTGTCTGCTCAAGGCGTCAGCATGCGGTGCGGGCACCACCCACCCCGCCATCGGGTCGGCCGGTTCACCCGAAGAGACGCACCGCTGACGGGTTGTCCGGCGTGTGGCTCATGATCATGGTGGACTGAGGCGTCATCAGCCGCGCCGGGGACCGCACGTCCGAACTCCGCTTCCGATCCGAATGAACGGTGCACCCGGCCGTCCGGCGCGAGGAGAGGAGACGCGATGCGCGGCAGTGAGACGGGGCCACCCTTCTCGGGAGGACGACAGCGGGTCGCGCGGCCCCTCGGGAGCGGCCGATGAGGACACTCGACGGACCCACCGACCACGTCGTCGTGGTCGGCGCCGGACTCGCCGGGCTCTCCGCGGCCCTGCATCTTCTCGGCGCCGGACGCGCCGTCACGGTCGTCGACCGGGGTACCCGGCCCGGCGGCCGGGCCGGTCGCCTGGAGCGCGGCGGCTATCACATGGACACCGGCCCCACCGTCCTCACCATGCCCGACCTCGTCGAGGAGGCCTTCGCCGCCGTCGGCGACAAGCTCGCCGACCGGCTCGACCTCATCCCCCTGCACCCCGCCTACCGGGCGCGGTTCGCCGACGGCAGCGCGCTCGACGTCCACACCGGCGCCGACGCGATGGCCGCCGAGGTCGAACGCTTCGCGGGATCCCGCGAAGCGCACGGCTACCGGCGGCTGCGCCACTGGCTGGAGAAGCTGTACGCGGTACAGACCCGCCGCTTCATCGACGCCAACTTCGACTCGCCGCTGTCCCTTCTCCACCCCGACCTCGTACGCCTCGCGGCGCTCGGCGGCTTCGGCCGCCTCGACGCCCGCATCGGGTCGTTCATCGCGGACGAACGCCTGCGCAGGGTCTTCTCCTTCCAGGCCCTGTACGCCGGAATCCCGCCCGCCAAGGCCCTGGCCGCGTACGCCGTCATCGCCTACATGGACACCGTCGCCGGGGTCTGCTTCCCGCGCGGCGGCATGCACGCCCTGCCCCGCGCCATGGCCGACGCGGCGGCGGACGCGGGCGCCGACTTCCGCTACGGCCACGACGTCACACGCCTGGAGCGGTCGGGCGGTGGATCCGGCGGGGGAGCGGGAGGAGGATCCGGCGACCGGATCACGGCCGTCATCACCGGCCACGGCGACGACCAGGTACGCATCCCCTGCGACGCGGTCGTCCTCACGCCCGACCTGCCCGTCACCTACAGGCTGCTCGGCCGCCCGCCACGCCGCCCGGTGCCGCTGCGGTTCTCGCCGTCCGCCGTGATCCTGCATGTCGGCACCGACCGCACCTGGCCGGGACTCGGCCACCACACCATCTCGTTCGGACACGCCTGGAAGCGCACGTTCCGGGAACTGACGCACACCGGGAGCCTCATGAGCGACCCGTCCCTGCTCATCACCCGTCCCACGGCCACCGACCCCGGCCTCGCCCCGCCCGGCCGCCACCTGCACTACATCCTGGCGCCCTGCCCCAACACCCGCATCGGGCCCGGCGTCCAGGAGTGGGCGGACCTCGGCCCCCGCTACCGCGACAGCCTCCTCACCGAGCTCGAACGCCGGGGGCTGGACGGACTCGGCGCCGCCATCGAGGAGGAGTGCCTCGTCACCCCCGCCGACTGGGCCGCCGAGGGACACGCGGCGGGGACCCCGTTCTCCGCCGCCCACACGTTCGCGCAGACCGGCCCCTTCCGCCCGCGCAATCTGGTGCGCGGCACCACGAACGCGGTGCTCGCCGGATGCGGCACCACCCCCGGAGTGGGCGTCCCCACCGTGCTGATCTCCGGCAAGCTCGCCGCCGCCCGCGTCACCGGTTCCGGTACCGGGGCGGCCGTCCGTGTACCGAAAGGACGGCGCGCATGACCGACCGTGAACTCGACGCCGCCGGCATCGGCGACCCGTATCTGCGCGTCGCCTACGCCCGGTGCCGCCGGCTCAACGCCCGGCACGGCAAGACCTACTTCCTCGCCACCCGCCTCCTGCCCGTCGAACGGCGCCCCGCCGTCCACGCGCTCTACGGCTTCGCCCGCTGGGCCGACGACATCGTCGACGACCTCGACAGACCCGCCACCACCGCCGAGCGCGCGGACCAACTCGACGCGCTTCAGGCGCGGTTGGCGGACGGGCTCCGCTCGGGCCGCAGCCGCGAACCCGTGATCAGGGCGCTCGCCCACACGGCGACGACGTACGGCATCGACCACCGGCTGTTCCGCGACTTCCTGACGGCCATGCGCAGCGACCTCACGGTCACGGACTACGCCACCTACGACGATCTGCGCCGCTACATGCACGGCTCGGCAGCCGTGATCGGCCTCCAGATGCTGCCCGTTCTCGGCACCGTCGTCCCGCGCGAGGTGGCCGCCCCGCACGCCGCCTCGCTCGGCGTCGCCTTCCAACTGACCAACTTCGTCAGGGACGTCGGCGAAGACCTCGACCGCGGCCGGGTCTACCTCCCCGCCGATCTGCTCGCCGCGCACGGGGTCGACCGCGAACTGCTGGAGTGGAGCCGTACCACCGGCGCGCGGGACCCCCGGATCACCGCCGCGCTGAAGGCCGCCGTCGACCTGACCCGAGGCGTCTACCGGCGGGCGGCGCCCGGCATCCGGATGCTCGACCCGGTGTCCCGCCCCTGTATCCGCGCCGCGTTCGTCCTGTACGGCGGGATCCTCGACGCCGTCGCCGACGAGGGGTACGCAGTGCTGCACCGCCGCGCCGTCGTACGGCGCCGGCGGCGGGCGGCCGTCGCCGTCGACGGGCTGGTACGGGTGGCGGCGGCCCGGACCCGAGCCGCCGCGCGCGAGGGGGTGGCATGAGCGCCGACGACGACGGCACGCGGGCACGTACGCCCGGCGACGGTGGGTGGCGCGGCCGGTATCCGTTGCGGCTGCGCCGGGGGGCCGTCAACTGGGCCGATCAGAAGCCGAGTTGGCGCGAGGCCCGACCGGCGCTCATCGCGGGGGCGCTGAAGCGGGCGCTCGCCGGGCCGTCGGGCAACTGGTACGTGATCGGCGCCGCCCGCGACGTACGGCCCGGCCGCCCGCTCGGACGTAGGGTCGCGGGCGTCGAACTGGTCCTGTGGCGCGACGAGTCGGGTCGCCTGGTGGCCGGCCCCGGCGCCTGCCCCCACCTCGGCGCGCCGCTCAAGGACGGCCGGGTGCACTGCGGCACGCTCATCTGCCGCTGGCACGGACTGGCCCTGGACGGCGGGCCGTTCGCGGGCTGGGAGCCCATCCCGGCCTACGACGACGGGGTGTTGGCGTGGGTACGGCTCGACCGGGCGGGCGGCGAGAGCCCGTCGGACCGGCCGGTCGTCCCGCCCCGGCCCGAGTCGGCCGGGTCCGTGGACGCCGTCTACACCGGCTTCGGGGTGTGTGAGCCGCAGGACGTGGTGGCCAACCGGCTCGACCCCTGGCACGGCGCCTGGCTCCACCCGTACTCGTTCGTGGATCTCACGGTCCTGTCGACGCCGGGAGACGGAGACGACGCCGGTGCGGGCGACGGCTTCGCCGTGGACGTGTCCTTCAAGGTGGCCGGGCGGGCCGTGGTGCCCGTCCGCGCGGTCTTCACGGCGCCCGGACCGCGCACGGTCGTCATGCGCATCACCGAGGGCGAGGGCCGGGGCTCCGTCGTGGAGACCCACGCCACCCCGGTCGGCCACGACGACCGCGGCCGGCCGCGGACGGCCGTCGTCGAGGCGGTCGTCGCGGCGTCCGACCGCCCGGGGTTCGCCGCGGCACGGGCCGCCGCCCCCGCGCTGCGCCCACTGATGCGCGCCGTCTCCGGCCGCCTGTGGCGCGACGACCTCGCCTACGCGGAACGCCGCTGGCACCTGCGCAGCACGGGTCGGTTCCCCGGCTAGGGTCTGTCGTTTGGATCAGGCCGGGTCAGGGAGTGCCCGCGGCGCCGGCGGCTGATGTCCGCGTTGGTGCGTGCGGTCGCGAGGCGGAGGAGGGAGACAACGCGGAGCGTTGGCGACCGACGACAACGCGGCGGGCGTGCGTGCCAGACCCCGCGAGCCCGGCAAGATCCGAACGACAGGCCCTAGGTCGCCGACCTGGTCGCTCCTCCAGGCCGTCCGGCGTTCGAGGACGACCCGCCCCTATAGGTATCCGTACTCATGTCCCGTGCCGACGCGCCCGGCAGGGTGTGCCGTATGAGCGACCTGCCCATCGCGCCTCCGGCCTTCGATCCCTCCGACTCCTCGGTGAGGCCTCCCGTGGGGCGGGGCGCCGACGTGGGGGTCTCGTGCGGGCTCGTCCTTCTTGAGCTGATCGCGCTGGCCGTGATCGTCGTCCTGTGGCCGTTCTTCGATCATTTCGACCTGGATCCCGCCACGAGCATCGAATCGCACTCCCTCTGGCGCTATCTGCCCGCCCTCGGCGGAGTCGGCGTACTGGCGTTCGTGGCCGCGGTGATCGCCTCCCGCGCGCGGGCCACGGTCACCGCGGTGAGTCAGGGCGCGATGGCCGTCCTCATCGTCTTCGCCTTCGTTGCAGGAGCCGCGCTGCAATCCCACCAGGACGAGAAGGACCGTCCCGTCCCCGCCCCGAGCGGGCCCGTGGGCTGCCGCAGCGGCGGCGACAACAGCGAGTGCGCGCGATACGGCGGATGACCGGTCAGGCGCTGCGCCGCGCCAGCCGCACGAGCGCCCGCAGCCCCGCCGACCGGCCCCTGTCCGGCACGGTCCACAGCGTCTGACCGCGTACGCCCCACCGCTCCAGCAGCGCGTTGGCGGCCAGAAAGCCCGTGGTCGCGGCGCGTTCCATGAGCGCCACCGGGAGATCCGTACGGACCACGTCGCCCGCCACCACGACGTCCGGGTCGGGCGTGCGGACCGTGGGGCGGTCACCGTAGCCACCCACCGGGAACAGCGGACAGTCCGACCGCCACTCGTGCCGCGCATCGACGGTTCTCGCGGACCGCGTCTCCGGATACACCCGGTGCAACTGCTCGACCAGCAGCCGCTGTTGGGCGGCCCGGTCGGCGCCGGGGGCGACGGCGTACGCGTGCAGCTCGACCACCGAGCCGCCGGTCCTGGCCGCCCACCGCGCCGCCTCGCCCTCCCACCGGTCCAGCACGCTCACGTTGTCGAGCCCGCCGAAACCGCTGGTCCCGAGGAAACCGGGCCGGTCCGCCGCCACCGGACAGTCCAGCCACAGCCGCGACACCAGGAACGGCGGGGCGTCGCGCAGCCTGCCGATCCGGGCCCGCCACCCCCGATCGCACAACTCAGCCGATTCGGCGACCACTTGGCGCAGCCCGCCGCTGTCCAGCGCGAGCACCACCGCGTCGTACCGCCGCGGCCGCCCGTCCGCCGCCACCGTCAGACCACCGCCGGGCGCCGGGGCCACCTCGTCCACCGCCGTACCGGTGCGCAACCCGACCCCGAGCCCCGTGAGATAGGAGCCGAGCGGCTCCCACAGAGCGGCCGGGAAGGGCTCGTCCGGCACATCGAACAGCAACCCCTCGCTCGACCCGAGGAAGTAGATGTGGAACATCAACACCAGTTCGGCGGCGGACAGTTCACCCGGATCGGAGAAGAAGCTGCGGGAGAACACCTCGAACGCCAGATGCCGCGCCGCCTCGGGAAAGCGGATCCCGGACAGGAAGTCCTCGGCGCTGACCCCGTCCAACTCCTCGTACACCCGCGGCACTCGCACATCGAGGAGGGGCAGCGCGGCCCTCGGATCCATTCTTGCCAGATCGCGCAGGCCGAAGCTGGGGCTGAGCGCGACGAATCCCAGCGCGCTCCACGGCGGTGTGCGGGGGACGCGCGCGAAGCTGTCGTACAGTTCCCGACCGCCGCCGTGGCGCAGCGGATAGTCCGGCAGCCCGGAGAGCATGCCGAGGCCGGGATCGGCACGCCGGAGCAGACCCCGGAGGTTGTAGTACTGCCGGAAGAAGGCGTGGAAACCCCGGCTCATGGTGGCCGTCGAACCGTCCGCCAGCGTGACGGGCCATCCCGCCAGGCGCCCGCCGAGACCCTGTTCACGCTCGTACAGCGTGACGCCCACCCCGCGCTCCGCGAGCCCGGTGGCGGCGGCGAGTCCCGCGATGCCGCCCCCGACGACCGCCACGTCCGGTGCGGCGCCGCCGCCGAACCGGTCGCGCCCCGGCGCCGGTCGGACCACCCGGGCGCGGCGATCCCGGCCCCGGCGCGGAGCACGGCCCCCGTCCGTCCGGTCCCCGGCCGTCACCGCGCGTCCCCGCTCTCCGCCACGCGCCTGCCCACGAAGGTGTGCGCGATGCCCGTCTGCCAGCCCGGCATCGGCAGCACCCGGACGCCCCCGAACCCGGCGCGCCGCAGCCGGTCACCGAACGCCGGCGCGGTGTCGAACTCGACCACGCTGCGCCACAGATGGCGGTAGAGGTCCGCGTCACCGGCGAGCCGCCCCGCGGGCAGCACGACGCCCTTGCAGACCGCCGTCCAGACCGCGCGGTCCACGGCGCGCCCGCCGAGCGCGTACTCGTGCACCCCGATCCGGCCGCCCGGCGCCAGCAGGGACCGTACGAGAGCGAGCGCCCGGTCCGGGGCGGTGAGGTTCCGGAAGAGGTACGCGGCGAAGGCGCCGTCGAACGGACCGGTGACACCCGACTCCGCCAGCCGCTCCACGGGCGCGTGGACGAACGAGACGCTCCCCGGCCACGACTTGGTGGCCGCTCGCTCCAACATCCCGGCCGACGCGTCCACGGCGACGATCTCGGCGTGCGGGGCGGCGGCCAGCAGAGCGGCAGTCGACGCGCCCGTTCCGCAGCCCAGGTCCAGCAGCCGCAGTCCGGCGCCGCCACGGGGCGGTCGCAAGCGCCGGGCGGAGCGCCTGAGGTGCGCGTGATAGCCGGGGTTGACCGCGACCAGCCGGTCGTAGGCGAGTGCGGCATGGTCGAACGCGGCAGACAGCTCCGCGTCGTGCAGGAGCGTCATCCGACGGCCCTCCCTCTCGGTGCCCGGCGGGGCAGCCAAGGCAGTTCGGCGACGGTACGCAGCATCGGCCCGACAGGGGTGCGCAGGCCGATCAGGAAGTCCTCGTACGGGCGGGTGTCACCGTCGAGGAAACGGAGCAGCCGCTCCATCGGTACGTGCCGGAACAGCCCCTCGAAGAACTCGGCGCCCTCGACCCGGCCGCTGTCCAGCCCCCGCAGCAGCACCGCGTCCATCGCCCCGGCCCGCGCCGGGTAGGCGGGTGGCGGCTCGGGCACCTGTCCGCCGAAGTACGCGGCGGCGACGGCGCGGGTCTGTCGCTGCACGGCGGCGAAGGTGTAGCCGGTCGACGGCCGGGTGGCGCCGCCGGCGGTCCCGATACGGAACACCGAACGGCCCGAGCGGCGCGGGAAGCGGCCGTCGGTCATCGGGATGACCCCCTGCTCGGTCGCGGTCACCTCGAAGGGGCCCAGCCCCAGCACCCCCTGGGTGTAGCGCGCGAGCGCCCGCTCGTAGCCCGCGTCGTCCAGTACCGTGCGGGAGAACTCGGTGTACTCGACCAGCGCCTCATGGGCGGTCGTCGGCAGGACGTACCCGAACGACAGCCCGTGCGCGGGCTGCGGAGTCCGGAAATCCATCAGATCGGCGATCCGGGGATCGAACACCGGCCGCTCGGTCCGCACGAACCAGCCTCGGAAGTGCTGGAGCAGTGTCGTCCGCGCGGACGGCAGGACGCGTGGCGGACGCGAGTCGAACACCCAGCGGGCCCGCAGCGTCAGTTCACTTCCGTCGGCGGCGACGCCCGTCACCTCGGCGCCCGACGCAACGTCGTTGATCCGGTCGATCCGCGCCGTCACGCGGCGCGGCGCCCCGGGCCCGTCGAGCCGATCGGCCAGCAGCGCCTCGAACGACCGGGACCGCAGCATCTTGTAGCGGAACGGAGCGGGCCGCCCCACGCTCACGGCCCCGTCCCGCCCCCGTACGCGCAGGGACTCCCACGACGCGCTCAGCGCGCCGTCGAAGTCGCCGGGGGACGCCTCCCAGAAACACCAGGTCCGCTCAGGCGGTCTGAGCGGACCGGCGGGGGCGTCGATCAGCGTCACGTCGGGCACCGGGTGACCGGGGGGAGGGATACGGAGCCGGTACGCGAGCGAGAGACCGGCGGCGCCCGCGCCGACGACGATCACGTCCGTCCCTCGCACCGCCGCTCCTCGCGCCGCCGCCTTCTCATGTCTCCGCGTCAGCATCGCGCATCGGCGGCCGACTTGGCCGCAGGCGGCGCGGGGCGAGGGAAGGTGTTACGAGGCGGGCGGCAACGTCAGGTCGGTGCAGCCGTGTTGCTCGGCTCTGCGTTCGGCGAACGTGGCGAGGGCGTCCCTGGCGAACTCGTCCACCGAACCGTCGATGTGCACGTACTGCGTGGGATCGACCCGGAACAGGGCCCGGGGACCGTCGCCGGGGCACTTCGCGGACGCCCAGTAGGAGCCCTTGGCACCGCCCGCACCGCGCTTGAACGTGCCGACGTCGGGGTCGTCCGGGCGCAGGCGCTGCGCGAACGGACCGAACGCCGCCTCGAACTCGAACAGATGCACGGCCTCCGCCTTCGTCTCGCCCAGTACGCAGCGCTCCAGAGGCGCGGTCCCGCTCGCCGGGGCGTCCTGGATCCAGTGGACATAGTCCTGGTCGTGCAGCCGGATCCCCGCGCAGGTGCCCTTCGGGGCATAGGGGGACGTGCGCTCCGCCGGGGCGGGCAGCCGCGGGATGCGGCCGCCGGCCTTCGCGTCGCAGTCCCACTCCTCGGCCGCGTTGACCGCGGTCGCGGCCACGAGCTCGGCGATTCCGCGAGCCCGCTCGGAGTCGCTCGCGTCGTACATGTCGTCCAGATCGTCCACGTTACCGTCGTCCGCTGTCACGAAGACCGCCCCGGCCTTGTTCTCGCAGCTCAGGACGACCGCCGTGTTGACGAGATCGGTGTAGCCGCGCCAGCCGCCGCCCAGCGGGATCGGCGGTGAGTCACCCGACACCTCGTCCAGCCTGTCGAAGGCGTCGTTCCCGTCGAAGGACTTGAGCGTCGAGTCGGGGACCCGGGCGATGGTGAGGTCGAAGCCCGCCACCGTGCACGAGTCCCAGTCCCCCCCGGAGCCTCCCGCGCGGTAGTCGGCCGACAGGCGTGACCCGTCCATCCCGGTGTACCCGGCGGACTCCTCGTACGGGATCAGCCCTTCGCAGAACGACTTCAGGCTCTCCTCGTACCGCCAGCCCTTGCCGGTGTCGCTCATGCGGTACCACCCGTAGCCGCCGCCGATCGCGAGTATCAGCACCAGCACTATGTACGGGGTCCAGGGGCGTATCACCTTCACCGGCTGACCTTCATCTCTGTGTTTCCCTCTGCTCGAAGTGGTGGATAGGGACGGGCGCCTACTCCGGGGCCGGCGCCAGGCGCCCGCCGCGCAGCGCGCCGTGCCGGTGCAGGGCCTTCACCGCGTACGTGGAACAGCTCGGGGTGCAGGGGCAGCACGGCGGCCGCCCAGGGCTGATCTCCGCCCGGTAGTGGCGCACCGCGGCGGATGATACGTGTGGGCCCCTGACCTCCCCGAAGTCGCCCCGGAGGATGCCCGATTCGTCGGCGCGGACGTCAGGGCCGGCGGTCGTGACGGGCGGGCACTCAGGACGGACAGGCGTCCGCGTCCGCACCGCGGTACGTGCGGTAGACGGGCGCCGGGTCACGCCCGCCCGGCCGCCGCGGATGCTCGACGACGGGCACGGGCTTGCAGACGGCCCACTGGTCGTTCGCGTCCGGCCCCTCGAAGCCGTACGTCCCGGCGGCGCCCACCAGACACGAGTTGCACGTCCTGCCGGAAACGCTGGGGATGACCAGCGTGTGATAGACGTCGTCCTTCGACGGCAGATACGCGGCCCCCGGCGTCCGGGTGTCGTCCTCGTTGATCTCGGTGAACGTACGGTCCACGGCGTCGGCGAGCAGCGTGAAGGCGTCGTGGTACATGACCGCGTAGCCGTCGTCGAGCGGCTTGACGCCCAACTCGTGTTCCTCGTCCAGTTCGTGGAAGCCGTCGAGGAACCGGCCCAGCGCCTTCTTCGGCTCGGCCCCCTCGGCCCACCACTGGGGATCGACGGCGGACGCGTCGACGATCGTGGCCCGCGCCTCCTCCAGCCACCGGGTGGGCGCGTCCACGGTCAGGGTGGGCTCCAGCCCTATGCCGACCTTCAGGATGCGCAGCTCCGAGGTGCGCCCGCAGGTGCCTTCCTGTGCGAGGCGCGCGAGGAAGGCGGGCAGGTCCTGGTCGCGGCCGGCGAAGAAGACCGTGTCGGACTTCTCGTTGCAGATCTTCTGTACGGCGTCGGTGAACCGCTGCGGAATGCCCTGTGCCGTTCCGGAGGAACCGATGAAGTTGGAGCTGTGGTCCGACAGGTCGTACGTGTCGTTGAAGTGCCGCTCGAACACGGCGCGCAGATTCTTCGAGTAGACGTCCTCGTCGCGGTTGTCCCAGACGAGGAACCCCTTGCGGTCCGCCGGGTTCCTGTCGAGGTAGAGCTTCAGCGCGCGGGCGAACTGGTCGTTGTTCGGTGAGGTCTTGAAGAAGTACGTGGAGTTCATGTCGGCCGAGGTGATGACCGGGCCGACGGTGGGGATCTTGAGCTTGGTCAGCGCCCTGATGGTGTCCCGTGTCTCCGGTGTGCTGCTCGGAATGCCGGTCACCCCCACCAGCGGTCTGCTGGTGTCCTTCGAGAGTTCGGCGAGCCGGTCGACGACGGGCTCCCACGCGTCCAGGTTCCGGCCGTCGGGAGCCATGAGCAACTGGTAGCGCGGTCCGCCGAAGCTGTTCGCCTGCCGCTGCGCCGTCAGGGCGCCCGCGAGTCCCCGGCGGATCATGTCCGTGGTCATCGCGCTGTGCTCGTCCGCGGTGAAGGGCATCATCAACGCGATCCGTACGTACGGGATCCTGGGCCCGCTCGACGGGTCCTCCCAGCCCTTCCGTACGCGGGCGTTCTCGTCCGCGACCGCCCGGATGAGGCTCGCGATCTCCGGGTCGGCCTCGAAGACACCCTCGGTGACACCCACGCAGTCACCGCCGATCTCCTCCAGATCGTCACCGCACGGGCCGGGACCCCGCAGGAGACCGACCACGAGCGCGATCACGGCGGCGGTCAGCGCCAGGAGACCGAGGACGGCGAGCCACTCGACCGGACCCCACTCGCGGGGGTGACGACGGAACAGACGGACCAGCATGCTTCCTCCTCACTCGCCGGGGATGGGCAACGGGCGCTTCTTGCGGGCCGCGACGGGCCAGCTACGGGCCGCCTGGCCCAGTACGGCGTGCCAGGACCGATGCCGCGGTGAGAGGAACGCCAGCTCCTCGCCGACCGCCTTGCACATATCGGGGTCCGGCTCGGCGTGCGGCTCCGACACATGCCACAGGGCGTGCAGCAGCCGGTTGACGCAGCGCTCGATCTCGTCCAGCTCCGCGTACCGGCCGTCGTGCGCGCCGAGCGCGACCTGTGTCCGTTCGTCGGTCCAGTCCCCGGCCGGCGGTGTCGGTGGTGTCGGCGCCGTCGCCGCGTACCGCAGGCACAACACCCAGTGCGCCGCGGCCTGTTCGTCCTGCTCCGACTGGAACTCCTCGGCCAGCGCCGCGACGACCGTCTCGGCGTTCCCGGCCGCGAGCGTGTGCCGCAGCGCGTCCGCCTCCCCGCTCTCGCCGCGCTGGGCGTGGTGTATCCGCAGGAAGCGGTGGATCTCCTGCCACCCCCGGCCGTCGTCCGTCCCGCGCGACGTACGCCGCGCCTCGTGCACCAGCAGGGTCTGTAGCAGCATGTCGGCGACCAGCGGCTCGTCCGGGCTGGTGAGCCGCTGCCACTGCTGGTCCTCCAGATAGTCGGTGGCCGAGTTGGCGGGCAGCTGGTCGGGCCCCTGGAAACGCAGATGGGCCGCCAGGGCCTCCGCCGCCGTGCTGTCACGGGCGAGGGAGAGCAGCGTCAGCCGGTCGCGCTGGCGCCGGTCCGGCAGCAGCCGCTCAAGAAGCACCTCGGTGACCGCGCGACCCTCCTTCGTGGTCAGTTCGAGCAGCCCCCGAGGCTCCACGCCGACGCCTCTCCCGGTGGCGTCCAGGACCGCCGCGCACAGCACGGTGGTCGCCGCGGGATGCCCGCCGGTCAGCGAGTGCACGGCGGAGGCCAGATACGGATGCAGCGGCCGGGCCGGCCGGTTCGGCACCAGCAGCGGCAGGATGTCGTCCCGGCTCAGCGGGGCGAGCGGCACGGCGAGCAGGCCCGCGGACGGCGCGCGGCCCCGTCGCTCCCAGCCGGAGGACCGCACCACATCGACGAGCTCCCGCCGGATCGCGGTGTCCTCGTCCTCCGGCAGTTCACCGAGCCGGGTGGCCACGACGACAAGCTCCTCGTGGTCGGCGCGTTCGGGCAGCGCGCGGTTCTTCAGGAGCAGATCGAGGAAGGTCCGGCCCGCCGCGTGGTGGGCGTCGTCGAGCAGCACCAGCGGCCACGGCTCCCGGTTCCACCGCTGGAGCCGTCCGTAGGAGGCGGCGATGTCGTGCAGGAAGGCCGCCATCAGACTCTGCTCGGCGAAATCCCGGTAGTCACCGCCCTGTTGGAACCACTCGCCGAGCAGCGGCAACGGATCCTGGCCGTCCGCGCCGGGCGGGAAACGGCGCCCGTACCACTCGCGGGCGGAACCCGGACCGTACCGTTCGGTGTACTCCGCCACCACCGCGCCCGTGACCGCCTCGCCGCCCCGCTCCCCTTCCCGCTCCCGCCCCGCGCCGTCGCCCGCCGGGTCTTTCAGCCGGCCCTCGACGGCGGTGGCCCAGCTGTGCCGCAGCGTGTCCTCGTCCCCCTCGGCGAGTCGGCAGGCCAGCAGCAGCCGGGCGTGCAGCAGGCATGTCGCGTCCCGCTGCTCCGAGTTGTCGCGCTCCCAGCCGGAGACAGCGAGGAGCCCGGGCGTCAGGACCGGGAAACGCCGCCGCAGGTCGGGCGCGAGAGCACACACCAGCTCCGCCAGGGTCCCGACGAGGGTCGACGCGGTGGCGGCCGAGCCGTCGTCCGGGGCGTACGGCAGGGCGCCCGACTCGGTCGGCACGACCCTGACGTGGGCCAGCGGAAGCCGGTCCCGGTAGTGCGCCGCCAGGTCGGCCAGGACGGCGCTGCGCCCCATGCCGTGATGGCCCGTCACCAGGACCACGGGCAGATCGCCGTGGTGTTCCCGGGGCGTACGGGACCTCTCGTCGTACGTCAGACCGGTGAGCCGGGGGACGAGCGAGCGCAGCAGCGGATCCCGGCCGTGGAGGGGGGACGTGTCCGAGGAGCGCATCTGGCCGCGTCACGCACCCTTCGTCCGTCGCCGTTCCCCGAGACACAACCGTCGATTTCCCTACCAATGAAGCCTGGAATCAACGAACTTACCGGTCGGGTAAGCGCTCTCGCCAGGCCGACACCACACTCTGTCACCCGGTTGTGACAGGTGGGACCGGTCGGCGTACGTGTCCGGGGGCCGCGTCAGGGGTGCGGATGGATGTCGAGTTCGACGCTCTCGGGAAGCGCGTCCGCCCCGCGGATCTCACCCGCGTAACTGAGCCGGACCAGCCGTAGCCGGCGCAGCCCGGCCAGTGAACCCAGGTCCAGCTCCGAGACCTGCGACAGATGAATCTCCTCAAGTCCCGGCAGGCGCCTGGCGATTCGCCGAAGCGGTACCGCCGCGCCCGGCCTGGCCCGCACCGTCAGATGGGTGACCTGCGGGATCTCCGTACGCGGCGCGAACAGCAGCATGCTGAGCTGCTGCGGCGACAGGGTCAGCCGCCGCAGATTCGGCAACTCGCCCAGCAGGGAACCCCATTCGTCGGGGGTCACGCGATCGCTCGCGTCCTGGAGCCGCAACTCCTCCAGCCCCCGGCAGTGCACGATTCCCGCGAGCTGCGCGGCGGCCGGCGGCAGGGACAGCAGCCGCAGCTCGGCGGCGCGCGGCAGATCGGTCAGACCTCGCCACGGCACCTCCGGCCCCACCAGCAGCCCTTCGAGGCTCGCGCAGTCCGACAGCTTCAGCAGCGGCTCGAACTGGGGGAGATCCCGCAGCTCAAGCCGCCGCAGGCGCGGCAGCCGGGTCAGCGGCGTCGGATCCTTCACGTTCCGGCACCCCTGGAGCGCCAGTGTCTCCAGCTCGGGATAGACGGACAGCAGCTCCAGGTCGTCCAGTTGGAGCGTGTTGTGCAGCCTCAGCTCACGCAGCCGACGCGGGTTGAGCGCGGTGCGGATCTCCTCGGGGCTGAAGTCGCCGTGCAGACCCACGCGTTGATAGCCGGACATGGTGCGCAGGGCGTCCAGCTCCGCGTGCGAGCGCACCGTTACCGTTTCGTCCGGCGTGGTCTCCAGAAGCGGCCGTACGATTTCCTCCGCGTACACCAGTGTGTCGAACCGGTCCCAGTGGTCGAGGAGTTGGGCCCGCACGGCGGACTGGGTCGTCTCGAGGAACTCACGGAGCCGGGGGATCGCCGCGTCCCCGCCGATCTGGCATATCGCGTGGACGGTCGCCAGCTCCTCGTCACCCTCCAGATCCTTCGCCCGGGGCAGCAGACCGAGCAGCAGCGGACCGGTCTGGGCCAGCGATCTCGCCTCGCGCAGACTGCGCGGCGGGAGCATCCGCGCCGCGCGGTCCTCGATCGCCTCACGCACCGTCGGCTCCAGCCGGGTGGCCTGTTCGAGGGAGGCGAGGGCGAGGAGACGTAACCGCGCCTGCACCGCCGCGTCCTTCTCCCGGTCGCCCCGTTCCCGCAGACGGGTCAGCAGGTCGGCGCGTTCCTGGTGTCTTGCCTGTGCGACGGCCATCTGAACCACGTCCTCCCACTGGTCCAAGTGTGCGTTGTTCACCAGCATGCCCGTGTCGCGTTCCTCCAGCACCGCACGGGCCCCCAGGAAGTCCTGAAAGGTCCGGTGGATGAAGCTCACCGCACCCGCGGCGGGCTCCCGCAGCAGGCCCGAGCGGTCCAGAAGGTGCTGGAGTGCCTCTTCCGGCGTACCGACCTCCGCCAGGCGCGGTACGGAGGGCTGGAGCCGGCGCACCACGTCCACCGCGTCCGTCATCTCCAGCTGGGTCCGCTCGTTGCGCAGCAGCCAGTACGCCAGCCGCTGGAGCGGCTCCGTCGCCGACTTCTGGTCCAGCTCCGGGCGGTGGCCGCGACCGTACACCTCGCGCTCCAGGTCGCGCCGCTCCAGCAGCATGGACAGCGCCGCCTCGTACAGGGACGCGCGGCCCTGCGGCAGGAAGCCGCGGCGCTCCCGGTGCAGGGCGCACATCAGCGCGCACATCAGCGGGTTGGTCGCCAGCCGGCTCAACTCGGGGCTGCTGCGCAGCGACAGCGTCAGCGACTCGCCCAGTTCTTCCGTGGCCCTGGCCGCCGTGTGCCAGCGCCGGATGAACTGCCGCATGTCGGCCGGGCGCATCGCGCTGAGCGTGTACTCCTGAAAACCCTCACGCGCGAGCCACTGCCGGTCGAGGGCCGAGGGCCGTGAGGTCAGCAGCCACAGATTGCCCGGGAAGACGGAGATCAGCTTCTTCAGCCAGGCCCTGGCGCGGACCCGTTCGGCCTTGGGAATCTCGTCGGCGCCGTCGATCAGCAGCACGCCGCGCCCGTGCCGCAACACCCGCGCCGCCCATCCGTCGGGCTCGGTGCCCACCAGCGGACAGCGGATCCAGCGCAGGAAGTCCTCGGGCATGGGCAGTTCGGCGTCCTTGCGCACCAGCGCGCGCAGCGGCAGTACGAACGGCACGCGCCCGTACAGCTGTGGCAGCCCGCCGGGCACCCGGTCCTGCTGCGCCGTGGTGAGGGCCAGCCACTGGACGAGCGTCGTCTTGCCGGTGCCGGCGACCCCGCGCAGCAGGACGCGCTCATGAGAGGCGAGAAGTGCCTCGGCCGGGCCGCCGGCGCGCTCCGCCTCCGAGTCCCGGTCCCCGCCCGGCTCGCCGCTCACCACGGGCAGCGGATCGGTGCCGCTCCGGTACGGCATGGCCTCCAGGCTCAGGTACGCGGACTCCAACGGCCAGTCCTGGCCGTCCGGTTCGCGCAGGTCGACGCCGTAGATCGTGAGCCGGCCGTGGCTCTCGACGACATAGCGCGCGTACGCCTCCTCGAACTCGGTGTCCTGGCGGCTGATGTCGGGCAGCCGCTCCAGCAGCCGGTCCAACTTCTCGCTCTGCTCGCGCAGTTCACGGCTCTGCTCGATCTGGGCGCGGGCCGCGAAGCCCGGCTGCCGGCTGAAGAGACGCACGAGATGCACACAGGCCGTCTCCAGAAGACGGTCGTGGAAGCGGGCGGCGTCGTCGCTGAGGAGGCGTCGGGTGTCGGGGCCCGCGCGCCTGGACAGCTCCGCCGCCAGCCGTTCGGGTCCGAGCGCGAAGGCGTGCACGTCGTCCATGTCGAGATCGCCGAGGGCGTGCAGGGTACGGGTCAGGGCCTGGCCGACGGCGTCGTGCTCGTCGGCGCCGACCGGCGGATCGTGAGGTCCGGCGGCACTTACGGCGCGGCGCACCAACTCGCGGGCGAGCTTGTGCAGATCGTCCTCGGTGAGGGTGCGGTGCTCCCTGGTGAAGGCCACCAGTCGGCGGATCGGGATCGGCCGGCCGCCGAACTCCGCCTCGGGCACCTTGTTGGCCGGTAACAGCAGCCGTTTCAGCACCGGCACGACCACCGCGGACGCGATCCGCAGCCCCACCACGCCGCCGTCCACAGCAGCCCCCTCCCTCACCCGCGTCGCCCCGCCCCCGTGCGGGGCCGGTGCGACCGTACGGGACCCGCGCGGGCCGCCGTACCCCGCCTCAGAGTAGCGGCGAAGGACCCGCCGGGGTCAGGGCTCACAGAGGTCGCGCGACGCTCGCGCGCCGTCGCACTCCCCGCGCGAACCGCCCCACGGCGTTCGCCCCGGCGACACGGACGCCGAGTCCGCAGTGGGCGGCGCCCCGAAGCCGGCCGTACCGGCCCCGGGGCACCGTGGGAGCCACGAACGCCGGTCCGGTGGCCGTGGGGGGTCCCGGCGTCCGCGACTGGCTCATGGCTGGTCCTGCGCATCAGGCGGTCGGCGTCGCCTGATCGGACAAACAGTAGGGACCGGTCCGGGCCCAGTCGCAGGGCCTCTGGGCCCACTCGCGGGCCCAGCGGAGGGAAGGGCCCCCCGTTCGGGCGGCGTTTGGCCCCGATTCGGGCGTCTTGGGTGTGGGAACGGGGGTGGGGCGGCGGGCCGCGGGCGATCCGCGTACCGCGTCGGCGCGCAGTACCGTGGAGTACACGAGGGCCGCCGGGCGCCCCCACGAGGGAGGACCGGGCCCCGGAACGTCGTAGGTGAAGAGGTGCTCCGTATGGACTCGGATCGTGCTGAGCGTCTGACGGCGGAGCTGCGCTCCCGCGGCGTCATGGCGCACATGGTGCACGCGGGTGTCTACGAGTTCGGTATCCGGGTCGTCCTCGACGACAGGATCGAGGCGCTCTGGGACATGGACGGGGCGGCGGGGCTCGACGCGGAGATCGTCAACGAGGGGGCCCTGATCGGGTTCGTCCCGCATGTGCCGGGGTCGGAGGACTTCAGCGAAGAGCAGCTCGTGAACTGCATCGCCACCACGAACTACGCCTTGGACACTCTCCAGCGACCCGCCGACCGTACCGAGGGGCGGACGGCACCCGTCCGCTCGCCGGACGAGCCGCCGCAGGCGACACCGCCGGCCCTGCGACGGCAGCGGCGAGCCCACTGGATCAGGCGGGGCAGACGCTGACTGAGGCGGGGGAGCGGGGACGACAAGGGCGGTGACAAGGCCGGCGGCGCGCACGCCACCGGAACCTCCGGGCGTCACTCCCACCCCCGAAGGGGACGTTCCGCCAGACTTGCCGCATGTCGGGCACTCACGGTAAGAACTCGAACACCAAGAGCAGGCGGAGTGCGGCGGTACCGGGCAGCAAGCCCCTTCGCGAACTCGACGCCCAGCAACTGCGCGTGCTGCGCAGTGTGGGACGCGAATGGCGGCGGGTGTCGGCGGAACCCGAGGTATGGCGGCGCGCGCTGCCGGTCGATCCGGATCTGGGGAGCCTCCCCACACCGGCCCAGATCACGCCGGCCCGCTTCGGGCGGGTCGTCCGTGTCTCCCCGTTCAGCCCGACGCCGTCGGGCACCGCGCCGTCCCCGGCCGCTCCCGCCGGCACGCCGGACGAGGGGCCACCGGCTCCCGTCGCCGAACCCCGTCCCGTCGCGGGGTCCCGCCCCAGCACCGAACCCCGCCCCGTCGACCGGCCCCGATCCGTCTACCGGCTGCGACGCCTGCTGCTCGGGCCGGCGCTGGCGAGCACCGCCCTCGCCCGCGAGCGAATGCGCAAACTGGTCGCGCTGCCCGTCCTGTCCGCCGACGCGCTCTCCTCCGTCGCGTACGGACCGGAGGCCATGCTCGCCGTCCTGGTCCTCGCGGGCACCGCCGGACTCGGGTACTCGATCCCCATCGCGGCCACCATCGTGTTCCTGATGCTGGCCATCGGCGTCTCGTACCGGCAGACCATCCGGGCCTATCCGCGCGGCGGCGGCTCCTACATCGTCGCCAGCGACAACCTGGGGCTCTTTCCGGGGCTGACGGCCGCCGCCGGACTGATGACGGACTACATCCTCACCGTGGCGGTGTCCATCTCCGCCGGCGTCGCCGCCATCACCTCGGCCCTGCCGTCACTCGCCTCCTCGACCGTACTGATCGGCGTCCTCGCCATCCTCGTCCTCCTCGCCTGCAACCTGCGCGGGATCCGGCAGGCCGGCGCGATCTTCGCCGCGCCGACGTACGCCTTCGTCATCGCGATGCTGGCGCTGATTGCCGCCGGCCTCGCCGACGCGGCCGACCGCGACTTCCAACCCGTGCCCCACCCGCCCGTCAACGCCACGGAAGCGCTCGGCATCCTCCTCGTGATGCGGGCCTTCGCCTCCGGCGCGACGGCGATGACCGGCATCGAGGCGATCTCGAACGCGGTACCGGCGTTCAAGCCCGTCGAGTGGCGCAACGCCCGCACCACACTGAGCTGGATGGTCGGCCTCCTCGTCGTCCTGTTCGCCGGCATCATCGCCCTCGTCCACTTCAGCGGGATCCTGCCGCGGTCCCAGGAGACGGTGCTCTCCCAGCTCGCCCACCGCAGCTTCGGCTCGGGCCCGATGTACGTCTACACGCAGGCGGCCACCGCGGCCGTACTGCTCCTCGCGGCCAACACCGCCTTCAACGACTTTCCGCGCGTGCTGTCCCTGCTGGCCCGCGACGACCACGCGCCCCGTCTCTTCGCGCGGATGGGCGACCGGCTCGCCTTCAGCAACGGCATCATCCTGCTGTCGGTCGCGGCGGGGCTGGTGTACGTGGCGTTCGACGGCCGCACGGCGGCACTCATCCCGCTGTACGCGGTCGGCGTCTTCCTCGCCTTCACGCTGTCGCAGGCCGGAATGGTGGTCCACTGGTGGCGCCTGAGGAACCGTCACTGGCGCAAGAGCCTGCTGTTCAACGCGACGGGCAGTCTGCTCTCCGCGATCGTCCTCATCACGGCCGGCATCACCAAGTTCACCGAAGGCGCCTGGGTCGCGCTCGTCGCCGTCGGGCTGTTCCTCGTCGTCACGACGCGCATCCGGCGCCACTACGACACCGTCGCCGCGGCGCTGCGCCTCCAACGGCACGCGATCGAACTGCCGCATCACACCATCACGCCGCGCGCCGTCGTCCCGCCCAGACGCGTCGAGGGTGTCGACGGTTCGCCGGCCTCGCGCGAGCCGCGGGACGCGCGGGCCTTCGACGAGGCGGAGCGGGCGGAGGGAGGGGAGGGAGCGGAAGAGGCGGAGGAAGTGCCCGAGGAGATCCGGCATCTCTCCCTCGTACCGATCCAGACGCTGGACCGAGCCGGTATGCGCGCCCTCGCGTACGCCGCCTCGCTCCAGCAGCCCGTCCTGGTCATCCACGTCAGCACCGGCGTCGCGGAAGCCGAACGCTTCCGCGACCAGTGGCTGTTGTGGGGCGACCACCTGCCCCTCCAGGAGCTCGTCTCTCCCTATCGCGCCGTCATCGCCCCCCTCGTCAATTACATCGAGGCCCTGCACCGCCAGCGGCCCGACCTCACTCTCACCGTGATCCTTCCGGAGATCGTGGTGAGCCAACGGCGCTACAGCGCGCTGCACAGCCGGACCGCTCCCCGACTGCGCCGGGCGCTGCGCCCCCTGCGCAAGGTCGTCGTCACCACGGTCCCGTTCCATGTCTGACGGCGGCCCGATCCCTTTGATATGTTCCCGATGTGAACAAAAGGGGAGTGGACGGCAGCGCGGGGGACGCGGACTACGGTGCCATCGGCGGTGGGTACTCGGACCACCGGCGCCCCGACGAGCGGATCGCCGCACGGATCAACGAGGCGCTCGGGCTCTCGCGGACGGTCGTCAACGTCGGCGCGGGGGCCGGTTCGTACGAGGCGGCCGACCTGGAGGTGACCGCGGTCGAGCCGTCGGCGTCCATGCGGGCGCAGCGGCCGGCGCATCGTCCGGCCGCCGTCGACGCGGTGGCGGAGGACCTGCCGTTCGGGGACGACACCTTCGACGCGGCGATGGCCACGTTCAGCATCCACCAGTGGAGCGACTTCGAGGCCGGGCTCCGTGAGATGCGCCGCGTGGCGCGCGGGCCGGTGGTGGTGCTGACCTGCGACCCGGATCTGGTACGGGAGTTCTGGCTGTACGAGTACGCGCCGGCGGTCCTGGACACCGAGGCCCGGCGCTATCCGTCGATCGAGACCATCGCCCGGACACTGGACGGTCAGGTGTCGGTCCGGCCGGTGCCGATCCCGGCGGACTGCACGGACGGATTCAACGAGGCGTACTACGCGCGCCCCGAGCGACTGCTCGACCCCCGGGCCCGGCAGGCGTGTTCGGCCTGGAGCTTCGTCGAGGCGGAGGAGCGCGAGCGGTACGCCGAGGCGCTCCGGCGCGATCTTGAATCGGGCGCCTGGGACCGGCGCCACGGCTCGCTCCGCCAACAACCCAGCCTGCTGGGGTCGTTGGTCCTCATCCGCGCGATCCCGTCCTAGCGGTCGTCGCCGTCGTCGCCCACACCGGCATCAACGCCAACGCGAACATGGGAGTGATTTTGAACGAGGACGGGCGGAGCATCCGGGAACTGCTGCGGGGGCTGGAGGTGTTCGCCGGCGCGCTGCCCGATTTCGATCCAGAGGCGACACCGTCCGAGCCGGTCGGCCTGTTCACCGCGTGGCTCTCCGAGGCGCTCGCCGCCGGGGTGAGGGAACCGCACGCCATGACGCTGTCGACGGTGGACGAGGCCGGTGACCCCCAGGCCCGGGTGCTGATCCTTAAGAACGTCGACCGGTCGGGCTGGCAGTTCGCCGTCCACGGGGCCAGTCCCAAGGGACGGCAAGTGGCGGCGCGGCCGAGCGCGGCACTCACCTTCTACTGGCCGCTCCAGGGGCGCCAGATCCGGGTACGGGGAGCGGTGACACCGGAGTCCGCCGAACGCTCGGCGGCCGACTTCCTGGCCCGTTCCCCCGGCGCCCGCGCCGAGGCACTGCTGGGCCGGCAGAGCCGGCACCTGGGTGACCTGGAGGAACGCGACCTCGCGATGGCCGCGTCCCTCGAACGCCTCGACAGGGAGCCTGACTTGGTCGCGGACGAGTGGCGCCTGTACACGCTGGTGCCCACGGACGTGGAGTTCTGGCAGGGCGACAAAGGGCGCAGTCACACGCGGCTGCGCTACGAACGCACCGAGTCGGAATCGGGGCCGGGCTGGCGGAAACATCTGCTGTGGCCGTAAGGCGCGTGCCCCTTGCCCGCCGGGCCGGCCCCGTCGCGCCTCTGCCGGTGCGGGTGCCGGATATTCGGTTGCTCCGCGCCGCGCGGCCGGTTTTCATGGCCGAGGACATGGCGGCAGACGACAAAGGCGGTGTGCACCGGATGGGTACGACCCGGTTGGAACCGATCTCGTGATCGAGGTTGGTTCATCTCGACGCTGATTTTCGAACAGTCACTCAGCGAGGCGAACTCCCTCGACGCGAGACGGACAAGCGACCCGGTTGTCCTTCCCCGCGTCACCCGAGGAGTCCTGCACAGCATGCCCCGCGACAACATCTCCCGCACCAAGAGATCCGGATCCCGCAACACCTCACGGCGGGCGCGTACGGAAGCGCGCGCCGAGTCCTTCCGGTGCCTCCAGTGCGGGCTCGACGTCCCCATGAGCGCGCCCGGTACCGATCACCGCAACCACTGTCCGAACTGCCTGTGGAGCCGTCATCTCGATGACACCCCCGGCGACCGGCAGGCGGACTGCGGTGCCCGGATGGAACCGCTCGCCATTTCCGTGCGCGGCGACGGCGAGTGGGTCCTCGTCCACCGCTGCACGCACTGCGGAGTGATCCACGCCAACCGCACGGCGGGCGACGACAACGCCCTGCCGCTGACCCGGCTGGCCGTGCGCCCACTGGCCCAACCACCGTTCCCCTTCGAACGGTTGAACGGGCTGTAGCTGTAGCGCGGTCGAACGCGCCGGACGGGCTGATCCCCAGCCCGTCCGGCGCGTTCCGCGCTCTCGCCCCCTCTATGCGGCGCTCTCGTCGTGGGAGTCGAGGAACCTCCCCAGTTCACCGACGAGTTGGGGGACGGGTGCGGTGCCGTCCAGCAGCAGTCGCGCGTGCCGAGCCGTCGGCTCGACGTGACGCTCGTGCGCGGCACGGCCGTGGGCGAGGTAACCCAGGAGCCCGGGGCCGGGATCCTCGCTCGCGCGCAGCCTGCGCAGCGTCTTCCTCGCCAGCCGGATGTCGGCGGGCACGTCCAGGTACGCCGTCCACCGGGCCCGGTCGCGAACGTAGGGGAGCGTCAGGGCGAACGTGCCTTCCACGACGACGAGTCGGCCCATTCCGATCGCCGCGCCGATCGCCTCCTCCACGCGTGCGCGGTCGATCGCGGCGGGGTCACCGAAGTCGACGGTCATACCCTCCCCGTCGAAGACGGGCACGCACGGGGCGCGCGCGGTGTCGAGGTGGAAGCAGGCGTCGAGGTGTACGACCGCTGTCGCGGGACGTGCCGCCGCCAGCGCGGCGGCGAGCGTCGATTTCCCGGAGCCCGCGCCGCCCGCCAGGGCCAGCAGAAGCGGGGATGTGTGCGGCACGTGCCTCTCGATCCGTGCGGAAATCGTGCGGGTGAACGTGGGGGAAAGACGTGCGAGGGAATACGGATGATGCGACCGGCAGTTGTCGGCTACCGTCTTCCAAGTCCGGGCGACTAGAGGTGGATTCGCCTCAGTATTCGAAGTTCGGATCCGGACCGCAGAATTTCACAGACAGCATCTCCCGGTGCGTGGGCCGCGGCTACTTCTCAGGGTGAAATCACGCCGCACGCCGTCTTGATCTCGGGGGAACATCGGCATCGGAGCGCCCGGTGCGCAGGCGACGGATACTTCTTTCTCTCAAAAAGGGGACCCGGGTTCGAATCCCGGCGGTCCGGCTCCGGCCGGACTGTGGTGCAGCGGCCCAGCATCCATGTCTCCGTCGCCGACTCCGATCTCGGGCGCCCCGATGCTGTTCCTTCGTCCACCCGCGCGGACGGGCCCGCTCAACGGACCGGGTGCGCCGGTGGCACCAGCGCGCGGAGCAGAGGTTGCTCAGCCACAGCAGCGGTTCGGACCTCGCCAGACGGAGCCGCTCCAGCCCTTCGACGGGGCTGATGGACGAAGGTGAGGAGCAGCAGCCGCCGGGCTCGCCGCCTCCGCCGTCGACCGGGATTACGCGCGCGGCGTACGGCCGCTGCCCAGCGTCGCCAGGAACGACCCCGGTTTCGCGGCGACGTACTGGCGCGGCCGGATCTGGGCGCCGATGGCGTACCTCGCCGTACAAGGTCTGCGGCGCTACGAGCTGACCGAGCTGAGCGGGCCGGTGGTGAGTGCGCTGTTGAGGCTGTTTCTCGACGAATGGCGGGAGCACGGCCACGTCAGGGAGAACTATCCGGCCTTCGACGGGGAGAATCTGACGGCTCTGCAGAAGCGCTCGGACGGACTGATGGCATGGGGCGGTCTCCTCGCGTATCTCGCCTTCGGCGAACTGGCCGACGCGCGGCCCGACGGCTGGCGGTTCGCCCACCCCGGCGAGCCCGTCGACCTGTGCGACCTGCCGCTCGGCGACGGCCGCCTCGACGTACGGGCGACCGGCCGGCTCACCGTCGGCCTGGACGGGCGCGTTCTGCTGGACATGGCGCCGGGTGTCGTCGTGCGGGGCTACCGGCTGACCGACGAAGTCGTCACCGGAACCGCCGAGGGCACCGGCGACCTGCTGGTCACACCACCGGGCGGCGGCCCGCCGGTGACGTTGGACGTACGGGGCGCCCCCCGGCGCTTCGCCGTCGGCCCCGACGGACGACGGGCCGGGGACGGGGCGCGCGAGAGGAGGGACGGCGGCACGGATACGGGAGACACGGGCGGCACGGGCAGTACAGGTGAGATACGGGAGGGGACCGGCATATGAGCGCGGAGACGGCGGCATCCACGGACATCCTCGTGGTCGGGGGCCTCGGCGGCGTGGCCGCCGCGCTCGCCGCCCTCGACCGGGGGCGCACGGTCCTGCTCACCGAGGAGACCGACTGGATCGGCGGCCGGCTCACCAGCCAGGGCGTACCGCCCGACGAGCACGCCTGGATGGAGCAGTTCGGCGCCACCCGCACCTACCGCGCGCTGTGCGAGGCGATCCGCGACCACTACCGGAGGTGGTACCCGCTGACGGAGGAGGCGAGGAGGCGCCGGTATCTCAATCCGGGCGAGGGGCGGGTGAGCGCGCTGTGCCACGAGCCCAGGGTCGCCGCCGCCGTACTCGGTGCCATGGTCGCGCCGTACGTGGCGGCCGGCCGGCTGCGGATCTGCAAGAACATTGGCACTACCCACATCACCAATGGCTGTTACCGGCTGCACCCCGTCGACTGGAACATCGGCGAGGCGGCCGGCTCGCTCGCGGCGTACTGCCTCGACAACCACCTCGAAGACGGGCAGGTGTACGAGGACGGTCAGCGGCTGAGCGACTTCCAGGACGAACTCACGCGCGCCGGGGTCGAACTGGCCCGGCCCGAGGTCAAGGGGTACTGATGAGCCCTCAGAACACTTTCGCCGAGGGGGAGGGGCAGGCCGACGGCCGCAAGTTGCTGTCAGGGGTCATGGTCCCGCTGGTCACCCCCATGGACCGGCCCGGACGACCGTCGGCCCCGGCCGCCGACGCCCTGCTCGTTGGCCTCGCGGCGGCCGGGGCGCACGGTCTCATGCTGTTCGGCAGCAACGGCGAGGGCCCGCTGCTGCCCACGGCGCGGCTGGCGGACTTCGCGATCGAGGTGGCCGGGCGCTGGCGTGAACTGACCGATGCAGGACCGGTGTTGGTCAATGTCACGGCACCCGGCACCGCCGAGGCACTGGCGCGGGCGGAGGCGGTCCTGCCCGCCGCGCCCGACGCCCTGGTGCTCAGCCCGCCCCTCTACTACCACCACAGGCACGACGAGATCGTCACCCACTACACCGCCACGGCCGGGTTCGGCGTCCCGGTCGTCGCCTACAACGCCCCTCGCTACAGCAATCCGCTGACACCCGCCCTGCTCGACGAACTCGCCGACCTGGCACACCTCGTGGGCATCAAGGACAGCTCGGGCGACCTCGCGCTGTTCCGCCACGCACTCGCGGCGGCCCGCCGGCGCGACGACTTCGGCGTCAGCCAGGGCGCCGAAAGCCAGGCACTCGACGCACTGCGGCTCGGCGCCGACGGAGTGGTCCCCGGAGTGGCCAATCTGGCGCCTTCGCTGGCCGTCGAGCTGTTCCGGGCGCATCGCGACGGACGGGACGACGACGCGCGGCGCGCCCAACTGCTGATCGACGAGGTGCTGGTGCTGCACACGGTGCGACCCGGTGTGCCGGCGGTCAAGGCCGTCCTGGCCGAACGCGGACTGTGCCCGCTGCATGTCGCCGCGCCCTTCACACCCTGCTCCGAGGCGGAGCGCCACGCGCTGTTCGCCCTGCTGGCACCGCTGGACGCGCATCTCATACGCGCCTGATCCGTACGCGCGCCCCGATCCGCAGGGCGCCCGACCGCGTACGTGTCTGATCTGCACGCCTGCACGCCCGCACGAAGCCCGCACGGTCGCAAGCCCGAGAGTTCGCCCGCGCCGGTTCCGTCCCCCGCGTACCGCCCGAAAGGGGTGGCCCACCATGTCCGACTCCGGACCGAAGTACACCGCCGGCGGTCCCGGTCGCCCCCGCGCCTCCGGCGCCCACGAGGGGCGCGACACCGACCGGGTGCTGTTCAGCCGCCCCGATTCACCGGTGAGGACCAATATGACGGTGTCGGTCAGTTACGACGAGGGCATCTCGTACCGGTACTCGCGGGTCATCAACCAACGCCGCTCCTTCTACTCCGACCTCGCCCGGCAGTCCGACGGCACCATCGTGCTTCTCTACGGCTGCGACGGCGACCTGCCGAGCGCTCCGCGCCGGGTCAACGTCGCCCGCTTCTCGCTCGACTGGCTCACCCGCGGCCGCGACAGCCTGCGGCGTGGCCCCCGCCACGTCGAGACCGTGGTCGCGCTCGCGGACACGGACCGCAGGGTCACGGGCGCCACGGTGGACACCGTCGCCGATCCGCTCGCGCGTCGTGGCGAGCGGATCGTGCTCACCCCGGAACAGGCGGGCGGCGCGGCCGAGTTCAGCTTCAAGGTGCCCCGAACCGGCGACTACGAGATGCTGCTGCGCTACCACCGTTCGGTGGCCGGCGCGCTGGCCACGGTCACGGTGAAGGGCTCCAGGCTGCCCGCCTTCGTCATCGACACCACGGCGCAGTCGGCGGACGGCTACGACCTGGCCCGTATCGGCACCGCCCGGCTGCGCGCCGGACGGCACACGATGCGGTGCGCGGTGACGGGCACCGGCAGGGGCGGGGGCACGCTGCTCGGCCTCGACTCGCTCAGCCTGGTCGAGGCGCCGGGCTCCGCCGACGTACACCGGGAAGTGGTCGTGGACAACGACCGGCTGGGTTTCGCGGTCGTCATGGGCAGTTGGCCGACGGCGGCCGCGGACCCCGGCCACTGGTCCGGCAACTACCGTGCGGCGCCCGCCGGTTCGGGCGAGCGGGTGGTGCGCTGGCGCCCGGCGGTGCCGCAGGACGGCGAGTACGAGATCCAGGCGTCCTACGCACCGGGCGCCAACCGCGCGGGCAACGCCCCGTACACCGTGGTCCACGCGCACGGCACCGACACCGTCCGGATCGACCAGCGACTGCCGGGAGCAACCGAGCCACGGGGCGGTTCATGGGTCTCGCTCGGCATCTACCGGCTGCGGGCCGGTCTCGGGACGTCGGTCGAGCTCAGCAACGACGCGGACGGAACGGTGGTCGCCGACGCCGTCAGACTGCTGGGGCCGCGAACCTGACACCGGGCCTTGGGCCCCGTCCGTCCGGGGACTCCTTCACGTCGACACCTCGGCCCGTGCCGCCGCGAGGAGCGCGTCGGAGAGCGGATCGCCGCTGACCGCGCGGGCCAGGATCAGCGCCCCGACCATCGTGCTGAGGCGTACCAGGCCGTCGTCACCGTCACCGTCACCGTCATCGTTGTCGTCGTCCGTGGCCATCCGCTGCGCGAACGCCCGGACCCCTTCGACGTAGGTGTGCCGCGCCGCACTGCCGGCGGCGCCGCGCGCCATGTCGACGGCCAGACCCGCGGTGGGACAGCCGCCCGCCATGTCGTCGCGGTGCTCGGGGGAGAGGTAGTGGGCGATGAAGGCGCGGCGCGCGGCTTCCGGATCGACGCCGGGGTCGGTGCCTCCGTCACCGCCTCCGCCTACGCCTACGCCTCCGTCACGGTCGTCGGCTGCCGGCCGGGCGGCGAGCTGTTCGTCGACGCCGTCGAACGCGCAGGCGGTGGCCTCGTCCACGAGGGCTTCCTTGGAGTCGAAATGCTTGTAGAAGCCGCCGTGGGTGAGACCGGCCGCTTTCATCAGGTCGGCGACGCTGACTCCGTCGGTGCCCTGTTCACGGAAGAGCCGGGAGGCGGTGTCGACGATGCGACGGCGGTTCTCCCGCGCCTGTTCCTTCGATACGCGGCCCATGGCCACCTCCCTGGATAAATGTTCGATGACATCTATCGTACGCCTCCGGTCTTCCGTTTTTAGATTATGGATGTAATCTAAAATCCTGGCAGCGACCGGCGAGAGGTCGTACGCCTCCTACACAGGGGATGAGGATCATGGAACTGAACAACGCGGTAGCGGTCGTCACCGGCGCCAACCGAGGGCTGGGCCGACGGATCGCCGAACAACTGCTGGAGCGCGGCGCCAAGGTGTACGCGGGAGCCCGCCGCCCCGAGACGGTCGACCTGCCCGGCGCCGTACCGCTGCGTCTGGACATCACCGACCCGGAGTCGGTCCGCGCCGCCGCGGCCGCCGCCCCCGACGCCACACTCCTGGTCAACAACGCCGGCATCTCCACCCTCACGCCGCTGGTGTCGGGCGAACTCGACCGGATCCGCCTGGAGATGGACACCCACTTCTACGGAACGCTTCAGGTGACCCGCGCCTTCGCGCCCGTCATCGAGGGCAACGGTGGTGGCTCGATCCTGAACATCCTCTCCGTGCTGTCGTGGATCCACCCGGCCGGTTACGGCGCCTACAGCGCGGGCAAGGCGGCGGCCTGGTCGCTGACGGACTCGATTCGCGAGGAGCTGGAACCGCGCGGCATCCGGGTGTCCGCCCTGCACGTGGGCTACATGGACACCGACATGGCCGAGTACGTCGACCCGGCCCAGAAGACCGACCCGGCCTCCGTCGCGGCCCAGGCCCTGGAAGGGCTGGAGAAGGGCGCTCCGGAGATCCTGGCCGACGATCTGACCCGCCAGGTCAAGCAGGGGTTGGGCGTGCTGACCGGCTGACCTCTGGGCAGGTCGGTGACGGGGGCCGGCGACCGGGCCGGCGGCGACCGAAAGGTCAGGCGTCCATGGGCTCGGCGTAGTGCCGGAACTCCGTGCGGTCCCGATGCATGCCCCAGAGAGTGTCGGCGAGCACGGACGGGTCCTTGCGGGGATCGCCGGCGGTGATCGCGCCGGGGATGATGAGCTGCGCCGCGTGGATGTGCTCGTCGGCGAGGACGTCGTGCAGCATCCGGGCGTAGGCGCTCTCGGCCGCGAAGGCGATCGAGGTGCCGGCGCGGTCGGGGTGCGGCTGGACGGCGCTGCCGCCGTTGATGAACAGCAGGGTGCCGCGGCCGAGGGAGCGCATACCGGGAAGCACCTGGCCGACGGCCGTCATCGGTCCGACCACGGAGAACGCCAGCGGGCCCTCGATGTCGGCCGGGGAGGTCTCCAGGACCGGCTTCATGTAGTCCTGGTGCGGGATGGGGCTGTACTGGAGGACCTCGACGGGGCCGAGGGCGGAGGCGGCGGACTCCAGGGCGGCGGAGAGGGACGCCGGGTCGGTGACGTCGGCGGCGAAACCGCGCGCGTTCACGCCCTCACCGCCGAGGTCGCCGGCGAGGGCGTCGACGTGGTCCTTGGTACGGGACAGCAGGGCGACGTCGAAGCCTTCGCGCCCGAAGCGCCGTGCCACGGCGCCGCCCAGACCTGTGCCGGCTCCGACGATGGCGATGGTGGTCATATGGGTTCCTTGTCGTGAGAGCCGGGGTCGTGAGAGCCGGGGTCGGGGGGCGACGCGGTGGCGCGATTCGGCGGTGTCACCGAGGGACGAGCCTGAGGGTCGCGGCGCGGGCGGTGTCGGCCACCAGCGGGCGCACGTAAGTGTCGCTGTAGCGGCCGTACTTGCCGTGGTACGCGGCGTCCAGCCGGTCGTTGAGAGCCGAGTCGGTCTCCTCGACGAAGGTGACGTCCTTGTCCACGCCGCCGGAGCGGATATGCCCCGCGTGCTGGGCGGTGGCGGCGCGGAACCACGTACCACCGCGGCCGTGGAAGGCGCGCACGAGCAGATCGTCGCCGTCGCGGACCACCCAGACGGTCGTCGGTTCGCCCTGAGTGTCGTCGCGGCGCAGAGGCGCGAGCTCAAGTTCGTCGGCGTGTTCGATCCGGTTCAGTTCGTCCTGCGTCCAGGTGGCCATGGCACGGTCTCCTTCGCGACGGTCTCGGAGTGACGACTCGCTCGACGCCACACTGGCCACCATGACCCGACGCGCGCGCCGCAACGAGCCGGGGGAGTTCCGCGAGGCCCGCGGGACCGGGCTGAGCCCGTGGACAGGGCCGTGGCCAGGCATCGGAGCCGGTGTTCGCCGTCCCGGCGCGAATGCTCCATCCGGATGACGGAGAGGCGCCTCTACGCGCGCGGGGCTGCCTCCGGAATCGCGAGGCACCTCTACGGGCGCGAGGCACCTCCGGAGATGCGAGGCGGGGACGCACCTCCACAGGCGGGACGCACCTTCAGAGGCGCGGCCACGGCCTTCCGCCGAGCCGTTCGATGTCGGTGTTGAAGCGCTTCAGATACGCGGCGAACGCGGCGATGTCCTCCTCCGGCCAGTCCGCCATGACCCGGTCCAGCGACCGCACGATGCCCGCCCGCTCCTTGTCGAGTACGCGCGCGCCCTCGTCCGTGATGCGGAATTTGCGGGCCATGCCACCGTCGGGGTCCGGGATGCGCTCCACGAGCCCCGCGCGCATCGCCGCGGCCGTCTGCCGGTTCAGGGTGGAGGCGTCGAGCCCGAAGGCGTCGCTGAGTTCGCCGATCGACATCGGCCCCTGGAGCCGGATACGGCTGAGCAGGATGTAGGCGCTGCGCTCCAGTACGGCGTCCTTGTTGCGACCGCCTCTCTGATTCAAGAACGTGTGGCGGCTGAGCAGCATCTGCTCGTACTCGACCTCGTGCGTGGCCCCGACCATGCCTGTGTCGCCTCCTGCCTCTCTCGCCGGGCCATTGTCGCACCACGTCCGAACGGCCCGGACATCATCGTTCATGAGTATGCAGCATGCATGTAAAGTGCTTGATGCATGCGATATGTATGATGCACACGCTTCTTCCGAATCAGACAGCCCTAGGAGTCCCTCTTCATGGACGCCCCACAGCCCACGTCCCGCTCGGGCGGTGTGGTCGCCACGCTGGCACTCGCCGGCACGACGGCCGCGATCATGCAGACACTGGTCACCCCGCTGCTCGCCGATCTGCCCAAGATCCTCAACACCTCGGCCTCGAACGCCACTTGGGTGATCACGACGACGCTCCTGGTGGCGGCCGTCTGCGTGCCGGTCGTGGGCCGTCTGGGCGATCTGCTCGGCAAGCGCCGCATGCTTCTCGTCTGCTCGGTACCGCTGATCGCGGGCTCCGTGGTGTGCGCCCTGTCGTCCTCCGTCCTCCCGATGATCATCGGGCGCGGCCTTCAGGGCATGGGTATGGGCATGGTGCCGCTGGGCATCGCCCTGCTGCGTGACGTCGTTCCCACGGAGAAGCTCAGCTCGTCCATCGCTCTGGTCAGCGCCTCCATGGGAATCGGTGGCGGTCTCGGCCTGCCGATCGCCGCGGCGGTCGCCCAGTACGCGAACTGGCGCGTTCTCTTCTGGGGCTCCGCCGTACTCGCCACGGTCATCGCCGTGCTGATCTGGTTCCTGATCCCGACCGTGCCGGCCGGCGCGAAGGGGCAGCGGTTCGACGGGATCGGCGCGTTCACCCTCGGTGCCGGTCTGGTCAGTCTGCTGCTCGCGATCTCCAAGGGCGCCGACTGGGGCTGGGGTTCGGGCACCACACTCGGCCTGTTCGTCGCCGCCGTCGTGCTCCTGGTCGGCTGGGGCGCCTGGGAACTCCGTACGACCGACCCGCTGGTCGACCTGCGCACCACGGCCCGTCCCCGGGTCCTGCTGACCAACATCGCCTCGATCTTCGTCGGCTTCGCGATGTACGCGAGCATGCTGGTGATGCCGCAGCTGCTCCAGTTCCCGGAGGCCACCGGCTACGGCCTGGGCCAGTCGATACTCGCCTCCGGTCTGTGGATGGCGCCCGGCGGCGTGATGATGATGATCGTCTCGCCGCTCGGCGGCAAGCTGACCAACGCGTACGGCCCGAAACTCACGCTCCTCAGCGGAGTCCTGGTCATCGCGGCGGGCTACGGGCTCTCACTCGCGCTGATGGGGTCCGCCTGGGGAATCATGCTGGCCATCATGGTGATCAACAGCGGTGTGGGCCTTGCCTACGGCTCGATGCCCGCGCTCATCATGAGTTCCGTACCGCTGTCCGAGACCGCCGCCGCGAACAGCTTCAACGCCCTCATGCGCTCGCTCGGCACCTCCGTCGGCGCCGCGGTGATCGGTGTGGTCCTCTCGCAGATGACGACCGACATCGGCGGCTTCAGCATCACTTCCGAGAGCGGATTCCGCACCGGCCTGGTCATCGGCTGTGCCGTCGCGCTGGTCTCCGCCGCGATCGCGGCCGTCATCCCGGCGGTACGGAACATCGCGGGGGCCACGGAGAAGACCCACCTCGTCACCGAGTCGGAGAAGTCCACGGTCCAGGCGTGAACGCGCCGGGCCCGCGCGCCGAGTTGGGCCCGGCGCGCAATCCCGGGGTCCATGTCGGGAGTGGGTCGGTGTTGTGGTTTTCTTGTGTGTCCAGCGAGTCCGGCCGGGATCGAGCCGGAAGCGCGAGTGGCACCAAGAACCGCTACGGGTCGGCCTGTTGCCGGCCGGCGACACCAAAAGGGGATTGTCATGTCGAACGTCACGGTGAAGGCCGCCACCAACGCCAGACGCTACGCCGGCACCTGGACCGACACCCTTGTCACGGCGATGAAGCGTCGCGGTGACAAGGGTCAGGGCGCGGTCGAGTACGTGGGTGTCATCGTGCTGGTGGCGCTGATCATCGCCGCGATCGTCGGCTCGGACGTGGACAGCGCGATCGCCGACGGTCTCACCAACACCGTCGGAGAGATCCTCGGCGAGTGATCGCACTCCTACTGGATGCTGTGGCCGTGGGGGTGTCCGGGGTCGGCGGGGCAGGCGAAGATGTTGAGCTCGCCCCAGCGGCCCACCGTGACCTCGGTGGGCGTGGCGAACCGGTGCGGGGGCAGTCCGCGTTCCTCCAGCGGCTGCCAACTGCCGCTGCCGCCGTCCCACTCCGAACTGTCGATGGTCAGCAGCAGTTCCATCGGCGTCGCGCAGGCCGAGCACTTCATGATGTGGGCGTCTGTCAGATGCCAGGACGCGAAACCGCCGGCCCGCCAGCCGGGTGGGATGGAGAGGTCGTACTGATACATCGGCGGCTCCGCCGCCTCCCCGTCCCTGTCCTCGGCCTCCTCCTCTTCCTCGAACGCGTCTTCCCGTGCGTAGATCCGCTCGCGCAGCTCCTCGGGCAGAAGACCGGCGAACGGATACGTGACCACCTGTTCGGGAGACAGGACGCACGGCTCCGCCACGTATCCCGCGTAGCCGACGACCTGCGGCAGCGGTGGCGACTCCAGCACCTCGCCGACCTCCCACGACCGGCGCCAGCGCAGATCGAGCGACATGCCGTACCCGGTCTTGCCGTGCGCGTCGAAGGGGCACCAGAACACCTGAAGCAGATCGCAGTCGCCCGGCCCGGCCAACAGGTCGGGTATGTCCCGGCGGTACAGCTGGGCGACGCCGATCATCGGAATCGGATCCGCCTCCCCGATCCCCACCACCCGGTGCTTGCGTTCCAGTTCCTCCAGCAGCAGCCGTTCCTCGTCCGTGGGCCCCGTCCTCGCCTCGCGGGCCCACGCCTCGGCCAGCACCCGCCGCTCCCGGTGAATGTCCGAGGGGCGCCGGCCCCGCCCGCGCTTGTGGGCCTCGGTGCACACCGGCCACGCCTCGTCCACGGGCCAAAGAAGCGGCCCGCCCACGGAACTGTCCACCGCGGTGGGGCTGCCGGGCCGCGGGTGCAGCCGGGTGGTCGTACCTCGGTGGCCGGCCAACTCGGGAAAGAGCGCCTCGACATCGAGCGGTCGTGGCGGCGTGGTCCTGGTCATGAACGCGACCCTAGACGGCTGGTTGACGACGAAGGAGCCCGGGGGAGGGGCGGGGGAACCGTCACGCACGCCAAGGCCGCCAACGCCCAGAGGAGGGGTACGGACATCGCCCAGGGCGCCGAGGCCGCGTACACCAGTGCTGCCGAGGCCGCGCCCGCGGCGAGGGTGACGAGCCGGGCCAGGGAACCCAGGTCCGCGAGGCCGATGTTCTCGGGGCCGGTGGCGCGGGCTACCAGGCGGGTGAGGATGCCGGTGAAGTACGTACCCGGCCCGGCGGCCGCGCCCGCGCCGGCCAGCGCGGCGGACTGCACCCCCATGGCGGCCGCGACCGCGACGAGCACCACGTCGCGCCACGGCTGCGCTGGCGCCCCGTCGGCCGCGCCCCAGCCGGCGGCGACGGCGGCCAGAAGTGCGACCTCGGCGGCGAGCCAGCCCACGACCGCACGCGGCCAGCGGGTCCCCGGCTCCTCCGGTCGCCGCCGGGTGAACGGCGCCACGACCGCGACCCCCGCCACGTAACCCGCCAACGCCAGCAGCGGGGCGGCCGGTCCGCCCTCGTCGCCGGTGCCTGTGAAGGACAGACCCAGCAGCACGAGATTGCCCGTCATCACCCCCGCGAAGACCCGCCCCAGTGCGATGAACGCCAGCACGTCCACCGCGCCCGAAGCACCGGCGAACAGAATCAGCGCGGCCCACTGGGCACGCCCCGGACGCACCGGTTCGGTCGGCGACAACGCCGTCACCCCCTCCGCGCCCGCTGTGGCCGCTGTCTGAGGAGGTCACCAATACGGCGCCGAGGCACGCCCCGCACCACGCCGAGCCGATGCCGCCGACCCGCTCACCCGTCCGGCGGCACGCGCCTTCGGCGATCCGCCGGACACGACCTAGGGTCTGTCGTTTGGATCAGGCCGGATCAGGGAGCGGGGTCTGGTGCGTGCGGTCGCAAGGCGGAGGAGGGAGACAACGCGGAGCGTTGGCGACCGACGACAACGCGGCGGGCGTGCGTGCCAGGGACCGCGAGCCCGGCAAGATCCGAACGACAGGCCCTAGCCGTCCTTGGGTTCCTCGGCGTTGCGCCAGATTGTGAGGTCGACGGTGACGTAGGTACTCGCGTCGTTCGCGCCCGACTTGCCGCGGTAGGTCACCACCGCGACATGACCCGCGTCGCTGAGCAGACAGAACTGCGTTCCGTTGCTGAGCTGGTCGAGGCCGATCTGCTCGGCGTAACGCGACTCCGTGCGGCAGGTCTCCAGGGTGCCCTTCTGCGAGTTGTTCAGCAGGATGAGCTTTCCGTTGGCTGTGCCGATCGCGGTGTCGCTCGGGGACGACTCGTAGTGCACGTAATAGAGATCCGCGTCGCCGTAGGCCACGTCGTCACCCTCGGCCGGGCGGGGCGGACTGTCGGCGAGCATGATCTCGTAGCTGTGCGTGATGTCGATGCCCTTGTACGAGACCGGCTTCGGGTCCTTGCGCTTCTCTCCGCCCGAGGAGTTGTCGCCGCCGCTCGAACCGCTGCTGCTGCCGGCGGAGTTGGCCCCGCTGCCCTTGTCCTCGCCGGACCCGTCCGGCAGCAGGGAGCCGATGACCCCCAGGATCACCAGCGTGCCCACGATCGCCCCGGTGACGATCAACCCGGTGCGCTTCGGCTTGGGCTGCGCGGGAGGCACGTACGGAGCGTGGATGACCGGCGGCGGGGTGTGGTAACCGGGCGGCGGGGTCTGATACCCGGGCGCCGGGGTCTGGTGCGTCTGGTAACCGGGCGGCGGGGTCTGGTACCCGGGCGCCGGGGTGTGGTAGCCCTGCGTCGGGTGGCCGGGCAGCGGCGGCGGGGGGCCGGGAACCCCCGGCGCGCTCTGCGCCGGCGCGGCGGGCGTGGCGAACCCCGTCGGCGCGTACGGGTTCACCGTGCCCGGTGCCGGAGGCTGCCCAGGCGCCGGATTGTGCGGGGAGAACTGGGTCGGCGTCGGCGCGGCGGCGGGCTGCGGCGGCGGGGTCTTCGCCGGTTCGGGCAGCCGCAGCCGCTCGGTGATCGATCCGGCGACCGCCTGCGGCAGCCAGTCCTCGCCCTGGCGCAGCGCGTCGGGCGACAGTTCGTGGCACAGCTCGATGATCTCCGTCAGACTCGGCCGCTCCTCCGGGGCGCGCGTCAGACAGCGCTTCACCAGGGGCAGCAACTCCGGAGGCACCCGGCTGAGATCGGGATCCTCGTGCACGATCCGGTAGAGCACCGCGTGCGAGGACCCTTCGCCGTACGCGGGCGAACCGATCGCCGCGAAGGCCGCGATCTGCCCGAGGGCGAAGATGTCGGTCGCCGGGCTGACCGTACCGGCCGCCGCCTGCTCGGGCGCCATGAACGCCGGGGTGCCCACGCTGACGCCGGTGCCGGTCAGCGCGGTGGTGTCGGCCGCCCTGGCGATACCGAAGTCGATCACGCGGGGGCCGTCGGAGGCGAGGAGTACGTTGGCGGGCTTCAGGTCGCGGTGGATGATGCCCGCGCCATGGATCACGTGCAGCGCCTCGGCGACGCCGACGGTCAGCAACAGCACACTGCGCAGCGGGAGTCCACCGTGCTGGGCGACCGCGTTCGCGAGAGAGGGCCCCGGCACATAGGCGGTGGCGAGCCACGGCTGCGAGCCGTCGGTGTCGGAGTCGATGACCGGCGCGGTGTACAGACCCTGCACCCGCTGCGCGGCGTGCACCTCCTGCTTGAACCGCCGACGGAACTCGGGGTCCTCGCTGAACTCGGGCCGGATCACCTTGAGCGCGATGGGTCGCCCGCCCGGCGTGTAGGAGAGATACACCTTGCCCATGCCACCCGTGCCGAGCACGGCGGCCAGGCGATAACCGCCGACGACAGCCGGGTCGCCCTCCCCGAGCGGTTTGAAAAGGTTGGCGGAAGGTGTGTCGGTCATGGTGAGTCATCCCCTGTATACGGCAGTTCGGTCCCTGCCGAAGCCCCGAAGTCAAGGGGGAGCGTACCGACTTTCCTCCCGCACCCTCACCCGCCAGGCGCAACAACCCTGCAACAACCCCAGGCCAGGGCGGGCAGGCTCGGGCTCTTCGCGCATTGCCAGGAGTCTGCCTGTCGCCTACCTTTGCAGCGTGCATCTGGATGTAAGGCTGGTTACGCGCATTCACGTCGACCTTCTGCGGTCGGCCAGCGCGCTCTGTCTCTGACACCGCCCGAAGCGTAGACGCGCTCTCTCCGCGCTCACGCCGATGCCAGTTCCCCCTTCCCTCTTCTCTCCTCCTCCCACTTTCACCGGGCTCCGCCGTGAGCTGAACGGCGTGGGCTGAACGCGGTGGGCCGACGCCCGCCGTTCTCCGCCCGCCCTTCTCGCCCGCCCCTCTCGCCCGTCGTACGCGGCCGTTGGCCTTCGCGCGTCGCCGGCCGACGCGGCGACCCCGATTCATCACTCCAGAAAGGCACCGCCTTCCATGGGCTACCGAGCTGCCGACGACCGCTACGAGAGACTGCCGTACCGCCGCGCCGGGAACAGCGGTCTCGACCTCCCCGCACTCTCCCTCGGCCTGTGGCAGAAGTTCGGCGACGACCACCCGTTCGACACCCAACGGGACATCGTGCTGCACGCGTTCGATCTGGGGATCACCCATTTCGACATCGCCAACCGCTACGGTCCGCCGTTCCGCGCCGCGGAGAAGTTCTTCGGACGGGTCCTCAAGAGCGACCTGGCGCCGTACCGCGACGAGATCCTGATCTCGACCAAGGCCGGCAACCCGGTCGGCGACAGCCCCTACCTCCGGGGAGGCTCGCGCAAGTCGCTCCTGGCGTCGCTCGACCACAGCCTGCGCGACCTCGGCGTCAGTTACGTCGACGTGTTCTACTCGCACCGGCCGGACCCCACGACTCCGCTGGAGGAGACCGTCGGGGCCCTGGTCAGCGCGGTCGAGCAGGGCAAGGCGCTCTACGTGGGCATCTCGAACTACTCCCGCGACCAGGCCCACGACGCGGCCGAGTTGCTGCGCCGCGCGAACGTCCCGCTGCTGTCGCACCAGCCGCGCTACTCCATCTTCGACCGGCGGCCCGAGACCGAGGGCCTGCTGGACGTGGCGGCCGAGGACGGCACCGGCCTCATCGTGTACTCGCCGCTGGCCCAGGGCCTGCTCACCGACAAGTACCTGGACGGGACCGTACCCGCGGACGCCCGCGCCGCGACCAGCGCCTTCCTCTCGCCCGACGACATCAGCGAGGTCTACCGCGAGCGGGCCACCGCCCTGAACGACCTCGCCCGCAAGCGCGGCCAGTCACTGGCCCAACTGGCGTTGCAGTGGGTGCTCCGCCGGCCGGAGGTCACCAGCGCGCTCATCGGGGCGAGTTCGACCTGGCAGCTCGACCACAACGTGCAGGCGACGGAGTTCCCGCCGCTGACGGACGAGGAGTTGGCGCTGATCGACGAGTACGGCGTCCACGGGACCGGCCTTCGTCCCCCGCGCCGTGGCTGACGCCGCGCCCACGGAGCCCGCGTCCGTACCCCTCGCGGCAGGCGGAGCAGCCGCAGACCACCTCACCGGGCGGGGTCGCCCCGCCCGGCAGCGAATCGGAGTCCTCACATGAGCCAAGAATTCCTCTGGTACATCCCCAACACGGTCGAGCCCGGTCATCGTGGTGACGACACGACCGACGGCTGGGGCACGCTGGGCTTCTCCACCGAGATCGCGCTGGCCGCCGAGGCGCACGGTTGGGGCGGGGCGCTCATCGGTACGGGATGGGGCCGGCCGGACACCTTCACCGTGGCCACGGCACTGGCCGCCCGCACCACCACGTTCCAGCCGCTCGTGGCGATACGGCCCGGCTACTGGCAGCCCGCGCACTTCGCCAGTGCCGCGGCCACGCTCGACCGGCTCAGCGGCGGACGCCTGCTGGTCAACATCGTCAGCGGCCTCGACAACGCGGCGGCGTACGGCGACGGAGAGAGCGACCCTGCCCGCCGCTACGACCGCACTCGCGAGTTCCTCCAGGTCGTGCGCCGGCTGTGGACCGAGGAGAACGTCACCTTCCGGGGCGAGTTCTTCGGTGTCGAGGACTCGACGGTGAGCCCGCGACCGTTCGGCGCAGAGAACGGCCGGACCCCGAGGCTCTACTTCGGCGGTGCCTCCGCGGCGGCCGAGGCGGTCTCGGCCACCGAGGCCGATGTCCAGCTCTTCTGGGGGGAACCGCTCGACGGCGTGGCCGAGCGGATCGACCGCCTGAAGAAGCTGAGCGAGTCCCTCGGCCGTACACACGCGCCGCTGGAGTTCGGCCTGCGCATCACGACCCTGGTCCGTGACACGACCGAGGAGGCATGGCACGACGCCGAGGCGAAAGTGGCCAAACTGGCGGGTTCCCGCGCCGACTCGACGTTCACCGACCAGCGTCGCCGAGCCGTCGGCCAGCAGCGGCTCTACGACCTCGCCGAGCGCGGCGAGGTGCTGGACTCCTGCCTCTACACCGCCCCCGGCCGGGTCGGCGGCGGGGGCGCGGGGACGACCTGGCTGGTCGGCTCCCCGGACGACGTCGCCGCCGCGCTGCGCAAGTACGGCGAACTCGGCATCACCCACTTCGTACTCTCCGACACCCCGTACAAACCGGAGGTCGCCCGGATCGGAGACCAACTCCTCAGCCGGCTGCGGGAACCGGACCCCGCGCCACCGGCCGGGGTCGGCGACACTGTGAGTACGCCGGGGTAGGGGCCCGGCCCGTCGATGGGGGTTCGATGGACGATGCCGTGGTGTTGCGCGAGGTGTGGACCGGCAAGGTCCGGTCGCTCGTCTGGGACGGGGAGGATCTCCTGGACCCGGTGGGCGGCTGGCGCCGCTGGTCGCCCGACGGGAAGGAACACCCGCGCCGGCGGCGGGGGTACGGCAGGGCGTACGACCGCGCCGTCACCTCGCCGTCCGGCCGGTGGACCGTGGTGTACGCCGAGCGGGGCACCCGGGGGGTGCTGCTCGACGGACGGCGGGTGGTCCGTGAGATCCGCCGGGACGACCACCGGGCCGGCCAGTTCGACTACCCCGTCTGCCTGGGGATGCTCGCCGACGGCCGGGAAGTGCTCGTGCACTGCCCCGAGCGTTACGCCCGGCTGGAGGTCGAGGACGTCGCCACCGGCGAACGTCTGACCACGGGAGAGCGCGATTCGGTCGGTGTGTTCCACTCACGGCCGGCGGTCAGCCCGGGCGGGCGGTGGCTCGTATCGGCAGGCTGGGTGTGGACACCGGCGGGGGTCGCCGCGGTACGACCTGCCCCGCGCGCTGACGGACGCCACGTTGCTGGACGGACGAGGTGTCCTGTCCTACTGGCCGATGATCGACGCCGAGGCCGACTCGGTCTGCTGGCTCGACGGCGACCGGCTGGCGGTGGTGACCGGCGAGCACGGCGGGGAGCCGGACGAGGACGATGAGGACGATGACCTGGAGCTGGGGCAGCACCAGCTCGGAGTGTGGTCGTTCCCCACCGGGAAGTGGCTGCACCGCCACGATCTCCCCGGGCCGATCGGCACCATTCTCGCCTGCGGCGAGAAGATCCTCGCGCTGTACGGCCACCCGCGCCTGTTCGACATCCGAACCGGTGAACTGGTGTCGCAGTGGCCGGAGTTGGCGATGTCACGGCGAGAGGGTTCGTACGGCGTGAACGAGCCGACACCCGTCGCCGCCGTCCACCCGGACGGCACCCGGGTGGCGCTCGCCGTCCCGCGAGGCATCGCCGTCATCCGCGTCACCTGATCACCGCCACCGCCACCGTCGTCGGCAGGGCCCAGGGCCGATCATGAAGGAATCCTCATCCTGGCTTCATGCCGGCGACGACCCCGGTCGCCAGGATGGGGCCCATGGCCTTCTCACCTCGTCTGGCAGCCCTGGCGGCCGTCGTCGCCGTCCCGCTCGGCATCGCCGCGACCAGTTACGCTATGACCGACAGTCCCGAGGCGCCCAAGGTGCCCCCCGGCGTACAGCTCGACACCTCGCCGAGCGATACGCGGAGCGGCACACCGGACGACCGAGGGAGCACCGGACCCACGGCTTCGCCAACCGGCACGCCGACGGGCCCGCCCACCGGTTCGCCCGGCGAGACACCTGGCGACGCCGTCGTACCGGGTCCGTCGGCCGCCGACGGTGACGATGACGATGACGACGACTTCGGTGATGACGGTTGACGTTCCGAGGATCTCCGCGCGGGTGCGGATCCTGCTCTGGCTGCTGGTGGTGATGACCATCGCCCTCGGGGCCGTGGCCGTCACCGTCCGTTCGATCCTCCACCGGGACGTGGAACACCGCATAAGCCAGCTGCTGTCACAGGAGACCGGCGAGTTCGCCAACTTCGTCGACCAGGGCGTCGACCCGGACACCGGCCGCAGTTTCGGCGATCCGCGCAGACTGCTCCAGACCTTTCTGCAACGGCAGTACGCCGACCCGGACGAGGAACTGCTGGGCCTGCCCCGCTCCTCCACGAACGGCCGCGATGTCATCCGGCAGCGCCGTGACTTCCCCGACCACATAGCCCTGTGGCGGGACGGCCGGGCGCTGTCCCGGATCATCGCCTCCAAGGACTCCTCCGGCACACTGCACCGTTCGCAGGGAGAGCTGCGCTGGGCCAAGGTCACCATCCGGCCGCTGGGCGACGATCCTCCCGGCGCCTTCGTCGTCGCCTTCCACGCGGACCGTGAGCGGGCCGTCGCCGACAAGACCTTCTGGACGCTGATCGTCCTTTCGGGCATGGCGCTGGTGCTGGTGAGCGGTATCGGCTGGGCGGTCGCCGGTCACATCCTGGCGCCCGTGCGCGTCGTACGGAAAACGGCCGCGGAGCTGACCGAGCGGGATCTCACCCGTCGTATCCCCGTGGAGGGGCGGGACGACATCGCGGCGCTCGCCGAGACGTTCAACGGCATGCTCGACCGGCTTGAGCAGGCGTTCGCCGCGCAGCGGGTGTTCGTGGACGACGCGGGGCACGAACTCCGCACACCCATCACGATCGTGCGCGGGCACCTTGAACTCATGGGCGACGATCCGGCCGACCGCGAGGAGACGATACGTCTGGTCACGGACGAACTCGACCGGATGAGCCGGATCGTCGAGGACCTGCTCCTGCTCGCCAAGGCCGAGCGGCCCGACTTCGTACGGCCGGAACCGGTCCAGCTCGCGGAGCTGACCGCGGACGTCTTCGTCAAGGTGCGGACGCTGGGGGAGCGGGAGTGGCTGCTCGACGGAGTCGCCGACCGCGAGGCACCGCTGGACCCGCAGCGAATCACCCAGGCGATGGTCCAGCTCGCCCAGAACGCGGTCCAGCACACGGTGCCCGGCCAGCGCATACGCGTCGGCTCGCAGGCGCACGGTGACCGCATCGAGCTGTACGTCGCAGACAACGGACCCGGTATCCCTCCGCAGGACGCCGAGGTGATCTTCGAGAGGTTCCGGCGCGGCACCGCCCGCCGGGGCGCCCGCACCAGCGGCGCCGGACTCGGACTGGCCATCGTCAAGGCGATCGCGGAAGGCCACCACGGCCGGGTCGAACTGCGCCGTACCGACGGCGGCGGCGCCACCTTCGTACTCATCCTGGAGACGGGCTCATGAATCGCATTCTGATCGCCGAGGACGAGGCACGGATCGCCTCCTTCGTGGAGAAGGGGCTCCGGGCCAACGGCTTCACCACCGTCGTCGCCGACGACGGCGACTCCGCACTGCACCACGCCGTGTCCGGCGGATTCGACCTGGTGCTTCTCGACATCGGCCTGCCGGGGCGGGACGGATTCACCGTCCTGCGGGAGATGCGCGAGGCACGCGTCACGCTGCCCGTCATCGTGCTGACGGCCAGGGACTCCGTACGCGACACCGTGGCCGGACTCGAAGGCGGCGCCGACGACTGGATGACGAAGCCCTTCCGCTTCGAGGAACTGCTTGCCAGGGTCCGGCTGCGCCTGCGTACCGCGGCGCGGGCGCCGGAGGTCACCATGCTGCGCAGCGGCAGCCTCAGCCTCGACCTGAGGACGCGGCGGGCACGGGCCGACGAGCGGACCGTGGATCTGACGGCCCGTGAGTTCGTGCTGCTGGAGATGTTCCTGCGCCATCCCGGCCAGGTGCTGTCGCGCGAACAGATCCTCTCCCACGTCTGGGGCTACGACTTCGACCCCGGATCGAACATCGTGGACGTCTATGTCCGGGCCCTGCGGCGGAAGTTGGGTGCCGAGCGGCTGGAGACTATTCGGGGCATGGGCTACCGCATGCCCTGAACGGGCCTCCTGCTCAGAGGGCACCTGGGTACCGCTGCTCATGCGTCGCGAAATACCGCACGCCTACCGTCACGGGCGTGTTCAAGTCCCCGCAGGCGGAGTCCGGGCTGTCGGTCGCCGCAGTCGCCGCGGGCAACTTCGCGCTGAACGTGTGGAACGGCGCGCCGTATCCGTCGACCGACCCCGACACGGTCGCTCAACGGCTCAAGGACCGGTCCGACGAGGTGTACGACTGCTTCGCCCTTCCCGGCAAGTACCCCGCGGAATCGGGCAGGTCGCCACCGGCGCCTGCTACCACCGGGGGCTGAGCGGTTTCACCCACATCGACCGGGCGCGGAGCGACGTCCTCGGCTTTCGAAGATCCGGAAGGCGGCGACCAGGTCGACGTCCGGTGGAACGACTCGACCACGACTCTGTTCATCAGCGTCTACGCCCCGTGCGGGCAGGTCCCCGACGAGTTCGTGGAGTACGACTGGTCCGAGGCCGACCGGCACCCGAGAGGCGGCCGGGGGACCGGGGAGTCGTGACCACGGCGCATCCGCCGGCCGTGGGGTGCGGCTCGTCAGATGAAGCGTCTTTCACCCAAGGCTCATTCGGACCTCACGGCCCGCCCCCAGGCTGATCGTCGTGCCCCTCACTCTCCGACAGACCGTCAGCCTCGGCGCCGTTCTCGGTCTCTGTGCCCTGCTCGTCCTGCCCGGCGCCCTCTCCGGCCTCGGCGGTGACGCGCGGCTCACGCTCGTCGTCTTCACCCTCGCCACGTACACCTGGATCGCCACCTCGGTGGACGACACCTATGTCGCGCTCGGCGCCGGACTCGCGCTGACGACGACCGGGGTGATCAGCAGCGAAACGCTCTTCGCCACCCTCGGTGACGAGACGGTGTGGCTGCTGATCTGCGCGTTCGTCCTGGCCGCCGCCGTCACCAAGACCGGACTCGCGGGCCGCGCCGCCGCGTTCCTGGTCGGCGGGGCCGGCACGGTACGGCAGTTGGTACATCTGACCACCGCCGGGCTGGTCGTCACCGCCTTCGCCGTGCCCGCGACCTCCGGCCGCGCCGCCCTCGCCCTGCCGGTCTTCCTCGCTCTCGCCAAGGCGCTCGCCGACCGGACCCGCCTGGTGGTGATGCTGGCCCTCCTCTTCCCGACGGTGATCCTGCTCTCCGCCGTCGCCACGCTGATCGGCGCGGGCGCCCATCTGATCACCGTCAGCGTGCTGTGGGAGCAGACGGGGGAAGACCTGGGCTTCGTCACCTGGCTGATCCTCGGGCTGCCGCTCGCCGTGGTCTCCTCCCATCTGGCCGCCGAACTGGTGCTCCTGACGACGACCCGCCGGGCCGACCGGAAGGGGCCTGTCCGGATCACCACCAAGCAGATCCAGGAGCACTCGGACTCCCCGGTGGAAGGGCCCCTCACCCCGCCGGAGGCACGGTGCCTGCTCCTGCTGGGCACCGTGGTGCTGCTGTGGTGCAGCGAACCGCTGCACGGGGTGTCGCCCGCGCTGGTCGCGCTCATCGGCGCCGTCGTCGCCGCGTCGCCGGCACTGGGCACCGTGGGCCTCAAGGACGGTCTGCGGACGGTGCCCTGGCCACTGCTCCTGTTCATGGCCGCCACCATGGCGATGGGCATAGCACTCTCCGAATCGGGGGCGGCCGACTGGCTCGTGGGCTGGGTGCCCGGTGGTTCGTCGATGCCGCCGTGGATGTTCCTCGCCGGTGTGGTCGTGATCAGTACGGCGGCCCACCTGGCGCTCCAGTCCCGTTCCGCCAGGTCCTCCGTACTGGTCCCGCTGGTGGTCGCCGCCGCCATCGCCGCCGGCGTCAACCCGGTCGCCGCCGCGTTCGCCTCCACCGCCGCCGCCGGTTTCTGCCACACTCTGCCCGCCTCCGCCAAGCCCGTCGCGCTCTTCGCCGACCTGCCGGGCACACCCACGTACACCCCCCGCGATCTGCTACGGCTCTCGGCCGTGCTCGCGCCTCTCACCGCGGCCCTCGTGCTGCTCTTCGCCCTCGCCGTCTGGCCACTGCTCGGCGTGCCCGTCCATCTGGAGACCCAGCCATGAGCTACCGCATCGTCATCGCCCCCAGTGGGTTCAAGGAATCCCTCTCCGCGGCTCAGGTGGCCGAGTCCATCGCCGAAGGCGTCCTGCGGGTGATCCCCGACGCCGACATCGATCTGATCCCCCTGGTCGACGGGGGAGAGGGGACGGCGGAGGCGCTGGCCCTCGCCGGCGGCGGCCGGCTGGTGCCGTGCACCGCGACCGGTCCGGTCGGGCGGCCCGTCTCCACCCACTTCGCGCTGCTCGGCGAGAACGGTCCCGGTCCCGTCACCGCCGTCGTGGAGATGGCCGCGGTCGCCGGTCTCTCCCTCGTACCCGCCGATCTGCGCGATCCGGGGAGCACCACCACGTACGGCGTGGGCGAGCTGATCCGCGCCGCCCTGGACCGGGGGGCGCGGCGCGTGCTCGTGGGCTGCGGGGACTCCGGCACGTCGGACGGCGGCGCCGGAGCGCTCCAGGCGCTGGGCGCCCGGCTGACGGACCACCACGGCCGCGAACTCGCGCCGGGCGGCGCGGCGCTCGGGGAACTGGTCCGCGTCGACACGTCGGGGCTCGACCGGCGCCTCGCCGCCACGGAACTCCTCGTGGCCTGCAACCCCTTCAACGTGCTGTGCGGTGCGCAGGGCGTGGCGCGTGTGTTCGGACCGCAGAAAGGCGCGAGTCCGGCCGATGTGGAGGTGCTGTCGGCGGCCCTGGAGCGCTGGGCGACGGTCCTCACCCGCGATCTGTCACCGCGGATCGATCTGCGGACGGCCCCCGGCACCGGCGCCTCCGGCGGTCTGGGCGCCGGACTCGCCGCGGTGGGCGCGCGGCTTCTGCCCCGCTTCGAAGTCCTGCTCGACCGCCTCGACCTGGACGCCAGACTGGCGCGGGCCGATCTGGTGATCACGGCCGAGGGGGCGCTGGACCACCAGACGGTACGCGGGAAGATCCCCGCCGAGGTGGCGAGCAGGGCCCACGCCGCCGGGGTCCCGGTGTTCGTGCTGGCGGGCACGATCGGGCCGGGCGCGCACATGGTGCGGGCGATCGGCGTCGACGCGTACAGCGCGATCCTGCCGGCTCCGATGTCGCTGCCCGAAGCCATCGAGGGGAGCCGCGAGATCCTCGCCGATGCCACGGAACGCTCCCTGCGGATCGTGGCGCTGGGCACCCGGATGGCCGTCCGGGCGGCGTGAGCGGTTCCCCGGCGACCCGCCGCCTCTCGTCGTGGACCAGTCGTGGAACGCCCGGGGCGACGGCGGCGGGAGTCGGCGCTCAGCTGTCCTGAAGCACCCCGAGGACATTGCCGTCGGGGTCGGTGAAGGTCGCCACCAGGCGACCGCCACCGACGTCGTGCGCGGGCTCCTTCACCGTGGCGCCCGCGGCGGTCACCTCGGCCAGCTTCGCCTCGATGTCCGGGACGTGCCAGTAGGTCACCGGAGAGGCCATGTCCTGCGGCCCGCCGCGCGGTACCAGTCCGATGTGCTGACCGGCCGCGTCGAATCCGACGTAGTAGGGCGCGTCGGCCACCGGCTCCACGCCGAGCAGGGCGGCATAGACGGCCTTGGCCTTCGCCAGGTCGGACACGGGGTGCAGGACGATCTTGATTCCCTGGGTGGACGAATCGGTCATGGCAGGTCGCTCCTGAGGTCGTGGATCGCGGTCTCTTTTGGGGCACTCTGTCCGGTGATCCCCATGTCGATCACGCTAGTCCGGCTCGCCGACCCGTGCTTCTCCGATCCTGACCGGTCCGCTCGCGACCGCGATGATCGTGCCGTGCGAGCACTCGTCGCCGAAGGCCGAATCCCTTCCCGGACGGTCACCGGGATCCCGCCGCCGGATGTCGGCCCCGGACGACAGCCTGCCCGCCGACGCGGGGGAGGCGGCGGAACGCCTCATACGGCCCGGACTCGCCGGACCAGGCCGCCGGACACCGGTGTGGGGCCGGGGTCGCTGTCCCCGTCCCCGTGGAGCAGTACCCACTCGTCCAGGTCGCGTGCCGCTTCCAGTGGCTCCTCCGCCAGATAGGCCCGCCACCAACTCGCCTCGCCACGCGGTCCGTTGGATCCTTCCCGGAAGCAGACCTCGGCCACCGCGAAGCGGTTCCGCGCGGCCTGGGCCGATACGCCGAGGGTGTCGCCGACGAGTTGCCAGTCGGCGCCGCCCACTCGCTCGAACACGGCGGCGGCCTCGAAGAACCGCCGTGCGGCGCCGAGTACGTGCGCCGCGTGGGCGAGCGTCGAGCCCGCGGAGCGGGTGGTGCCGTCGGGGCTCAGTTCGTGCTCGCCGATCGGGACGGCCGCGCGTGCGAGGTCGGCCAGTTCGTACGCGGCGAAGGCCATCTCCAGTCTGGCTCGCGTCGCGTCCGTGTACGGCGCCGCCGGGTCGCCTTCCGCCATGTCGGTCAGCCTCGCAGGAAGTAGAGGACGGTCATGGTGACGGCGATGCCCAGGATGATGCCGCGCAGCAGCCGGGCCGGCAGTCGGCGAGCGAGGTGGGCGCCGGCGAAGCCGCCGATCACCGCGCCGACCAGCATGGCCACGAGCACGCCCGGAGTGCGCAGCGCGTCCGACGCGACGAGGAACAGCGCGGCCGAGCTGAGATTGAGGGCCGCGATCTGTGCGATCCGCATCGGATTGCCCGCCGCGGTGTCGAGGCCGAGGCCGATGCTCCAGAAGGCCAGCATCATGATGCCTACGGCACCGCCGAAGTATCCGCCGTACACGGCGACGAGGAACTGGGCGACCAGGACGGTGCGGGGGCTCAGGGTGACCGAGTCGCCCGCACCGGTTGCCGTGGTGCTCCCGGTGCTCAGGGCGCGGGAGACGGGACGGCCGAAAGCGAGGAGCACCGTGGCGAAAGCAAGCAGCCACGGCACCGCCGCGCCGAACGACGCCGACGGAAGTGTCAGCAACAGGCCCGCTCCGAGTGCGCCGCCGACCACACTCGTCGTTGTCAGCGCCGACGTGGACGTCCCCCCGACGGGGGCCAGTTCGCGCCGGTAGACCCATGCACCGGCCAGCGCCCCCGGCACGAGCGCGATGGTCGATGACGCGTTCGCCGTCACCGGGGACAGCCCGGTCGCGACCAGGGCGGGCAGTGCCACGAACGTACCCCCGCCGCCCACGGCGTTCAGCGTTCCGGCGACGACGCCGACCAACAGGACAAGCGATATCTCGGGCACCCGTCGAGCATCACTCCGTGCCCGCTGGGTGCACAATGCGTCATTGCTGTACCCAGCCTAAGGCTGTGCCATAGGCTGGGCCGGTGCGCTACGACCTGGACGACCTACGGCTCTTCCTCGGCATCATGGCGGAGGGCTCCATCACGGGAGGCGCCCGCCGGATGCATCTGAGTCTGCCCTCGGCCAGCGCCAGAGTGCGCGCGCTGGAGCACAACGCGGGTGTGGAACTGCTGATCCGCGGCCGGCGCGGCGTACGGCCCACTCCGGCGGGGACGACACTGGCCCGTCACGCGCGGGATGTCCTCGCCCAGACGGCGCGGCTCGAAGGCGCGGTCGCGAGCTACACCCGGTCCCCGGTCGCCCCGCTGACCCTGTACTGCGGCGGCTCCGCCATCCAGGGATTCGTGCCGCAGGCACTCGTCTCGTTCCTCCGCGCGCATCCGGACGTCGATGTCAGGGTCTTCGAGAGCCGCACCCCGCAGACCGTGCGGATGCTGGCCGACGGCGAGGCGGACCTGGGGATCGTCATCGACGACGAAGAGGCCCGCGACAGCGGCCTCACCATGCGACCCCTCGGCGACGACTCCCTCGTCGTGATCGGCCAGGCCGGCGGAATCCTCGCCGGACGCACCGGGCTGACGTACAGCGAGGTCGCCGAACACCCTCTCGTCGGCCTCGACGCCGACTCCTCGCTCCGACGCTGGATCGAGAAGAACCTCGGCCCGCACGCCCCGGTGGTGCGCTACCGCACCACGGTCGCCGGCCTCGACATCCTCATCGCCCTCGCCGCCGCCGGGGTGGGGCTCGCCGTCGTACCGCGCCGCGCCGTCGACCCCGGCCGGACACTCGACGTGTGCGAGCTGCTGGAGCCCTGGTCACGCCGTCTCCACCTGCTGGCCTGGGGTGCGAAGGCGGACACCTCACCGACAGGCGCGGTCACGGCCACGTCCGCGCTCGCCGAACATCTGCGCCGGGCGGCACTCTCCGACCCGGCCGACCACGGTGGGCACGACGACAGAGCCATGGAAAAGGGCGCCTGACGGGCGGAGCCCGTCAGGCGCCCTGGCTCTCGACCGACCATGACGGGACCGGCGGTGGCCGTGTAGCCGGCCGGGGTGGACCTGGAACGGGCCCTGTCGCTACGAGGCCGGGTCGGTCAGGGATCGGGCGAAGTGGGCGAGCGTCCGGAAGTCGTCCTCGCGCAGACCGATCCGGGGATCGACGTGGTGCAGCAGCCCCGGCCCGCGATGGTGGGTGCTCACGTACTCCTCGTCCAGGGCGCTCTGTTCGTCGTCCACCCAGGCGAAGGGGCGGCCATCCGCGTACTCCACCAGGGGGACGGTCTTCCAGTGGACTCCGTCGGGGCGCTCCCGGAACAAGGCGTCGCCGAAGTCGACGAAGGGGAGTTCGGGCAGGCCGAGCACCGGGCCGATCCATCGGTTGGCGTCGTCCATCCAAGTGGTGGCCCAGCACAGGTCGTAGCCGAGCCGCAGCAGGGCCCGCCCGTGATCCGGGTTGAGCCAGACCCGCAGGGGGCGCAGCCGGGACGAGAACCCTCGGGGTTCGTCCGAGCTTCCCCGGTTCCAGGGCACTCGGAGCGTGGTGTAGCCGTCGGGCCGCCTCTCCGGCTGGGCCGCGTACGGATTCAGTGGCCCGTCGACGTCGAGGAACAGCAGTGGGCGGTTCACGGTCGGAAGCGTAGCCGCGCCGATCGCTCCGGAGCCGACACGAAGGCAGGCACGGCAGGCGCGGCAGGCGCTGCGGGCACGGCGGCGGGGCCACGGAGAGAAACCTCTCCGTGGCCCCGAACCCGCCTGAGTGCCGGTCTAGAAGTAGTGCTTGCGCCCGCCGACCGCGCGGCCGGTCGCGCCGAGAATCCACAGGACCGCGCCGGCCACGACGAGTACGCCGCCGACCGTCGTCAGCAGGGAGAGGCCGACAAGCATGCCGATAATGAGCAGAATGAGACCGAGGACAATCATGGCTGTTCCCTAACTATTGGATGTATTGATGGCGTGCGGACCTCGCCTGCGCGGCGGCGCCGCCCCTGGCCCGCGAGCTCGTCAGCTCCGGCCCGGTGGCCCGTGAGCTCGTCAGCTCGGGCCTGGTGAGATCTGTGACGGCCGCGTGATCGCCGCCGTCGGTTCCTGTTCGTTCGGTGTTGGTTCGGTGTCGTTCGACCATCGTGGGCCCTGCCTTCGGGCACCAATGCATGCTCGGTTCGTCTGCTTCGCGCGACAGTGGCGGGCTCGGGCGCCTGACCTGCCGGAAGGGCGGGGAGAAGCCGGGGCGGGCCGGGTGTCCGGGAGGGCGATATCCTCCGGTCCATGCCGACACCTGACCCTTCTGCCCACCGGGGCCTCCTCACCGAGCGCATCGCCCGTCAGCTGGAGCACGACATCCGGTCGGGGGACATCGCCGTCGGCACGAAGCTGCCCTCCGAGCGGGAGCTGGCCGCCCAGTTCGGGTCCAGCAGGAACGTCGTGCGCGAGGTGCTGCGGCGGCTGGAGGCCCAGCATCTGATCGAGGTGGCCCCGGGGCGGGGTTCCTTCGTGCTGGAGCAGAGTTCCGGCCAGGCCAGGGGTTACGACGCCCTGTACCGGGCCGGCCGGCCGACCGTACGGCAGCTCATCGAGGCCCGGCTCCCGCTGGAGGTCGAGACGGTGCGGCTCGCGACAGAGCGGGCGAGCGCCGAGGACATCGAGATCATGCGGACCGCCGTGAACGCGCTGGAGTCGTCGACCGACGTCGTCATCAAGGCGCAGGCGGACATGGAGTTCCACGACGCCGTCGCGACCGCCAGTGGCAATCCCGTGCTGCGGATCATGCTGTCCTCGATCAGCGGGATGATGTTCGAGATGATGCTCCGCTCGAACTCCGATCCGTCGATCGCCGAGCCCGGGGTCCCGCACCACCCGGAGATCTTCGCGGCCATCGAGGCCCGCGACGTCGAGCTGGCCTGCGAGCGGATGCGGTCCCATCTCATGCTCGGGCTGCGTACCTACGGTGCGGATCTCGATATTCCGGTCAACGTCATGGCCCAGCACCACATCGACGCGCTGCTGGCCGAGTCGGAGGGGCGCCGGGGCGGGAACCGGTCCGAGCCGTCGGCGCCGGGCGGCGGCGGTCCTCGCTAGTCCTCCACCCGACCTCGCCCCGTACCCGAACCGGCACACCCGACGACCGCCGACGCGCGCCCCCACGCCCCCTCACCGTCGCTTTCCCGTCTCCCGCGGGAGGGGGTGGCCGGATTTCGTCACTCCTGTTAATCTCCCCTGCATTCGGTTGAACTGGTCCTACCAGTTGGACCAGAGAGCCGGAGATCGAGAGAGACGAGGACAAGGATGTCCACGAGCCGCCAGTCCCTCAGCCGCCGTTCCTTCGGCCGGCTGGCCGCCGGCGTCACGGGTGCGGCAGGTCTCGGGGCGCTCGGCGCCTGCGCGCCCCCGCGCGGGAAACCGTCCGCGAGCACCCCGTTGCGGATCATGGCGATCAATCACGTGTGGTCGCAGGCGATCCAGCGCCGTACCGAGGAGTTCGAGGACCGTATCGGCCGCCGGGTCTCCATTACGATGCTCACCGCCGACCAGCTCGCCAGCAGCTACAACGTGAAGCTCAACGCCTCCGGCACGGACGTCGACGTCATGATGGTCCGTGCCCTCCAGGAGCAACTGGTCTTCGCGCACAACGGCTGGCTGGCCGATCTGACCGACCGGGTGGAGCGCGACAAGGACTTCGCCTGGGGCGATTTCCAGCCGGCACCGCGCAACGCGTCGGTGACCGCCGGGAAAGTGCTCAGCGTGCCGGTCGTCACCGAGCGCCCGGCGCTCTACTACCGCAAGGACCTCGTCGAGGACCTCGGCGGACCGCCCAAGACCCTCGACGCGCTCATGGACGCGTCGCTCGAACTCGCGGACCGGAAGAAGAACTTCTTCGGCTACGTCGGGCGCGGCCAGCGCAACGGCGCCGTCTCGCAGTGGTCGAGCTTCCTCTACTCGTACGGCGGGGACTTCGTCGTGGACGGCAAGTCCGCCATCGCGAGCCCGGAAGCCCTCGCCGCGTACTCGCTCTACGGAAAGCTGCTCGCGAAGGCGGGCCCGCCGGGCGCGACCAACATGAGCCTCGAACAGGCCATGCCGATCTTCGCGCAGGGCAAGGCCGCCTTCTACATCGACGCCGACGCGATCTACAGCAGCTTCCTCGACCCGAAGATCTCGACGGTCCGCGAGAAGGTCGGCTTCGCCCCCTTCCCCGCCGGACCCGCCGGTGCCCGGCCGCACAACATCCCGTCCTGGAGCCTCGGCATCAGCAAGTTCTCGCGGCTGCGCGACGAGTCCTGGGAGTTCATCCGCTGGGCGTCGAGCCCGGAGATGGTCGCCGCGATCCAGGCCGACGGGATACCCGGCGCCCGCGCCTCCGCGTGGAACGACCCGAAGACCCTCGCCGCCTTCCCGCCTGAACTGGCCGAAACCATGCGCGTCAACGCGGAGCGCGGGGTCGGCTACGACCGGCCACGGGTCCTCCAGGTGAGCCGGGCCAGGGACATCATCGGCCGGCCACTGGTCGCCGGCATCCTCGGCGAGCCGGTCGAACCGGTCGTCCGTGACGCGAACGCGGAGTTCGCGGATTTCCTCGTCCGCGACAACCGCCACAGGGAGAACTGATGTCCCGGACCGACGTCTCCGAGGCCCGGCCGGCCGCCCTGGCCCCCCGGCCGACACGTACCCGCCCGCCCCGCACCTTCGAACAGGCCAACCGGCGGCTGAAATGGACGATGCTCGCGCCCGCGCTGATCTTCGTCGGCGCCATGATCATCTTTCCGCTGGTCTTCACCCTCAACCTGAGCTTCACCGACGCCTTCGGGGCGGTGAACGCGGGCAAGAAGAACGTGGGCCTGAGCAACTTCACCGACGCGCTCGGGGACACCCGCCGCTTCTGGCCCGCCGCCCGCCGCACGGTGATCTTCACCATCGGCGCGGTCGCCCTGGAGACGGTGCTGGGCCTCGCCCTCGCGATGCTCATGCGCAAGGCCTTCCGGGGCATGCGCTGGGTGCGCACCGTCCTGATCATCCCGCTGCTCACGACACCGGTCGCGATCGGCATCCTCTGGCTGCTGATCCTCGACCCGACCAACGGCATCGCCAACCACCTGCTGTCCTCGGTCGGTCTGCCCCGCCAGGAATTCCTCGGCTCGGTCGGGCAGTCACTGCCCACCCTCATGCTCATCGACGTGTGGCAGTGGACACCGATGATGACCCTGCTCCTGCTCGCCGGGCTCACGACACTGCCCCAGGAGCCCGAGGAGGCGGCCCTCGTCGACGGGGCGAGCGCCTGGCAGCGCTTCCGCTACGTGATCCTGCCGATGCTCGGCCCGACGCTCGCGACCGCCCTCGTCCTACGGGCTGTGGACGCGCTGAAGACCTTCGACATCCTCTACGCCACCAAGGGCGCCGGCGGCGGCTCCGACTTCGAGGCGGAGACCCTCAACGTCTACGCGTACGGACTGACCTTCGACTACCAGGAGTACGGACTCGCCGCCGCCGTCCTCGTCCTGTTCACGCTGTTCATCATCGGTGTCGTGGTGCTGCTCCGCCGCCGTGCCGGAAGGGATGCCGCATGAGTGCCGTCGTTTCTCCCTCCGCGGGGCGCACCGCGCCACCCTCGTCCACACCTGTGCCGAGCGGGCGCAACAGGCGGCGCCTGTACGGCTCGTGGCTGCGCGGGATCGCGATCGGCATCGTCACCCTGATCTTCGCGCTCCCCGTGATCTGGATGTTCGCCGCGGCCTTCAAGACCAACGTCCAGGTCACCGACCCCACCGTGGGCCTGTGGTTCACACCCACGCTCGACAACTTCCGCAGCATCGTCGAAGCGGGCCAGATCGTCCGTTCGATGGGCAACTCCCTGCTCGTCGGAGTCGTTTCGACGGTCCTGTCGGCAGTGATCGCGGTGCCGGCGGCCTGGGCGGTGGGCCGCTTCCGGATGTTCCGTACCGGCTCGCTGATCCTCGTCGCCCGTATCGTCCCCGCCATCTCCCTGCTCGTGCCCTGGTACTACCTGTTCGCGCAGGCCGGGCTGGTGGGCTCCTACACCGTGCTGATCCTCAGCCACATGTTCGTCTCGGTGCCGCTCATCATGTGGATCATGATCAGCTTCTTCGCGGGGCTGCCGGTCGAACTGGAGGAGGCCGCCCGCACCGACGGGCTCTCCGCCTTCGGCGCCTTCTGGCGGATCGCACTGCCACTGGCCGCGCCCGGCACGGCGACCGCCTCACTGCTCGCCTTCGTCTTCAGCTGGAACAACTTCATGTTCGCGCTCGTCTTCGCCGACGACGACACACAGACCGTTCCGGTGACGCTGTTCAACTTCATCTCCTACGCCAGCACGGACTGGGGCGGTCTGATGGCCGCCGCGACCCTCATCACGGTGCCTGTCGTACTGGCCGCCGTCCTGGGGCAGAAATACCTGGTGGCCGGACTGACTTCCGGAGCCACGAAGGGCTGAGACCTTTCGGATCCGGCCACTTCGCCTCCCATTTTGTCCAGCCCGTACTCGTACAGCCGTCCCGTGGCGGCTCGGAAAGAGCGAACACCATGAAGATCGTCGACGCGAAGGTCGTCGTCACCAGCCCCGGCCGGAACTTCGTCACCCTGAAGATCACGACGGACGACGGGCTCACCGGACTCGGCGACGCGACGCTCAACGGCCGGGAACTCTCGGTCGTGAGCTACCTCCGCGACCACGTCGTCCCCCTCCTCACCGGCCTCGACCCGCACAGGATCGAGGACATCTGGCAGTCGCTGTACCGCGGCGCGTACTGGCGGCGCGGCCCGGTCACGATGGCCGCGATCGCGGCGGTGGACGTCGCCCTGTGGGACATCAAGGCCAAGGCGGCCGGACTGCCCCTGTACCAACTGCTGGGCGGCGCGAGCCGGGAGCGGGTGGGCACCTACGGGCACGCGAGCGGACGGGATCTGCCGGAGCTTTTCGACTCGATACGGGAGAGGCTGGAGCGGGGCTACCCAGCCATCCGCGTGCAGACCGGTGTACCGGGCCTCAAGACCGTGTACGGCGTGGGCGGTTCCGCCGCCGGAGCCGACACGGACGCCACGCCCGCGCATCCGCGTCCGGTCGTCGAGGACTGGGACACCGCCGCGTATCTGCGCCACCTGCCCTCCGTCTTCGAGGCCGTACGGTCGGAGTTCGGCGCCGAGCTGCCCCTGCTGCACGACGCGCACCACCGCCTCACCCCGATCCAGGCGGCCCGGCTCGGCAAGGACCTGGAGCCGTACCGGCTGTTCTGGCTGGAGGACTGCACCCCCGCCGAGAACCAGGAAGCGCTGCGCCTGGTGCGCCGGCACACCACGACCCCGCTCGCCATCGGTGAGGTCTTCAACACGGTGCACGACTACCAGACCCTGGTCACCGAGCAGTTGATCGACTACGTACGCTCGGCGGTCACCCACTTCGGCGGGGTCTCGCCACTCAGGAAACTCTTCGACTTCGCCGCGCAGTACCAGATCAAGAGCGCCATCCACGGCCCGGAGGACATCTCCCCGGTCGGTATGGCCGCCGCCATTCACCTCGACCTCGCCGTGCACAACTTCGGCATCCAGGAGTACTCGGGCCACACCCCGCTCACCGAGCGGGTGTTCCGCCACGCGTACACCTTCACCGACGGCCATCTGCACCCGGGCGAGGCCCCCGGCATCGGCGTCGAACTGGACGAGGACCTGGCCGCCGCCCATCCGTACGACCCGGCCTACCTGCCGGTCAACCGGCTCCAGGACGGGACCGTCCACGACTGGTGAGACGGGTGGGTCCGGGCCGACCGGCCGCACGAGCGGTCGGCCCGGCGGGGGGGGGGGGGCGGGGGGCCGGCGGGGCCCCCCCCCCCCCCGCCCCCCCCACCGCGGGGGCCGGCGGACC
>NZ_JBHXDC010000005.1:9605-116265 GCF_042725135.1 Streptomyces sp. NPDC060366 | reverse complement strand
CGCACCTCGGGGGGTGAGCGGGGGGGGCGGGCGCGCCCCCCCCGCCCGCGGGGCCGCCGGGGGGGGGCTCCCGGCGCCTACCCCCGGCAACCCCCCCGCCGACGGCCCCGCTACCGTCTCGGTCCGGCGAACGCGTACGCGGCCGTGCCGACGACCGCCAGGGCCAGCGCCGTCCAGGTGCCCACCGCCGAGCCGGGCGGCAGCGTCATCCAGGTCACCACCTGCCTCGGCACACCCGGCGAGGGCGGCGCGAAGAGCGAGAACGACAGCCAGGCGACCGGCACCGTCCACGCGTTCCGCGCCCCGCACACCGTCGCTCCGACGGCGGCGAGCCCCGCCAGCCCCGCGCTGTCGCGGACGACGAACCCGATATCGGCCGGACTCCCGCCCACCGTTCGCACCGCCAACAGCACCCCGGCCACGACCGTGCCGATGAGCAGCACGTGTACGGCTCTGCGGGGCACCCAGCGGATCGCGGCCGTCCGGTCCAGCGCGACGTCCTGCCCGCCGAGTCCGACCGAGGCCGCCGTCGCCCCCGCGGCGAGGACGAGCGCGGTGAGCCGCGGATCCCCTGCCCCCTGGCCGCCGTCACGGGCGAGCGCCGAAACCACCACCGCGCTGATCACCACCACCGCGAGGGACGCGGGCACCTGTCGCGAACGCGCGTACAGCGTCAGCCATCTCACCGGGGCACACCGCCCGCCAGCACGTCGAGGGTGTCGCCCTCGCAGGAGAGCGCGGCGGCGTGCGCCGCGCGAATCCGGACGCGCTGTTCGGCCCGCGGCAGCGCCGTGAGCTTCTTCCACACGGGGCGGGCGAGGGAGACCTGGTCACCCACGGCGTGGAGGGTCCCGTCGAGCGGCTCGAAGTCCCCGCCGAGGACCCAGGCCGCCACGATTCCCTGCGCCACGACCTCCCCGAGCACGCCGCTCTCGGCTGAGCTGCGTGGGTAGCACAGCGGCGCCATGCCCTGGGCGAGCAGGGCCCGTGTCAGCTTCTCGCCCTCCGCGCCGGCGATCACCTCGTCGCCGAAGTCGACGAGAACGGTGTCGGGGGACCGCTCCGGCCTGGTCCCGATCGCTCGTATCCCGGTGCTCTCACGGACGGTGACCGGCGCCTGATCGCCGAGGGCGCCGCGGAGCAGACGCAGGGCCTTCGCGCCGGGGTCCGCGAGGCCGGCGAGCCGTGCCTGCTGCGTCCTCGTCACGCACACCGCACCGTCGCACACCTGCGTCGCGGCGTCCTCGTCGACGACATATGTCCGGCGTGCGTCGGCGGGCAGGACGAGCATGGCGATCGCCGCGCCCGCGAGGACGGGCGTGAGGGCGAGCAGCCGGGCGCGCGGGGTCGCCGCGGCCAGCAGGGCGAGGCCCGTCGCGGCCATGCCGAGCAGCCAGAGGGTCTGCCCGACATGTACGGAGGCGGAGAGGGTGAGCAGCACCTCGCGCACCTGTGCCACCGGCGGAGAGAGCAGCGACAACCGGTTGGGCACGGCGGCTTTCGGCACCGCCGAATCCTCGAACTGCCGCAGGAGGTTGGTGGCCACGAACATGCCCACGGTCAGCGCCGGCGGGGTGAGCGCGGACGGCAGGGTCCGCGCGACCCCCATGCCCAGCGCCGCCCCCGCGACCAGGGCCAGCGCCCCCACCAGGGAGATCGGCAGCCATCCGAAGTGCGTGTACGCGGTGTCGGCGGACACCTGGACCGCGCCGAGAAGGACGACGAGCGCGTACGCCGAGACCAGCGTGATCGCCGCCGTGCCCACCAGCGTGGCCGCACGGTGCCGGGCGGGCCGCGGTGTGCTCGTCAGCAGCTCGGACATCTTCGACCGGTGGTCGCGCAGGCCCTGGAGCGCCCCGAACCCCACGGCGAGCGGCCACGAGAAGACCAGCAGGGACCGGGTCCACAGGGCCATGGACGTCCACTGGGCCGTCCAGTGCGCCGTGCCCCTCCACCACGGTCCGGCGATCAGATGGAGGAAGGCCAGCGTGGTCACCAGAACCACGGCCCCGGCCCACGGGGCGACCGAGCGCCTCAACTCGGCGCGCAGGACACGGGTGTTCACCAAGTGCCCCTCTCCTGGACCGGGTCCCGCAGCAGCGCCGAGTAGCCGCGTTCCAGCGGTGAGTCGCCCACGTGCTCGGGGCCACCCGCCGCCGCCAGCTCGTCCGGGGTGCCCTGGAAGACCAGCCGGCCCTCCGCGAAGAGCACCACATTGCCGCAGGCCGCCGCCACGTCCTCCACCAGATGGGTCGAGACGACCACACACGTGTCCGTACCCAACTCCTGCAACAGTTCGCGAAATCGCAGCCGCTGCGCCGGGTCCAGGCCGGCCGTCGGCTCGTCCAGCAGCAGGATCGCGGGGTCGTTGACGATGGCCTGGGCGATGCCCACCCGCCGCACCATGCCGCCCGACAGGGCCTTCATCCGTTCGTCGGCGCGGTCGGCCAGGCCGACCCGCTCCACGGCGCGCTGGACGGCGCCGGGGATGTCCGCCTTCGGCACCTCCTTCAGCCACGCCATGTACTCGATGAACTCGCGCACGGTGAAGCGCCTGTAGTAGCCGAACTCCTGCGGCAGATAGCCGATCCGGCGGCGCAGCGCACGGTGCTCACCCCTGCCGCCCGCGGACTCCCCGAGCAGTTCCAGGGCGCCCCCGGCGGGGCGCAGCACGGTGGCCAGCGCCCGGATGAGGGTGGTCTTGCCGGCCCCGTTGGGACCGAGCAGGCCGTGTACGCCGGTGCCCAGCGTCAGGTCGAGCCCGTCGACGGCCATTCGTTTCCTGCCTGCTCGCACCTTCAACCCGACGGCCCGGATCTCCCAGGCGTAGGTCGTCGGCGCGATGTCGGCCGCGCTCACCGCGGGCATCATGTGTCTGTCCTTTCCGATGGTCAACATGGTCAACGGTGGGTTCCCAGCACGGAGTACGCGCCCCTGCGGGCGATCACGACACCGATACCGAGTGCGAGGATCAGCGCCCACACGGGCAGACCGTCCGTGCTCAGGGCGAAGGTCGTACGACTGGTGGCCACGGTCGGCGCCACGACCACCGCGGCCCAGACGGCCACCACCGCGACGGCGGCACGGCTCACACCGACGACGGCGCCGAGGGCGAGGGTTGTCGAGGTGAAGGCCAGACAGGGCAGCAGCCACTGCGCGGCGTTCACCCCCGTCAACCAGCCGCCCGCCAGCAGCGCGGGGACGACCACGACCAGGACGGACGTGGTGCGCCGCAGCACGAGTTGGAGCCCGGCTCCGGGCGCGGAGGCCGTCAGTTCGTACGCCGGGTCGAGACCGCGCGACCACGACGCCGCGACGCCGAGCACGGGCAGGACCGGAGCGAGCAGCAGTACCAACGAGACCTCACCGGTGCCGTTGCCGGTGCCGATCAGGTCGAGCACCAGCGCGAGCAGCGTCACGCTCAGGACCATCGCCAGCCACGGCACCATCGTGGGCGTCAGCCATCTCGACATCGACCTCGACAGCGATCTCGACAGCCGCGCCGGGCGGCGCCGCCGGGGAGCCGTCGTCGCGGTGGCGGCCAACTCGGGTTCGAGGCCGGACCAGACCCGCTCGACCAGCGCCGCAACGGCGGGCGCGGCTGTCCCCGTCGCGGCCGACAGCCGGTCACGGCACATCCGGCACGTCTCCAAATGGGCCTCCAGGGCCCAGAGTTCGTCGGCGGCGATGTCCCTGTCACCACGCGCGTAGGCGTCGACGAGCCGCACCGACGCGTGTCCCATGTGTTCCACGCTCATACCAGCGCCCTCCGCATCGCGATCCGGGCCCGGCGGGCACGGGTCTTGACCGTGCCTTCGGGCAGCCCGAGCAGGACCGCGGTCTCCCGGACGGACAGCCCGTCGAGCACCATGGCCTGAAGTACCTGTCTGAGTTCCGGCGCGAGGTGCCGCAACGCGTCCCCGACATCACCGCCGACGGTCCCGGCGAGCGCCTCCTCGTCGGCGGCGGGCGCCGCGTCGGGGAGAGCGGCGGCCGACGGCGGCTCGGCGTGGTGGGCCCGGCGCCGGAAGGCGTCGACAAGGCGGCGCGCCGCGATCGTCCACAGCCATCCGACAGCCGTCCCGCCCACCGAGGCCCCCGCGAACGCGCCCGCCGCGCGCCACACCGCGAGATACGTCTCCTGCATGACCTCGGCGACGATCTGCTCGTCGGCGCAGCGACGGCGCAGCCGTACCGCCATCCATGGCGCGGTGCGCCGGTACAGCTCCTCGAACGCCGCGCGGTCGCCCCTGGCCACAAGCCGGACGAGTTGCTCCTCGTCCAGCTCGGCGGGTGTTCTCCTGACTGATCTCACACCTGCAAGACGCCGGCCACGGCGGGCAGGTTTTCCTTCCGGGGTGACCTGAGTCACATCAGGTTGCGGGGGCTTGGCTGCTCGGTCCCGACTCGGCGGCGGCGTCAGTCCCGACTCGGCTGCGGCAGGCCCGGATTGTGCCGCAGCGCGTCCAGCACGACACGCACCGCCGCGCGGGGCGGCGAGCCGCGGCGGACCGCCGCCGTGATCGTGCGCGTGACAGGGTTCGCGAGTTCCCTGGTGGTGACGCGATATCGGCGGTCGACGGCCAGGCCGGGCAGCAGCGCGATCGACAGCCCGGCCTCGACGTGCTGCAGAGTCATCATGTAGTTGCTGAACCGGCACACCACCCGTGGCTCGAACCTCGACTGACGGCAGAGCCGCAGCGCGAGATTCGCCATGTAGGACTGGGGCACGTCGAACGCCCACGGCTCGTCCGCGTAGGCCGCGAGGTCCACCGCGCCGCGCCCGGCCGCGGGATGATCGGGCGGCACGACCAGCAGGACCGGGTCCGTGGCCAGCGGTACGAGATCGAGGTCCGGTCCCAGGGGCAGATCGTCGAAGTTCGTGGTCGTGATGATGATGTCCGCGTCGCCGCCCCGCAGCGCCGGCAGGCTCTCGTGCGGTTCCAGCTGGAGCAACTCGACGTCCAGATGCGGGTGTTCGCTCGCCAGACGGGTCACCGCCGGTACGGCCATGGTGTGGATCGCGCTCTGGAAGGCGCCCAGCCGCACCAGCCCGACCGGTTCTTCGCCGAACCCGCGCAGCTCCGTCTCGACGGTGTCCATGTGATCGAGGATCGCCCGCGCCCGCCGCGCGAGGATCAGCCCGGCCGGGGTCAGACGCACCCGGCGGCCCGTCCGCTCCAGCAGCCGCGTGTGCGTCTCGGCCTCCAGCGCGGAGAGCTGCTGGGACACGCTCGACGGGCTGAGGTTGGCGGCCTGGGCGACCGCCCGGACGGTGCCCAGCGTGTCCAGCTGGCTCAGCAGCCGCAGCCTCCAGGGATTCATCACGTCACCATTGTTGTGCGGCTTCACCGAACAGGAAAGCCACAATCGTGAGATGGACGTGACGCTCGGGCGCGGCCTACCGTCGAAGGCATGGCTGCTGCGATCACCAACCCGCCGTCCGACGACAGCTTCTGGTCCGATGCCGACAGGCACCTCGTCCGCTACGGAGCCGAGTTCACCCGCGAGATCATCGACCGTGCCGCCGGGAGTTTCCTGTACACGGCGGGCGGCCGGAAGATACTCGACTTCACCTCCGGCCAGATGAGCGCGATTCTCGGCCACTCGCACCCCGCGATCGTCGCCACCGTCCAGCGGCAGATCGCGACCCTCGACCACCTCTACAGCGGCATGCTCAGCCGCCCGGTGGTCGACCTCGCCCGCCGACTGGCCGACACACTGCCCGCGCCGCTGGAGAAGGCGCTGCTGCTGACGACCGGCGCCGAGTCGAACGAGGCCGCGATCCGGCTCGCCAAGCTCGTCACCGGCAAGCACGAGATCGTCTCGTTCGCGCGGTCGTGGCACGGCATGACGCAGGCCGCCGCGTCCGCCACCTACAGCGCCGGGCGCAAGGGCTACGGCCCCGCCGCTCCCGGCAATTTCGCCATCCCCGCGCCCAACCCGTACCGGCCCGACTTCACCACGGCCGACGGATCGCTCGACTGGCGACGCCAGCTGGACTTCGCGTTCGAGCTGATCGACGCCCAGTCGACCGGCAGCCTCGCCGCGTGCCTGGTAGAGCCGATCCTCAGCTCGGGCGGAGTCATCGAGCCGCCGGCCGGGTATTTCGCGGCCCTGCGGGACAAGTGCCGGGAACGCGGCATGCTGCTGATCCTCGACGAGGCGCAGACCGGACTGTGTCGTACCGGTACGTGGTACGCGTTCGAGCGCGACGGCATCGTCCCCGACATCCTCACGCTGTCCAAGACGCTCGGCGCCGGGCTGCCGCTGGCCGCCGTGATCACCAGCGCCGAGATCGAGCAGGAGGCGTACGAACGCGGGTTCCTGTTCTTCACCACGCACGTTGCCGACCCGCTCGTCGCCGCGGTCGGCAACACCGTCCTCGACGTCCTGACCGACGACAAACTCGACGAACGCGCGCGGTCGCTCGGCGAGTTCCTCCGCAAGGGCCTGACGGAGATCGCCGACCGCCACGCCGTCGTCGGCGACATCCGGGGCCGGGGCCTGCTGGCCGGGCTCGAACTCGTCGTGGAGGGCGGCACGAGGCGGAGCTCGGACGAACTGGGAGCGCGAGTCACCCGCCGCTGCCTCGAACTCGGCCTCCACATGAACATCGTCCAACTCCCCGGCATGGGCGGGGTCTTCCGGATCGCACCGCCGCTGACCGCCACCGAGGACGAACTGTCACTGGGCCTGGAGATCTTGGACCAGGCGATCGGCGAGGCCGGCGCCCACTGAGTGAAGAGATCCCCGGGCGCCGGACAGTTGGATGATCATGAGATTCATTGGTGCGCCGACCAGGGACGGAACGGTGGACGAGCTCAGCCGTGGTCGTACACCGTCACCCTGATCCCGCGGTCCGCCAACCGCGTTCGGACCAGCGGTTCCACAAGCTCCCAGCGTCCGCCGGCCAGGCCGCAGCCGATGCGGGGCATATGGACGGAGGCGCCGAGCTCACCCGCGCGCTCGGCGACCTTCGCCAGGGCGGCGTCGATCGCCCCGTACCGCACGGGCGGACCCTTGCTGCCGGTACGCATCCCGTGCTGTCCCACCATGTTCGCTATCCAGAGCGACTGTCCGACCGGCACCATCTGAAGGGCGCCGAGACCGAAGTCGTTCCCCGCGCGCTCGCGGTGCCACCGCCGGTACGCCTCCTCGGGCTCCGGCCGGCGCCGCGAGAGGGCCACCACGAAGCCCTTGCCCCAGCCGCCCAGGTCGTTGCAGACATGCGCGATCACCTTGGGCCCCTTGCCCAGTGGCGTTGTCGCGTCACCCCGTACGTACTCGATGCCCGTCCCCATGCAAGAACCGTATGCGGCACCACTGACAACTAAGACCTCTCGCCATCGCTCGCCCTGCCGGAGGCCGGCCGCGCGCCGTGTGCCGGCTCCACGCGTTCGAGCTTGGTCCAGCCCGTCCAGCCCCGCTCCTTCAGCAGCTCGATCAGTCGGCGGGCGGGGGGCAGGGTGTCGAACGCCAGGGTGTCCATCAGCTCGACGATCGGGGGCGCGATGTCGGCGTCGTCGACGTAGTCCTCGCCCTGCTCGTCGGCCATCCGCGTGATGTACGCGGCCAGTTCGTCGGCCAGCTCGACCAGCCGTTCGTCGTCGGTCGTGTCCGTCCCGCCGGCCGGATCGGTCCGGTCGAGAGCCTGGCCCAGTGCGCGGTAGAAGCCGATGAGCCGCGGGTCGGCGAGCTGCTCCCGCTTGCGCGCCATCCACTCCGGGACTCGCTCCGGTGAGTGCGCGACCAGCGGGATCCAGCCGTCGCGTTCGACCCGGACGATCCGCTCGTCGACCCCGAGCGCCCGCAGCCGGTCGAGGAACCCGACCACCTCCGGGGGCAGCGCCAGGCCGTCCCCGGAGACGAGACGCGCGATCCGCTCGCGGTGCCCCTGCCGCTCCCGGATCTCCGCCAGCAGCCGCCTGTCGATCTCCTCGACCGCCGCCGCGAAACCCTCCTCGTCGGCGCGCAGCAACTCCCGTACGCGAGCGAGCGGGACCCCGGCCCCGGCGAGGGTCCGGATCCTGATCAGCTCGATCACGGCGCCGGCGTCGTACCGCCGATAGCCGGAGTGATCACGTTCCGGCTCCGGCAGCAGCCCTCTGGCGTGGTAGTGCCGCACCGCGCGCACCGTCACTCCGGCGTACGACGCCAGCTCGCCGATGGTCAGCATCGGACCAGTCTCCCAGGGCCTGTCGTTCGGGTCTTGCCGGGCTCGCGGTCCCTGGCACGCACGCCCGCCGCGTTGTCGTCGGTCGCCAACGCTCCGCGTTGTCTCCCTCCTCCGCCTTTCGATCGCACGCACCAACGCGGACATCAGCCGCCGGCGCGGCGGGCGCTCCCTGATCCGGCCTGATCCAAACGACAGGCCCTAGTTCGCGGCGCGGGTGCGGTAGAGCCGCCGGGACCAGAGGTGACCGGCCGCCCCGATCGCCAGACACCAGCCGATGGCCAGGAGAGCGTCCGAGCCGTCCGGCGATCCGGCCAGCAGCCCCCGGAAGGTGTCCATGATCGGTGTGAACGGCTGGTGCTCCGCGAACCACCGCAGCCCGGTCGGCATCGACTCCACCGGCACGAACCCGCTGCCCACGAACGGCAGCAGTACGAAGATCATCGGCAGGTTGCTCGCGGTCTCCGGGTCCGGGCTCGCCAGCCCCAGCGCCACCGTGAACCAGGTCATCGCGAAGGACAGCAGCGCGAGCAGACCCACCAGGCCCAGCCACTGCGTCACCGACGCGCCGGTCTCCAGACCGAGCAGGAAAGCCACACCGAAGATCACCGCGAGCGCGTGCGCGGTCTGGATCATCGCGGCGAGCACATGGCCGGTGAGTACGGAGGACTTGGCGATGGCCATGGTGCGGAACCGGTCGATAATCCCGTTGGTCATGTCGGTGGCGACCAGGACCGCGGTGCCGATGGACACGCTCGCCACCGTCATCATCAGGATGCCGGGAGTGATGAACGTCAGGTAGTCGCCGCGGTTCCCCGCCCGGGCCCCCGGCAGACCGGCGCCCATGGTGCCGCCGAAGACGTAGACGAACAGCAGCAGGAACAGCAGCGGCTGCCCGATCAGCATCACCGTCATCGACGGGTACCGGACCATGTGCCGCACATTGCGCCGCAGCATGGTCGCCGAGTCGCGGACGACGTACGTCACGGTGCTCATGGTGCTCATACGGGCAGCTCCTCGGAAGGCTCGTCGGTGGTGGAGCGGCCGGTGAGAGCCAGGAACGCGTCGTCCAGATCCGGGGTGTGCACGGCGAGCCCGGTGACCGCGTCGTCGTCCTCGATCCCGGCCAGCAGCCGTCGCAGCGCGGCGAGGCTGCCGTCGTGCGGCAGGGTCACGGTGAGCGCCTCGGCGTTCGGTGCCGCTCCGGGCAGCCGGCGCGCCAGCTCGGCCAGCCGCCCGCTGTCCGCCGCGCGCAGCTCGATGTGACCGCCGGGCACCAGCCGTTTCAGCTCGGCAGCGGTGCCCTCGGCGACCAGTCGGCCCCCGTCGAGCACACCGATCCGATCGGCGAGCTGGTCGGCCTCCTCCAGATACTGGGTGGTCAGGAAGACGGTGACCCCGTCGGCCACCAACTCCCGCACGATTGACCACAGTTCACGGCGGCTGCGCGGGTCCAGGCCGGTGGTCGGCTCGTCGAGGAAGATCAGCCGAGGCCCGGCCACCAGCGTCATCGCCAGGTCCAGCCGCCGCCTCATGCCACCGGAGTACGTCACCGCGCGCCGGCCGGCGGCGTCCACCAGACCGAACCGGTCCAGCAGCCCGTCCACGACGGTCTGCGCGCGGCGTCGGCCGAGACGCCCGAGGTCGGCCATCAGCCGCAGATTCTCCCGGCCGGTCAGGAACTCGTCCACGGCGGAGAACTGCCCGGTCACCCCGATCAACGCGCGCACCCGGTCGGCCTCGCGCCGTATGTCGTACCCGGCGACCCGGGCCTCACCGGCGTCCGCGGGCAGCAGCGTGGACAGGATCCGGACGGTGGTGGTCTTGCCGGCCCCGTTCGGCCCGAGCAGGGCGTAGACGGTGCCGGTGGGGACGGTCAGGTCGACTCCGGCGACCACCTCGTGATCGCCGTACGACTTCCGCAGTCCGGCGACCTCGATCGCACGGGTTCTTGTAGTCATGCAGGCCATGCTGCGAGGTTGCCCTTGCGTCAGGGTCAACCCGTCGTGAGGTGCACGCGCGCCCGGCCCGTCATGGACCGATCAGGAATCCACGCTCCTGGTGCCACCGCGTCTTATCAGGAGCACGCTGGCAGGGAGAGGTCCCGAAACCCGGAGAGATGATCATGAGGCTTCCGCTCCGCGACGTGGCCGCCCTGGCGGCCGGATTCCTCGCCCCGTTCGCGACGGCGCTGATCTTCCAGCCGTTCCGTACGAGCGTCACGCACACCAACCTCGCGCTGGTGTTCGTGGTCGTCGTCGTGGCCGTGTCGGCCCTCGGGAACCGTCTCGCCGGCGCGATCGCCGCACTGTCGGCCGCCGCCTGGTTCGACTTCTTCCACACCGCGCCGTTCCAGACCTTCGACATCGATCGGCGCTCCGACATCGAGACCGCCGTCCTGCTCCTCGTCGCCGGTCTGATCGTGTCGCAACTGGCCGCGCGGGCGCGCGTCCTGAAACGGGTCGCGCTGACGGACGCATCCCACCTGGAGCGGCTGCACGGCACGACCCGCCTGGCCCAGTCCAGCGGCGCGTCCTCCGACGAGGTCGTGCGGCGCACACGGCGGGAGCTGACCGAGGTCCTGGACCTGAGCGCCTGCCGTTTCGAGTACGGGACACTCCTCGGGCACCCGCCACGGCTCGACCCGGACGGGACGGTGCGGGTGGCCGACTGGATCTGGGACCTGGAGCGGCAGGGGTGGCCCGAGGGGGAGATCGAACTGCGCGCCGACGTCCACGGCCGGTACCAGGGCCGCTTCATGATCACCCCGACACCCGGCTCCGTCCCGCCGTCGCTGGAGGCCCGGCTGGTCGCCGCCGACCTGGTGGCCCAGGCCGCCACCGCACTGGACGACGACACCAGGACCGGTACCGGGCAGGCGTAAGGCGCCGGGACGCCCGGACATCCCGTACCGACGGGGGGACGGCGACTCAGACGTGCGAGGTGGTGTCGTCCCGGTGCGTCACACCGGGACGGGTGTCGAGCGACCACATGTGGGTGCACAGCGGGCACTGGAGGTGGACGACCGGCCCGTTGTTGGAGATCAGATAACGCCAGTGCTGATGGCAGTTGCGGCGGTCGGCGCAGGTCGCGCAGTGACGCGCGTCGTCGCACACGGGGCACGGCATCCAGGCGCGGCGGGAGGGGTCCGCCTGCGGGTCAATGGGCTGCCGCACGGCCCGGCTCCTCACCCGGCAGGACGCCGGCCTCCACCAGCATGTCGTAGACGCGCTGCTGCTCGGCGTCCAGTCCCGAATAGAGGAGCGCGTACGCCTCGTCCTCGCCCTGGAGCGCGGCCCTGGGGTCCCAGTGGGGTCCGAGGGCGGTCACGACCTCGGCCCGCCGCCGGGCCTCATCGAAGGTGAGGTCGATCGAGAAGGGGGTCAGATCGTCGGTGCTGTCCTGGTTCATTGCGTGACTTCCGATGCGTTGACGGAACACCACCAGCTCTACCAGGCGACCACGGTGTCAGGGAAGGGTCCCCTAAGTTGCCTCGGTGGCCGTGCGTCGTGGGCCCGCCGAGGGGCCGCCTTCGGATCGGCGCCCGGGGACGGGCCGTTGACCGCACCTGCCCCGGTGCGGCGGGCACCGTCCGCCTCCGTCGCTGTGACGTACTTCATTGTCCACCCCCTCGGCATGGCGAGGCGACGGTTGTCCGGCGGCCTGCCGGAATGGCTCGCTCCGCGTCACGCACCGTGTCCGTGCTGTGTCCGCCAGGTGTTTGGGGGCAGGCGGAGGGTGAACCCGAAGGACGAGTTCGAAAACGGAGGGTGATGTCGATGTCCATGCCCAACTACCCCCACCAGGCCGCCGACGGCGCGGCGCCGTACACGGCGCCGGAGCCCGCGCCCGCACGGAGCAACCCCCTCGCGGTGGCCGCGCTGGTGCTGGGCATCATCGCCTGCCTCCTCTTCTGGACGGTCGCCGGCGGGATCGTGCTGGGCCTGCTGGCGGTGGTGCTCGGCATCATCGGTGCGCGCCGGGCCCGCGGTGGCCGCGCGCCGCACCGGACCATGTCGATCGTCGGCGTGGTGCTGGGCGCGCTGGGGCTCGTCGTCTCGACGGTGCTCGTCGTCATCGGCGTATCGCTGCTGAACTCCGACGAGTTCGAGAGCTTCGGCGACTGCATGCGGCACGCCGACAGCCAGAGCGAGAAGGACCAGTGCGCGGAGGACTTCTCGAAGGACGTCGAGAACTGAGCCCGCGTTGGACGGTGCCGATGGGGGAGTGAGCGAACGGGAACGGGACGCGCGCCCACTGGGCACGCGTCCCTTGCCCGGTGCTTACGCGGAAGGGGTGACAGGCCAGTTTCGCTTCACGACGAGGCGAGGTACCGCTGCGCCCACCCCGAAGTGTCGGCGAGGATACGTACAGCCTTCGGCCCGACACCGTGCGGCGCGAGGGGCGGGTGAGTCCACGACGGTGGCCGATGCCGCGGCCGACCGCCTCGGCGCACGGTGTTCCACCCGGTCATCACCAGGGACCACAGGTGTTGACCGCCGACATCGGCGAACGGCGCTTGGACGCCAGGCCCTGTCCGGCGGATCTTCGGGGGCCCGGGACGCCTGGCACGGCACCTCTCCGCGTTGTCGAATCATTCAAGTACGTCCAGTACGAGCACGATCCTCCGCCTTGCGATGTACCGCACCAGACGCCCCGAGCCGATCCCCGAAGATCCGCCGGACAGGACCTAGCCTGCCCCACACGGTCGGCGCAGGCCCGCCACCAGGAGCGCGACCAGTCGGCGTGCGTCGTAATCGGGGTCGCTGTCGGCGCCGATGCAGAGGTTTCCGATGCCGTGCATGAGCTGGAGGGCGTCGAGGTCGGAGTGGATCTCACCGGCGGCGGAGGCGGCGTCGAGGAGTTGCGCGCACACCGGCACGAGGCGGTCGAGGAAGTACGCGTGCAACGTCTCGAAACGGGCGTTGTCGTTCTGCATGGCGGCCGCGAGGCCGTGCTTCGTGACCAGGAAGTCCACGAAGAGATCGACCCACCGCCCGAGAGCGGCATGAGGTGTCGGGCCGGTCGCCAGCAGGGCCGGCCCTGCCGCGGCGCAGGCGTCGACCTGGTGGCGGTAGACGGCGATCACGAGGTCCGCCCGGGTGGGGAAGTGGCGGTAGACCGTGCCCATCCCGACACCCGCCTCGGCCGCGATGTCGCGTACCGGCGCCTCCACCCCCGAGGTGACGAACACCGTCGCGGCCGCGTCCAGCAGGGTCTGGCGGTTGCGCCGGGCGTCCTTGCGCTTGGATCCGGCGGCGCTTCCCGCGCTCCGGCCGCTGTCGTCCACCGCGGCGCTCCTTCCGTGGGCTGCGAAGCGGAACCGTCCTGCGCACTATGAGCGGAGCGAGGTTCCGTTTCGCCCATGATGGCAGACCGGGGGACTTACCGTTCATCGCCGTCCCACTCCGGCCCACCGGAGGCTCACCCCGCGTCGCGCAGCCGAAGAAGGTACGCCGCGGTCAGCGCGACGGCACGGTCCGCGTCGTGCGACAGCTCCACGAGGGCCCCCGACGCCCTCGTCCCCGGGATTCCCGCCAGCGCCTGGGTCAGCCGTCCGCGCGCGGGCGCTTCGGTGGTGTCGTGGGCGAGCCGGTAGACCAGCCCGGTCGCGATCCGGTCCGCCGTCGCACGGTCGCCCGCCAGGACGCTCAGCGCGTCGGCCGCGTCGGTGTCGTTCCTTCCCTCCACGATCATGTCGACGAGCGTCGGGACCGCGTCGGCCACACCACGTGTCCCGAGCGCCGGAGCCGCGACCCCGCGGACCACGACGTCGGGGTTCGCGAGAGCGTCCCGCAGTCGCGCGGTGGCCTCATCGCCGGGCAACTCGGCGAGGGCCTGGACGGCACGTTCCCGTACGGCGGCCACCGGTGAGCCGATGCCCTCCGCCAGCAGCGCCGCGCCGCCGTCGCCCGAGCGCGCCAACGCCCAGCGAAGGGCGCCGGCGACGTTCGGATCCGTCTCGCTCAGGGCCGCCTCGACCAGGGCCTCCACCGGCACCGGAACCTCGTCGACCGAGGAGAGCGCCGCGCGCTGGCGTGCGTCGGCGCTCTTCGACCCCAGCGCCCGGAGGAGCGCGACGACCTGAAGGACGTCCTCCCAGCCGGCGGGGGCGGCGGCATCGATCCGGCGCAGCCGCGTGAGCAACTCGGTCTCCGCCGCAATGCGTTCACGCGTCTGACGGACGAGGTCGCCGACCAGCGCCGAGGGCGTGAAGCCGGGATCGTCGAGCGCGCGTCCGACCTCACGCAACGACAGACCCAGCGAACGCAGGCTCTCGATATGGAAGATCCGCCGGATGTCCTCCCCGGAGTACTCCCGGTAGCCGGAGCCGGTACGACCCGAAGGACGCACCAGACCGAGCGACTCGTAATGCCGGAGCATGCGGGGACTGACCCCGGACCGTCGCGCCACCTCACCGATCAACACGCCCTATGGTCCCTCCTGGCCGGACCCTCCGAGGGCCACGGCGCGCTTCGCCTCCTCGATCGCGAACTCGAACCCGGCGTCCGGATCGTGCAACAGCCGCTGTGTGGCGAGCGCGTGCGCCCGCGCGCGTGGGCCGGGGGCCGTCGTCGCAGCGAGCAGAGCCGGCACGATCACCTCACCCAGCGCGACCAGCGCCCGGCTGAGACTCAGCCGCGTCTCCCGCCCACCGCGCCCGAGTTGCGTCGCCAACACCGTGGCCAGCGCCGGCTCCTCGCCTTCCGGTACGAGCACGACCGCGGCCCGCCAGGCGCTCCGCGCCACCTCGTCGTCCGCGTCGGACAGGAGCGTGTCCGTGATGACCGGCCACGCCTGCCCGTCCCCGATCTTGGACAGCGTGTGCAGCGCCTGGCTCCGAGCCTGCCCCTGCTTCGAGCGGACCTCGCGGAGCAGCCCGGGAAGCGTCAGGGACACCGGGTGACGGGTGAGCGCCCAGGTCAGCATGTCGCGGACGAAGAACTCGGGCTCGATCGCGGATCGCTCGATCAGCTTGTCGACGAAGCGCGGGTCGGGCGTCGTGCCGACCGCCAGGGCGGCCCGCAGCCGCACGGACGAACGGCCGTCCTCCAACCCCCGGAGCGCCCGCATCGCATCCGTGTCCTGTCCCGTGTCCTTTCCCGTGATCGTCATCGAGACCACCTCCCTGGTGAGCAGTGAAAGGCCTGTCACCGTGTCAAGGTCAAAAGAGCCGGTTCGAACCGGCGCGCACGGCGCACCAGATGCTCCCCGGCCGTACCCGTTCGGACTCCGCACGCCCTACCGGCGGCCTCGGGCCGCCGTAATGATGAGCGGACCCGAAAGGGATCCAGGCGACCCCGCACACCTGCCTCTTGGCAGGTGCACATGCGGTGGAAGGAGTCCACATTGTTGCTTCTCATCTCCCCGGACGGCGTCGAAGAGGCCCTCGACTGCGCGAAAGCGGCGGAGTATCTCGACATCGTCGATGTCAAGAAGCCCGACGAGGGGTCGCTCGGCGCGAACTTCCCGTGGGTCATCAGGGAGATCCGCGACGCGGTCCCGGCGGACAAGCCGGTGTCCGCCACCGTGGGAGACGTGCCGTACAAGCCAGGCACGGTGGCCCAGGCCGCACTCGGCGCGGCTGTCTCCGGAGCCACGTACATCAAGGTCGGCCTCTACGGATGCACGACGCCCGAACAGGCCGTCGACGTCATGCGAGGGGTCGTCCGGGCGGTGAAGGACTACCGGCCGGACGCGTTCGTCGTCGCCTCGGGCTACGCCGACGCCCACCGGATCGGCTGCGTCAACCCGCTCGCCCTGCCCGACATCGCGCGCCTCTCCGGCTCCGACGCGGCCATGCTCGACACCGCGGTCAAGGACGGGACACGGCTGTTCGACCACGTCCCGCCGGAGGTCTGCGCGGAGTTCGTCCGGCTGGCCCACGAGGCCGATCTGCTCGCCGCCCTCGCCGGCAGCGTGAAGGTGGGCGACCTCGGCACGCTGACCCGCATCGGCACGGACATCGTGGGGGTACGCGGGGCGGTCTGCCAGGGGGGCGACCGCAACACCGGAAGGATCCGGCCGCAGCTGGTGGCCGACTTCCGGGCGGAGATGGACCGGCACGCGCGGGAACACTCGGCCGCCCTCGCCGCGGGCTGACCCCGGTATGCCGACGACTCAGCCCCGCCGCGCGTCCAGGACCCGCGGCAAGCGTCTCGCCGTACTCGATCCGGCGACCGGCGACACCTTCGAGGACGCTCCGGACCAGCGGCCGGACGAGTTGGACGCCGTCGTCGGCAGGGCCCAGAAGGCCTGGCGAGGCTGGCGTGCCGACCCCGTCGCCCGCGCGACCGCGTTGCTGGCGGCGGCCGATGCCGTGGAGGCGGCCGGCGCGGACCTCGCCCCCCTGCTCACCCGTGAACAGGGCAAACCCCTGGCCGAGTCGTACGCGGAGATCGCCCGCACGGCGGCCCGGCTGCGCTACTTCGCCGAACTGGCCCCCGGGCCCGGACCTCAGCCGATCACGGACGGCCGGCCGGTACGCGGCGAGATCCGCTGGCGACCGCTCGGGCCCGTCGCCGCGATCGTCCCGTGGAACTTTCCCCTCCAGCTCGCGTCGGCGAAGTTCGCCCCCGCGCTCGCCGCGGGCAACACGGTGGTGCTGAAGCCCTCTCCCTTCACACCTCTCGCCACACGGCTTCTGGTATCCGTCGTCTCCACCGCGCTCCCCGAGGACGTGCTGACGGTCGTCACCGGTCACGAACCCCTCGGCGCCCGCCTCGCCGCACACCCGGGGATCCGTCATGTGACCTTCACCGGTTCGATTCCCACCGGACGCGCCGTCGCCGAGGGCGCGGCTGCGTCGCTCGGCCGCGTCACCCTGGAGCTGGGCGGCAACGACGCGGCGATCCTGCTGGAGGACGTCGATGTGGAGCGGATCGCGGACCGGCTGTTCTGGGCGGCGTTCCGCAACTGCGGGCAGGTCTGCATGGCGGTCAAGCGCGTCTACGCCCCGGCCCGGCTCTACTCCGACGTCGTCGAGGCCCTCGCGCGGCGCGCGAAGGCCGCGGTCGTGGGTCCCGGCCTCGACGCCGGTACGCAACTGGGCCCGGTCAACAACGCCCCCCAATTGTCCCGCGTCGAGCGCTACATGGCGCGGGCCCTGGCGGACGGTGCCCGGGTCGTGACCGGCGGGCACCGGCTGGACCGGCCCGGCCACTTCTACGCCCCGACGATCCTGGCCGATGTCCCGCCCGGCAGCCCGGTGGTGACGGAGGAGCAGTTCGGCCCAGTCCTGCCGGTGCTGCCGTACGGGAGCCTGGACGAAGCCGTCGAGGCGGCCAACGACACCGGCTTCGGGCTCGGGGGCTCGGTATGGGGGACCGATCTCGACCGGGCCGAGGCGGTGGCCGACCAACTGGAGTGCGGGACGGCGTGGATCAACCACCACGCCGAACTCTCCCTCGCCCAGCCCTTCGCGGGCATCAAGGAGAGCGGTGTCGGCGTCGCGGGCGGGCTGTGGGGGCTCTACGGGAACCTCAGACCGTTCGTCGTACACCGTCCGGAGGCGGCATGAATACGAGGTCGGGCACATGACGACCAGGTCCGGCACATGACGGCGAGGTCCGGCATATGACGATGAGTTTCGGCGCGGCGGTACTGCGCTCGTACGACAGCCGATTCGCCGTCGAGGAGGTGACCCTCAACACGGGACCGGCCGACGGCGAGGTCCTGGTCAGGATCGCGGGCTGCGGGATGTGCAGGACCGATCTCGCCGTCCGGCGTTCGGCGGGCCGCTCACCGCTGCCGGCGGTGCTCGGCCACGAGGGGGCCGGGATCGTGGAGGAGACAGGCGGCCCGCACACCGGTCTCAGCGTCGGAGACCACGTCGTACTGAGCTTCGACTCCTGCGGAAACTGCCGGAACTGTATGGGCGCGGCCCCCGCCTACTGCGACTCCTTCGCCTCGCTCAACCTCTTCGGAGGGCGCAAGGAGCACGCCGCACGGTTCACCGACGCGGCCGGGGACGAGCTGGCCCCCCGGTGGTTCGGCCAGTCGTCGTTCGCCGAGTACGCGGTGGTTCCTGCCCGCAACGCCGTCCGGGCAGACCCCTCGCTGCCCGTCGAACTGCTCGGCCCGCTCGGCTGCGGCTTCCTCACCGGCGCCGGAGCGGTCTTCAACTCCTTCGGCGCCGGGCCCGGCGACACCGTCGCGGTCCTCGGCGCGGGAGCGGTGGGCCTGGCCGCGGTGATGGCCGCCGCCGCGTCCGGAGCGGTGACCGTTGCCGTCGACCGGCACCCCGAACGACTCGCCCTCGCCGAACGGTTCGGCGCGGTCCCGCTGCACGCCGCATCGGCCGATCTGCCCGGCCGCATCCGGCGACTGACCGACGGCGGCGCGCGGTACGCGCTGGACACCACGGGCTCCGCCCGGCTGATCAACGACGCGCTACGGGCGCTGCGCCCCACCGGCCACCTCGGTCTCGTGGCACGGCTCCACACCGCGCTGCCGATCGAACCGGGGGCACTGGACCGGGGCAGGAAGATCTCCCACATCTGCGAGGGGGACGCGGTGCCGGGACTGCTGATTCCGCGGTTGACCGGGCTCTGGCAGGCCGGCCGGTTCCCCTTCGACGAACTGATCCGTACGTACCCACTCGCCGACATCAACGAGGCCGAACGCGACTGCGACGCGGGCCGCGTGATCAAACCCGTCCTGCTTCCGGGCGGTGCGGCCCGGTCCGGGACCAGGCCGGTGAACGGGGCGCCCCGAGTGGTGGCGTCGCGCGTCCACCACTGATCGCCCGATGTTGATCGGGCACCGCTGATCGCACACCGGTGTTCCCTCAGCGGTACCGCGATCCCTCATCAGTACTTCTCACTCCTCGTGGTCCCAACTCGTCCAAGGGAGGACATGTGGTCGGCACAGCGCATCCGAACACCGGTGTGGAGGGCGTGGAAGGGGGTGTCGGTCTGACCGCTCTCATGGTCGCCGCGGCGCGGGCGATCGAGACCCACCGCCACGACACCCTGGCAAGGGACATCTATGCGGAGCACTTCGTGCTCGCCGCACCGGCGTCCGCCGCCTGGCCGGTCCGCATACAACAGGTCGAGGACGGGGACGCGAACCCGCTGTGGGGGCGGTTCGCGCGCTACTTCGGTCTGCGTACGAGGGTCCTCGACGACTTCCTCCTCCGGTCGGTGCACACGAGCGGCGCCCGCCAAGTGGTCCTGTTGGGGGCGGGGTTGGATTCGCGGGCGTACCGGCTCGACTGGCCCCCCGGCTGTGTGATCTTCGAGATCGACAGGGAAGGCGTGCTGGCGTTCAAGCACAAGGTGCTGGACGGACTGTCGGCCACCCCGAAGGCGGAGCGCGTACCCATCCCGATCGATCTGCGCGAAGGATGGGTCGGCGCGCTGGCCGACGCCGGCTTCGACACGGCCGCACCGACCGTCTGGCTGGCCGAGGGGCTGCTGTTCTACCTGCCCAACGCCGCCGAGACGTATCTCATCGACACGGTCGACCGGTTGAGCGCGGGAGGGAGCGCCCTGGCGTTCGAGGTCAAGCTGGACAAGGACCTGCTGGAGTACCGCGACAGTCCGCTCTACACCTCGACGACGCGGCAGATCGGCATCGATCTGCTCGACCTGTTCGACAGGGAGCCGCGGCCCGACTCCGCCGGTGATCTGGCGGGCAAGGGCTGGTCCACATCGGTCCACACCCCCTTCGACTTCACCCGCCACCACGGACGCGGCCCGTTGCCCGAGGACAACGACGCGCTGGCGGGCAACCGGTGGGTGTTCGCGAACAAGCCCCGGCCGTAACGCCGTTGCCGCTGCCGCCGCTGTTCGCGGGATCAGCCCCGCAGGGTGGGGAGATCAGGCCGCGGGGGCTCGGGACTTCCGAAGTCGGGCCCGCTGTAGCGGGGGCTGCTGAAGCGGGGGCGATGGGCCGCCGGCTCGTCGTCGCCCGCCACGGGCGGCGCGAATTCGTCGAGGTACTGGAGCAGAAGCGCCCGTATGGCCTCGCGCAGTTGTCGCTGCCAGGCAGTCCGGGCCGCCGCCAGCTCCGACGAAGGCCCCGGGTCCCGCCGGCTTCCCAGCGCTCGGTGTCGTGAGGCCGTCCGGTACAGCCCGAGAACGCCGCCGACGGCGGTCAGCACCCCGACGCCGAGACTGATCCAGCCGGAAAGGACGAGGGTGTCCGCCGCGGCCGGTGCGCTCCCGGCGAAGCGCAGGCCGTGACCCAGCAGCAGGAACACGCCGGCGGCGATGAGGGCGAGGATGGGGGTGAGGACGGCCAGGACCGGCAACAGGCCCGCGCCGTCCACCTGTTGGCGCCCCGGTCCGGACAAGGACGGTATGAGAGGAGGTCCCTCGCCGCCGGCCTGCCGCCGTAGCGCGAGGTACGACCGGTACTCGGGCTCGACGGCCGATGCCACCCGCGGTCCGGCTGCCAGTCCCAGAACGCGTAGCCGACTCGTTTTGACGCCGGCCCGTTCCAGCCGCCGCTGCATTTCGGCCGACCCGATGACGTCGTCCAGTGCCGCGGTGTAGTCGGCTCTGTCCTCGTCGTGGAGCCGCGGTGATCCGTCCATACCGCCCCCGAGTTGTGGTTTTCCCCGGTGTCTCCGGCGTCTCTGCTGTCTTCGCGTCGCGCGCGCTTCGTCAGAGGTGCGAGGCGACGGAAGGCATCAGGTCCTGGAAGGTGCGGCCGTCGGCGGGGGCGCCGATGGCCGTCATCTGCCAACCGCCGCCGGAGCGCCGCACCTTGGCCATGATCTGCGCGGTGTGCCGCCCGCCGCCGGTCAGGGTGTAGCGCGCCAGTTCCTGCCCGGTCGTCTCGTCGACCAGGCGACAGAAGGCGTTGTCGACCTCTTCGAAGGTCTGGCCGGTGAACGAGTTGACGGTGAACACGATCTGGTCGACGTGTACGGGGACGCGTTGCAGGTCGACGACGATCGACTCGTCGTCCCCGCCCTGGCCGGCGCCGCCCACGCGGTTGTCGCCGGTGTGCCGCACGGAACCGTCGTCGCTGTTCAGGTGCTGGAAGAAGACGACGTCCTGCGCCTCCTTCCCGGCGAACAGGACGGCCGACGCGTCCAGGTCGATCTCACGGGCGGTCATACGGGCGAAGAAGCCCTTGCGGGGCGCGGACTTCCAGCCCAGTCCCATCCGTACGACGGTGAGTTCACCGCCGCCGGACTTGGTGAGGCTGATCTGCTGGCCCTTGGAAAGATTGACAGTCATGATTCGTTCCGCTCTCTACAGGGGACGGTGGCCGCCCGGCCGGTCGAGGACGACGGCGGCCGGCCGATGATGTTACGGGGTTCAGAGATTGACGCCGAAGTCCTTGACGATGCCGCTCAGACCCGAGGCGTAGCCCTGTCCGACCGCGCGGAACTTCCACTCCGCGCCGTGCCGGTACAGCTCACCGAAGACCATCGCGGTCTCCGTGGACGCGTCCTCGCTCAGGTCGTAGCGCGCGATCTCCGCTCCGCCCGCCTGATTGACGACGCGGATGTACGCGTTGCGCACCTGGCCGAAGCTCTGGCCGCGGGTGTCGGCGTCGTGGATCGACACGGGGAAGATGATCTTCGCGACGCCGGCGGGTACGGAGGCGAGGTCGACCTTCACGGTCTCGTCGTCGCCCTCGCCCTCACCGGTGAGGTTGTCGCCGGTGTGCTCGACGGAGCCGTCCGGGCTCGTGAGGTTGTTGTAGAAGACGAAGTGCTCGTCGGAGAGCACCTTGCCGGCCTGGTCGCAGAGCAGCGCGCTCGCGTCCAGGTCGTGGTCGGCGCCGGTGGTGGTCCGGACGTCCCACCCGAGGCCGACAAGGACCGCGGTCAGGCCGGGGGCCTCCTTGCTCAGCGAGACATTTCCGCCTTTGCCGAGGCTCACACCCATCGCGATTCCCACTCTCCACTCGTCGTGTTCCGGACGATGACCGTCCGGGGGCTCTGTGCCGCTCCCTGAAATCTACAACACTGTAGAGATTGGATGCTGCGGGATCCGCCGCGATCAGCGAGAGTGGAGCGTCCCGCGGACCTGCCGGCTCGATGCCGGAGGTCGTTGTGGGACAGCCGGATTCGGGAAGGGGATCACATCGTGGCCGGAGAGCGTGATGATCACGGGCAGCCAGCGCGCGCCCGGAGGCGGGGGCAGGGGGAGCTCGAAGCGCTGGTGCTTTCGGCGCTCGGGGACGCCACCACTCCGGTGCCCGTCGGCTGGGTTCAGCGGCGACTCGGGGAGGACCTCTCGTACAGCACGATCATCACGATCCTGACCCGTCTGCACGAGAAGAAGGCCGTGACCCGCACCGGCCCCGGGCGGCCCGTCCTGTGGCAGTCGGTCGCGGTGGACGAGGCCGATCTCACCGCGCTGAGCATGCGCCGACTGCTCGACCGGCAGGACAACCGCGACGCTGTCCTGTCCAGCTTCGTATCGGCTCTGTCCTCCGACGACGAGGACCTTCTGAGGTCCCTGCTGAACGACGCCGGGCCCGGATCGCCCGCCGCACCGACCGCCGAACCGGACGAATGATCCATGGGTGTCTTCGTCTTCCTGCCCCTGGTGCTTCCGCTGACCGCGCTGCCCATCGCGCGCCTGGCCGAGCGGCACCTGCACCCACGACGTGCCGCCCGCCTGCTGGCGGCCGTCGCGGTGATCCTCGCGTCGTGCAGCACGCTGTGCCTGGGACTGCTGGTGGTCGTCGGCACCGCTCAACTGCCCGGCAATCCGCTGCCCGACGGCTGGTCGGACCCGGAGGTGCGCGAGGCGGTGCCGCACGACCAGTTCTTCGGCAAGGCGGCCATCATCGCCCTGCTGGTGGTGGCGACGGCGTGCGCGTGCGTCGTGGCGCGTCAGCACCGTTTCCACGCGCTCGCGCATCGCACACTCGACTCCGATCCGGACCGCTCCGAGGTAGCGGTCCTGCGTGACGCGTCCCCGTACGCCTACGCGCTCCCCGGCACCCCCGGCCGGATCGTGGTGTCCACCGGCATGCTGGCGTGCCTCGACCCGGCGGAGCGCGAGGCGCTGCTCGCGCACGAGCGCGCGCACCTCGCGGGCCGCCATCACCGCCTGCTGCTCGCGGTCCGGCTGGCGGGCTGTGCCAACCCGTTGCTGCGTCCGCTGATGTCCGCCGTCACCTACGGCACCGAACGCTGGGCGGACGAGGAGGCCGCCCGCGTGACGGGTGACCGGCGCACGGCCGCCCGTGCCGTGGGCAAGGCCGCGCTCGTCTCCCGGCGCGCCTCCGCGCCGCCGCTGCCCGCGTTCGCAGCCGGACCGGTGCCGCGCAGGGTGGCCGCGCTGCTGGGCCCCGTACCGCCGGACCGGCGCTGGCCGCCGGCGCTCACCCCGACCGGCGTCGCGGCCTACGTCGCCGCTGCGGGCACGGCGCTGTCCGCGCTGTCCGCCCTCAATGCCGCGATCGCGCTCTTTCTCGTACTCGAAGCGGCGACCCCGCTGTAGGGGGTGTCGTCCGGACCGGACCCGGCCGGCCGAGGCCGACGCCGAGCGATCCTCTACAGCTATGTAGAGTTCGTGTGGTGTGATTCGGCCCGGCGACGGGGCGGGCAGAACCGCACGCCGGACGCGGAAGGAACGACATGGGTGGGGAACGCAGGAAGCCACGGGGGCGCGCGGCGCGCGACGCCGGCGGAGAGCCGCCCGCGCGGCTGACCAGGCGGGGCCGGCTCCTCGTACGTGGCGGCGCCGTGCTGGCCGTCCTGCTGGTGGCTGCCGGCGGCGCCGGCCTCTGGGCGTACCAGAGCCTGGACGGCAACATCCACTCCGCGGACATCGACAGCAAACTCGGCGACGATCGGCCGGCCAACACCAGTCCGGGATCGAAGAACATCCTCGTGGTCGGCTCGGACTCGCGCGACGGCGACAACGGGAAGTACGGCAAGGGCCTGACCACCATGCAGTCGGACACCCTGATGGTCATGCACGTGGCGGCCGACCGGGAGTGGGCGACCGTGGTCTCCCTGCCCCGCGACTCCTGGGTCCGGATACCGGCCTGCGACCGCGGCGACGGCACCACCTCGACGGCGCACCAGTTCAAGATCAACGAGGCGTTCGCCGTCGGCGGCACCAGCGGCGAGGTCGCCGGAGCCGCGGCCTGCACCATCAGGACGGTCGAGGAGAACACCGGCCTGCGCATCGACCACTTCATGTCGGTCGACTTCCAGGGGTTCAAGGGCATGGTGAACGCCCTGGACGGCATAGAGGTGTGTCCCGAGACGGCGATCCACGACACGAAGGCACATCTCGACCTGGAAGCGGGATGCCAGACGGTCAAGGGCGAGAAGGCGCTCGGCTACGTCAGAACCCGCTACAGCGTCGGAGACGGTTCCGACATCGGCCGCATAGGCCGTCAGCAGGAGTTCATGGAGGCGCTCGCGGCCAAGGCGCAGAAGAAGCTGACGAGTCCGACGGCTCTGTACGGTTTCCTCGACTCGGCGACCGAGTCGCTGACCACGGACAAGGAACTGGCCGGCATCAAGCCCCTGACGGCGCTCGCCTCCGAACTCAAGGGGATCCCCGGCGACCGGCTCACCTTCCTGACCGTGCCCAACTACCCGCGCGAGGCCGACGTACCCACCGACAAGGCGAATGTCGTCTGGCAGTATCCGCAGGCGGCCGACCTGTTCTCCTCGCTGGCCAAGGACCGGGAGGTGGACAAGAAGTCGGTCGAGGCCGACAGCGAGAACCCGCTCTACGCGACGGCGGTCCAGGTCCGCGTACTCAACGCGACGGGCAAGGCCGGCGAGGCGGCCAAGGTCGCCGACCTCCTGCGCGCGGCCGGCTTCACCGTCGTGGGGACCGGCAACGCGCCCCGGGGCAGCGACGACACATCGGTCAGCTTTCCCGGCGGACTGGAACGGCAGGCACGGGCGCTCGCCTCCCGGCTGCCCGGAACGGAGCCGTCCAAGGACAGCGACGCCACCCCTGGTGAAGTGACCCTGACCGTCGGCGGCGACTTCGACGGTGTCCGCTGAACACGACCGTGCCCGATCCGATTCCGTCCGTCATCAGATCGACCCACCGACCGACAGAGAGCTGTGGTCCCGTCATGGATGAACCTCCCGGCGCAGGCGGCGCCGCCGTTGTCGCCGCCGCTGTCACTCCCAGGGCGTGCGCGAGCCGCGGGCCGGAGGTGTCGCGATGAGCGCCGTGCTCCTGTTGCTTCTCGCCCTGGCACTCACCCTTGCCTGCGCCGTCTTCGTGGCGGCCGAGTTCGCCCTGACCACGGTCGAACGCGACGAGCTGGAGCGCGCGGCCGACGCGGGGGAGCGGGGCGCCGGAAGCGCCCTGAAGGCCGCGAAACGGCTGACCTTCCAGCTGTCCGGCGCCCAACTCGGCATCACCGTCACCTCGTTGATCATCGGCATGCTGGCGGAGCCTTCCCTGTCCGTGCTGCTGCGCGGCCCGCTGGAGGCCACCGGCCTGCCCGCGGGCGGTGTCTCGACCGCCGCCACCGTGCTCGGTGTCGCGGCGTCCACCGTGATGCTCATGGTGATCGGCGAACTCGTGCCGAAGAACTGGGCGATCGCCAGCCCCCTGGCCGTCGCGAAGGTGGTCGCGGCCCCGCAGCGGGGCTTCACCGCCTGCTTCGCCCCGCTGATCCGGCATCTGAACAACACCGCCAACCGGGTCGTACGCCGGATCGGTCTGGAACCCGCCGAGGAACTGGCCTCCGCCCGTACGCCGGAGGAACTCGTCGCCCTCGTACGGCACTCCGCCCGCGAGGGCGCCATCGAGAAGGACTCCGCCGAACTGTTCGTCCGCACACTCCACCTGGGCGAGCTGACCGCCGAGAACGTCATGACTCCGCGCGTCGACATGCGGGTCCTCGAGGCCCGAGCCACGGCCGCCGACGCGGCGAACCTGGCCTTCGCGACCGGGCTGTCCTGTTTCCCCGTCCACCGCGACGGCCTGGACGACATCGTCGGCACCGTCCACATCCGTGACGTGCTGGCCCTCGACGAAGCGGTACGGGGCGACACCCCGGTCACCGCGCTGGTGACCGAGCCACTGCGCGTACCCGACTCCCTCCCCGTGGACCGGCTGCTGCGACGGCTCAGGCAGAGCCGCACGATGGCCGTCGTCGTCGACGAGTACGGCGGTACCGCGGGCATCGCCACGGTGGAGGACATCGTGGAGGAGGTCATCGGCGAGGTCCGCGACGAGCACGACCTCCACGAGCGCCCCGATCTGATCGAGCGTGAGCCCGCCGCGGACGGCCGTGCCGTCTGGGAGGCGGACGGCGGCGTCCGCCTGGACGAGCTCGAACGCATCGGGTTCGAGGCCCCCGAGGGTTCCTACGAGACCCTCGCCGGTCTGATCGCCGACCGGCTGGAGCGCATCCCCACCGTCCAGGACCGGCTCGACGTCCAGGGATGGCAGCTGGCCGTCCTCCACATCGAGCACCACCGCGCGGACCGCGTCCGCGTCACCGCCCCCGAGCCGCCGTCCCCGGCTTCACCGAACGACACGGAGCCGTCATGACAGCCCTTCAGCTGGCCATCGGTGCTTTCACCCTTTTCACCAACGCCTTCTTCGTCGGGGCCGAGTTCGCCCTGATCTCCGTACGCCGCAGCCAGATCGAACCGGCCGCCCTCAAGGGCAACACCCGTGCCAGGAACACCCTGTGGGGGCTGGAGCACCTGTCGGCGGCGATGGCCACCGCCCAGCTCGGCATCACCATCTCCTCGCTGGTCCTCGGCGCGGTGGCGGAGCCGGCCATCGCCCATCTCCTGGAACCGCCCTTCGAGTCCCTCGGTGTGCCGGACGGCCTCGTCCACCCGATCGCCTTCGTGATCGCGCTGACCCTGGCCACCTATCTGCACATGCTGATCGGCGAGATGATCCCGAAGAACATCGCGCTCGCCGCCCCGGCGCGGACCGCGCTGATCCTCGCTCCGTCACTCGTCGCCCTGACCCGCGGCCTGCGGCCGGTCATCTTCGGCATCAACGCCTTCGCGAACGTGCTGCTGCGGCTGATGAAGGTCGAACCGAAGGACGAGGTCGCCTCGGTCTTCACCGACGACGAACTCGTACGGATGGTCAAGGGCTCAAGCGACGCCGGCCTGATCGAACCGGCCGACGGCGAGCGTCTGCGCGACGCCCTTGAACTGGGCACCCGGCCCGTGGGCGAGGTGATGGTGCCCCTCGCCAGAACGGTCACCGTCCGGCACGACGTCACACCGCGTCTTCTGGAAAGTACGGCGGCCACCTCGGGATTCTCCCGTCTGCCGGTCACCGGGCCGGAGGGCGAGGTGCGGGGATATCTGCACATCAAGGACACCCTCGGGGTGACGGAACGCGATCTGCCGCTGCCCGCCACCGCCCTGCGCCCGGTGGTGCGCGTCGAGACGGACACACCGCTCGACGACGCCATGACCGCGATGCGATCCGCCGGAACCCATCTCGCGGCGGTGGCCGGCGGCACGGGCGCCGTCCTCGGCTTCGTCACCATGGAAGACCTGCTGGAAGAACTCGTCGGCCCCGCGACGAGCGAGACCTGAAAGAAGCGACATCGCGATGTCCGAACGGACCGCCCACTTACGCCTCGCCCTGGCGGTCCGTACACGCCGTATCACCGAGTCGGCCGCGTTCACCGCCGCGGTCTTCGGTCTCATCCTCGGCAACGCCGTACTGCTCGGAGCCGAGACCTACACCGGCGCCGTGGAGCAGTGGCACGACACACTGAAGGCGGCCGAACATGTCTTCCTCGCGGCCTTCACCGCCGAGATCCTGCTGCGCGCCGCCGCCTGTGCGGACCGCCCCAAGGACTTCTTCCGTGATCCGTGGAACCTCTTCGACCTCGCGGTGGTCGGCCTGGCCTTCATGCCCTTCGCACGCGAGAACGCGACCGTACTGCGACTCCTGCGCCTGGCCCGCGTGGTGCGCGCGGCCCGGTTCCTCCCGCAGCTGCGCATCGTCATCGTGGCCGTCGGCAAGAGCCTGCCGGGAACGCTGAGTTTCGTACTCGTCGGCGCGCTGCTTCTCTACGTCTACGCGATGGTCGGCTGGGTCTTCTTCGCCCCCGAGGACCCCGAGCACTACGGCTCACTGGGCCGCGCGGCCCTCACCCTGTTCCTTCTGATCACCCTCGACGGCCTCGGCGACGCGGTACGGGCGGGCCTGGAAATCTCCCGCTGGACCATCCTCTACTTCGCCTCCTTCGTGCTGCTCGGCTCGTTCCTCCTGGTGAACCTGCTCATCGGCGTCGTCATCAACTCCCTCCAGGAAGCACGGGAGATGGAGGCCGAGACGGACGCGGGACCGGGACAGCGCGGAGCCGCCCCCGACACGCGGCACGACCTCCGGGAACAGCTCGCCGCCGCGAGACGGGCCCTGGACACCATCGAGGCAGAACTCGGGCACGCCCGCCCCGCCGAGGACCGACCGGGCGCGACAGGCGCGGCCGGTGGGCCGGCGCCTGTCGACAACCCTCGCGTGCGGTGCACCTAGGGCCTGTGGTTCGGATCTTGCCGGGCTCGCGGTCCCTGGCACGCACGCCCGCCGCGTTGTCGTCGGTCGCCAACGCTCCGCGTTGTCTCCCTCCTCCGCCTTGCGCTCGCACGCACCAGACCCCGCTCCCTGATCCGGCCTGATCCAAACGACAGGCCCTAGTGCGGACGCCCGTTGTGCTGGTTCCCGTACTTGTTCTTGTTGATGTTGACGGTGTTGTTGATGTCACCGGTGGAGAAGTTGATCAGTCCGCCGCAGGCGAGCAGACAGAAGCCGGGGTTCGGACCGGGCGGCGTCGGGGCGGACGTCACCTGGACGGTCGTGGTGCTGTTGGAGGCGTCGCACTCCGAGGTGCCGTTGTAGGCGGCGGTGATGGTGTGCGAGCCGACGGTGGTGAACGTGGTGTTGTAGCTCGCCTGGCCGTTGGCGTTGACGAGCACGGTGTCGAGCTCGGTGCTGCCGTCGAAGAACGTCACGCCGAGTCCGCCGGTGGGGTCGGCGGGACAGTCGACCGTGGCCGCCAGCAGCACCGAGGCGCCCACCTGGGCGGATTGCGGAGTGGCCGTCACCGTGGTGCTCGACGGTACGGCCCAGGCCGGCGAGGCCAGCCCCAGCACGGCGGCCAGGGCTGTGGCGACGACGAGTCTCCCTCTGCGTGGTGTGATGTTCACCGGTTCGGCTCCTTGTTCTGTCGCCGGGCCCGCGGGGCGCGGGCGCCGTGGAGCTTCACGCTATGGCGATCTCTTTCGCCGTCCGGGGAGGCGGCGCCCACATATAGCCTGACTGGATCAGCGGCCCGGAACGGTCGTCGGCAATCGAGTGGGGGAGCGGTCGGCAGGGCCGTACGAGGGGTGTGCGGCGGCTCCTTTCCCCGGCGTCCGCGTGTCAGATGCCGGGCGCGGCGACTCGGGTGTAGGTCAGTCCGGGGCCGGTGCCGCCCGCCGTGGTGACGGTCACGGTGACCGGACCCGCGGCTCCCGCGGGTGCGACCGCGGTGATCTGTGTGTCCGACACGACGGTGAACGGGACGGCCGTACCGCCGAAGGTGACGGCCGAGGCCGTGGCCAGGTTCGTGCCGGTGAGGGTGACCACGGTGCCCGCGGACGTCGGACCGCTGCTCGGCACCAGCGCGGTCAGAGTGGGCGCGGTGACATAGGTGAAGGCGACGGGGTTGCTCGTGCCGCCCGGCGTGATCACCGTGATCGGTGAACTTCCCGTCCCCGGAGGGGCGGTGGCCGTGATCTGGGTCGCCGACACCACGGTGAAGGAGGTGGCGTTGGTGATCCCGAACCGTACGGCACTGGCGTTGAGCAGATTGCTTCCGGTCAGTGTGACCACCACGCCGCCGGCCGTCGGGCCCTGGGTGGGCGCGGCACTGTCGAGGACGGGAGAGGCGGCGTAGAAGAAGAAGGCGTCCGGGGCGCTGGTGCCCCCCGGTGTCGTGACGGCCACCACCGCGGCCCCGGTACTTCCCGCGGGTGTCACGGCGGTGATCTGGGTTGCCGAGTTCACGGTGAAGGACGTCGCCGGGACCCCGGCGAAGGTGACCGCCGTGGCCCCGGTGAACCCGGTTCCCGTGAGGGTGACACTGGTGCCGCCCGATGTCGGACCGCTGCTGGGCGCCACACTCGTGACAACCGGGACCGTCAACACGACATAGGTGAACGTCACCGAGTTGCTGTTGCCGGTGGGATGGACGACGATCACCGCCGCCGCACCCGCGGCGCGGGGCGGGCTCACGGCGGTGATCTGGGTGGCGGAGTTCACGATGAAGGACGTCGCGTTGGTGCTGGCGAACCGTACGGCGGTGGACCCCGTCATCCCGGTGCCGGTGAGGGTGACGGTGGTACCCCCGGTGGTGGGCCCTTGCGAGGGATTGATGGTGCTGATCGTGGGCGGCATATGGATGCTCCTATGGCAGCCTGGGCGAAGCCCAGGGGTGACGCGGATGTCCGGTCCGGGCCGGGAGAAACCGCCGCGCCCGAGGCGTCGGCGGATGGGTGCCCCCGCCCGCCGGGGAACACATGGCCGGCCGGCGGGGAGGGCGGGAATCACCGCTCGGGAAGCGGTGGTCAAGGCAGGCTGCCGCCCGGCGAGGGCCGGGCGGCAGCGTGGGTGACGGTCAGATACCGGGAGGCGCGACGTAGGTGAACGCGCCGGCGGCCGTGTCGGAGCCGGCCGGGTTGGTCACCACCACATCGACCGCGCCGGCGGCGCCGGGCGGGGTCACCGCCGAGACCGTGGTGGAGTTCACCAGGGTGAACGGTGCGGGGTTGCCGTCGAAGGTGACCGACTCGGTGGTGCCGAGGTTGGTCCCCGTGATGGTCACACCGGTGCCGCCGGACGTCGGCCCGGAGGTGGGCGTGACGGCGGTGACGGTGGGAACGTCCACGTAGGTGTAGGACAGACCGTTGTTCGTTCCGCCCGCGGTGGTCACGCTCACTCCGACGGGGCCCGCTGCCGCGCCCGCCGGCACGGCGACGGTGAGCTGGGTGTCGGAGATGACCGTGGGCGTCGCGGAGTTGGCGCCGAACGACACACTGGTGGCCGTCGCCAGCCCGACACCGTTGATGGTGACCGTGTTGCCGCCCGCCAGGGGGCCGGAGGTCGGCCCGAGCGAGGACTTGAACGGGGCACCGATGTAGAAGAACGGGATCGGGTTGCTCGTGCCGCCCGGGGTGGTCACGGTCACCCCGACGCTGCCGGCGCCCGAGGGCGACACGGCCGTGACCTGGGTCGGCGATACGTTGGTGACGCTGGTGGCCGACTTGGTGCCGAATTTCACGGCGCTGGTGCCGGACAGGTTCGTACCAGTGATGGTCACCAGCGTGCCACCGCCGGTGGATCCCTGGTTCGGGGAAATAGGCATGGAGAGACTCCTCGCTGACAGGACGTGGGACTGAGGACGCAGCGAAGCCTGGGGACCGCCGGGCCGTCCTTCGCGGAAGACCCTCACGGGAGGACGGACGGGTGAACCGTGCCGCCTGGTCAACGGAGTTCCCTCGTAGGCACACAGAGGAAGAACCGGCAGGCGCCGCCCTTTACCGTGATCCCCGGTCTGGGATGGGCGGCCCACCGGTTCGCTGTCTCAAGTACCCCATAGGGAGCCATCTCTGACAAGGTGTCATTCGCGACATTTTTGAACGCGGCGCGGTGGCGCCCGTGTACCACCGGCGCGCGCCCTCGGTCTGCGCCGGCCGGCACAGAAAAAGCCAGTCGGCACCGCGCGAGCGGCACCGACTGGCGATCCAACCCCCTCGGGGTGCCCATCGTGACCCCGTCGTACCCGCACCCTCCCCACGTGTGGAGGGCGACAGCCAACTCCGGCACCACGCTTCCCGAGTGGTACGGGCTGCCCATTGGTTGGAATAGGTCCAGTAACGCAGGATCCCGGCATATGCCACAAGTCCTGGGTTGCGGTATCACCCAATCGGCTGAGTGTGTGCGCCTCATCCCGTTCTACGCCGTTCCCACGGGTGTGTCCCAACCACACGGCCTGTGTTGGCTGTTGGTGTGGTGGTCGGCCGCCCTGTCAGCTCCGGGGCATCAGATCGGCCGGGTCCAGGACTCGCCCGTCCCGGGTGCGGATGCTTCCGGGGTCCGGCCCCGGGCCGGCGCCGTACACGGCGTCGCCGTGGGGTTCGAGCCGGCGGCCTATGTCGCGCAGCCGCTCCTGTGCGGGGGCGGGTACGTCGCCGGACTGTGTGGGGCCGATGTTCAGCAGCAGGTTGGAGTCGGCTGCCACACAGTCGAGCAGTGTGGCGATGAGCCGGTCGGGTTCTTTGTAGGCCGTGTCGTGGGGTACGTAGCCCCAGCTGTGGTTCATGGTCAGGCAGGTCTCGCGGGGTACGGCGAGGGCCGGGCCGGGGTTGAGGCCCGAGGTGTTCTCGCCCGGGAGGTCGTTCTCGAAGCCCTGGACGTCCTCGCCGGGTTGCAGGCCGTCCTTGCGGTTGTTGAGGAGTACGGCGTCCGGCTGGAGGCGGTGGATGAGGTCGTACAGCTCGGGGTAGCGCCACGGCTGGTCGGTGGTGAACCAGCCGGGGTGTTCGCCTGACACGGGCGAGTTGGGCCAGTCGCCGTCGAACCAGATCTGGGCGACGTCTCCGTACTGCGTGCACAGCTCCTCGACCTGCCCGAAGAGGAAGGCGAGGTATTCCTCCCAGCGGGTGGTGTCGAGGTAGCCGGGGTGGTGCCAGTCCACGAGGGAGACGTAGAAGCCGAGCTTGACGGTGCCGGACTCCCGGCAGGCGTCGGCGAGTTCGGCGATCGGGTCGCGCCGGAACGGGGAGCGGGTGATCCTGAAGTCGGAGAGTTTGGTGTCGTACATGGAGAAGCCGTCGTGATGGCGGCTGGTGATGGTGAGGTAGCGCTGGCCCGCCGCTTCCGCGAGGGCCACGAGCTTCTTGGCGTCGAAGGCGGCGGGGTTGAACAGCTTGGCCAGCGGCGCGTACTCGGCCGGCGGAATGCGGGCGACGACCTGCTCCCACTCGCCGCGGCCGATCATCGAGTACAGGCCCCAGTGGACGAACATGCCGAACCGGTCGTGGCGGTACCGGTCGAGCCCCCGGGGGCTGGCCTGGCGAGTCATCGGGTCACCTCCGGCCCTTGCGCGGCCCGCCGTTCGGCCCGGTCCCGTGCGAGATGTCCGAGATCATGCTTGGTGTCTTCCACGGTCGGTCACCCTATGCCCCGGGGGATTCGGCGTCGCGGTCGGCGTGTCGGGTCCGCCGCATCGCGTGGAACTGACCACGACGGGTGAGGGGATGGCGGTCCGGCAGGTCTGGCGCGCTGGTGAAGACCCGTGTCGGGCCCTCCGCCGGCCGTCGGTCAACCGCCCTTCGGGTGTGGAGACTTCCGGGCTATGCTCGCGTCGGCTGTGGCCGTCGCGGTCGCCGTCACGACCCGAGGGGGAGCCATGCGGCGGAGGCTGGTCGGCGCGGTCGCCGGTCTGCTCGTACTCTTCGTCGGCAGTCTCGCCTTCAACGCCGCCTCCGGGCACAGCCGCTGGCCCGGACCGCTCGACTTCGTGCGCGTCCACCCGTGGCTGGTCCTCCTGTTCCTGATCCCGCTCGCACTGGTCCCACTGCTACAGCAGCCACGCGGGGAGCGCCCACCGCGCCCGACAACGCCCGCGACCTACCGGCTGCCGCCGCGCAACACCCACTTCACCGGCCGCGACGCGACCCTGCGGGAGCTGCGACGGCGCCTCACCTCGGCGGGCGACGGCGCGATCCAGGTCGTCCACGGGCTGGGCGGTGTCGGCAAGACGCAGCTCGCCGTCGAGTACGCCTACCGCCACCTGCCGAAGTACCGGTTCGTCGGATTCATCGACGCGGAGGACCCCGACCTGATGGCGTCCCAGTTCACGTCGCTGGCCAGGGAGCTCGAACTGGTGGAGGTGGGCTCGGACCAGGTCGTCCCGCGGGTGTACGGCAAGCTGCGGGACCGCAGGCCCTGGCTGATCATCTTCGACAACGGGGAGAAGCCGGGCACGCTCGTGCGCGCGCTCCCGTCGGGAGACCTGGCGAGCAACGGCCACGTCGTCGTCACGACCAGGATGAGCGGATGGTCGAGCAGGGCCGGAGTGGTGGACCTGGAGGTGTTCACCCGGCAGGAGTCGGTGGAACTGCTGGTCCGGCGGGTGCCCGGCACGACCGCGGAGACGGCGGACAGGATCGCGGAGCAACTGGGGGATCTGCCGCTCGCGTTGGAGCAGGCGGCCGGCTACATGAGCTACAACCAGACGGCGCCCGGGGAGTACCTGGCCCTGCTGACCTCGCGGTTGGAGGAGATGATCGCCAGGGGCGAGCTGACCGACCGGCCGACGGTGGTCGTCGCGACCCTGTGGCGGCTCAGCGTGCGCAGACTGGAGAGGGAACAGCCGGAGGCGGTAAGGCTGTTGGAACTGTGCGCCATGCTCGCGCCGGAACCGATCCCGCTGAGCCTGTTCGGCGGCCCGGACCCGCTGATCACCGCGGCGGCGGACCCACTGGCGTGGGACACGACGGTCGGTGCCCTGGCCGGTCTGGGCCTCGCCCGGCGCGATGGCTCCTCCCTGGTGCTGCACCGGCTGGTCCAGGCGGCGATCCGCGCCGCGATGCCGGACGACGGGCCGGCGAACGCCCGGGTCCGGCTGTGCGGCGCACTGCTGGCGGCCGTGCCGCACGACATCCACGGCGACCCGGACGCCCGGCCGCGCTGGCACGGGCTGCTCCCGCACGTACTGGCCGTGACCAAGGACGACCCACCGGCCGAATGCGCCGCGCAGACCGCGGTGCTGCTGCGGCTGGCCGCGGAGTTCCTCGTGCAGATCGGTGACCACGGGGTGGCGCTGCCCCTGTGCGAACGCGCCCTCGCACTCGACGAGGCGCTCGGAGGCCGGGACGCCGAGATCGGCTTCGACCTGATCGTCCTGGCACAGATCCACCGGGACCTCGGCGCGCCGCGGACGGCACGCCCGCTGGTGGAGCGCGCGCTGCGCCTGCACGAGTCGTGCCTGCCGGCGGAGAGCCCCGCCATCGCGACGGACCTGGCGACGCTCGCGCGGACGCTGTGCCTTCTCGGTGAGCACGAAGCGGCGCTGCCGTTGGCCGAGCGGGCGCTGCACATCGACGAGGCCGCGTACGGGCCGGACAACCCGTACGTGAGCTTCGACCTGATCGCCCTGGCGACCGTCCACCTCGACCTCGGCGACACCGCAACGGCCGAGCCGCTGATCTCACGGGCGCTGCGGATCCGCGAGGCCCTCTACGTACCGGACCACCTGTACATCGGGTACGCACTGCTGCTCAAGGCCCAGGCCCTGCACACGTTGGACGACCCGTCCGCGGTGGACCTCGCCAGCCGGGGCGCACAGATCCTGCGCACCCGGCTGGGCGCTACCCATCCCAAGACCGAGGACGCCCTCGCGCTGGTGGACCGGCTGAAACGATGACCCGTACGGACCATGGGCCGTCCGCCTCGTCGTCCGACGGGCATCCGCCCTGGTCAGATGCCCGTCCCTGGTGCCCGGAAGAAGCCGAGCCTCTCCGACGATGAGTTTTAGTGGTTTCCGGTCAGTACTCCCAGTACGTGATCAGCCACACTCGAGGAGAGCGCCATGTCCGCTGTCTATACGTTCGACGTCTTTTCCAGCCTCGACGGCTTCGGCGGCGCCGGCGGTGACTGGGGCGGCTACTGGGGCAAGCAGGGCCCCGAGCTCCTCGACCACCGCCTCGCCCTGTACGGCGAGGAGCAGCGGATGGTCTTCGGGGCCAACACGTATCGGGCGTTCGCTCAGTTGCTGGCCGCGAGCACCGAGGAGTCCGACGTCCGTGACCCCTGGGTCACACGGATGAGGAACCTGCCGGCGACGGTGGTGTCGACCACGCTGGAAGGACCGCTCGACTGGCCGGATGCGGACATCGTGAGCGGGGACGCGGTCGATGTCGTCGCTCGGCTCAAGGAGGAGTCCGAGGTGCCGTTGCGCTCGCACGGCAGCCTGTCGATGAACCGCGCGCTGATGGCCGCCGGTCTGGTCGACCGCGTTCAGGTGACGCTCTTCCCTGTGCTCACCGGCCGGAACGGGCTGAACCCGATCTTCCGGGGGGCGGCCGACTTCGACCTCGAACTGATCGAGAGCCGGACGCTCGACGGCCACATCCAGGAGCTCGTCTACCGGCCGACCCTGCACGCCTGAGCCGAGCGGCCGACTGTGCTCGCTTCCAACTGGCTTTCATTGCACGTCAGTTGGTGACACGCTCATGCGTTCTACGTCCAGCACCTGAAACGGGAGACGCATAGTGCTCAACACGAGGACAGTTCCGCACCGGCTGGTGGCCACCGCGAGCGCCGCGCTGATCGCGGTGGGGGTGGGCCTGCTCGGGGCCGGCCCCGCCGCGGCAGCCGACTACTACTACGAGGCCCCCTACCCGGCGGGCGAGGCCTACACGGTCACCCAGGGGCCGGAGGGAACGTACTCGCACACCGGGCCGTACAACGAGTACGCCTGGGACTTCGGGTTGCCGGCGAACTACGAGGTGTCCGCCGCGCAGGGCGGCACGATTCTCGTGTCGGACTGGTCGGCGTACTGGCAGAACGGCATCGAGGTCATCATCCGGCACTCCAACGGCCAGTGCACCCACTACGCGCACCTGAACAAGGCGATCTACAACACCGGTGACTGGGTCCCACAGGGCAGGATCATCGGCTGGTCGGGCAGCACCGGAGCGTCCACCGCGCCGCACCTGCATTTCCAGGTGATCGACTGCAACACCCGCGTCGGCATACCGGCCACGATCCAGGGCTGGACACCCTCCACCGGAACCGCCCCGGTAAGCGTCAACACCCGGGCCTGACCGCCTTTCCGCCCTCGCGGCACGCCTCCTCGCGCAACGCGCGCGGCTGCGACCTCGGCGTTCCGGCGGGCGTATCGAGGGCCGCTGCCTCAGGTGCCCGGGAAGCCGGGCGGGGGACGGTGGTGCTCGGCCCGCCGGGAAGTCGCGGGCGGAGAGGGCGATGACATGTGTAAGGCACGGGAATGGGCTCCGAGCGCTTCCGACCTGGACGATCTGGTGGGCCGGGTGCGGGCCGCCGGCGGGAACACGGCGGTGGTCGGGGCGCTCAGGGCCGCGCTCGCCGACAGCGGCGGGGTGCGGGTGGGCTCGTTGGCTCCTGCGGATCTGCGCGGACTGAAGCGACGGGTTGTCGTCCACGCCCTTTTCTACGGGGGGAGCGCACTGGACGCGCTCCTGGTGCGCCTCGATGACCGGACGGCGAGGTACGTGCGGCTCCACGCCGCGCGGCTGGCCGTGCATCTGGACCGCACAACCGACTGGGCCGTACAGCCGATCGCTCAGTTTCTGGCCTTCTGCGGTGTACCGCGCAGCAGTGCGCTGGCAGCGGGCCGTGCGGTGCTGGGCCTCACCGACCGCCCCGCTCTCACCTGACGGCCGTCGCCGCCGCCCCGCAACGCCGGTGCCGACCGCGTCGTTGCCCACTCGAAGAACCCGAAGGAGACCATCATGTCGCGTACCCGTTCGCCTCTCTGCCCGAATCTCTGCCCGAAGACCGTCGTCGCCACGCTCGCGCTGGCACTCGCCGCCCTGAGCGCGCAGACCGCGCACGCAACGACGCCGGCGCCGGTGCCCGCGTCCGCCGTGTCGTCCTCGTCGGATGCCGACGCGAAGCGGTACATCCGCTCGTACCACACGGAGGACGCCTGCCACGCCGGTGGCCGCGAGGGCGTACGGAAGAAGACGTGGACGAGCTACCAGTGCACCAAGTCGGCCGGGGACTTCGGCCCGTGGGACCTGTGGGCGAGTTGACCGCGCTGTCCGACCAACCGCCGGACCGGCAGCCGGACCGGCGGGCGCTGCGGGTGGCGGGTGGCGCCGCCGCCCTGCTCGCGGCGCTCCTGCTGGTGCGGCTGGCGGTCGTGCTGTCCGCCGAGGAGACGTGGCTCGCCGTTCACTACTCGTCGCCGCAGACCACGGCCGAGGTCACCCGCCTCGTCGTCGGCCTCCCGGTCTGCGCCATCGCGGTGCTCCTGCTCGCCGACCGGGCCGGGCAGCGGGCAGGCGGCCTGCTTCTGGCCGGGGGAGTGGTGTGGATCGTCCCCCCGGCGGTGTCGGACCTGGTCGCGTCCCTCGTCGGCGGCGGAGTCGTGTCCGTCGACGCGGCGATGATCCTGCTGGGGGGTGCCGCGATCACCGTGCAGCCGCTGACGGTGCTGCTCCTCCCCTTCTGTCTCCTCCCCGACACCTCCCCCGCGCCCGCCTTCGCGCGCCGGTGGCGCGGTGCCGCCGTACCCGCCGTCGTCACCTGCGTGGGGTACGGCGTCCTGTGGACCTTGGGTACGCCGGGAATGAACCCCTTCCCCAACCCTTGGTCCGAGACGGCCCCCGGCCTCTGGGCGGCCGGACTGCTCGCCCCGGCCGGAGATGTGCTGGACGCGGTGAGTGCCGCGGTGGCGGCCTGCATCACGGGAATGCTGGCCCACCGGACGTACGGGACGCCGCCGGGCGGCGCGCGGCAGCTGTGCCTCCTGCTCACAGCCGCCTACCCGGCCTATGCCGCCCTGCTGTTGGCGGACGTGTGGGGCGAGCGGTGGACCATGGCGGCCGGGGCGGCGGGGGGCGCCGTATGGGTCGCCGTGCTCTGTCTGGCGGTCACCCGGGAGAGCATGTGGCACCTGGGCCGGGACACCGGCCACCGGCTCTCGGTGGCCTTCGTGCTCACCGCGCTGGCCGCCGCGGCGGTCTGCTCGGTGGTGACGATGTGGGCGCTGTTCCCACACTCGGGCAGCACGGCCCCGCCCTTCGTCGCGGGCTGCTCGCTCGTCGCGGGCTGGGCCGCCAGACCCGTCGTACGGCGCGCCTCGCTCGCCGTGGAACGGGCCTTCTACGGTCCCAGGGCCCGGCCGCACGAGGCCATAAGGGCACTGGCGGTCCGGTTGCAGCAGGCCCCGCACCCGGCCGAAGTACCCGAGCAGATCTGCCGAAGTGCCGTGGAGGACCTGGGTCTCGCCGGCGCGACGGTCCAGGTCGACACCAGCGCCGGGCCGCGCCGGCTCGCCGCCGTGGGCCGGCCGGTGACCACACCCAAGGAGGTCTTCGTGCTGCACCACCACGGGCAGGTCGTCGGCCGGCTGGAAGTGGCGCGGGGTGAGACGAGCACCCCGCCGGAACGCGACAGCGACCTGCTGTCGCTCCTCGCCGACCAGGCCGGGCCCGCCCTGGCCGCCCTGCGACTGGCCGAAGAGGCGCAGGCTGCCCGGGAGAAGTTGGTGCTGGCCCGCGAGGAGGAACGGCGCCGCCTCCGCAGGGAGATCCACGACGGCCTCGGACCCCAACTGGCCGCCGTACAACTGCGGCTGGGCACCGCGCAGGCGTGCGTCGCCCCGGACTCCCCGGCGCCCGCACACCTGCGGGTGGCGGCCGAGGGACTCGGCGAGGCACTGGCCGAGGTACGGCGGATCACCGCCGGGCTGGCCCCGGCCGCGCTGGTCGAACGCGGTCTGCTCGACGCGACCGAGACGCTGGCGCGCCGTCTCAGCACGGAGAGCGTACGAGTGGTGGTGGTCCGGCCCGCCGCGCCGCTGACCGCACGGCCTATGGCTCCCGCGGTCGAGACCGCCGCCTACCGGATCGCCGCCGAAGCGGTGACCAACGCCGTACGGCACTCGGGCGCCCGGCTCGTACGGATCACCTTCACCTCCGACGCCGCCCGGCTCACCGTCACCGTCACCGACGACGGCACCGGCCTGCCCCGTGAGCCGGTGCCCGGCACGGGCCTGGCCTCGTTCGCCGAGCGGGCCGAGGAGATCGGGGGCACCACCACCGTCTCCACCGGCCCCCGAGGCACCACGGTCCAGGCCGTCCTGCCCGTAACCAGCGCCCTCACCACCCCTCTGCCCCCACTACCGGTCCGGACTGGTCATCATGAGTGAACCCTCATCCCCCTTGCGCGTCCTGCTGGTCGACGACCACCCGCTCTTCCGGGAGGGACTGGCCGCCGCCGTCGATCTCGACGACGGGTTCAGCGTGGTCGCTCAGGCATCCACGGGCGAGGAAGCGCTCACCGAGGCCGCCCGCACCACACCGGACCTGGTCGTGATGGATCTCGGTCTGCCCGGACTCTCCGGCATCGAGACCACCCGCCGACTGCTCACCGACCGCCCGGAGACGCGTGTTGTCGTCATGACCATGTCCGAGGAGGACAGCAACCTGCTCGCGGCGATGCGCGCCGGGGCCCGCGGCTATCTGCTCAAGGGCGCGGTGCGCGAGGAGATCCTGCACGCCCTGCACACCGTGGGGCGCGGCGGCGCGGTCTTCAGTCCGCTGATGGCGGGGCGGCTCGGCAGTCTGTTCGCCGCCATGGGCAGCGCCCCGGCGAGGGAGGCGTTCCCGACGCTCACCACGAGGGAGCGGGAGATCCTGGAGCTGCTGGCGGGCGGACTGAGCTACCGGCAGATCGCGCAGCGGCTGTTCGTCGTGGACAAGACCGTGCGCAACCACGTCGGTTCGATCTTCTCGAAGCTTCAGGTGCACGACCGGGCGGCGGCGATCGTACGGGCCCGCGACGCGGGGCTCGGGCCGGGCTGACACCCGGTACGGCTCCGCGTCGCGGGCTGCGTTCACTCGTCGGGACCGTGACCGGGGACCGGGGTCAGTCGGTCCACAGCACCCACTGGAGGGTGCCGTTGGCGCACTCGTACCCGGTCCAGTGGCCTCGGTTGATGCCCTCCTGCCCGGCCTCCAGGCAGCCGCCGCGCGTCCAGTACTTGCCCCTGAGGTGGGGGTACCGGCCCGACAGCGCCGACCGGTCCGCGGCGGACGCCCGCTCGGACACCGTCGCCCGCTCGGAGACGGAAGGCCGTTCGGCCGGTCGCGCCTGCTCGGCGGCGGAGGCCGGGAAGGCCCCGAGCCCGGTCATCGCGGTCACGGCGACGGCGAACCCGGCTGCGGTGAGACCCATGCGCTTCATGTGTGTTCCTTTCCTCAAGTCCTGCGAACCGCTTCGGACAAGAGGAGCTTCGACCGCCCGGTGACCCGGGCACATGAGCCGTCCGCCCCCTCCTCCCCAGGGGACCATCAGAGGGTTTTCCCGGGAGCCGCCGAACAAGCCCCAACGGAATTACCGCCCCAATCCATATGGAATGGAACAATTCCGCCGAGTGATCGGTTCAAGGGCGACAACGGTGCACCGCCTCGTCACGGAGGAGCCGGCCGACAACTCGCCGGGCCTTCGACGCGCTGCCGACGTCCGACGGCACCAGACGAGTGGTGGAAGATGACGAAAGAGATCGAGCCGGCCGGGCCGCGACACCCGAACACGGGGGAGCGGGTCGCCGAATGGGCCCGCGTCCGCCTCGGCCGGCGTGGCCCCGGCAGGAGCCTGCTGCGCAGGGTCTTCCCCGACCACTGGTCCTTCCTGCTCGCGGAGATCGCACTCTGCACCTTCGTCGTCCTGCTCCTCACCGGCGTGTACCTCTCGCTGTACTTCCACCCCTCGTCGGAGCAGACCGTCTACAACGGCAGCTACGTCCCGCTGCGCGGCCAGATGGTGTCGGAAGCGTTCAGCTCGACCCTGGACATCTCCTTCGACGTCCGCGGCGGCATGCTCATCCGGCAGGTGCACCACTGGTCGGCCCTGATCCTCGCCGGCAGCCTCCTGGCCAACCTGATGCGGGCCTTCTTCACGGGCGCCTTCCGCAAGCCCCGCGAGCTCAACTGGGCATGCGCCTTCCTGCTCCTGGTCCTGGCCATGTTCGCCGGTCTGACCGGATACGACCTGCCGGACGACGGACTGTCCGGAACCGGGCTCGCCATCGTCAACGGCACGATCCTCGCCACGCCGATCGTCGGCACCTATGTGTCGATGTTCCTCTTCGGCGGGGAGTTCCCGGGCGACGACCTGGTGGCACGCTTCAACACGATCCACATCCTGATCATCCCCGGCCTCATGGCGGCACTCTTTCTCGCGCTGGTGTTCCTGTTCTTCCGTCACCAGCGCCCGCAGTACCCCGGCCCCGGACGCACGAACGACAACATCGTCGGCCTCCCCTTCCCCGCGTACGCGGTGAAGTCGGCGGGACTCCTCGCCATGGTCGTCGGCGTGATCTTCGTCCTCGGGGCCATCGCCCAGATCAACCCCGTCTGGCTGTACGGGCCCTACCACCCGAACCAGGTCGGAGCCGGAGCGCAACCGGACTGGTACATGGGCGTGGCCGACGGCCTGCTCCGCGTCATGCCGGGCTGGGAGCTCAATTTCTGGGGCCACACCCTCGCCCTGGACAACTTCGTCCCGCTGCTGGTCGGCGTCGGCTTCTATCTGGCCCTCGGCCTCTACCCCGCCCTCGAAGCCTGGGTCACCGGCGACCACCGCGAACACCACGTCCTGGACCGGCCGCGCAACCGCCCGGTGCGCACCGCTCTCGGGGCCGCGTGGCTCAGTGTGTACGCGGTGGCTCTGGTCGGCTGGGCGAACGACCTGATCGCCACCCACTTCCATCTGTCCGTCAACGTGGTGACCTGGGCGGTCCGCGTCGGCCTGTTCGTCGCACCCGTCGTCGTGTACGTGGTGACGAAGCGGGCGGCGCTCGGCCTCCAGCGGCGGGACCGCGAGAAGGTTCTGCACGGCCGCGAGACGGGCACGCTCACACGCCTCATCCACGGCGAGTACGTCGAGAACCACGAACCCCTCAGCCGGGCGCAGCTGTACACCCTCACCCAGCACGAGCAGTACACGCCCCTGACCGCAGAGCATGAGGGCGGCGGCGCGGCGCCCACCCGCACGCAGTCGCTGCGATCCAGGCTGAGCCGCGGCTTCTACGGCGAAGCCACCCAGATCCCCAAGCCGACCGCGCGGGAGTACAGAGAGATCACCGACCGGAACCACCGGTGAGCCGTCTCAGGGGAGTCGCGCCGCGCGGGACCGCCTCACGGGTGCCGGTGGTCGTCCGGAGGGACCGCCACGGCAGGAGTGAAGCAGGTGTTGTCGGCCGGCGCCCCCTCGTGCTCCTTGCCGTCGTCGTCCCGGTACCGCCAGGTGAAGCGCCGGCCGCGGGCGGACGTGATGTCGGGGCTGTCCATGAGCTGGAAGTGCACGTGCGGTTCCGAGGAGTTCCCCGAGTTGCCGCATTCGGCCAGCGTCTGGCCTTCCGTCACCCGGTCGCCCACGGCTACCTTCGACGAGTGGCGCCGCAGGTGCGCGAAGACCGCGTACGCCCCGTCGTCCAGGTCGAGAACGATGTGGTTGCCCAGCAGGTGGCGGGGCGCGCCGAGTGAACGGATGAAGGTCTCGGCGAGTACGTAGAACAATCCGCCCAGCGAGGTCCGTGAGAGGTGGTCCCGCTGTGAGTCCGAGACGGCCACGACACGGGCTTCCGCGGGGGCGGACACCGGCTCGCCGAACGACGGGTAGGACTCGGGGCGCAGGGCCACCGGCCACAGCCACACGGGTTCCGGCGCCGGGCGCCGGGCGAGGTCGATCGCGTAGGTCTGCGCCAGGTTGTGGGTGTGGCTGGGCACCTTGGTCGCGGGCCCGTTGCGTGCCATCCAGCGGCCGGTCACCGGGATCGCGAGGGCCAGCGGCGGGGCCTCCTCACGGGGCGGCCGTTGTCCGAGCGTCATGGCCCGGCGCATCAATACGCCGATGACCAGCAGGGCGACCCCGGTGAACCACAACGGCCCCACGCCCTGAGCGTTGACGAGGACGCACACGGCGCCCGCGGCCACCACGAGACCGTGGCGTTTCCAGAGAGTCTGCAACGTCGGGCCTTTCACGAGATGAGCTGTGTGACAGGACCTCAGCATTCCAGATCCCGGCGCAACTATCATTAGTTCTTACGTACTTGCGCAATCACGTAGATCAGTTTTAGTGTCTCCGACGTCCGAGCCTCGACACGGTGGGAGCGCGCATGGGCGCCGAGGGCACGTTCCGCACGAGCACGCCGACGGTCGCGATCGACGCCGTCGGCCGGCACCTTCCGGACCGCACCCGGTCCGTCGCAGAGCTGCCCGAACTGGCGGGCCTGGCCGAGGCGGACCGTCTCACCTGCCTGCGGCTCGGCATCGACACCGTGGCGGTGGCCGACGGCCTCACCGCCGCCGACCTGGCCGAACGGGCCGCGAGCGACGCGCTGGAGTCGGCCGGTGTGCCGGCCGCCGCCCTCGGCGCGCTGATCCTGGTCGAGTCGCGCGCCCCGGAGACCCTGATCAGCTCGGAGGCGACCAGACTCCAGCACGCGCTGGGCGCCGAGACGGCGCTGACCTTCTCGGTCGGCGGCCTGGGCTGTGTCTCCTCCACCCCGGCGCTGCTGGCGGCGCGCGGCCTGCTGGCCGCCGACCCCGGTCTCGGCCCCGTGCTCGTCGTCCACGGCAGTAAGCCCGCCGGCGAGCACCGCTACCGGCACCCGGTGACCGTCAACGGTGACAGCGGCCTGGCGCTGCTGCTCGGGCGCCCCCACGCCGCGGCGCCGTTGCGGATCCTCGACCTCGCGCAGCACACCAACGGCCGGTACTGGAACCTCTTCGGCCTGGAGTACCGCGACCGGCCCACCGCGCAGTGGCGCGAGGAGTGCACGGACCTGCCCGGGTACTCCTTCCGGCTGGCCATGGAGAGCAGACAGCGCCTCGCCGAACTGGTGGCCGGCCTGCTGGCGCGCAACGGGCTCACCCCGTCCGACATCGCGGGTTACGTCAGCCAGAACCTCTCGGCCGGCGGCATGGCGTTCACCGAGGAGATCCTGGACATCGCCTTGCTGCCCTCCTGCCGGGAGAACCTCCGCGGCCTCGGGCACCTGGGCCCCAACGACACGTTCCTGAACCTCTCCACAGCCCTGGACCGCAAGGAGTTGGCCGAAGGGGACCTGGCCGTACTCATCAACGTGAGTCCCGTGGCGGCGTGGAGTGTCCTACTGGTCGAGATCGGTCCGCAGAGCGGACGGGGGAGCTTCGCATGACTCATCAACACGATCGGACGATCGAGGAGATCACCCGCTTCCTGACCGACGCGCTGCGCCGCCCCATCGGTCCCGACGACGACTACTTCGCACTCGGACTGGTCGACTCGCTGTTCGCGCTGGAACTGGTCACCTATGTCGAGGAACGGTTCTCGCTGACCGTCGAGGTGGAGGACCTCGACCTGGACAGCTTCCGCACCGCACACCGCCTCACCGCCTTCGTCCTCGGCAAGACCGGCGCCGACGAGCCCACCCGGATCCATGCCGGCGATCACTGAGTCCGAGGACATGACCGGGACACCGGCACTGGTCGCGGCCGCCGCCGAACTGGCCGCCACGGCACGGGTACCGGCGGGGGAGTGGGACACGGACGGCAACGTCCCACCGGAGGTGCTCCGGGGGCTCGCGCGGACGGGACTGCTCGCCGCCGACCTGCCCGCGCACTACGGCGGTGGCGATCTGACACCCGGTCAGCTCGGCGAGGTCGCCGCCCATCTGGGCGGGGTGTGCAGCGCCCTGCGCGGCCTGCTCACCGTGCAGTCGATGGTCGCCGCCGCGCTCCTGCGCTGGGGCACCCGCGAACAACGTGCCCACTGGCTGCCGCAGTTGGCCGACGGAACGCTGACCGCCGGCTTCGCGGCCACCGAGGACGGTGCGGGCAGCGCACTCGGCGAGGTGCGGACGGAGATCGAGGAGTCCGGGGACGGCGCCACGCTCACCGTGACGGGCCGCAAGAAGTGGATCACGTTCGGACAGTCCGCCGACGTCCTCCTCGTACTCGGCCGCTGTGCCGGCCGGCCCACCACCGTACTGGTGGAGACCGACCGTCCGGGTGTGCGCCGGGAGCCCGTCCGGGGACAGCTCGGCATGCGCGCCGCCGGGATCGCCCATGTCACCCTGGACGCCGTCCGGGTGCCCGCGGACCACCGGGTCGGCCCGCCGGGAGCCGGCCTGTCGCACATCGCGGCGACAGCTCTCGACCACGGCCGCTACACGGTCGCCTGGGGCTGCGTCGGTATGGCGGAGGCGTGTGTCGCCGACGCCGCCGCACACGCCGCCACCCGCTTCCAGGGCGACGTACCGCTCGGACGGCACCAGTCCGTCGGCGCGTTGCTGGCCCGAACCGCCGTACGGGCCGCCGGCGCGCGCGAGCTCGCCGCGGCCGCCGGCCGCGCGCGGGCCGGCGGACCGGGGCACGGCATCACCGAGACGATCATGGCGAAGTACGCCGCTGCCGCCGCCTGCGCCGAGGCCGGAAGCGACGCCGTGCAGATCCTCGGCGCCGCCGGGTGCGCGCCGGACAGCCGCGTCGGACGTCACTACCGGGACGCCAAGGTCATGGAGATCATCGAAGGAGCCCAGGAAGTGGCCGAATCCCACATAGCCGCACACCTCTTGCGCCGGTTCGGAGCGGTCGCGTGACGGCCCCGGGGGGCAGGCCGACCGTCAAGTGCCTGGTCTGGGACCTGGATGACACCCTGTGGGACGGCGTCGTACTGGAGGGGGACGATCCGCGGCCCTTCCCGCACGTCCCGCCGGCGCTGCGCACTCTGGACGCCCGCGGCATCCTGCACGCCGCAGTCAGCCGGAGTGACCACGCCGCGGCCACCGCCCATCTCGACGCCTGCGGTCTCGCCGACTGGTTCTGCGCGGTACGGATCGGCTGGGGCGACAAGGCCGCCGAGGTCCGCCGTATCGCCGAGACGCTCAACATCGGCCTGGACACCATCGCGTTCATCGACAACGACCCCGCCGAACGCGCCCAGGTCAACGCCGAGCTGCCCATGGTCCGCTGCTACTCCGCCGACCTCGCGGGACAGCTCTCCGCACGCCCCGAGTTCAGCCCCGCACATGTGACGGCGGAGGCCGCGGGCCGCCGTCAGCTCTACCGTACGGAGTGGCGCCGCCGGCAGGCCGAGGAGGAGTCCGGCGACGACCGGCGGGAGTTCCTCGCCTCGCTCGGCCTCGTCATGGAGATATCCCCGGCCACCGAGAACGATCTCGCGCGCGCCAGCGAGCTCACCGTACGCACGAACCAGCTCAACAGCACCGGCCTGATCTACAGCGAGGACGAACTGCGCCGGCTCAGCGCTTCGCCCGACCACCAGATCCGGATGGCCAGGCTCCAGGACCGTTTCGGCGACTACGGCATCGTCGGCCTCTCCGTCACGGAACTCACCCCGGCGGAGTCGGTGCTGCGCCTGATGCTGATGTCCTGCCGGGTCGCCTCACGCGGCGCGAGCGGAGTGATGCTGGCGCACCTCATCCAGCAGGCCCGTAGTGAGGGCCGCCGGCCGGTGACGCACTTCGTACCGACCGCCGTGAACCGCAACATGCTGGTCACCCTGCGCTTCGCCGGATACGCGCCGGTCGGCGCGGAGCACCGGGGCGCGGGACCCACGGTCCTCGAAGTGCCCTCCGACCACCCGACCCCGGAGCCCGGCGGCCATGTCCGTCTGCTCGTCCGGAACGCGTGAGGAGGCCGAAGTGACGGACACTCAGCCGAAACCGCTGCTGGACGCGTTCCTCGCCCAGGCATCCCGGGTCCCCCAGGCCACCGCGCTCGTCATCGGCGACACGTCGTTCTCCTACCGGGAGCTCGCCGACGCCTCCGCGGGCCTCGCCGGGCTGCTGCGGAAAGCCGGCGCCCGTACCGGCAGCACCGTGTGCGTCCGTCTCGAACAGAGCGCCGTCGCCGTCGTCGCCGTGCTCGCCGCCCTACGGGTGGGAGCCGCCTGGGCCGCGCTGGAGCCGGACCTGCCGGTGGCCCGGCTGCGCGCCCTCCTGAACGACACCGACTGCGCCGTGGTCATCGGCACCCGGGACGACCAGGACCTGGCCCGCCTCCCCGACACGCCACCACTCCTGGCCGCCGAGGACCTCGACCTCTCCGCCCTGGTCGAGGCCGGGGCCGGTGCCGACGAGGGCCCGACCCCCGCGGTCGCCGAGACCGCTCCCGCCTATCTCATCTACACCTCGGGCTCCAGCGGCCCGCCCAAGGGCGTCCTGGTGAGCCGCGGCCAGCTCGCCGACTCCGTCCGCCCGCGCGGCGCCGTCTACGGCACCGACCCGTCGGTCTTCCTCATGGCGATGCGCCTGTCCTTCGACGGCATGCTCGCCGGCATGTTCTGGTCGTTCTCCCACGGCCACACCGTGCTGCTGCCCACCGCGCGCGAACTGCGCCTGGCCCCCGAATTCGTCCAGCTGGCCCGTCGGCACCGAGCGACCCACCTCGTTGTCGTGCCTTCCTACTACCGGCTGCTGCTGGCGGAGCCCGGCCGGCTTCCCGACACCCTCCGGGTGGTGGTCGTCGCCGGCGAGGTCTGCACGCCCGAGCTGGTCGCGAGCCATCGCGCGCAACTGCCCGGCGCCCGGCTGGCCAACGAGTACGGGCCCACCGAGACCGTCGTCTCCTGCACGGTCGAGGACCGTCCCGACCCGGCGTCGGAGCGCGTTCCCATCGGACGCCCGTGGCCCGGCGCCACCGCCCACGTACTGGACGACAAGCTGCGCGAGGTCGACGACGGGGAGACGGGCGAGCTGTACATCGGCGGCGCCTTCGTCGCCCTCGGCTACGCCCGCGCACCCGGGGCCACGGCCGAACGCTTCATCGCCTCCCCGTTCGGCCCGGCCGGAACCCGTCTCTACCGCACCGGCGACCTCGCCCGCCGCGACGAGAGCGGCGCGCTGCACTACCACGGCCGGACGGACCAGCAGGTCAAGATCCGCGGCGCCCGCGTCGAACTCGGGGACATCGAGGCCGCGATCGAGGCGCACCCGGCGGTCGACCAGGCCGTCGTGGTGTGCACGGGATCCGTCGCCGACGCGCCGACGCTGACCGCCTACCTCACCCCCGCGCCGGGGCGCACGCCCCCGGATCCGCGGGAGTTGCGCCGCCACTGCCGGCTCCACCTGGTCGAACAGGCACTGCCGACCAGCTTCGTGCCGACGGACCGGATGCCGCTCACCTCCACCGGCAAGGTGGACCGGACGGCGCTGGCCGCCCTCGCTTCCGTGGCCGGGGATCCCCCGCCCCGGCCACGGGACGACGACGGCTGGACCCACCTCCAGAGCGTCCTGCGGACCGTCTGGGCCGACGTACTGGGGCACCCGGACGCGGGCACGGACGACAACTTCTTCGGCCTCGGCGGCAATTCGCTCAAGGTGCTTGAGCTGTACAGCGCACTCGAGGAGCGGTGGCCAGGAACGGTGCGCGCCGGAGAACTGTTCGACCTCACCACCATCGCGGCCCAGGCCCGCGCCATCGGGGAGCGCGTCGGGGGCGCTGCCGGCGACACCGCGGAACAGGCCCCGCCGACAGCCCGCCGTTCCGTCCCGGTCGCCTACGAGCTGTGAAGAAGGAGTGTTCCGCGTGAACGCGCAGACAACCGGTGCCGCCACGGCCGACATCGCGGTCATCGGCATCGCGACACGGCTGCCCGAGGCCGCCGACCTGGCCACGCTGCGCGCCAACCTGCGCGCCGGCCGGGACTCCGTGCGGCCCGTTCCCCCCGAACGCGTCGCCCCCACCGGCCTCGACGCGTCGCTCGACTACCCGGACATGGGCTACCTCGACCGGATCGACCTCTTCGACCACGAACTGTTCGGCCTCTCCCGTTACGAGGCGGAGGTGACCGACCCCCAGCACCGGCTGGCACTGCACCTCACCCAGGAGGCCCTGGAGAACGCCGGATACACCCCCGCCGCACTGCGCGACAGCCGGACGGCGGTGGTCTTCAGCTCACCCGGCAACGGATATCTGCCGTTCGTGAGCGAGCCGGGCACCCTCAGTCTCATGGGCAACATGCCCTTCGCCCTGCCGGCCCGTATCTCCCACCTCTTCGCCCTGACCGGACCGTGCTACGGCGTGGACACCGGGTGCAACGGATCGCTGGTGGCCGTCCACCAGGGCTGTCGCGAACTCAGGGACGGCGAGGCGGACTACGCCGTGGTGGGCGGCGTGAGCCTGCGTCACTTCATCGCCCCGGCGGCGGCGGCCGACGACTTCCCCGGCATCGCCTCGCCGACCGCCCGTTCCCGGGCCTTCGACGAGGCGGCGGACGGCGCGGGCGCGGGGGAGGGCGGCGCGGTGCTGCTGCTCACCACCCTCGAACGGGCCCTGGACGAAGGCGCGTTCGTCCACGCGGTGATCCGGGGCACCGCCACCGCGCACAACGGCCGTCACTCCGCCACCATCGCCACGCCCAGCGCCCGCGCGCAGGCCGACGTCATCGCACGGGCCTGGGACCGGGCCGGACTCGACATCGGTACGGCCGGATACCTGGAGGCGCACGGCTCCGGCACCCGGCTGGGCGACGCCGTCGAGGTGGAGGGGCTGGCGCTCGCCCGGCAGGGGAGGCGCGAGCCGCTCGCGATCGGCTCCCTGAAGACCAACCTCGGCCACCTCGACCACGCGGCCGGCATCGCCGGGCTGGTCAAGGCGATCCTCAGCGTGCGGCACGGAGAGCTGTACCCGTCCCTGCACTTCCGGCAGGCCGCGGCGGAGGTCGACCTCACCGGGGCCGAGCTGGAGGTGGTGACCTCGCTGCGGCCGTGGCGGACCGAGGGCGTACGGCGGGCGGGCGTCAGCTCCTTCAGCCTGGGCGGCGTCAACGCCCACTGCGTGGTCGAGGAACCGCCCCCGCTCCCCGATGTCCCGTCGGACGGGGCGCCGCGGATGGTCGGTGTGTCGGGCCGTACCGAGGCCGATCTGTACGCGCTGTGCGAGCGGCTCTCGGTGGAACTGCGCACCAGCCCGCTGCCGTTCGAGGACATCGCCTGGACCCTGAACACGGGCCGGGAGCACCACCCCTTCCGCCTGGGCGTGGTGGCCGACCGGACACGGCACCTCGCCACCGAGCTTGCCGCCGCGGTCACCTGGGGCCGGCTCGCCCCGGTGTCCACGCCGCCCGCCCGGCCCCGCGTCGTCCTCCTGCTCTCCGGCGACGCGCGGCCGCCCGCCGCGACCGGTGCGCCCGCCCCGCTACCCGAGACCCTGCGGCTCCCGGCCGCCCACGCCGACGCCGTACGCGGGCAACTGGCCGCACACGCCGCCTTCGTCGGGGCCGGGATCGCACCGGACGGGCTGATCAGCTCCGGAGTCTCCCGCTACGCGGTCCGCCATCTGGGCGGCACGCTCACCGACGAGGACATCAGGGACCTCGCGAGCGGCGACGTCACCGTCTCGCCCGTGGACCCGGACCGGCTGCGGGCCGCCGCCGACGAACAACTGGCCCTCGGACCGGTCGTGTTCGTCGAACTGGGCAGCCGCGGGGAGCTGAGCGACCTCCTCGCGGACCACCTGGCCGACCGTGCCGACGCCCATGTGCTCACCGCGGGACCCGCGACGGACGGTGTGCTCGGTGTGCTGGCGCGGCTCTACGAACTGGGGCACGACCCCGACTGGGCAGCGCAGACCCCGGCGGGGCGCCGTGTGCCACTGCCGGGCCCGCCGTTCCGGGGCGTTCCCTGCTGGGCGCGACGGACCGGCGAGCTGTTCACGGCCTCCGCCGCCGCGCCGCCGGACACCGCGGTGATCCCTGAGGCCCCGGCGGTACGGAAACCCGCCCCGCCCGTTCTCGAGCCGTCCGCCACTGCCACCGCGCCGGGCGTCCCGGCGGAGGCTCCGGGCGCGACGCCCGCCACTGCCACCGCACCCGAGCCGCCCGCCCCGACCGCACCCGAGCCGCCCGTCGTGCTCCAGCCGTCCGCCACCGCCGCCACACCCGAGCCGCCCGCCGCCCCGGACTCCGAGGCCGAGGTGCTGCCCTGGCTGCGCGAGACCCTGGCCGAACTGCTCTACGCGGACGCCGTCGCCCCCGACGACGACTACTTCGCCATAGGCGGCAATTCCATCATCGCCCTGCTCCTCCTCAAGCGCGTCGAGCAGCGCTACGGCGTCAGCCTGCGCATGATCGACGTCTACGACCACCCGGCCGTCGGCGATCTGGCCTCCGCCGTGCAGGCCGATCTGACGCCGCCCTCCGGCCCCGCCCCGTCACCCGGATCCCAACGGGCCATACCCGGCGAGGACACCACCGCCCTCCCGCCGATCCGGCGGACCGACAACCTGGTGCTGTCCTACGGGCAGGAACGCATGTGGTTCCACCACCAGCTCGATCCGGGCACCACCCTCTACAACCTCCCGGGCGCGTCCCGGCACAGCGGCCCGATCGACCCGGAAGCCATGCGGCTGGCCTGGGAGGACCTGGCCCGGCGCCACGAAGTCCTGCGGTCCAACTTCGTCTCCGTCGACGGCCGCGCACGGCTCGCCGTCCGGCCCGAGCTCGGCGACTTCTTCCGCTACGAAGACCTGACGGGCAGGCACGACGCGGAGCGCACCGCCCGCGAGATCATCCGTGTCGAGTCCGAGCGGTCCCTCGACGTGGAACGGGACTCGCTGGTCCGCGTCACCCTGATCCGCCTCGCACCCGACGACCACCTCTTCTGCTGGCTGACCCATCACGCGGTGAACGACGGATGGGCGCCGCAGATCCTGATGCGCGAGCTGATGGAGTTCTACCAGGCACGCTGCGAAGGACGGGAGCACCTTCCCGAACCGCTGCCCGTGCAGTACCGCGACTACGCGCACTGGCAGCGCGAGCTGATGGAGCACGGCCTGCTCGAAGGCCAGCTGCGCTACTGGAAGGAACGGCTCACCGACCCCCCGGTCCTTCAACTCCCCACCGACCGCCCGCGCGCCGCGCGAATGGACTTCGCGGGAGCCGCCCACGGCCTGACCATCCCGCCCGAGCTGGTCGACCGGCTCCGCAAGGTCGGTGTGGAGGAATCCGCCACGCTCTTCACGATGCTGCTCACCGGGCTCACGATGACCCTGTCCCGGTGGGCGGACCAGCAGGACATCGTGGTCGGGACCCCCACGATCGGCCGTACCCGTCCCGAACTGTGGGGCCTGCTCGGCTTCTTCAACAACACCATCGCACTGCGCTCGGACCTCTCCGGGGACCCGGACTTCCGCACGCTGCTGCGCCAGGTGCGCACCGGCGTGATCGACGGCCTGGAGAACCAGGAGATCCCCTTCGACGCCGTGGTGCGCGAAGTGGCCCCCGAGCGTGGCCCGGCCCGTAACCCGATCTTCGACGTCATGTACGTCCACCAGACGCTGCCGCCGCACTTCGTCTTCGGCGAAAGCCTGTTCGGCCCGGCCGTTGACGAGGAGGGCGGTCCGCTGTTCCCCGGTCTTCCGCCGGGGACGTCCAAGTTCGACATCTCGGTGGTCGTCGGGGAGCGCGCCGGAGCCGACGACCTGGACGTGGTGGTGGAGTACAGCACCCACCTCTTCGACCGGGGCACGATCGCGGCGATCACCGGCTCCTGGGTCGACCTGCTGTGGGCGGCGACCGGGGACGCCGATCTCCCGCTCTCCGCGCTGCCGGGCCGGCCCGCCGACCACCACCGGGTTGACGCCGCGGCCGGCCTGCGCCCGTTCGAGCTGCCCACCGACCGGCCGCGCCCCCAGGGCGGCGGCAGCGGTACGACGGCCCGTCACGAGGTCCGGCTCCCCGACGGACTCGCCCCGGCCCTCGACGAGGCGGGCCTGCTGGCCGTACTCGTCACCCTGCTCACCGAGCGCGCCGAGTCCGACGAACTGGTTCTCGGCCTCGTCCGGCCCCACACGGCGCCGCTGCCCCTGCGGATCGACGTGACCGACGAGCCCTCGCTCACCGAACTCACCGCGCGGATCGCCCGGTTGTACGCGGAAGCGGAGGTGCGGGCGCAGGCCGGGCCGCTGCCGGGGGAACCGCTGCCCTTCGACATCACCGCGGACCTTCGAGGTACCGCGGGCGCGGCCGACGGCCCCGCTCCCGACCTGCACTGGAGCGTCGCCGACCACTGGATCGCCGTCGACTACCGCACCGAATTGTTCGACGAGGCGACGGTGCTGGCCCTGGCCGACGACTTCGTCACCCTGGCGCGCGCCGCGGCCGCGTCCGCCGAATGACAGCGCGAGCGTGCACCGAACGGGAAGGAACCACACGCGTGGTCGAGAGCAAGGACAGTGAGCCGAACACCGCCGGGATTCCGGTGGGCGTCGTCGGAGCGGGCACCATGGGCGCCGGGGTCGCCCAGTGCTTCGCGGCGGCCGGCCATCCCGTCGTGGTGGTCGATCCCGACCCGGCGGCCCGTGCGAGCGGACCGGAGCGGCTGCGCGCCGGCATCCGCGCCGCACGGCTGCTGCGCCGGCAGGACCCCGGCCCCGCCGAGGAGCGCGTGAGCTGGGCGGCGGACACGGCCGCCCTGTCCGATGCCCTCTTCGTGGTGGACTGCGCCCCGGAACGGATCCCGCTCAAGGCGGAGATCTTCCGCGCCCTGGACCGCACGTGCCCCGCCGAGGCGGTGTTCGCCTCGTGCACCTCCGCGATTCCCATCGGCCACCTCGGCTCCTTCACCGACCGCCCCGCCAACGTCATCGGCACCCACTTCATGAACCCGGCGCCGCTCAAGGACACCGTCGAGGTCGCCACCTCCACGTCCACCGGCGCGCAGACCGTACGCAGGACCCTGGACCTCCTGGCCGGCCTCGGCAAGAAGGCGATCGTGGTCGGCGACGGTCCCGGGTTCGTCAGCAACCGCGTACTGATGCTGACGGTCAACGAGGCGGCCACCGTCGTGGAGGCAGGCACCGCCGACGCCGACACCGTGGACCGGGTCTTCAAGGACTGCTTCGGGCACGCCACGGGGCCGCTGCGCACCGCCGACCTGATCGGTCTCGACACCGTGGTCGACACGCTGGCCGTGCTGCGCGAGTTCACCGGTGACGACCGGTTCCGTCCGACACCGCTGCTGTCGAAGCTGGTCGCCGAGGGAAGCGTCGGCAGAAAGGCCGGCCGCGGCTTCCACTCGTACCCCTCACACCGGTCCTCCATCGATCCGCGGCCCGCAGGAGCTGACAGCCATGTCTGATCACGGCAGCACGTGGATGCCGAACGCCGACCTCGTCGCCGAGGCCGTGGACATCCACGGCCCGGTGGACGTGACCCTTCTCCAGGACGCGATACGCCAGGTGACCGGCGAGGCGGAAGCCGTGCGTCTGCGCGCGAGCGACGGCGCCGGCGGCCGCGCGGAGTTCACCGACGGCGGGAGCGTTCCGCTGACCATGGTCGACCTGGGCGACGAGCCGGACCCGGCCGCCGCCCTCGACGCCTGGCTGCGGGGGGAGACGGCGCCGGGCCGGGACACGTCACGGTCCTCGCAGGCACTGATCCGGCTCGCGGACGACAGGTTCACCTGGTTCCACGGGCATCCCCGGCTAGCCCTGGACACGTACGGCTGCGCCCTCGTCAGCCGCCGCGCCGCCGAGGTCTACACCGCGCTCGTGGCCGGCCGGCCCGTCTCCGAGGGCGCTCTCCCGCCCCTCGCACGGCTCACCGAGGCCGAGGCCGCCTACCGGGCCTCGTCGGCGCCCGAGGCGGACGCCGCCTTCTGGCGGGAACGCCTCGCCGGCCTGGCGCCCTCCGCGCCGTCCACGGCCCCCGGCCTCGCACCGGTGGCGGGTCTCCCGCAGTCGGCCCCGGACACGGAGCGGGTACGCGCCGCGGCCCGCTACTGCGGAGCCCACCCGCGAGCGGTCCTGATCGCCGCCGTCGCCGCCCATCTGCACCGGACCACCGGCGCCGCCGATGTGGTCCTCGGACTGCCCGTGGACGGCCGTTTCGAGCGCGCGCTTCAGCGCGTGCCTGGCGCCGCCGAGGACATCGCCGCGCTCCGCCTCGACGTGCGGCCGGACACACCGTTCGCGGACCTCGTCCGGCAGGTGGCCCGTGAATCGCGCCGGGCCCGGCGCCACCAGCGGTTCCGGCACGCCGAGGTCTGCCGGGCGCTCGACGCGACGGGTGTCTCCGAGAGGCTGTACGAGGCGATCGCGGACGTACGGGAAGCGGCGCCGGACCTGCGCTTCGGGGACCACCGCGCGGTCGGCCGACGCCTGGGCAGCCGGCTGTCCACCGCTCCGAGGTTCCTGCTGGACCAGGACCCGGACGGCCGGACCCTGCGCGTGGCCGTTCTCCACTCCGGGACCGAGCTCGACCTCGGCGCCCATGCCCGCGACCTCAGCACACTCCTGACCGCGGCGGTCTCCGCACCGGGCCACACCTTGGCGGTGCTGGACACGCGGTCCGCCGGGGAACAGCCCGGCGCGGTCGCCCCGGCACCGGCCGCCACGGGGCGGACGGACCAGGACACGCTCACGTCGGTGCTGGACGCGGCCGCGCGACGCGGCCCGGACGCCGTCGCCGTACGCGACCGGAACGGACAGCTGACCTACCGCCAACTCCACGAGCGGGCCAACAAGCTGGCCCGGCTGCTCATCAGCCGCGGCGCGGGTCCCGAGCGGCTGGTCGGCCTGCTGCTGCCGCGCACCACCGACATGCTCGTGGCGATGCTGGCGGTCCTGAAGTCCGGCGCAGCGTACCTGCCGCTCGACCCCGCCTACCCCGACGAGCGCCTCCGCTACGTGGTAGGCGACGCCCGGCCGTCCTGTCTGCTCACCGACACCGCCCACGCCGACCGGGACCTCGGCACACCCACCGGCCCGATGCTCGCCCTGGACGAGGAGTCGGTACGGGCGGAACTGACGTCCGCCGCGTCGCACGACATCACCGACGGCGAACGCACCGCACCACTGACGCCCGGTCACCCGGCGTACGTCATCTACACCTCCGGATCCACCGGCGCCCCCAAGGGCGTCGTCGTGACACACCGCAACGTGCTGCCCCTGCTCGCGTGGGCCGAGGAGGAGCTCGGCGCCGACGCGCTCGCGCACAGTCTCGCCGCCACCTCGTTCAGCTTCGACGTGTCCGTGGCCGAGGTGTTCCCGCCGCTCGCGACCGGCGGCACGGTCGAGGTCGTACGGAACCTGCTGTCGCTCCTGGACGACGAACCGCCCCGGTGGTCCGGCGGTCTCGTCTGCGCGATTCCCTCGGCGCTCGGCAAGCTGCTGGACCGTACGAACCTCGACCTGTCGGCCCGCACCCTGGCCCTGGGAGGCGAGGCCCTGCCCGCCGACCTCGCCGACCGGGTGGTCCGGACGATGCCAGGCACCCGGCTGTTCAACGCCTACGGGCCGACCGAGGCCACCGTGTACGCCACCGCGTGGCGGGCCGACGTTGACCCGACGACGACCGCGCCGCCCATCGGCCGGCCTCTCGGCCACGTCCGCGCCTATGTGCTCGACGACGCCATGAAACCCGTCGAGGTCGGCGCGGCCGGGGAGTTGTACCTGGCCGGTGACGGACTGGCCCGCGGCTACCTGGGACGTCCCGGGCTGACCGCGGACCGCTTCCCGGCGGACCCCTTCGGCCCGCCCGGCACACGGATGTACCGCACCGGGGACTCGGTCCGCCGCCGGTCCGACGGGCAGCTCGACTTCCTGGGACGCGTGGACGAACAGGTCAAGATCAACGGCTTCCGTGTGGAGCCCGGCGAGGTGGAGGCCACACTGGCCCGCCACCCCCAAGTCGCCGAGGCGATGGCCGTCGTACGCACCGACCACGCGGGGGACGCCCGGCTGCTCGCCTATCTGGTCCCCGCCGACGCGTCCGCGCGGCCCGCGCCGCAGGAACTGCGCGCCTGGCTCACCGAACGCCTTCCGGCGCACCTGGTACCGGCCGAACTCCGTCTCACCGACGCCCTTCCCCGCACCCCCAACGGCAAGCTCGCCCGCGAGACCGACCCCGCGCCGCTCTCCGTGCCGCAGCCGGATCCGGCCCCCTCCACCGCCGTCAGCCCCGCGCCGCCGGCCGTCGTCGTGTCCCCGCCCGCCCCCGCCCCCGCGCCGGAGCCGGCGCGCGAAGCTCCCGCCTCGCGGGAGGACCTGGTCGCCGCCGCCTTCGCGGAAGTGCTCCGCGAGTCCGACGTGCCGCGCGACAAGAGCTTCTTCGACCTCGGCGGCGACAGCATCATGTCCATCCAACTGGTCAGCCATCTGCGCCAGTCGGGTCTCGTCCTCATCCCGCAGGACATCTTCGAGTACAAGAACGTCCAGGCCCTCGCCCGGATCGCGCGGGAGACCGGCCGGCAGTCCACCGGCGGGGACGCGGTGGCCGTCGGTGACGTACCCCTCACCCCGATCATGCACTGGCTGCGCGACCAGGGCGGGCCCATCGACGGCTTCCACCAGGCCGTGCTGCTCCGGGTCCCCGGCGGCGTGCGCGAGTCCCTGCTGACCTCGGCCGTCCAGTCGCTGATCGACCACCACGACGCCTTCCGGCTCCGCCTCGACCGCTCGGCACCGGGCTGGTCCCTGGAAGTCCGGCCGGTCGGCAGCGTCTCGGCCGGTGACTGCGTACGCCGCGTGCCCGTCGAGAGCCTCTCCGGGGAGGCCCTCCTGCGTGTGCTGTCCCGCGAGACCGCGCGGGCGCAGACCGAACTCGACGTGCGGGACGGCCGTATGGTGCGGGTGGTCTGGTTCGACGCCGGCCCGGACACACCCGGCCGGCTCCTGTTCATGGCCAACCACCTGGCCTGCGACGGTGTGTCCTGGCGCGTCGTGGTGCCCGACCTGGTCGGCGCGTACGAGGACGTCGCGGCGGGACGCTCTCCCGGCCCGCGCCCGGTCGAGACGTCCCTGCGCCACTGGAGCCGCGCGCTTCAGGAGCAGGCCCGCACCGAGGAACGGCAGGCCGAACTGCCCCTGTGGGAGCGGATGCTGGCCGTACCGGGCCCCCGCTTCGCCCGGCGCCCCCTGGACCCCGCCCGCGACACCACCGGCACGGCCCGCTCCCGCACGGTCGTCTACGGCGCCGAACGGGCCCGGCACCTGTTCACGACCATCCCGGCGGCCTTCCACTGCGAGATCAACGACGTACTGCTCACGGCGCTCGCGCTGGCAGTACAGCGGTGCATGGGCACCACCGAGGACGTGGTGATCGACATCGAGGGCCACGGCCGCGAACCCGTGGTGCCGGGCGCCGACCTGTCGCGCACCATCGGCTGGTTCACCAGCATGTACCCGGTGCGCATCGCGCCCGGCGCCCCGCTCTCCGGCGGGACGGTGCCGTCCGGCAGCGACCTCGGCCGTGCCCTGCGCGGGGTGAAGGAACAGCTCCGTGCCATCCCGGACAAGGGCATCGGCTTCGGCATGCTCCGCTACCTCAACCCGGAGACCGGGCCCCGGCTGGCCGCCGCCGAGCCCAGGCACATCGGCTTCAACTACTTCGGCCGCTTCCTCCTCCCCTCCGAGGGCGGCGAACAGGTCTGGTCACCCGCTCCCGAGACGGGGATGACGGCGGGCGCCGACGCCGGGATGCCGCTGGACCACCCGCTGTCCATCAACGCCCTCACCGAGGACACCGCGGACGGCACCGCGCTGCGCATCGCGTTCTCCTGGGCCGACGGGATCGTGGACGACGAGCGGGTCGACGAACTCGTCGACAACTGGTTCGAGTTGCTGGACGCCCTGGCCGCCCACGCGGCCCAGCCGGGCGCCGGCGGCCGTACCCCGTCCGACTTCCCGCTGGTCCGGCTCGACCAGCGGGCGATCGAGCGGCTGGAGAGCGACCACCCCGGTCTGGACGAGATACTGCCGCTCTCCTCCCTCCAGCAGGGCATGCTCTACCACCTGCTCCTCGGCTCGATGAACAACCCCGAGTCCGGCGACCCCGCGGAGGTGTCGCACTCCCTGTACACCATCCAGTTCTGGCTGGAACTCGAAGGGACACTGGACACCACGGCCATGCGGGCCGCCTTCCGCGCCCTCCTGGACCGCCACCGCAACCTCGGCGCGGCTTTCGTGCACACCGGACTCCCGCATCCCGTCCAGATCTTCCGCCCCGGCATGGACGTGCCCTGGCAGGAGACGGACCTGAGCGGCCTGCCGGAGGACGAACGCGAGCGCGAGGTCGAACGCCTCCTGGAGAAGGAGCGGGCCCGGCCCTTCGAGCCGGCCCGGCCGCCGCTGCTGAGGCTCCTGCTGATCGACCTCGGCGCGAACCGACGGCGGCTGGTGCTCTCCACCCACCACATCCTGCTGGACGGCTGGTCGCTGCCGATCATCATCGGCGAACTCTTCGCCCACTACCGGGCGCGGGTCACCGGGACGCCACACGCGCTGCCCACCGGCACGCCGTTCCGTGAGTACGCCAACTGGCTCTCCCGCGTGGACGGCGAGGCGGCCGAGGCCGCCTGGCGCACCGCACTGGCCGGCTTCACCCCCACCAGGATCGGGAACCGGCAGCCCGGCGAGCCGGTGCCGTCGCGGCATCTGCGCTCGTCGCTGGGCGAGGACGTCACCGGAGCGCTCGTGGGCACCGGCCGACGGTACGGTGTGACGCTCGCGACCGTGCTCCAGACCTGCTGGGCCATCCTGCTCGCCGAGGAGACCGGCCGTCAGGACGTCGTGTTCGGCTCCGTGGTCTCCGGCCGCCCCGCCGAACTGCCCGGGGTGGAAGCGATGGTGGGACTCTTCATCAACACCGTGCCCACCCGGGTGAGCCTCGACCCGGAAGAGTCGCTCGGTTCCCTCTTCGTACGGGTCCAGAACGAACAGGCCAAGCTGCTGCCGTATCAGCACATCAGCCTCACCGACATCCGCCGTATCACCGACAGCGGCGACATGTTCGACACGATGATGTCCTTCGCCAACTACCCCTTCGACGGGGAGTCGTTGCGCCGCCCCGCGCCGGACCTGGAACTCATCCGTGCCTCCGGTGAGGACCGGCAGCACTACCCGCTGGGCGTGGTCCTCAGCCACCGCGACGACGTCCTGAGCCTCCAGATCGAGTACCACCCCCACCTCATCGACCCGGACCGCGCGAACGACCTGGTCGAGCGCTTCGTCGCCCTGCTGACCCGCAGCGCGCACGCGCCGCACAGCGTCCTCGGCGAACTCCGGTCCGCCGACCTGCTCGTGGACGGGGCCGCGGACGTCCCGGCCGCGGCGCTCCCGGCCCCCGGCCCGTCGGCACTCGGCGGGGGCACCGGGGTGCTCCTGCCGCTGCGTGAGGAGGGCAGTCGCCCGCCCCTGTTCTGTGTGCACCCCGCGGCCGGTATCGCCTGGTCCTACGCCGGACTCAGCGGGCCGCTCGGCACCGATCAGCCGCTGTACGGGCTACAGGCACGGGGCCTGGACGGATCACAGGTACTGCCGGGGTCGGTCGCCGAGATGGCGGCGGACTACGTCGCCCAGCTGCGCACCGTACAGCCGACCGGTCCCTACCACCTGCTCGGATGGTCGTTCGGCGGCATCGTCGCGCACGAGATGGCCGTGCAGCTCCAGCGGGCGGGGGAGGAGGTCGGGCTGCTGGCCGTACTCGACGCCATGCCCGCCGCCCCCGCCACGGGGAACAGCACCGGCCCGGACGGCGCGAGCGACGGGAGCGCGGCCGCGGAGGCGAGCGAGGCCGGCGACGGGGACGACGGCGCGGGCGCACCCGGCCGGTTCGGCCCGGACCACGTGATGCGCACGATCCTCCAGTTCTTCGGCTACGACCCCGCCATCTGGGCCGACGAGGAAATGACCTATCCGCGGTTCCTGGAGATCAGCCGCGCCTACCCCGGTCTGCTCGCGACGTTCGACGAGGCGATGATCGAGACGCTCTGCCGCGTCTACGCGAACAACGCAGTCCTCTCCCACGAGCACACCCCGTCCCGTTACACCGGTGACCTGCTGGTCTTCACGGCACTCGAAACCTCCGCCGACGACGCCGCACGCCAGTGGGAGCGTTACGTCGACGGCGGGAAGCCGGACGTGCGCGCCGTGGAGTGCCCGCACGCGGAGATGGGCCGGCCCGGTCCGCTGGCGGAGATCGCCGAGATGCTCGCCCCCGCGCTGCGCGGCCGGCCCACCGGGTCGGAGGTGACCGGGTGACCCTGCCGGACCGGTCCGGTCCGGTGCCCCTGACCTCGGCCCAGCGCGGTATCTGGCTGGGCGACCGGCTCGCGGGTCCGGGGCGCTACCACGTGGGTCTGTCCATGGACATCATGGGACCGCTGGAACCGGACCTGTTCGAGGCGGCCTTCGAGGTGGCCGTCACCGAGACCGCGCCGCTGCGGGCCCGGTTCACGGTCGACGACGACGGCGAACCGCGGCAGTGGGACGGGCCGTCGCCGCCGTGGACCGTGACCCACGTCGATCTGCGTGCCGAGCCGACCCCGGCCGTCGCCGCCATGGCATGGATGCGCACGGATGTGGCCCGGCCGTTCGACCTCGGAGCGGGGCCGCCGTTCCGGACCGCACTGCTGCGCCTGGCCGACGACCGGTTCTGCTGGTATCTCGCCTGCCACCACCTGGTGCTCGACGGCCTGGGCAGCGCCCTGTTGGCGCGCCGGGTCGGCCGGCTCTACGCGGCCCTGGAGCGCGGGGAGCGGCCGGCGCCGGCCGTGCACCCCCTGGACGCGCTGCTGACCGCGGAACGTGCCTACCGTGCCTCGTCCGAGGCGCCCGCGGACCGCGATTTCTGGAAGGCGAGGCTGGCCGGGGCGACACCGCTCCGCCACCCCGGCACGGCCGGCGGCCTGGCGGTGCGCGGCGGCGCCCGCCTGCCCGCCGCGGGCCTGGCCGGACTGCGCGACACCGCCCGGCGGCTCGATGTGCGATGGCCGGTGCTGGCGACGGCCGCCGCGGCGCTGCTCGCACACGTCCGTACCGGCGCGGGCGGCACCGGCGAAGTGGTGCTGGGTCTGCCGGTCACCGCACGCGACCGGGAAGCGTCCCTGCTGGCCGCCGGCACCGCGTCGAATGTTCTGCCGCTCCGCACGCGGGTCCACGCGCACCGCCCGGCCCGCGACCTGGTGCGCGCGCTGGCCGACGAGATGAGCGCCGTACTGCCCCACGGGCACTATCGGCACGAGGACCAGCTGCACGACCTCGGACTGACCGGATCGGGAGGTTCGCTGTACGGACTGGCCGTGAACGTACTGCCGTTCAGCTACGGCCGCGACTTCGCCGGCCGCCCCGCGGCGATGCGCAACATCGCCATCGGACCGGTCCAGGACCTGTCCGTCACCGTGTACCCGGACGACCGGCGCGGCGGCCTGCGCATCGACCTGGACGCCGACCCCGCCCGGTACACGAGCGCCGAGGCGGCGGCCGAGGCCCGCCGCTACGCCAGACTGCTGCACCGGCTGGCCACCGACCCGGAAGGCGACCTGCGCGACCACGCCCACCTGTCCGCGCGCGAACGCCGCAGCTCGGCGCCCGGACCGGGCGTACGACCTGCCGTCGCCCCGACGACGCTCCCACAGCTCTTCGAGCGGGCCGCGTCCCGCTTTCCCGACGCGGCGGCTGTCCAGGACGGCGACACCGTCCTGCGCTACCGCGAACTCGACGCACGCGCCAACCGGCTGGCCAGGGCCCTGGTCCGGCGCGGCGCGGGACCGGGACAGCTGGTCGCCGTACAACTCCCGCGCTCCGTCGACCTGGTGACCGCGCTCGTCGCCGTGGCCAAGTCCGGCGCCGCCGCGGTGCCCGTCGACCCGCACTGGCCGGACGAACGGATCCGGCTGATCCTGGCCGGCACCCGCCCGGTCTGTGTGCTGACGCCCGGCGAACTGGCCGCCCTGCTCTCCGTCACGGACGACACCACGAACCTCACCGACGCCGAGCGCGGGACCCCACTGCTGCCCGCGCATCCCGCCTACGTCATCCACACCTCGGGATCGACGGGCCACCCCAAGGGCGTCGTGGTGCCGCACGAAGGACCCGTGGCGCTGCTGACGGACACCGCCTCCCGCTTCGGTTTCGGTACGAGCGACGTGTGGACGCTCTTCCACTCCTGCGCCTTCGACTTCTCCGTATGGGAGTTGTGGGGCGCGCTGGTGCACGGCGGACGCCTCGTCGTCGTCCCGCACGACGTGGCCCGCTCACCCAGAGCCCTCCTCGATCTTCTCGTCCGCGAGCGCGTCACCGTGCTGAACCAGACCCCGTCCGCGTTCGCCGCCCTCGACCACGCCGACGCCGAGGACCCGGCGCGGGGCCGCGCACTGGCCCTGCGATGGGTGATCTTCGGGGGCGACGCGCTGCTGCCGCGAACCCTGCGCGACTGGTACCGGCGCCACGGGCCGGACACCGCCCCTCCCACGCTCGTCAACATGTACGGCATCACCGAGACCACCGTCCACGCCACCCGCCTCGACCTGACCGCCCGCCACGCCGAACACGGCGGAAGTCCGATCGGCACCGCGATCCCCGGAACCCGGATCCACCTGCTGGACGACAGCCTGCGCCCCGTACCGCCGGGTGTCACAGGCGAGTTGTACGTCGGCGGCCGGGGCCTCGCCCACGGTTACCTCGGACGGCCGGGACTCACCGCCCAGCGCTTCGTCGCGGACCCCTTCGGTCCGCCCGGCTCGCGCCTCTACCGGTCCGGCGACCTGGCCCGGTGGACGACGGACGGCACCCTCCAGTACCTGGCGCGCGCGGACGACCAGTTGAAGATCCGCGGCCACCGCGTCGAGCCCGCCGAGGTCGAGGCGGCGCTCCTGGCCCTGGACGGCGTGGCCGGCGCCGCCGTCACCGCCGTCCGCGCCGCCACGGACGGAGAACCACGACTGGTCGGCTACGTCGTCGCGCGCGACCCCCGCCCCGCGCCGGACTTCCCGGACCGGTTGCGCCGCGAGTTGCGCGCGAGCCTGCCCGCCCATCTCCTGCCGGCCGAACTGGTACGCGTCGGCGCCCTGCCGATGACCGCGAACGGCAAACTCGACCGCACCGCCCTGCCCGCGCCCGGCGAACTCACGCCGGGCGAGGCCGAGACGGCCGGCCGGGACCTCCCGGTGTTCGCCACTCCGCTCGAAAAGGACGTGGCCGGACTGTTCTCCGAACTCCTCGGAGCGGCCCGGGTCCGCCCGGACGGCGACTTCTTCGACCTCGGCGGCGACAGCCTGCGCGCCGCCCGGCTGGCCGCCCGTATCCGCGCCGCCCACCACGCCGACATCGACGTCCGCGACATCTTCGACCACCCCACGGTCACCGCCCTGGCGGCCCACGTCGCCCGGTGCGCCCCCGTCCGGGCGACGGCCCAGTCACCGGCCGGCCGCCCGGACCGTATCCCCCTGTCCCACGGGCAACGACGTCTGTGGTTCCTGCACCGCCACACCGGTGCGGACGTGACCTACAACGTGCCCCTGACGGTGCGCCTGACCGGTTCCCTGGACCGCGCCGCCCTCGCGGCGGCTCTGGGCGACGTGACCGACCGGCACGAAATCCTGCGCACCGTCATCGAGGAGGACGACGGCCGGCCCCATCAGCGCGTCCTGCCGCCCGAGGCGGGCCGCCCCCGCCTCGTCGAAACGGCCACCACCGAGGACGAACTCCCCGCCCTGCTCTCCCGGGGCGCACGGCACGCCTTCCGGCTCGACCTCGAACCCCCGCTGAGGGCCGAGCTGTTCACCACCGGTCCCGGCGAGGCGCACACCCTGCTGCTCCTCGTGCACCACATCGCCTGCGACCACGCGTCTCTCGCCCCGCTCGCCGCCGATCTCGAAATCGCCTACACCGCGCGGCTGAGTGGTGCTCCGCCCGCCGCGCTGCCACCGCTGCCCCGTCAGTACGCCGACTTCGCGCTCGCCCGCCACGCGGACTCCGGCACCGGGGGAGACCCGTCCGCCGACAGGGCAGGCGGGCTCGCCCACTGGGTCCGCGCGCTGGACGGCCTTCCGTCCCGCATCGCCCTGCCCGCCGACCACACCGCGCCGCCGACGGACGACGGAGCCACCATCGCCTTCCGTGTCCCCGCCGAGCCGCACCGACGCCTCGCCCGGCTCGCCACCGCCGAACGCGCCAGCATGTTCATGGTCGTACACACCGCGCTCGCGGTACTCCTCACACGCCTCGGTGCCGGGACCGACATCCCGGTCGCCACCGCCGTCGCCGACCGGCCCGATCCCCGTCTCGACGCGCTGGTCGGCTTCTTCGTCAACACGCTCGTCCTGCGCACCGACACCTCCGGGAACCCCACCTTCCGGGATCTCCTCGGCCGCGTCCGCACGGGCGACCTCGCGGCCTTCGCCCACCAGGACGTGCCGTTCGAGCACGTCGTGGAGGCGCTGGCCCCGCACCGTCCCGAGAACGGTCCGCCCCTCTTCCAGGTGATGCTGGTGGTGACACCGCCGCCCCCCGGACGGCTCCACCTGCCCGGTCTGCGCGCCGAGGTCACCATGGTCGGCACCGGCACCGCCAAGTGCGATCTCGCCTTCAGCCTGTACGAGCACCGCGACACACAGGGCGCCGCCCAGGGGTTGGAGGGCGTACTCGAATACCGCACCGGCCTGTTCGCGCCGGGTACGGCCCGTGCGATGGGCGAACGCCTGGTCCGGCTGCTCACCCGGATGGCCGACGGCCCAGACACCCCCATCGGCCGGGCCGACCTGCTCGACCCGGCCGAACGCCACGAGCTGCTGCACCGGTGGGGCGCGACACCGGCCAGGCCCCACCCGGCCGGCAGCACCGCCCGGAGCGTCCCCGAGCGGATCAACGAGCACACGCGCCGCGCGCCGGACGCCGTGGCACTGCGCTCGGACACCGAAAGCGTCACGTACGCGGAACTGGAGGCCCGTTCCGACCGGCTGGCAGGCCATCTCGCCGCCGCCGGCGTGGGCCCCGAGACACGCGTCGCCGTGCTCATGGAACGCGGCGTCCTGTACGCCGTCACCGCGCTCGCCGTCCTCAAGAGCGGAGGCGTCTACGTACCGCTCGACACCAGGGCACCCCGGGCGCGGCAGACACGCGTCATCGCCGAGGCCGGAGCCACCGTGCTGGTCGTCGGCCCGCAACTGCCGCCCGGGGAACGGCCCGAGGGGGCGACGACGGTCCTCGACGCCGCCGACGCCCTTACCGCGCCACCCCCACGCGGCACCCCGCCGCCGGGCGCGCCCATCGATCCGCTCCGGCTGGCCTGCGTCATCTTCACCTCCGGATCCACCGGAGTCCCCAAGGGCGTCGCCATCACCCACGAAGGCATCCTCGCCCTCGGCGCCGACGCCTGCTACGAACCCACCACCGCCCGGCGCATGGTGATGCACTCCCCGCACTCCTTCGACGCCTCGACGATGGAACTGTGGGTGCCACTGCTGAACGGCGGCGAGACCGTCGTCGCCCCACCGGGCGAACTGGACCTGCTGACCCTGCGAAGGCTGATCACCGAGACCCGTCCCACCAGCCTGTGGCTGACCGCCGGACTCTTCCAACTGGTCGCCGAGGAGGACCCGGCCTGTCTGAGCACCCTCGACGTCGTGTGGACCGGCGGCGACGTCGTCTCGGCCCGCGCCGTCCGGACGGTACGGCGGCACTGCCCGGACACCGGCATCGTCAACGGCTACGGCCCGGCCGAGATGACGACCTGCGCCACCTGGCACCAGGTCACGGACGCGGACCTGGCCGACCCGGCGGGCCGCCGGGGCATCTCGATCGGCCGCCCGCTGGACGGCGGCCGGAGCTACGTACTGGACGCCGGACTCCAGCCAGTACCCGCCGGGGTGACGGGGGAGCTGTACCTCGCCGGTACCGGTGTCGCCCGCGGCTACCTCGGCCGCCCCGCACCGACCGCCGAACGGTTCGTCGCCGACCCCTTCGGCCCGCCCGGCGCGCGCATGTACCGGACGGGCGACCTGGCGCGCTGGCTGCCGGACGGCACCCTCGCCTTCGCCGGGCGGGCCGACGGGCAGGTCAAACTGCGGGGGTTCCGCATCGAGACCGACGAGATCGCGGCCGCGCTCGCCGCCCACGACGGCGTGGCCCAGGCCGCCGTGACGATGCGTGAGGGCGGACCCGGCGGGAAGCACCTGACCGCCTACGTGGTGCCCGCCGAGGGGACGACGGTCGACCTGGCGTCACTGCGCCGGCACCTCGCCGAGACGCTCCCCGACTACATGGTCCCCGCCGCCTGGGCGGTACTCGACACGATGCCGCTCACCCGCAACGGCAAGCTGGACCGCGCCGCCCTGCCCGAGCCCGACCGTGGGGCCGGCCCGCCCGCCCCAACCGCCGCGCCGCCATCCGGCGGCGACCCCGACCCCGGACACCCCCGCGGCGAACGGGAACACATCCTGCGCGCCATCTTCGCCCAGTTGCTCCGGACCCCGGCGATCGGCCTCCACGACGGCTTCTTCGACTCGGGCGGAGACAGCATCGGCGCCATCCAGCTCGTCAGCCGCGCCCACGAGGCCGGTCTGAGGATCACCGTGAACGACGTCTTCCGCGCGCCCACCGTCGCCGGGCTCGCCGCCCGCGCCGAGGCCGCGGAACCCGAGGCGCGCCCCGCCAGCGCGGACCCGGACGGCGGCGAGGGTCCGCTGCCGCTGACCCCCATCATCCACTGGTGGCGCGAACAGGCCGGTGACATCAGGACGTTCAGCCAGCACATGGTGATCCGCACCCCCGCCGGGCTGTCCGCGGACCGGCTCACCACCGTCCTCCAGAGCCTCGTCGACCGGCACGCCGCACTGCGTATGCGCCTCGACACCACCGGGGAGGCGTGGCGGCTCGACGTGGCGCCGGCCGGACAGGTCCGCGTGGACGGCCAGGTGCGCCGCCGTGTCACCGTCACCGACGCCCCGCTGCCCGATCTGCTCGCGGACTCCCTGGACGAGGCGCACCGCCGTCTCGATCCCACCGACGGCCGTCTGCTGGCGGCCGAGTTCCTCGACCGGGGCACCGAGCGAGGCGGTCGTCTGCTGCTCGTCATCCACCATCTGGCCGTCGACGGAGTCTCCTGGCGGATCCTGCTGTCCGAACTGGCCGCGGTCGAGCGCGCCCTCGCCGCCGGGAACCCGCCGCCTTCCCTCACGCCGCCGGTGCAGTTCCCGGCCTGGGCACGACTCCTCGCGGCACAGGGGGCGGATGGGACCCGCCGCGCGGAACTGCCGCTGTGGTCAGGGACGGTGGAGGCCCCGGACGTCCCGCTCGCGGAGCCGCTTCCGTCCGGCGCGGCCGGCCCGCCGAGCGAGTTGACCGTCACCCTGCCGCCCGGCCGGACCCTGCCCCTGCTCACCGAGGTCGGTGCGGCCTTCCACTGCGGCGTCGAGCCCGTACTGCTCACAGGCCTGACGCTCGCGGTCGAGGAGTGGTCCCGCCGCCGGGGCCGGGCACCCGGCCCGGACGGTCTGCTGGTGGACCTGGAGTCCCACGGCCGCCCCGACCCGCCGGAGACCGACGTGTCCCGGACCGTGGGGTGGCTGACGGCCCTGTACCCGGTCCGGCTGCCCCGCAGCGGTTGTTCGTGGACCGACGTGTGGAGTGTGGGGCCCGCCCTGGGCCGCGCGCTCAAGCAGGTCAAGGAGGTGTTGCGGACCGTCCCGGACCGCGGCGTCGGGTACGGCGTCCTGCGCCACCTCGACCCGGTCGCCGGGCCCCGCCTCGCCGGCGGAGCCTCTCCCCAGATCGGCTTCAACTACCTGGGCCGCCTCGCCACGACCCACGACGCCGACTGGGGCATCGCCGAGGAACAGGCCACCCCTCGCGCGGCCGGAGCCACCGGCCGGCTGGGCGCGCACCTCCTCGACATCAACGCACTGACGACGGACGGCGCCTCGGGGCCCCGGCTCACCGCCACGCTGGGCTGGTCGGCCGGTCAGTTCACCGAGGCCGAGGTCCGGATGCTCACCGATCTGTGGTTCGCCGCCCTCGACTCCCTCGTCCTGCACGCAAGAGTCCGCGGCGGCGGCCGAAGCCCTTCCGACGTGCCACTCGTCCGGGTCGACCAGGCGGAGATCGACCGGCTTGAGGACTCGTATCCGAAGCTGGCGGACGTACTCCCGCTCACCCCGCTGCAAGAGGGGCTGCTCTTCCACGCCCTGTACGAGCCGAGCGCACCGGACGTCTACCAGGCCCAGTGCACGGTCCGGCTGCACGGCCCCCTGAAGCCGGACGGCCTGCGTGCCGCCGCGACGGCCCTGCTGACGCGGCACCCCAACCTGGGCGCCGCCTTCGTCCACCAGGGCCTGCGCCACCCGGTCCAGGTCATTCCCGGCTCTCCCGCCCCCGGATGGCGGGAGATCGATCTCACGGGCGTCTCCGAGAGGCGCCGCGACCGGGTCTTCGACCGGCTGGCCGGCGCCGATCTGAACCGCCGCTTCGACCTCGATCGCCCACCGCTGATCCGCTTCACCCTCATCCGGTGGGGCCCCGACGAGCACCGGCTCGTCCTGACCAACCACCACCTGGTCATCGACGGCTGGTCGTTGCCCGTGCTCGTACGGGAACTGCTCGACCTCTACGCCCACGGAGGCGACCCGGACGCACTGGACCCGGTCACCCCCTACCGGGACCATCTGGCCCTGCTGGCGACCCGCGACAGGGCCGCCGCCCGCGAGGCCTGGCGCACCGCTCTCGCCGGCCTTGGTGAACCACGGCGGCTCACCCACGCCGTTCCCGAGGCCGCCGAGCGCGCCACCACGCTGAGCGCGACACTGGCGGACACCACGACCAAGGCACTGCGCGGTCCGGGAAGCGAGGGGGTCACCCTCAACACCGTTGTCCAGATGGCCTGGGGTGTGCTGCTGGCCCGTCGCGTCGGCACCCGGGACGTGGTGTTCGGTACGACCGTCGCGGGCCGCCAACCCGAGCTTCCCGGCATGGAGTCGATGATCGGCCTGTTCATCAACACGGTGCCGGTACGGCTGCGCCTCGACGGCGCGCAGACGGTGGGCGAGACCCTACGCCGCCTGCGGGACGAGCAGACGCGGCTGCTGCCGCACCACCACATCGGGTTGAGTGAGATCCAGCGCGCCCTGGGCCGACGGGAGTTGTTCGACACCCATCTGGTGGTCGAGAACTACCCCCTGGACCCGGTCGCGTCGGCGCGACCGGTGTCGGGGCTACGGGTGGCCGGCGTGGAGGGCCGGGACGCCACCCACTACCCGCTGACCCTGGTGGCGTTCGCCGCCGACGAGTCCCTGCGACTGCGCCTCGACCACCGTCCGGGCGCTCTGGCACCCGAAGCCGCCCCCGGCCTCCTCGGTGAACTGACGCGCCTGCTGGACACCATCGCCGCGCGGCCGGAGCTGCCGGTCGCCGATCTCATGCGCGCGGAATTCCGCGAGGACGACCGATACCGAGAGGACACACCATGACCAACCCGTTCGACGACGAGAGTGGAATCTTTCTGGTGCTGGTCAACGACGAGGGGCAGCACTCCCTCTGGCCGCGGTTCGCCGATGTCCCGGCCGGCTGGACCCGTACCTTCGGTCCCGACAGCCGCGCCGCCTGCCTGACGCACATCGAGGCCACCTGGACCGACCTGCGTCCGAAGAGTCTCATCGCGGCGACGGACGGCTCCACTCACTGAAACGCGGGACACCACGGCGCCGTTGTCCCGGCGCCGTGGTGTCCCTCTGGTGGTGTCTTTGAGATCAGGCCCTTACACCCCGCCGTAGCCCGGGTCGAGCACGAAGCGGACCAGCTTCACGCGCCCGTCGTCGGCGAACTCACCGAAGGCCAGGATCTCCTGCTGCCGTGACGGCTTCCCGTCCCGGCTGGTGGTGTACCGGGCCGCGAAGCGGTTGCCCTCGCGCAGCGACCGGAGCACCTCCACGGGGTAGCTGTGGCCGTGCTTCCGCCCTTCCTCAAGTGCCTTGAGCACGGCGGAGCGCTGCATCAGCTTGCCCCCGACGTGGTGCAGCGCGTCCGGGGTGTGGAAGTGGTCGTGCGCCTCGGCCACGGCCACCCCCGGGTCGTAGCCCGCCGTGTAGTACGCCCGCAGATAGTGCGCGGGGTCCTGGGCGGGCGTGGGCTCGGCCCCGGCCGCGGGCGGCGGGGCGGTGGTGGTACCGGGTGCGGGGCGGGCCGCGGCGTCGAAGGGGTCCTCACCACCCGGCCCGGACCAGCCGGGCCGACTGGAGGAGAAGCCGGTGGTGCTCGCCACCCGCCCGTCCTCCGCGATCTCGGCGAAGAGCGTCACATGGGTCGCGCTCTGCACCTTCCACAGCATGGGTGTGCCGATCGTGTACCGAGCGGCGGCGGTGCGCCCCTCCACGATCACCTCGTGGATGTACAGCTCGTAGGGTGCGCCCAGGGAACGCCTGGAGCGGAGGCCGCCCAGGATCTTCTTCAGGTCCAGTTGCCGGCCGTTGACCTGGTGCTCGCCGTCGGGCAGGTGGTAGCGCGACCAGACTTCCTCGACGGGGTCGGTGCCGTCGAAGGCGTCGGCGTGGTACGCGCGGAGGTAGCCGGCGAAGTCCTCGGCGGCGGTGGGGGGATGGGCGGTGCTCATGATTCTCTCCTGATCTTCTCGGCGGTCCTTGCTCCGCCGTGGGGCCCCAGATGAGGAACTGCGGTGATGCCGAACTCACGTCTGAGCGCGGCGAGGGCGGCGAGATGGCCGCACATGCCGTGCACGCTGGGTCCGGGTGGTGTCGAGGCGGAGCACAGGTACACCCCTTGCAGCGGGGTGCGGTAGGGGTTCCACGCGGGCGTCGGCCGCAGGAGGGACTGCCGGAGGGTGAGGGCCCCCGCGCCGATGTCGCCACCGGGGTAGTTCGGGTTGTACGACTCGTAATCGGCCGCCGTCACACCGCGCGACGCGAGAACGGTGTCGGCGAAGCCGGGCGCGTACCGCTCGATGCGACGGGTGATCAGCGGCACCGGGTCCCTGGTGTCGCCGTTCGGCACATGGGCGTAGGCCCACACGGGGCGGCGTGCTCCCGACGCACGGCCGGGGTCGGTCACGGCCGGGTCGACCAGCAGCACGAATGGTTCCTCGCTCGCCTCGCCCCGAACGGCGGCGTTCTCCGCCTCGACGGTCTCGGCACGCCTGCCGCCCAGATGCACGGTGCCGGCCAGCCCCATCTCGGGGTTGGACCAGGGGATGGGTCCCTCGATCAGGAAGTCGGCCTTCGCGGCGCCAGGACCGTACCGGAAGCGGCTCAGGGCGCCGCGGTAGCGTGCGGGCAACCTGTCCCCGGCCAGCTCGAGCAGGCCGTGCGGCGTGGTGTCCAGCATGATCACGCGGGCGTCGAGTTCCTTGAGGTCGGTGACCCGGTGGCCCGTGTGGAGCACCCCTCCGTGCGCCCGGAGATCGTCGGCCATGACTTCCGCGATACGGCGGCTTCCCCCCTGGGGCAGCGGCCAGCCGCTCGCGTGCGCCAGATGCCCGAGCAACATCGCGATCGCGGCGGTGGGCAGGCTCGGCAACCTGCCGACGCCGTGCGCCGCGACGCCGGTGAGCAGCGCCCGAGCCGCCTCGGTACGCAGGCCGTTGGTCCGCAGGAGGTTTCCGAGCACGCGTGTGCCGAGCGAGAGCGGAGCGACCATGTCGCGCGGCAGGGAGCGCTGACCGGACAGGAGGAGATCGGTGACGGCCGACGAGCGCCGCACCAGCGGTGCCATCAGACGGCGCCAGGTCTCCCCGTCCGGACCGAGGCGTTCGGCTGTCTTCGCGAGGTCGCGGTAGGCGAAGGCGGCGTCGCCGCCGTCCAGCGGATGCGCGTAGGCGATGGGCGGCTGGAGCAGCGCGACACCGCGGGCCGCGAGGTCGAACTCCCGGAAGAACGACGAGGCGGCGGCCATCGGGTGGACCGCCGCGCAGATGTCGTGCCACACGTTGGAGTCGAACAACGCCTCACCGCGCAGGCCGCCACCGATGGTGGCGGCCTGCTCGTGGACGTGCACGGTCAGACCGGCGCGCGCCAGGGTGACGGCAGCGGCCAGTCCGTTCGGGCCACTGCCGACCACGGCTACGTCGGCGCCCGTCATATCAGGGCGTCCTCGGCACCGAACTGCTGGTGGGCGAGACGCCGGTACACCTCGTCGGACTCGATGAGCTCCCGATGGGTGCCGGTCGCGCGCACGCGACCCTCCTCCATCACGATGATGCGGTCCGCCCGCACGATGGTGGACAGCCGGTGCGCGATGGCCAGTACGGCGCACTCCCCGGCGGCTTCGAGCATCGCGTCGCGCAGCGCGGCCTCGGTGTCGCTGTCCAGGTGGGCGGTGACCTCGTCCAGCAGGATCACATCCGGCCGCTGCAACAACGTCCGGGCGATGGCGAGCCGTTGCCGCTGTCCGCCGGACAACCCGGCCCCGCGCTCGCCGAGATCCGTGTCGAGCCCCTGCGGCAGTTCGCCGACGAAGCTCTCGAGGCTGGCGAGCCGCAGCGCACGGGCGACCTCCGCGTCATCGGCAGACGGATTCGCGTACGTCAGATTCTCTCGGATCGTGCCGCGCATCATCGGCGCGTCCTGCTCGACATAGCCGACCAGCGACCGCAGTTCCCCGAGACGGAGACCGGCGATGTCACGGCCCGCGATCCGGATCGTTCCGCTGTCAGGAGAAAGGAACCTCTCGATCAGTTGGAACGTCGTCGTCTTGCCGGCACCGGAAGGACCGACGATAGCAGTAAGTCCCTTGCGCGGCAGGGAGAACGAGACGTCCCTGAGGACCGGCACATCCGCGTTGTAGGCGAAGCTGACCTTCTCGAAACGGACCGCGGACGTCGGCGTCCCGGCCGGCTCCCGCTCGTTGCGCGGCGCGAGGTCCCCGTCGTGTCCGTCTTCCTCTTCCTCCTGGGGGATGGCCCCCAGCTCCAGCACACGCTGGACCGCCGCGCGCCCCTGCTGGGCCTGACCGATCGACATGAAGAGCATCACCAACGGGGACACCAGGTAGAACAAGTACATGACGAACGAGGTGAGATCGGCCGGCGGCATGTCCCCGGTCGCCACCCGTGCCATGCCCCAGGAGATGACGACCGCCAGCGAGAGCTGCGTGCCGACGTTCATCGTGGGTGTGAGCAGCGCGCTGAAGCCGGTGACCCGGATACCGCTGCGCCGGGCCTTCTCCGCCAGGCGCGCCAGCTCCTCCGTCTCCCGCTCCTCGGCACGTGACGCCTTCACCGTGGTGAGGGCTCCCAGCACCCTTTGCAGCCCCGAGCCGAAGGCGCCGACGTTCTCCCGGTTCTTCAGGGCGGAGACGCGTACCTGGCGGGCCAGCAGCAGGGCGACGACGCTGGCCAGGCCGAGGCAGCCGATCGTGGCGAGCAGCAGGAGCCAGTCGAGCATGGCCATCAGGACGATGCCGCCGACCAGCATGAAGACGGACGTGACCATCTGCGCCAGCGCCTGCGCGATGACCAGGCAGGCGATGGAGGTGTCGGAGACGGTGCGCGAGAAGATATCGCCGTGTTCGAGGCGTGCGAAGTGCGGTATCCGGCTCCGCAGCAGCCGGCCGCCGAGAATCCGGCGGGCGTCGAAGACGATGCTCTCCCCGGCCCGGCCGATCACATAGGTGTGGCCGGCGCTCATGGCCGCGTCCGTGATGAAGAACAGCGCGATGAAGGTGATGGGCCAGACGACCGACTTGTCCAGCGAGACCGCTTCGATCAACTGCCCGAGCATCCAGGGCTGGGCGAGCGTGGCCGCCGCACCGACCAGACCCATGCCGATACCGACGATCAGCAGGGCCTGGTGGCGGCGGACTATCTCCCGGAGGTTCATGCCGGCTTGGTGTACGACGCCACGAACAGGCCCGCCTCGGGGGCGTACGCGTTCCCCTGCCAGTCGCTGTAGTGGCCCTCGGGCACCAGACCGGCCGCCCGCGCGTACCCGTCCACCTCGTCGGGGATGAGCAGACGCGCGACCTCGGTGCCGATGCGGTGGGTGCCGTCCGACTCGAACCACACGGTGGACACCTGCCAGATCGTGTTCTCCATGAAGAGCGTGCCGTGCATCTGGAGGCCCGTGTTCGGTTCGGGATAGGGCGCGAAGATCGTGGTGCGCGTCCGGCCCTCGTGCTGGGCGACGATCCCCGGCCTGTTGTGCGTCTCGACCAGCAACCTGCCGCCCGGCAGCAGGTGTTCCGCGGCGCGGGCGATGGCCTCCCGCTGTTCCGCGGGGTCCAGGACCAGCGCCAGCGTGGAGCAGACGCAGTAGACCAGACCGTACTGACGGCCACCGCTGTAGGTCCGGATGTCACCGATCTCCGCGGTGACGTCGTCGCCTTCCTCGGCCTTCTTCTCCAGCGCCGTGAGCATCTCCGGTGAGGAGTCCACGCCGGTGACCGGGCCGACCCGGCGCGACAGCGGCAGGGCGATCCGGCCCGTGCCGACGCCGAGTTCCAGGGTGCCCAGGGCCGGGTCCGGGTGGTGTCCCGCGAGGGCCTCGACGGTGGTCAGCGTCGCGGCATCGTTCGGGAAAATGCGGTCGTACCAGTTCTCGAACTGTTTGCCGTAGCCTATGTCCGCGATGGTCACGGGAGCTCCAATCCTGTTTCGGTGGACCCTCTGGCGGGGTGCGGTGTCAGACGGCACCGAGGAATGCCGGCCCGGCCGGTTTCATCGGCAGATAGGTGGACACGTAGAGGACTTCCGGGTCCTCGCTGTCGTCGTGTCCGGGGGCCCGGACCACCGAGAACTGGAATCCGCGGACGTCGGACGCGTCCGACGCGTCTCTGATCTGCTTCCTGATGAATTCGGTCAGCACTCGGAAGGGCGGCGAGTTGGTCGGGTCGTCCCCCTTCTGGATGCTTTTCAGGATGGCGGTGCAGATGTCGAACACGGCCTTCTCACGACGGCGGGAGGAGAACCAGAAAGCCTGGATCATCTTGCGGTTCGTGATGAGGTCCAACTCGACCCAGGCGGACGTCTGCCGGTTCTCGTCCAGGGTGCGGTAGAGGTAGTGGAAGTCGTGCGTCGCGGGGTTGGGCGCGAAGAACTTCCAGTTCGGTACGAGCGAGAACACGTCCTTTCCCCGCGCGAGTTCGAAGGCCGGGTGCGGATGCTGGGCGGCCAGGGTCGTCACCAGCAGAGTCGCGCCGGCGATACGTGTCACGGAGCCCGGTCCGGTGAATGCGTCCTTGAGGAGTGAGGTCGCGTTCATTTGGTGTCGCCCACCTTCCCGGAGGGGTTCTCGTCGGATTCCTGAACGGCCGACGGGGCGCGCGGAGTGCAGTGCTCCCGTACGAAATCGGCGACGAGTTCCGTCGCGGTGCGTGTGTGGCGCGGGTCGGTGAGAATCGTGTCGTGCCCGCCGCGTTCCACCACGACGACCTCGCCGTGCTGGTCCCCCGCCTCGTGGGACCGGGCGATGTCGTGGTACATCAGCAACTGCTCGGGATCGGTGTCCACCGTCAACTGCGCGGCGATGACCAGACCGGGAACCGGCAGCGGCTCCAGGTTTCCGGTGTAGTTCTCCAGCTCCTCGCGGACGGCCTTCCACTCCTGATCCGCGGCGACCCACAGCCGTGAGTCGGCGTAGTGGGCGAAGACCTTCTTCCGGTAGGCGGCGGGCAGGTCGTTCACCCAGTCGGGACGCCCGAGCAGGGCCCCGAACCCCAGCTTCGTCCAGAGGCTCATCAGCGCGAGGGACTCGGTGAAGATCTCGCTGCCCTTGCGCTGCTTGTCCGACCGTACGAGCTGCGCGGGGTGCGTGGGGTCGAGGTAGACGACGCCGGCCACCCGGTCACCGAGCTGCCGCACGACCCGGCGGTTCAACTCCCCACCCAGGGAGTGCCCGACGAGTACCACCTTGCGGTCCTCCGGCAGGGCCTCGCGGATCAGGTCCTCGAGGTCGTTGACGGACTCCTGCACGGTGTAGGGAGTGTCCCTGAGCCGCTTGCTGGGGCCGTAGCCCGCGCGGGAGTAGGTCACCGAGGCGTAGCCCAGGTCGAAGGCCAGCCGCTCGACCATCCACGCGAAGTGCTCGGTGGTCGAGGCGAGACCGTGGTTGAAGACGAGGACCGGACGGTCGGGGTGGTCCTGGCCGCCGGTGTCGTACGTCAGCACGTTGCCGTTGCGTGTGGTGACGGTGCGGGACGTCGGCCACCCGGCCACGGCGCGTGCGCGCCGCTGCGTCGCCATGACGCCCGCGGCGGTGACCCCGCCGGCCAGCAGCACCAGCGCGGTCTTGACCATCCTGTCATCCCGGTCGGCCACCACCGGGAACGACTTCGGCGTGGTCGTGTAGGCCACCATGGGATGCATCGCGGGGAACGCGGTCATGAACCTGCCCAGCCCCATGACGAACGCGTTCGCGACATGGAAACTGCCCGCGGCGGCGATCACCGGACGGGTCAGCCTGCCGCCGGCCAGATAGACCACCGGGAAGAGGCATTCCATCGCCAGGACCCCGTGCTGCGTGATTTTGCTGGCCCGGGGATAACGCTGCGTCAGACGGTACGCGCGCTCCCAGCCGTAGGTGCGTGTACGCATCACACCGGGCAGGGCCGAGCCGTCGCGCCACATGGTCCCGGCCATCTTCGCCCAGCCCGACGCCGCGTAGGACATGTTGGCCTGGATCGCCAGGTACCACATCAGGGCGTCCTTGACCTGCGGGCTGACCGGCAGCCGGGCCAGGCCGGTGACCGCCTGGACCTGGGTGGCGACCTGATCCGCACCGTCCGTTCCGTAACGGTGCCGGGCCTGAAGCACCGTCGTCGTGACGCCCAGGTAGAGGTTGCCCGCCGCCCGCCATTTGCTGTTGCCGGGCAACAGCATTCCGAGGCTGCACGCGACACGTGAGGCGTGGATGGCCAGCGTGGTCTTCCTGCCACTGACGGCGTTCGTCATCTTCTGGATCGCCGGGACCCTGCTTTCCGGCGTCTTCTTCATGATCTCCCAGTCGTTGAGGCCACCGGGTTCGAAATTCCGGTGCTGACTGAGGTATTCCAGAGAGGAAGACAGACTGGAAAGGGCCGCAAGGCGCTCGGAGATGCCTATCGCGCGATCCCTGGAGATAGGGATCGGAGAGAACAACGAAGCTGCGAGTTTCTTTGTCAGCTGCATACCTGGGGCTTCCTTTGTGCTGAATGGCCAGAAGGTACGATCGACGCACTGTCGGGCCGCGGTTCCGACGCGGCCCGACAGTGCTGCCTGCTCCCGGAATCAGCTCCCGGAAGATGCTCTCAGGGGCCGGCAGAGCCCCTGAACAGCGTGAAGCTCAGCCCGACAGCGGTATCAGTCGTTGGCCCCGGCCTCGTACGCCTGGACGCCGACCCACGAGACACCGGCGCCGCCGACGAAGCCGGCACCGAAGGCGACCAGGCCGGGGGTGGCCTGGACGGGCGCCATGGCGACGACCTCGCCGTGGGACCCGTCGGTCAGGTGCTCCGGGGTGATGGCCGCAACGCTCTCAATGATTCTGCTCATTGCATTCCCTTTCGTTGTGATGGGATGGATCAGCCGAAGACGCGGCCGGCGACATACGCGCCCGCCACGACGGTGACGCCGGCAGCGGCGCCGCCGACGTACCAGCAGGTCGCCACGGCGGCTGCGGGGGTCGCCAGGACGGGCTCCTGGGTGTCCTCCTTGTAACCCTGCTCCAGAACACCCAGCTTCTGGTCGTTCATGAATTCGGCGATGGTCGCCACGCTTCGCTCCCTCATTGCAGTTTCGCGCAGACAAGCAGGGATTTGAGGAATTGCATTAATCCGCAACGAAAAGCCGCAGATTCGCACGGAGCTCGGACATGAATTTCCTGCCCGCCGTGCACACTGCGGAATATCGCCCCCGCTAATCAGCACTGTTTAAATGCCTGACTTTGCGGGAGCCATAATAAGGGCCATTGACCTTGCTGGATCAAGCCTTTACCGATGTGGTGCACATCACACTGTAAACAGTGGATGACATGGGGCGCATTCTTGCACCGTCCATCATTTCCCCGTGGCGCGAAAAAAAGATCGATGGATGGGCCACTCAAAAGTGAGAACCCGCTGGTAGCGCGGTGGTAATGCGTGATCTGGAACAATCAATTCCGGAAAGCTCGTGGCCGGAACCGAATGGCCTTTTCCGTCAAAATCCTGGCTCGGGATATTCCGGCTGGCCGCAATCGGTCACGGCCCGAAAGATCAGGTATTCCGGAACGAGGGTTCATGACGGGACCACCGGTCGGCCCCCGCCGGCCGAGCCGTGCCACGGGGCCGGGTTCGCGGGGCCGCTCCGGCTGCCGGATGGTGGGTGAGCGGCCGGGGATAGGCTGGCCGGATGAGTGATGGTGCGCCGCCGTGGGAAGCGTTGGCCGGGCAGGTTGCCGAGCTGTCTCGGCGCCTCACCGAACTTGAGGAGCGAGCACAGGGCGGTACGCGCGAGCCACTGGCCGAAGACGCGTCCACCGAGACCTACTGGGCCCTGCCGAAACTCCGGGAGCGCCTGCAGGCCGTGGCCCGAGGGGGAGTGCTCTTCACCGGGTCCGTGGTCGGTCTGGACGGCGAACTCGTGGAGTGGGAGCGGTCCGAGGCCACGGAGTCGGTGCTGAGCTCCGACTGGTCCGAGGCGGCCGAGGCGCTGGGCGCCTTGGGGCATCCCGTGCGGCTACGGCTGATCCAGGCACTGGCCGAAGGGCGAACCGCGGTCACCGAGCTGATGGAGCTGGAGGGACTCGGCACGACCGGCCAGATCTACCACCATCTACGGCAACTCGTGTCCGCCGGCTGGCTGGAGACGACAGGGCGCGGGCGCTACCAGATCCCTCCGACCCGACTCGTCCCCCTCCTGGTCGTGGTCACCGGAGCGCGCCGCTAGACAGCCGAATCCCGCTACCGCGGTTCGGCGCACGGCAGCGGGCTCTTCGGCTCAACAGGAGTCAGGGTGAGCGGAGTTGGCTCGTTCGCCGGCCGGGACCGGGGCGACACTGCTGATGGCGACCGGGGTGTGCTGGTACGACGGCGCCCGCTGGCACGTCGCCGACGGACTGCTGGAGTACTGCGCGGAGCACGGCATCGACCTCGACTTCGAGTCGGGGCTCGACCTGAGCCCGTACGTCCTCGACCGGGACTTCACCCCGGAGTCCTACCTCGACCACTACTACCACCGCGACGACGCGGACACCCTGACGGTCGCCGAGCGTGCCACCGTGCTCGACGCCATCCGTCCGGTCTTCGACCGGTACCCTCCGTCCGGCCGATGACCCCGTACGCCGGACCGCCCCCGGGGGGGCGTCCGGCGGAGAGACTTCAGACGACCGGGGACGCCACCTTCTCGCGCGGCTGCGGCAGTTCGGCCGAGACGGACGCGGGTGCCAGGTCCGCGTCGGTGTTCTCCGGGGACGGTGCGGGCTCCTCCTCCGCCCCCGCGTCGGCCACCGGCTCCAGGACCGGGTGGCGCAGCGCCAGCACCGCGGCGACCGGGGCCACCAGGGCCACCGTCCCGCACACCAGCCAGGTGAGCTTGAGGCCGATCACGAGCGACAGGCCGCCGAACAGCGCGATGGAGATCGGGCCCACTCCGATACTGGCCAGCGTCAGGGTGGCCAGCGCCGACCCCATCCGGCCCTTCGGAGCCGCCTGCTGATAGACCGTCACGATGGCCGGCCCGTTCAACCCCGCCATCAGCCCCACCGCGGCACCCGTCACGGCGATCGTCAGGACCGACGGCATCAGGGCCATCAGCAGGATGCCCACGGCGATTCCCCCGCCGCTCACCACGAAGCGCACCACCAGCGGGATGCGGTGCGCGAGGAACGCGCCCAGCGCGCTGGAGACCAGGGCGCCCGTGCTGAACGCCGCGATGATCACGCCGATGGCGTGCACGCCCCAGCCGTTCTCCTGGACGAGCAGCGGCAGCGCCACGTCGATCGGCCAGCCGAACGCCATGTCCAGGCAGAGCGCGGCGACAAAGGTCCAGCGCAGCCTGGGGTGCGACACCAGCAGCCGCAGCCCGTCGCCCGACGAACGCACCAGACTCCGGCCGGGCTTGCGCTCCGGCGGTTCCATCCCCTTCGTGACGACGAACAGCGTGCCCAGCGAGATCGCGCAGGTGACGGTCGCCACCAGCAGCGCCCGCCACAGTTCGCCCGAGGCGATCATCCAGGCGCCGAGCGGCGAACCGATGATCGGGGCGATCCGGGTGACCATGGCGTACAGGGAGTTGGCACGGGGGAGCTGGTCGTGGGTGGCCAGATGGGGGATCACCGAACCCGCCGACGGACTCGCCAGTCCGAACAGCAGCCCGTCCAGAAGGCTGATGACGACGAGGGGGGCGAGCGTCTGGGAGGAGTGGACCACCACGGTCCCCACCGCCAGAAGCACCAGCCGGGCGCTGTTCGTCCGCAGCAGCACGTGCCGGGGGCCGAACCGGTCGGCGACCGCCCCGCCGAAGATCAGCATCAGGGCCCGGGGGATCGTCGCGGCGAGCATCAACGTGGTGACCGCGCCCGCGCCCCCCAGCTGGATCGCCGTCCAGCCCATGGCGATCAGCAGGATGAAGTCACCGCCCATCGAGGCGCCCTGCCCGGCTACCAGGGCGTTGATCCTCTTCCACTGGATCGGCGGCTCGCCGCCGGTGCCGGATGCCGCTGATACGTCCGTCGTAGCCATGGGTCTGTCCTTCGGGAGATCGGATGAGGATCAGGGAGTGCGGATGAGGATCAGTCGGTACGGGGAGAACCGGCCGCCGCCCGGCCGCCGTTGACGCCCGGCCAGGGGCCTGGCAGCGGCAGCCGTACGGCGCCGGATCCCCCGCGCAGCGCGTCCTCCACGGCCCGGACCGTCGCCAGCCGCTCACTCGCGGCGGGGATCCGCCCCAGCCGCGCGGGCGCGTCCGAGGTGATCTCCAGATGACCGCCGAGATAGCCGCGGCCGTGGGCCGCGAGCACCAGGCCCGCGGCGCGGATCGCCGTACCGCGATGGGCCGGCCCGGTGGTCAGCCCCGGAAGGTCGGAGGGCGTGAAGCGCACCCGCACCGAGTACGTGGCGGGCTCCCGCCCCGGTTCGAGCGGGCAGTCCGCGCCCCGCCGCGCCTCCCCGGCCTGCGGCCGGCGGGCGGCGAACGCACGTGTGACGGTGCCACGCGCCGTACGGGACGGCGGGCGTACTGACCGGTGGGCGTTCATCGTGAGCACTCCCCTCGCGGCCACGGCTCTGCGGGTGACCGCTGGAATTCGAACGGTAGGGAACAGGGCGTCTGGTCGGCGGCGCTTGACGGGGCAGGCGGGCGGAAGTTTCCCGGTTCGGGACCGGGCGCGCGCCGGCCCCAGTCGAAGAGCCGCAGTCCGCGCACCTCGTCGTCGAGGACGGCCAGCGTCGCGACGAAACCCGGGGGCGCGGACAGGTCGCGCAGTTGCCACCGCCGGCCCGCCAAGGCACCGGTGCCGTGCACCGTGCCGGGCGTGAGCACATTCAGCCGCAGCCCGTCGAGCAGACGCCCGCCGCTCGCCTTCACACAGGCCTCCTTGCGCGACAGCAGCCGGTGGTAGGCGACGCGCGCCGCGTGCGGGGTCTCCTGCGCGGCGACGCTCGCGGCCTCGTCCAGCGGCAGGAAACGCGCGGCCAGCGCGACGGCCGGGGTCTGTTCGTCGACGCGTTCGATGTCCACACCGACCGGCGCCGACAGGCAGACCGCGAGCAGCGCGTGCTCCGCAGACCGGCTCAGACTCCACTGCCAGTGGCTCAACGGGCCGTCGAACACCGGTTTTCCATGTCTGCCCGCCGACCAGTGGACCGTGCAGCCCGCGATCCTCAGATAGCCGCCCAGGATCGTCCTGACCGCGCCGTGCGTCAGGACGTACCGGTCGGCCGACAGCCGGTCCCGGATACGCGCGGCCCGCTCCCGTTCCCTGATGTCGAGCAGGGAGGCGACCGGTTCGAGCGAGTCCCCCGCGCCGTCCAGCCCGATGCGCCACACATCGGCGCCCGGCGGCGGACCCGCGACGGCCGGCGGCGGAGGATGAACGGCCCCGCAGGCGGGGCAGGGCGGCGGGGCGCCACGGGCCTGCGCCCTGTCAACCGTTCGCACGGTGACGCCGGCGGCGGTGGAGACGGCGTCGGCGCCGACCGGCAGCGGCACGGCCGTGGTCGTCGCCGTGGTGCCGAGGAGGGCGGCGCTCCGCCGCCCCCGCTCAGGCGGCCGGCCGGACATCGTCGAGCCTGCCGTTCAGATGCCCCTGGGCGAGGGTGAGCCGCTGGACGTTGCTGGTGCCCTCCATGAACTCGAAGGCCCGCGCGTCGCGCGCCCACTTGTCCAGCAGTGGATGCTCCCAGCGGGCGCCGGGGCCGAACATCCGCAGCGCCAGGAGGGTGGACTCCTCCGCCAGTGCGGTGGCCCTGATCTTGGCCGCCGACGCGAGTGTTCCGTCCCTCGGGTCGTGGTCGGCGGACTCGGCCGCCGCCATGACCGTGGCGCGGGTGCCGGCGAGCCTGTCCGCCAGATCGGCGAGGCGGTCCCGGTCCCCGGAGCTGAGCTGCCGCCGGTTGGCGACGACGTAGTCGTGGGCGCCCTGCGCGACTCCGAGGGCGAAGGACGCCACGACCGGGCGGTAGCGGTTGAAGGTACGGACGGCAGCCCACATGCCGCCCCGCGTCGCCGGGCGGTGGCGTCCCAGTACGTCCGCGTCCGCCACCGGCACGTCGCGCATCCGCAGCTCGCTGAGTTGGAGACCGCGCAGCCCCAGGGTCTCCAGGGGAACCCCGGTGAAGCCCGGCCGGTCCGCATCCAGCAGGACGGCGACCACTCCCAGCGGACCGGGGTGACGGCGGGCGAACACCACACCGATACCGGCGCGCGCCCCGTTGCCGACGAACCGTTTGGTGCCGTTCAGGAGCAGCCCCTCCCGCCCGTCGCCGGCCGGTCCGAGCGCCGTCTCCATACTGGCCGGGTCCGAGCCGTGCGCCGGCTCCGTCATACCGAAGAACGTCCAGGTGGGCCGGTCGGCCAGCCGCCGGTAGTAGCGGTCCCGCTGCTCCTCGTCGGCGATGTCGGCCACGACGAAGCCGGACATCGACGGGCCCGGCAGCGCCAGGACCGCCGCCGCGTCCACGCGGGCCAGCTCCTCCATGACGACCACCTGCTCCACGCAGCGGTCCACGTACACCGGGCGCCCGCCGACCCGCAGTGGATCCGGGTTGTAGGCGGCGGGCATCCCGGTCAGCCGGAGCCAGCGCGGATCGGTGCCGAGCAGGGCGGGGCCGAGCGACGGGTCCGCGTCGAGTCCGAGCGCGGTGGGCCGCAGCAGGGCGGCGTGTTCGCGGGCGAGCCCGCGCAGGCCGGCGAGAAATCCGGGGTCGGTGGTCATGGCCGCTCCAGGTCGGTCGGCGGTGGGTAACCGGCATGCGCTGTACGGCCGTTGGATGCGGCGCCGTCAGCGGGTGGGGCGCCGGCGGTGAGCGCGGCGTCGTCACGGGGCGCCCTCTCGTCCGCCGCCGGCGCGTAGGTGTCGGCGAGCAGTTCGGAGACCCGTACCTCGCTGCCCGGTCCGGCGGCCAGGAAGCCCGCCGCGCCGAACAGGTGCAGACATGTCCGGCCCGTCTCGTCCAGGCTCCGGTGCACCCGCCGCAGGGTGTGCGGCGCCGGGGCGGCCCTGAGCAGCGCCCGGCACTCGGTGGTCCCGGCGACGGCGTCGGCGAGCATCGCCCGTACCAGCGGCAGGTTGAGAGTGACGGTCCGCTGGACCGTACGGCCGCCCAGATGCGCGGTGACCCGGTCGACCAGGCGCTCGGCCAGCCCGAGCCTGAGCCAGGCGAGGCCGGTCGCCCAGCCGTCCGGCTCCCCGGCGGGCGGGCCCGAGCCGTCGATCCGCAGGGCGATCAACTCCCGCCCGTCCACGACGGTACGGCCCAGTCGGCGCTCGCCGTTCCCGGCACCGCGCGGGCGTGGCCCGAGGAGTGTCTGATGCCGGTCGCACGTCGCCTCGGTCTCGCGGGGCACGAACACATGGCCGCCGGGACCGGCCGGCAGGACGCCGGGGCTGGTCCCGTCGTGCAGCAGGATCAGCGCGGCCACCGGCCCGTCGCGGTATGCCGCCTCGCGGTGGCGTTCCGGTCCGCCCGACGGCGCGGCGGTGACCGGGCCGCCCGCGGGTGGACGTGTCGTGGTGACGGTCATGGCACCAGTTCCTTCCGTCTCGGTGCCACCCGCGCCGGGGCGCGTCCGGCGGGCAGCGTGAGCAACAGGCCGCATTGGTAGGGGAGTACGGGGTCGCGGTCGGCGAGCAGGACCCGTCCACCGGGACGGCCGTCCGCCCGTTCCAGGAGCCCGGCCAGGGCCAGCCAGACACCGGCGCACGGATGGCCGGGCTCCGCCCGCGCCAGGACCGTGTCCCGGAGCGGACCGGTGAGGCCGGCGCCGGCGATGACGCCGTCGGCGCGCGGGGCGTACGGTCGGTCGGCGCCTTCCTCGGCCGGCTTCGGGGCGCCCGCCGTCCGCCGGCCGTCCGCCGCCCTGAGGCCGTCCACGGTGACGACCGGACGCTCCAGCGGTATCGCCCCGTCCGGCCCGAGGAGCAGAGCCACCGCCACGTCGCGCGCGGGCCGTACCGCCCGGTCGTCGGGCGGCAGTGTGCTCTGCTCCATCACCAGGACGAGCGCCCGGCGCGAACTCCCGTCGGCCAGCCGGTCGTAGGCGATGCGCAGCGCGGTGAACGGACCCGCGACACCCTGCTCGGAGATGCCGAGCAGCATCGGGTCGCCGGGCATCAGATCGGCCAGCAGACAGCTGGGGAAGCTCTGGTGCCGGCAGTCGGGGCTTCCGTCGACGGTGATGACGAGGTCGATGTCCACGAGGTCGGCGGCCAGCTCCCGGGCGATCACCCGTGCCATGTCGTGGTAGCTGACGGCGGTGCCGTCCTCCAGCCAGGAGAAGTCCGGGAGGGCGCCGTACACCGACTCCACATGGTCCCGGTAGGGCCGGGTGTCATTGCCGCCGGAGTCGGCGGCGGTGAAGGCGAAGGGGATGACGCGTTCGATGGACGGTCCGGCCGCGCCGTCTCGCGCGGCCGGACTCCTCCGCGTCCCCGGGTGCGGGGTGAGCGGCACGGGTCACCGGCTCTCGGCGATGTAGCCGGCCAGGGCGCCGACGCTCTCCAGGTGGCTCTGCTCCAGGCTCTCGGGGTCGACCTCGATGTCGAGGGCGTCCTCCAGGGCCATCAGCAGACCCAGCACGCTGGTGGAGTCGAGGCTCAGGTCGTCGAAGAGGCGGGTCTCCTCGGTGACGTCGGTCAACTCCTTGCGCAGCACCTCGGAGAGGGCGACGACGATGGCGTCGATGATCTGCCGGCGGTCGGTGTCCTGGGCGACGGTGGTCATGATGGTTCCTGCCTTCTGTATGAGATGTGGATGGGTGTGGGGACAGACATGAGGTCGTGCGGGTCCCACGGGCCGTACGAGATCCGTGGGAGGAGCGGCGCCGGGGCGCGCCCGGCCACGCCTCAGCCGAAGTCGTGCAGGATCTGCGGCGCGAGCATGCTCTCGGCGTCGTCGCGGGTGTGGATCAGCCGGGCCTCACCGTTGTGGACCAGCACCTCGGCCGGGTAGCCGTGGCTGAGGAAGTGCACCGGCGACGCGGTCGGCCCGTACGCCCCCGAGCGCTCCACGCCCACGAGGTCGCCGGGGCGCAGATCGGCGGGGAGCTGGACGGCCTTGCCGATGGTGTCGTTGGGGGTGCAGAGCGGCCCGGTGACGTTCCACGCCGTGTCCTCGGCGGCCCCCGCCCGGTTCAGCAGTCGCATCGGGAAGTTGCGCTTGACGAACGAGCCGATCCCGACGGCCGCCATGTGGTGGTTCGTTCCACCGTCGGCCACGGCGAACCGTTCGCCCATCGACTCCTTCACGTACCGCACCTCGACCGCGTACAGCCCGCTGTGGCCGACGAGGAAGCGCCCCAGCTCCATGACGAGACGGGTCTCGGGGTGCCGCGCGGCGAAGGACTCGAACACCGGGTTGAGCCGCTGCGCCAGCACCGGCACATCGAGGTCGCGCTCCTTGGGGAAGTACGCGACGCCCAGGCCGCCGCCGACGTCGACCACCTCCAGCGGCACACCCAGCGTCGCGGAGAGATGCTCGGCGAGCTCCAGGATCCGGGCCGAGTTCTCGGCGATGACGTCCTCGTCCAGGAAGCGCGTCCCCATGTACGCCTGGAAGCCGATGAGTTGGACGGAGGGATGCCGGGCCGCCAGATCGGGCGCCGCGGTCAGCGCCTCCTCGTCGATGCCGAACTGGCGCGGCTTGCCGCCCATCGTCAGTCCGCCGCCCTTGACCGCGAAGCTCGGGTTGACCCGCAGCACCACGCGGGCGACACCGCCGAGGCCCGCCGCCACCTCGTCGATCATCGCCAGTTCGCCGAAGGACTCACAGATGACGGTGATGTCCTGCTTCAGGCAGGCGGTGATCTCGTCACGGCTCTTGCCGGGGCCGAGGAACATGATCCGCTCGGCCGGCACACCGGCCCGCTGCGCGGTGACCAGTTCGGTCAGCGAGGAGACCTCGGCGCTCGCGCCCAGCGATCGCAGCAGCGCGCACACACTGACGTTGGGGTTGGCCTTGAGCGAGTAGAACATCTCCACCGACGGGTGCAGGAGATCGCGCAGACCGTTGTACTGACGGGCGATCACATCGCCGTCGTACACATACAGCGGAGTCCCGAACCGCTCGGCCAGCTCGGTGACGGGCAGGCCCTGGACGGTGTGGGTACCGCGCGTCCCTGAGATGGTCGCACCGGATTCAGTCAGATCAGACATGGGTCAGGCTCTCCTTCCGCACGCGCAGCGCGACGGCGTCGTCGAGTTCGGCCAGTTCGGCCTCGGAGTGGGCTATCAGCAGTCCGTACAGCCGGCCGCCGTAGGAGTCCGGCGCGGCCGCGCCGGACCCGGCCGGAGCGGCGGCGTTGACCGTCGCGAAGTTGTTGACGAGCAGACCGCGGCCGGACGCGGTGGTGAAGAGCAGGTCGCCGAGCCGCTCCCGGAGTTCGCCGAACGGCATCGCACCGGTCAGCGACACCGGGTACTGGCGCGCGAGGGCGACGGTCCCGGGGCCCATGAACCGCTCCTGAAGGGCGGTCTGATAGGTCGACATGTTGTTGCGGGCGTTGATCTCCAGCACCGGCAGCAGACCGCCGTCGCCCGTGACGATCGCGTCCACCCCCACGACACCGTGGAACCCGTCGGCGGCGAGCCGGGCGCCGAGCAGGTCCGCGCACCGCTCGATCTCGGCCCGGTGCGCGGCGGAGATCCGGGCGGGGATGCGGTGCCCCTTGTGCACCCCGTTCTCGGTGATGGCCTCCTTCACGAAATCGAATCGGACCGAGCCGTCCCGATACACCGTGAAGTGGTAGTTGAGGTCGACGGCCTTGTCCGCCCACTCCTCGATCACCACCGCGAGGCGCGGGTCGCCGGTACGCCGGGAGACCCGGGTGACCATCCGGACGAGCTGGTCGAGCCTGCGCTCGTCCTCCACCACCATGATTCCCTTGCCGGAGACCCCGAAGGCGTCCTTCACCCCCACCCGGCGACCGGCGGCCAGTGATTCGCGTGCCGCGTCCGCCGCCGCGGTGAACTCGTCGACCGACTCGCACTCCCAGCCCCTGGCCTGGGGGAGCCCCAGCTCGTCGGCGACCCGGCGGCTGTAGATCTTGCTGTTGACGGACTTGACCAGTGCGGCGGGCGGCAACGCCGGTGCCAGACCGGTCAGTTCGCAGAGCCGCTCCTCCAGTACGGACATGCCGTGCGGCAGCAGATGCGCGCCGCGTTCGGCCAGCCGGGCGAGCGCCCCGGTCAGCACCGGGGAGCGCAGCGCGTCCACACTGACGCTGTGGGCGGGGTCCTGCGCGTCGGTGACCAGGATCTCCGGCAGCTCCAGGCCCAGTTCCTCCAGGTAGGAGAGGTAGCCGGGGTCCGGCGCCGACTTCAGTACGACGCAGTCGTCGCGGCCGGCGAGCAGCAGCGCGAACTCGTCCATGCGGTTGACGATCGCCGCGGAGGCGCTGCCCCCGACCGACGGGAGTCCGACCTCGTCCACGGCCCACTCGTCCTCCACCTCGAAATTGCCGAGCAGGACGAACGGGGTGCGCGGATCGCCGGTGCAGGCGTGTTTCACACCGTCGAGGAAGTTCTGGCGGGGGGACGGTGGCATGGGCTTCTTCCTTCTCACGGTGTCGGACGGGTCGGGTGGAGCGGACGGGCGAGGGCTCGCGGGCACGGCCGGCTCCGGGATCAGTGGCGCAGTACGGCGGCCGAGAAGGTCGCGCCGAGACCGACGGCGGCCATGAGATAGAGGTCTCCCGGCCGGAGCAGGCCCGTCTCGCGGACCCGCACGTAGTTGATGAACGGGTCGGCCGTGAAGCAGTGGCCGGTCACCGGAATGTTGTCCAGGAAGACCCGGTCGAGCGGGATGCCGAGGATCTTGCAGGTCCACTGCCAGGAGAGCCGGTTGACGTTGTGCGGCAGGACCAGCGCCAGGTCGTCGAGCCCGACGCCGGCGTCCTCGGCGGCTTCGCGCATCACGGCGGCCAGGGTGGCGTTGTGCTCCTTGAGGAACCGGGGGTCCAGCGGGTACGGGGGGAACTCCTCGCTGTACCGGCCGTGGGTGCGGGTCGCGAAGCCGAGCAGCCGGTCGCTCTCCCCGTCCGCGGAGACCAGACAGGCAGCCGTCCCCTCACCCATGACGGTGCTCTCCGGGATGATCTGGAGGGTGCGGCTGAACGCCTTCTCCCCGGCGAGTACCAGCGCCAGGGCGTCCGGGTCGCCGTCGGCGGCGAGCAGCCGTCCGGCCAGGTCCACCGCGAACAGCCCCGTCGCACAGCCGTGCTGAGTGAGCGTGAAGGCGGTCGCCCGCGTCAGACCCAGTTCGGCGCACAGCCCCTCGACGGTGTTCTCGCCGGCCGGGGCGACCGTGGAGACGGTACGCGGATGGATCACGTAGCGGACCCGGTGCTCGTTGCCCCGCAGCCCGGTCAGTGCTTCCACGGCCGCCGTCAGCGTGGCGCGCAGATCCCGGCCGGGGGCACGCAGCACCGTCCGCAGACCGTAGAACCTGCGGAAGGTCCACATGAGGCTCGCGTCGGCGCCGACGTCCGCGCCGATGTCGGCGATCGGGACGTTCTGCTCGGGCAGATGGCTCGCGACGTCCAGCAGGGCGGTCATGCCCGTCCTCCGATCCGGTCCGCGGTGGCGGCCGCCGTGGTGGCGGTGTCCGCGAGGGGCGGCCCGGCCGTCCCGGAGCCGTACGAGGGGGACCGGTCCGGCCACCACAGGTCGTCCGGGCCGAGCGCGTCGGTCGTGTACTTGCCCAGCGCGCTGATCAGCAGCCTGCTCTCCAGGGCCAGGGCCTCCACCAGCCGTACGAGCCCGTCCTCCGGGTCCTCGTCGACCGCGACGAGTGCCGCGCGGCCCAGCCCCGTCGCCGTGGCGCCCAGCGCCAGACTCCGTACCACCCGGCCGCCCTCCCACATCCGGCCGGTCACCAGCAGGCAGCCGTCGGGGCGACCGATGCGCCGCAGGCACTCGGCAAGCGGCAGCCCGACATGGTCGAGGAACACGCGCGGCGCCCAGCCGGTGCCGCCCTCGGCGCCGTCGACGGTCACCGCGTCCGCGCCGGCCCGCCAGGCGGTCGACGCCGCGTTCGCGATGTCCCGGCCGGGATGGAACTTCGCCCACACCCTGGCCCGGGGGAAGTTGTTGCGCATGAAGCGCAGCTGCTGGCGCACGATCTCCTCGGTGTACGTCCCGGGGCTCGCGAGCCGCAGTCGGCTGCCGGGGCCGAGGACGTCCCGCACCGCGAAGCGTTTGCCGAGCCGGTCGGCGTCCGCCTCGTCCACCACGGTCATGCCGCCGAGGCCCGGCTTGGCGCCCTGACCGATCTTCAGCTCGAACGCGAGCCGCCCCGACTCCAGCAGCGGCTCGGTCGCCGGGTCGCTGTAAAGGAGGTTCCAGACCTCCGAGTCGGCGTCCTCGGTGCTCTGCTGCACCACCACGCCGCCCGTGCCCTCGGGGCACTCGTCGAGATACGCGCGGATGCGCGCCGTGATCGCGGAGGGCGCCGCCCGGCCGGCTCCGGTGCGGTAGCCGTGCACCGGGACCATGTTCTCCCCGATCACCATGGGGATACCGAGCCGCCCGGCCTGGCGGCTCGCGGCGATCCCGAGATCACCGCTGCCGGCGCGGGTGGAGCCGAAGGCGGAGAGGTAGACCGGCAGCGGCGAGTCGAATCCGCCGATGACGGTACGCAGGCTGACGTCGTCGTCCAGCGGTTCGCGGCCCAGCTCGATCAGCTTCTCCAGCCGCCGGGGCACGAAGACCGGCGGCACGATCCGCGCCCGGTCGAGCTCGTCGGCGTATCCCTGCCCGGCGTCCGCCCCCGCGCCGAACAGCTCGGCTCCGTACGCCGCCACCGGCGGGAACACCTCACGGGTGCCGCTTCGCGCGCGGGCCCGTACCGCCGCCACCGGGAGACCGCCCGCGGTCAGAGGAGTGTGCGGTGTCGTCACGGCGCGATCACCCCCGGCAGCTTCGGGTAGGCGCTGACCTGCCAGAGCGCGTCGAGTCCGGTGAGGAAGCGGACCAGCCGCTGCACCCCCATGCCGAAGCCGGCGCTCGCGGGGATGCCCTCGCGCGCCATCGCCAGGTACCAGTCGTACTTGGCGGGGTTCTCGCCGCTCTCCCGCATCCGGGTGATGACGGTTGCGTAGTCGGACTCGCGCTCGCTGCCGCTCACCAGTTCGCCGAAGCCGCCGTGCGCGATCAGGTCGAAGTTGCGCAGCACACCGGGGCGGTCCGGGTCCTCGCGGTCGTAGAAACCGCGCGAACCCTTGGGGTAGTCGGTGATGAAGAACGGCCGGTCGGCATCGTGCGACAGCGCCTCCTCACCGGTCCAGTCGATCTCGGCGTCGGCGCTCTGCGCGTGCCCGTGGCCGCGCAGCCGTCCGACCGCCTCCGCGTGGGTGCAGGCGTCGAACTTGCCCGTGAGGAGTTCGGCGAAGGCCAGCGGGTCGCGGCCCAGGCCGGAGAGGACCTCCGGAATCGTCTCCCACACCCGTGCGGTGACATGCCGGAGCAGCTCCGCGGCGATCTCCATGACGTCGGCGCGCGACGCCCCGGCCATCTCGACGTCGATCTGGTGGAATTCGACGAGGTGCCGTCCGGTGTGCCGGGTCTCCGGGGGCTCCACACGGAGGTTCGGCGCGATGTAGAACAACTTCGGAAAGCCGCGCAGCGACGCCTGCTTGTAGAGGATCGCGCTCGTCATGAGCTTGTACGGCTCGCCGTAGTAGTCGACGTCCAGCGCCTTGGCACCGCGCCCACCGGGGTCGGTGACCGGTCCGACGAGCGGCGGAAGCAGCTCGACGAAGCCGCGCGAGCGCAGGAACTCCCGTGCCGCGTACAGCGCTTCCTGCTGGACGAGCATCGCGGCCCCGAGCGACGGCGAGCGCAGGTGCTCGCCCAGGGGGGCGGGCGGCCGTGCGTTCGCGATCGTGGTACCGACATCTTCCGTGGGGGGCATCAGCTCTCCTGATCTCATGGGTGGTCGAACCTCCTTGCGACACCGTGCAGGGCGGACATCAGCTGGTCCGAGGTCATGGCGGCCCGCGCTCCGGGGCCGGGATCCGGCCGGATCGGCATCGAGCCCACCGACGACCAGCGCAGCCGCCCCTCCGCGTCCACGAAGCTCCGTGACCGGCCGGCGTTGTCCGGGTGCAGACAGAACGGGATGTCCAGGTGGCCGCGCTCGAAAGCGGTGGTCAGCGAGCGCCCGAGGTCGTCGCCGAGTTCCAGCACCGCCGTGACGAAGGCCCGTGCCTCCGCGTGGATCCCGCTCTCCGGCGGAGGAGTTCCGGCGGGCGGCACGGCGGCGTCGGCCGCCGCGAGCGCCGCAGCCTCCAGCGACCGGACGTTCTCCTCGACGGTCGGGATCCGGTGCGCCTCGGCCGCGGTCTTGACGATCAGGCGCCGCGCCCCGGAGCGGACCGCGAGCCGCGCGGACTCCTCCAGCAGCCGCCCCGCCCCGTACGCCGTGACCGGGAAGACGCCCATGTACGTGTAGAGGACGATGTGCCAGTCGGTCCCGGTGGGCAGGAACTCCGCGGCCAGCCGACGCAGCGCCTGGACCGCCTCCTCGTCCTGCGCCGGATGCGCCTGCTGGGCGTAGCTCATGGAGACGCTGCCGATCCCGTGCCGGGTGAAGAACACCGCTTCGAGCAGACTGATCGCGACCAGCAGACTCGGCGGGCAGAGCTGGCCGAGCATGCAGCCGCCGAAGCTCTCCAGATGCGGGGCGGGCACGGTGGCGGCCAGCAGCTCGCAGGCCCGCGCCCAGTTGCGGACCGAGTCCCGCAGCGGGGTACGGCCGTAGGGCAGGCAGTACGAGACCGGGCCGCCCTCGGTGGCGTCGATTCCCGCGCCGGCCAGGGCACGGATGATGTGGTGCGGTCGTGACGAGCCGTGGCGCACCTGGACGGGGAAGGACGCGTCCCGTACCCCGTCCAGCAGTGCGCGGGTGGTGTCCCGGGAGTGGCTGACGATCGGGTAGCCGTTGAGGCCGGCCCCCTCGTCCAGCGCCCGGCGGGCGGCCGCGTGGTCGCCCAGGCGGGTGTAGCTGTCGATGGTCAGGGTGCCGACGGTGGTGGCCGCCGCGGACTTGGTCCGCTCCAGGCCCAGACGCATCCGGGGGAGGTCGCTGAAGCCCATCCGGGGCTGGACCACGAGCCGGCCCGCCGCGGCCGATTCGGCCACGAACCGGCCGAAGGGCGAGCGGAGCTCGGGTGTGCGAACGGCGGTCGGGGCCGCGGCCGCCGTCATGCCGTCACCCGGTTCCGGCGCGCGGTGGCCGGCTCGGGGCCCGGCAGCAGTGCCAGGAACTCCCGGAAGGCGGCCACGTTCCCGTCGTCGAAGACGGCGGTGAAGCCCGCGTCGAGCAGTCGCAGCGCGGCGTCCGTGTCGGGGGCCCCGGTCACGCCCAGCTTGCCGCCGATGACGACCGGCAGCGCGGCGAGCGAGGGCTCCCGGCGCAGCCGGGTGATGGCACCGAGTCCGTCGCGGTACCCGTGGCCGTTGACACTGCTCATGACGACCAGGTCCGGGCGGGACGCCCGGCACTCCTCGATCAGCAGGTCGTCCGGCACGCAGGGGCCGAGCCCGATCACCCGATGCCCCAGCTCCTCGATGAGGAGCTGAAGGAAGACCAGATTCCAGTTGTGCGAATCGGATCGGGTACTGGTCACCAGGACCGTGAGCTCGCACTGCGACACCATGGCAGCTCTCCGAAAAGATATATGGGTCTCTGCTCCGGCGGACACTTTCTTGAACCGGCGCCATTCCTTGTACCGCACCAGAAATATAGAAGTCCGAAGGGGGTGCGGACGGAAGTTGATGCGGCAGTAAGGCGGGCAGTCGGTGAAATACGGGGCGGCCGGCGCCGGGCCGGGAAAACGAAATGGCGGCCCGCCGTGCGCAGAGGCACGGCGGGCCGCCGAATTCATCCGGATCTCAGGTGTACTGCGCCACCAGGCTTTTCGGGCGGATGTCCGTCCAGTTCTTCTCGATGTACTCCAGGGACTCCTGGCGGCTGCTCTCACCTTGTGCGATGTCCCAGCCGGCAGGCACATCGGCGAACACCGGCCACAGGGAGTGCTGGCCCTCGTCATTCACCAGGACGAGGAAGGTGGCGTTGTCGTCGTCGAAAGGATTGGTCATCTCAGTTCCTTGTCTCGTTGAGGCCGAGGTCAATGACCTGCGGATCCGACAGTCGTTGCCGAAGAATTCGGCCGATGTGTGCGAGCGGTTCTGGTTCGGTCATACGGAGATGGGTGGAATTGATTTCGTGCCGCTGCGTCTCTCCGTCGGTGTAGGGGTCCCACAGAGCGGCGGACGGTGAATCGGGACCCCGTCCTTCGGCCGCGGTGAAAAGCAGCGGATCACCGGTGAAAACGCCGGGCCGATAGGCGCGCATGAGGGTGGCGTGATTGACGGCGGCGCCGACCAGCGCCGCGACCTCCGTCTCGGCGAAGCCCGCGAGCACCGGGTCCCGGCGCCGCAACACCTCCACGACGGCGGCCGTTTCGAACCGCGCGAAGAAGGCGTCCGGCAGCGGGTCCGGGCGCCCGGCCTCCTCGGCGGCCGGCCCCACCAGCATCTCCACGGTCTCCCGGTCCGTCATCGGATCCGCCGCCTCCTCGGGCGGCACCGGGTAGGCGTCCATCAGCGCGAGCAGCTCCACCTCCTCGCCGGCCGCCTGGAGCCGGGTAGCGACGGCATGGGCGACGACACCGCCGAAGGACCAGCCGAGCAGCCGGTACGGCCCCCACGGCTGCACCCGCCGGATCTGCTCCAGATAGTCCTCGGCCAGCTCCTCGACGCTCGACGCCCGGTAGTCCGGCCGGGTCAGCGCCCTCGTCTGGAGGGCGTACACCGGCTGGGAGTCGCCCAGATGCCTGGTGAGCCCGGCGTACGCCCAGCCCATGCCCGCTCCCGGATGGACGCAGAACAGCGGTCGCCCGCCGCCCTCCGCGCGCAGGGGCAGCAGCACCCCCAGGGCGTCACTCTCGGCCTCGTCGCCGAGCAGACCCGCCACGGTGGGGGAGCGGAACAGGTCCCGTACGGAACGCTCCACGCCCAGCACCGACCGGACACGGCTCATCAGCCGTACCGCCAGCAGCGAATGCCCGCCCAGATCGAAGAAGTTGTCGTCGATCCCGACGCCCGTCACACCCAGGAGCTCCGCGAACAGCCCGCACAGCACCTCCTCGCGGGGGTTGCGCGGCCCGCGCCCGGACCGGGCGCCGTCGCGGACCGGGGCGGGGAGTGCGGCCCGGTCGAGCTTCCCGTTCGGGGTGAGCGGCAGCGAGTCGAGGACCACGACGGCCGAGGGGACCAGGTACTCGGGCAGGGTCTCGGCCAGCCAGGACCGCAGTGCCCCCTCGTCCACCGGCGAGGAGCGGGGGACCACGTAGGCGACGAGCCGTCTGTCGCCGGGGCGGTCCTCGCGGACCACGACGGCGGCGCGGCCGACGGACGGGTGCCGGGCCACCGCGGCCTCGGCCTCGCCGGGTTCGATGCGGAAGCCGCGGATCTTGACCTGGTTGTCGGCCCGGCCGACGAAGCGCAGCTGCCCGCCGGTCGTCCAGCTCACCAGGTCGCCCGTGCGGTACAGGCGTTCACCGGCCGCGCCGAACGGGTCGGCGACGAACCGCTCCGCCGTCAGAGTGGGCCGCCCCAGATAGCCGCGCGCGAGATGGGAGCCGCCGAGGTACAGCTCACCCGTGCCGCCGCGCGGCACCGGACGCAGCCGCTGATCCAGCACGTAGGCGCGGGTGTTGTCCATCGGCCGGCCCAGATGGACCAGATCCAGCTCCCGCTCGTCGAGTCCGAAGCGCTGGTGGTGGGTCCCGAAGGTGGCCTCGGTCGGCCCGTAGGAGTGGACCAGCACGGTGTCCGGGCAGTGGGCGAGGACACGCCGCACGGCGTCCGGCGACAGGACGTCGCCGCCCGTCCACACCTCGCGCAGCAGTCCGAGGGTGTCCAGGGCCTCGTCGGCCAGCAGATGGAACAGACCGACCGTGAAGTACGCGGCGGTGACGCCGTGCCGTTCGACGGTGCTCCTCAGCGCGGGGAGATCGGTGCCGTCGCCGGTCCCGATGACGAGCCGTGTCCCGGCCAGCAGCGGGACCCAGATCTCGTACGTCGACGCGTCGAAACCGAAGGCCGAGTGGACGAGCATCCTGCGGTGGGTCTCCCGGTCCCAGCACCGGTCGGCCGCGAGCCGGACGACATTGCGGTGGGTGACGCCCACGGCCTTGGGGCGGCCGGTGGAGCCGGAGGTGAACATGACGTACATCAGGGCCTGTTGGCCGGTCGGTACGCCGGGTGCGGTGTCGGGCGTGCCGACCGGGGCCGGGATGTCGGCCCGCAGGACCGCCGTCCCCGCGGCGCGTTCCCCGGCCGCGATCCCGGCGTCCGCCCGGTCCGCGTCGGTCAGCAGGACCGTCGCGCCCGACTCCTCCATGATCATGCGGACCCGCGCGGCCGACAGGGCGCTGCCCACCGGTACGTACGCGGCACCCGCCTTCAGCACGGCCAGGGTGGCGACGATCAGGTCCGGACCGTGGTCCATGAGGACGGCGACGGTGCCCTGCGGTGCGGTCCCGGCGGCGATGAGGCGGTGGGCCAGGAGATTGGCCCGGCGGTCGAGTTCGGCGTACGTCATGTCGCCGTCGTCGTGGCTGACTGCGATCCGGTCGGGGGTGCGCCTTGCCCGGTCCTCGAACAGTTCGTGGACCGTGCCCTGCGCGAGCGGGCCGAGGGTGGCGGTGTCGTTGTACTCGGTCAGGAGCAGCCGGTGGTCCTCGGCGGTGAGCAGGTCGATGTCGTCGACCGGGCGCCCGGGGTCGGCAGTCACCGCCCGCAGCAGATGGGTGAGGCGCGTGGAGAGGAGCGCCGCCGTCCGCGCGTCGAACAGATCCGTGGCGTACTCGAGATATCCGTACAGCCCTCGCGGGGCGCCGTCCGCGTCGTGCCGCTCGGTCAGGGAGAGCGTCAGGTCGAACTTCGCGAGTCCGGTGTCGAACGCCACCTCCGTGGCGCCCGGCACGGGACCGCCACCGGCCGGCCGCGCGGTGTTCTGGAGCAGCAGCATGATCTGGATGAGCGGGTGGTGGGCGGTGGAGCGGGCCGGGTTGAGGTGTTCCACGAGCTGCTCGAAGGGGAGCTCCTGGTGGGCGTAGGCGGCGAGGTCGGTGTCGCGTACGCGGGTGAGGAGGTCGGAGAAGGTGGGGTTGCCGGAGACGTCGGTGCGCAGGACGAGGGTGTTGACGAAGAACCCGACGAGGTCGTCCAGGGCTTCGTCGCCCCGGCCGGCGACGACGGTGCCGACCGGAATGTCGGTCCCCGAGCCCAGCCGGGACAGTGTCAGCGCCAGCGCCGCCTGGAGGACCATGAACAGCGTCGTCCCGTTCTCGGCGGCGAGCCGGGCCAGAGCGTCGTGCTCCGGGCCGTCCAGCGTCACGGGCACCGAGCCGCCCCGGTGCGTGGCGACGGCAGGCCGGGACCGGTCGGCCGGCAGCTCCAGGACCGGCGGGGCGCCGTCCAACGCGTCGCTCCAGTACGCCAGAAGTCGCTCCCGGGGACCCTCAGGGCCGTCGGTGTCCGGCGCTTCGCCCATCATGTCGGCCTGCCAGAGCGCGTAGTCGGCGTACTGCACCGGCAACGGCCGCCACTGTGGGGCGTGTTGGGCGAGCCGCGCGCCGTACGCGGTCCAGAGGTCCGCCATCAGCGGGCCCATCGACCAGCCGTCTCCCGCGATGTGGTGCAGGACGATCACGAGGAACCGCTCGGCGTCGTTCTCGTCGTCCCCGGGGGACTCCACCAAGGCCGCCCGCAGGGGCAGTTCGGCACTCAGGTCGAACACGTGCCCGGCGGCGGCGTCGACGGTGGCCGCCAACTCCGCGCGGGGCACGCGCAGCACGCGCAAGGCCGGGCGGGCGTCGGGCAGGATCCGCTGGTACGGCTCACCGTCCACCGCGCCGTAGACCGTCCGCAGCACCTCGTGCCGTGCCCCGACGTCCGCCAGCGCCGCGGCGAGCGCGGTCGTGTCCAGCGGTTCGTCGAACCGCAGGACGACGGGGATGTTGTACGCCTGGCTCGGCCCGTCGAGTTCGTTGATGAACCAGAGCCGGCGCTGCGCGAACGACAGCGGGATCCGCTCCGGCCGAGCCTGCGGCACCAGCGGGGCCCGGACCGGCGCCCCGGCGGTTCCGCCGATGCGCTCCGCCAGTCCGGCCACCGTCGGCGCCTGGAACAGATCCCGGATCGCCACCTCCACACCCAGAGCCGCCCGCACCCGGTTGATGAGCCGGGTCGCCAGCAGGGAGTGCCCGCCGAGGTCGAAGAAGCTCTCGTCCGCCCCGACCCGGCCGAGACCGAGCACTTCGGCGAAGAGTCCGCACAGGATCTCCTCCCGCAGCGTGCGCGGCGCGCGTCCCGGCGCGCTGTGCCGAGGCTCCGGCGCGGGCAGCGCCCGCCGGTCGAGTTTCCCGTTGACCGTCATCGGCAGGGCTTCGAGCGTCACGACGGCCGAGGGCACCAGATAACCGGGCAGGCTCCGCGCCGTCGCCGCGCGCAGCCCCGCCTCGTCCACGGCTCCGCCCGGCCGGGGCACCACATAGGCGACCAGGCGCTTCCCGCCCGGCGCGTCGTCGCGCACCACCACGGCGACCCGCCCCACGGACGGGTCCCGGGCGATGACCGCCTCGACCTCACCGGGTTCGATGCGGAAGCCGCGGATCTTGACCTGGTTGTCGGCCCGGCCGACGAACCGCAGTTCACCGTCGGGCGTCCACGCCACCAGGTCCCCGGTGCGGTACATCCGCCCGCCGTCCGTCGCGAACGGGTCGGGCACGAACCGGTCCGCCGTCAGATCCGGCCGGCCGACGTACCCGCGCGCCACATGGTCACCGGCGATGTACAGCTCGCCGCTGGTACCCAGCGGCACCGGGTGCAGCCGGCCGTCGAGGACATGGGCCCGGGTGTCGTCCAGCGGGCGGCCCAGGGACAGGGTTTCCGGCAGGCCGCCGGAGCGGTCGTACCGGTGCAGATGCGAGGCGAACGTCGTCTCCGTCGGGCCGTACACATGGGTCACGGCCGTGTCCGGGCAGTGTTCGAGCACCGTGCGCACCGCCGCCGCCGACACCACGTCGCCACCGGTACCCACCTCGCGCAGCAGCGCCAGCGTGTCCAGTGCCTCCTCGGCCATCAGGTGGAACAGCCCGACGGTGAGGAACGTCGCGGTGACCCCGTGCCGCTCGATCGCGCGGCTCAGGGACCGCACGTCCGCGCCGTCCCCGCCGGCCGTCACCAGCGTGCCGCCGGCCAGCAGCGGCACCCAGATCTCGTACGTCGAGGCGTCGAAACCGTACGGCGAGTGCACCAGCACCCGGCGCTGGACCTCGTGGTCCCAGAACCGGTCCACCGCCAGCCGGGCGACATTGCGGTGGGTCACCCCGACGCCCTTGGGCCGACCGGTGGAGCCGGAGGTGAACATGACGTACATCAGGGCCTGTTGGCCGGTCGGTACGGCGGGCCGGGTGTTGGGCGTGCCGGCCGGGGCCGGGCCGTCGGCCCGCAGGACCGCCGTGCCCGCTGCCCGCTCGGCGACCGCGACCTCGCTGTTAGTGGTGGCCGCGCCGACCAGCAGCAGCCGCGCCCCGACCTCCGCCATGACGAGTCGCACCCGCTCGGCGGGAGAGCGCCCGTCGATGGGCACATAGGCCGCGCCGGTCTTCAGCACCGCGAGCAGGGCGACGATCAGGTCCGGGCCGTGGTCCATGAGGACGGCGACGGTGCCCTGCGGTTCGGTTCCGGTGGCGATGAGGCGGTGGGCGAGGAGATTGGCCCGGCGGTCGAGCTCCGTGTACGTCATCTCGCCGTCGTCGTGGACGAGTGCGACGGCGCCGGGGGTACGCCGGACCCGGGCCTCGAACAGCTCGTGCACCGCTCCGTGCGGGAGTGGAACGCCGTCGGTGTCATTGTACTCCGTGACGAGCAGGCGGTGTTCGTCCGCGGTGAGCAGGTCGATGTCGCCGACCGGACGCCCCGGATCGGCCGCCACCGCCCCCAGCAGATGGGTCAGGCGCTTGGAGAGGAGCGCCGCCGTCCGCGGCTCGAACAGGTCCGTGGCGTACTCCACGAAACCCTCCAGGCCACGGGGCGTTCCGTCGTCGTCGCGCCGCTCGGTCACCGTCAGCGTCAGGTCGAACTTCGTCAGCCCCGTGTCGAACGCGACGTCCGTACCGGCCAGCGGGGAGCGCGTCTCCGCCGCGCCCGTTTCCGCCGCGCCCGTCTCCGCCGCGCCTGTCGCCCCCGCGCCGTTCTGGAGCAGCAACATGACCTGGACCAGCGGGTGGTGGGCGGTGGAACGGTCCGGGTTGAGATGTTCCACCAACTGCTCGAAGGGGAGGTCCTGGTGGGCGTAGGCGGCGAGGTCGGTGTCGCGAACGCGGGTGAGGAGGTCGGTGAAGGCGGGATTGCCGGAGACATCCGTGCGCAGCACCAGGGTGTTCACGAAGAAGCCCACGAGATCGTCCAGCGCCTCGTCCTCGCGGCCCGCGACGACGGTCCCGACCGGTATGTCGGTCCCCGCGCCCAACCGGGACAGCGCCACTGCCAGCGCCGTCTGGAGGACCATGAAGAGCGTCGAGCCCTGCGCCGCGGCGATCCTGGCGAGCCTCTGATGGGTCGCACCGTCCACCGCGAACGGCACCAAGTCGCCCCCGTGCGTGGCGACCGCCGGCCGGGGCCGGTCGGCGGGCAGGTCGAGAACGGGCGGAAGTCCCTCCAACGCCGCCGACCAGAAACCCAGTTGGCGGGCGAGCGGGCTCTCGGCGTCCGCCGCTTCGCCCATCGTGTCGCGCTGCCAGAGCGCGTAGTCGGCGTACTGCACCGGCAACGGCCGCCAATCGGGGACCTGTTCGGCGAGCCGCGCGGTGTACGCGGCCGACAGGTCCGCCAGCAGCGGCTCCATCGACCAGCCGTCGCCCGCGATGTGGTGCACCAGCACCACCAGCACCTGGGCGCCCGAGTCCGACGTCTCCAACAGCCAAGCTCGCAACGGCAGTTCCGTGCCGAGGTCGAACACGTACCCCACCGCGTCACCGATCGAGGACACCAGCCGCTCATCGGTGGTGCGCACCACCTCCAGCGACGGACGGACCCCGGTCAGGATCCGCTGGTACGGCTCGCCGTCCACCGCGCCGTACACCGTCCGCAGCACCTCGTGGCGCTCGGCCACATCGGCCAGCGCGGCCGCGAGCACGCCGGCGTCCAGGGGTTCGTCCAGTCGGAGCACGACGGGGATGTTGTACGAACGGCTCGGCCCGTCCAGCTCGTTGACGAACCACAGCCGCTGCTGGGCGAAGGACAGCGGAATCCGCTCCGGCCGCTCGGTCGGCACCGGCGCGGGGCGCGCCCCGACCCCCGCCAGTTCGTCCAGCCGCCGGTCGAGACCGGCCACGGTGGGAGCCAGGAACAGATCGCGGATCCCGAGATCGGCACCGAGCACCGACCGCACGCGGTTCACCAGGCGCACGCCGAGCAGTGAATGCCCGCCGAGATCGAAGAAGTTGTCGTCGGTCCCCGCCGACGGAAGACCGAGCACTTCGGCGAAGAGCCCGCACAGGATCTCCTCGCGCGGCGAGCGCCCTGCGCGCGAGGTACCACCCGACGCGGCGGCGAAACCGGTGTCCCGGCTCCGTTCGTCCGCCACCCGTTCGCGCCGTTCGGCCAGGGTGTGGCGTTCGGCATCGGTGAGGGCGACCGCGTCGGTGACCCGGGTGGCCGGATCGGCGGCGACGGCGTCGAGCGCACGGATGAAGAAGTCGAGCAGCAGGGTCGCGGTCGGTGCGTCGAACAGGTCGGTGGCGTACTGGAACCACACCTCGATCCCGGCGGCGTCGCCCGCGCCGTCCAGCGTCTCGACACAGGACACACTCAGATCGAACTTCGCGGTCTCCAGCCCGGCCGGCTCGATCGTGCCCGGGACATCGCCGAGAGGAATACCGGGATCGGCGTCGTTCTGGAGGGTGAGCATCGTCTGGAAGAAGGGGTGGTGCGACAGCGAGCGGACCGGGTTGAGGTGCTCGACCAGCAGGTCGAAGGGCAGATCGTCATGGGCGTACGCCGCGAGGTCCGTCTCCCGTACCCGGTCCAGGAGCTCGGTGAAGGCGGGGTCGCCCGACACATCGGTGCGCAGCACAAGGGTGTTGACGAAGAACCCGACCAGATCGTGCAGCGCCTCGTCCGGGCGCCCCGCCACCGGTGTGCCGATCGCGATGTCCTCACCCGCGCCCGCCCCGGACAGAGCCGCCGCCAGCGCCGCCCGCAGCACCATGAACAGGCTCGCCCCGTGCTCGGCCGCCAGCTCCCGCAGCCGCAGATGCGTCTCGGCGCCGAGCCGGACGGTCACGGTCTCGCCCCGGTACGACGGCTCCGCCGGGCGCGGCCGGTCGGCCGGCAGGTCCAGCACTCCCGGCAGACCCGCGAGCGCCGTCCGCCAGAAGGTGACCTGACGGGCCATCACACTCGCCGAGTCGTCCGCGTCGCCGAGCATGTCCCGCTGCCAGAGCGTGTAGTCGGCGTACTGCACCGGCAGTTGCTCCCACTGCGGGGCCGCGTCCGCCGACCGCGCCGCGTACGCCGCGGTCAGGTCCCGCAGCAGCGGGCCCATCGACCAGCCGTCCGTCGCCACGTGGTGGAGCAGCAGCACCAGCACGGACTCGTCCGGGCCCGTCACGAACAGCCGTACCCGCACGGGGACATCGGCCGGCACGTCGAACGCCTCCCCGGTGAACGCCGCCACCGCCGCGTCGCCCGTCCCCGGCGCGCACTCGACGACCGCGAAGGCGCCGTTGGCATGGTCGCGCACCCACTGGTACGGCTCGCCGTCCACGGCGGGGAACACCGTCCGCAGCACCTCGTGCCGCTCGATCACGTCTTCGACGGCCGCTGCCAGCGCGTCCCGTCGCGGGACACCGGCCAGCCGCAGCACCAGCGGCACGTTGTACGTCGCCGAAGGGCCCTCGAGCCGGTTGAGGAACCACAGCCGCCGCTGGGCGAAGGACAGCGGAACCCGGTCCTCGGCCGGGGGGTGCTCGTGCTCCGGCAGCGCCGCCTCCTCCGGGCGGACCGGCTGCTCCCGGGACGGCCGCATCGCCCGCAGCAGCGCCCGGTCGATCTTGCCGGTACTGGTTCTCGGAAGCGACTCGATCAGGCTGATCACACCCGGCACCGCGGGCGGCGGCAGCCGCTCCGCGAGCGCCTCGCGAATCCCGGCCTGAGTCGGACGACCGTCCGCGACGACGTACGCCACCAGCCGCTTCGTACCGTCCGGCGACTCCTGAGCCACCACGGCCGCCGCCCGGACGTCCGGGTGACCCAGCAGCACCGACTCCACCGCCGCGGGGTCGATCCGATGCCCGCTGATCTTGACCTCGTCGTCCACCCGGGACACGTGCACGAGCCGGCCGTCGGAGCCGAGGCGCACCACGTCGCCGGTACGGTAGGCCGGTTCACCGCCGAGCAGGGTGAAACGACGGGCCGTCAGTTCCGGTCTGTCCAGATAGCCACGGGCCAACCCGCCGCCCAGCAGCCACAGTTCACCGTCGACCAGGGCGGCTCTGACCCCCGGCAGCGGCAGTCCGATCGGCACTCCGTCGGCCTCCGCCGTACCATCGGCCGGGCCCTCGGTCAGGTCGGCGACGGTGGCGACGACGGTCGCCTCCGTCGGCCCGTACGTGTTGAGCAGCCGCACCCGCGAGCCCACCGCGCGCCGCCAGCGCGCCACCCGCTCCGGGAGCGCCGCCTCGCCGCCGATGATCACCGTACGCAGGGCGGCCGGCAGCTCCGCCACGCCGGCGGCCACGGCGTACGCCAGCTCGTGCCAGTAGGCCGTCGGCAGATCGAGAACCGTCACGCCGTGCCCCGCGCAGCCCGCCAGCATCCCGCGCACGTCAAGCATGTCGTCGGTGCGCAGCACCAGGGTGCCGCCCGCGCAGAGCGTCACGAAGATCTCCTCGACGCTGGCGTCGAAGTGCAGCGGGGCGAACTGGAGGACCCGGTCGTCCGCGCCGATGCCGTACCGCTCCGTCGCGCCGGCCACGAAGTGCGCCAGCGCCTCCTGGCCGACGAGCACCCCGTTGGGCGTGCCGGTCGACCCGGAGGTGTAGATCACGTACGCGGTCCCCGCACCCGCGGTATCTCCCGGCAGCACCGCCTCGCCCTCGGCACGCACCGTGTCCGGATGCGGCGGCTCCCCGTCGCACGCGTCGGCCAGGATCGCCGTGTTGCGCGCCAGGGGCGCGTCCGGGTCCAGCGGCAGATAGGCCGCCCCGGTGCGCAGCGCCGCCAGGACGGTCACGATCGCCTCGACACCGCGCCGCCTGCACACCGCGACCAGCCGCCCGGGACCGGCGCCCGCCGCCTCGAGCAGCACGGCTCGCGCCGCGACGGCCTCGGCCAACTCGCCGTAACTCAGCCGGACATCACCGTGCACCAGAGCCGTCCGTTGCGGATCGGCCGCCGTCCGCCGGGCGATCAGCTCCAGCACCGGTACCACCGGAGCGGCCTGCGGGCCGCCGTCCAGGAGCACGGACGGCTCCGGGACACCCCGGTTCGGCTCGGCTTCGGTGGTGGGCACCGCGAGGTCGGTTGACCGCATCGGACGTCCTCCTTACGGGGGCGTTGGTCGGACGAGACCGGCACCGGGGGAGCGGAGCCGGGACGACGGCCGACGGGAACGCCCGGTCCAGGGCCCGCCGTCCTTCTGGCAGAAGGCTAGGTACGGGCGGGGCCGACGATCGGCAGTACCTGAGGCAGATTGGGCGGAACGTGCCCCTGCCGCGGCACCGACGCCGGCGGTCGCGGGCCCTCACGACCGGGCGCGGAAGCGCGCCGCACGAACCGGAGCTGACGGCACCGCGCCGATTGCCGGGTTGTCGCGCGGGGGCGGTGCGTGTGGGCGGCGCCTGCGCGCAATGCACCATGTGAGGGGAGCCGGCGGGCGTGGGCGTGTCCACCCGGCCGGACGGTGGGGAGCGCACCGCGTCGGATCTACGCTCCCGCCGTCGCGGGAGGCCGCAAGTCCTCACGGACGGTGCGAGCGCTGCGTGTGCGGGCGTCGACGTGTCTACGCTTCCGCCGACTGTAGGTGAACGCTCAGCCCACCCCGCGTTCAGGGCGCGGCGGCTTGTCCGCCCGGCCGGGGCGTGTGCGAGTAGCGGTCGCTTGCCGGTCTACGCTCCCGCCGTCGTGGGAGGTCGTATGTCCTCACGGGCGGTGCGTGCGCCGCGTGAGTGGGCGTCGGCGTGTGCCGCGACGGGCGGTTTGCGTGGGTGCGGGCCGTACGTGAACGCTCAGCCCACCCCGCGTTCACGGCGCGGCGGCTTGTCCGCCTGGCCGGGGCGTGTGCGAGTAGCGGTCGCTTGCCGGTCTACGCTCCCGCCGTCGTGGGAGGTCGTATGTCCTCACGGGCGGTGCGTGCGCCGCGTG
>NZ_JBHXDC010000005.1:0-9506 GCF_042725135.1 Streptomyces sp. NPDC060366 | reverse complement strand
GAGTGGGCGTCGGCGCGGGCCGCGACGGGCGGTGTGTGAGGGCGCCGGCCGTACGTGAACGCTGGCTCCGGCCCACGTCGCGGCGGCTTGTCCGCCGACGCGGGACCTCGGGGCTGTCCGCACGAGGCCCCGCGCGGGGCGGAGTTGACGGTACGTCGGTGCGTTCACGCGGCCGGACGCGTGGCGAGCACGTCGCAGCCGCTCCTCTTGGCAGACGGCCCGCGTGGTCACCGGTGAGGGGCCGCCCCCCTACGAGAGCGGCCCCACCAAGTCGGCCTACGCGCGGCCCGCCGGTACCGCCGTGTCGGATACCCGGCTGCCCGCCCGGGTCCTGCGGCGTAGCGTGGGGCGGGTCTCCTGGGGGAGCGGCGCGGTCCCCGGAGCACCGTTCGCGGGCAGACGCTCCGCGAGCGTGGCGACGGTCGGTGCGTTGAACACGTCGCGCAGGGTCAGTTCGGCGCCCAGCGCCGAGCGGATCCGGTTCACCAGCCGCACCGCGAGCAGTGAATGACCGCCCACCCGGAAGAAGTTGTCGTCCCTGCCGATCTGTCTGCCGCCGAGAATCTCGACGAACAGGCCGTGCAGGACCTCCTCCCGCGCGTCACGCGGCACCTCTGCCTCCACCCTCCGCACGTCCTCCGGGGCGGGCAGAGCGAGCCGGTCGAGCCGGCCCTCCCGCGTCAGCGGAAGCGCGTCGAGTACGACGAACTCCGCCGGAACCCAGTGCGCCGGCAGCGCCTCGGCCACGGCCGCCCGTACCACCGCCACGTCCGGCACACCTTCGCTTGCCGCCACCTGGTAGGCGACCAGGCGGTGCTCGCCGGGTTCGTCCTCCCGAAGGAGCACGGCGGCCCGGCGGACGGACGGATGCCGGGTGAGCACCGCCTCGATCTCCCGTGGCTCCACCCGCAGCCCCCGCACCGTCGGCGGTTCGTCCCGGCGACGGCTGAGGACGCGCAGGGTCCCGTCCGCCGTCCGGACGGCCGACTCGCCGGTACGGTGCATCCGGCTGCCCGCGGGGCCGAACGGATCGGCCGTGAAGACCGCCGCCGACACCCCGGGCCGGTCCGGGAACCCGTCCGCTGTTCGCGGACCCGCGACGTACAGGTCTCCCGGCACACCGACGGGCACCGGACGCAGTCTGCCGTCCAGGACATAGCGGGATCCCTCTCCGAAGGCCGCCGCACCCGGCCCGTTCCCCACGGTGCCGCCGTGGCCGAACGCGCTGCCCGGCGCACCATGGCCGTACGCGATCCGCACCTGCCCGAACAGACCCTGCGCACGAGCCAGTTGGCCGGGCGAGGGCGCCTCGTCGCAGGTGATCACCACGCCGAGCCGGGCGAACGCCTCCGGATGGTCGTCCACGAGTACGTCGAACACGCGGCCCGGCAGCGTCGTGGCGGTGACGTCGTGCTCGACGACGAGCGACGCGATCGCCTCGGGCCGCCCGCTTCCGCCGGACCACAGCACACAGGCCGCGCCGGTCAGCAGCGGACCCCACAGCTCCAGGGCGAACCGCCCCGAGGTGACAGGCGCGTGCTGGAGCCATACCTCCGGAGGGCGCCCGGAGGAAGCAGGCACCAGCGCGCCGTCCGTGGCGGCGGCCACGACGGCGCGGTGCGAGAACAGCGCGTCGGGCGCGCCCGGCAGGACGTACGCCGCGTCGGACGCGTCGCCCGCGAGCGTCGGGGCGCCCGGATCGGCCCCGGCGTCCACCGCGGAACTCCCCGCCACAGCACCGCCGTCGGTGTCAAGCACGACGACGTGGGCCGGCCGAGCCGCGCCCAGCCGGTCCGCCGCCTCCGGGGCCGCGCAGACCAACGCGGCCAGCCCGCTCCCCGCGAGACGCCCCGCGTCCGGGCGCCCATCCGCCGCCGGGTCCAACAGCACATATGCGGCACCGGACTTGAGCGTCGCCAGCGCCGAGACGACCAGCGGTGTCCCCGGCTCCAGCAGCACGCCCACCACGTCACCGCGTCCCACTCCGCGCGCCACCAGACCGTGCGCGAGCCGGTTCGCGGCGGCGTCGAGTTCGCCGTACGTCATCCGCCCATCGGCCGCGATCAGCGCGACGGCGTCCCGGTCGGACGCGACGTGTCGTGCGAAGACTTCCGTGATCCGCGCATCGGACGCCGGGACGTGCCCGGCGCCGGAGGCGAACAGCGCCGCGCGGTCGGCCGCCGACAGGAGGTCGATCTCCTCGATCCCGCGCTCCGGAGCCGCTGCCACCTGCCGCAGGACCGCTGAGAGGCAGTCGACGACCAGCCGGGCCGTGGCGGCGTCGTACAGATCCGTCGCGTACTCCAGCACACCCGTGATACCGGCACGCGCGCCGTCCGCCTCCTGCCGCTCGGTCAGCGCCAGCGTCAGATCGAACTTCGCACGTCCGGTGTCGAAGAGGACGTCGGACCCGGACAGCGCGGACCGGCCGGCGGCGCCCGCACCGACCGGGCCCCCCGCGCTCCGCAGGAGCAACATGACCTGGACGAGCGGGTGATGGGCGGTGGAACGGTCCGGGCTCAGGTGCTCCACGAGTTGTTCGAACGGGACGTCCTGGTGCGCGTACGCGGCCAGATCGGCGTCCCGGACCCGGGCCACCAGCTCGGTGAAGGCGGGATCGCCGGAGACGTCCGTCCGCAGGACCAGGGTGTTGACGAAGAAGCCCACCAGATCGTCCAGTGCTGCGTCGCCGCGCCCGGCCTCGACGGTGCCGATCGGCAGGTCGGTCCCCGCCCCGAGCCTCGACAGCGTGACCGCCAGAGCGGCCTGGAAGACCATGAAGAGCGTCGCGCCACTCTCCCCGGCGATGCGCGCCAGCGCGTCGTGCACGTCCGCGTCGAGCGCGAACGGCTCCAGCGCGCCGTCGTGGGTCGCGACCGCCGGGCGGGTCCGCCCCGCCGGCAGCTCCAGCACCGGCGGGGCGCCGTCCAGAGCGGCCCGCCAGAAGTGAAGCTGCCGTGCGAGAACACTCTCCGGGCCGGACTCCTCGCCCAGTACCTCGCGCTGCCAGAGCGCGTAGTCGGCGTACTGCACGGGCAACGGCCGCCAATCGGGGGCCTGTTGGGTGAGCCGCGCGGTGTAGGCGGCCGACAGGTCCGCGAGCAGCGGCTCCAACGACCAGCCGTCGCCCGCGATGTGGTGCACCAGCACCACCAGCACCTGCGCGCCCGAGTCGTCCAGCTCCAGCAGCCGCGCGCGCAGCGGGATGTCGGCGCCGAGGTCGAAGATCTGGCCCGTCGCCGCGTCCACGGCCCCGGTCAGGCCCGCCTCGTCGGTGTGCACGACGTCCAGCGGCGGCCGGACCCCGGTCAGGATCCGCTGGTACGGCTCGCCGTCCACGACACCGCACACCGTGCGCAGTACCTCGTGGCGCTCGGCCACATCGGCCAGCGCGTCCGCCAGTACGTCGGCGTCCAGGCGTCCGTCCAGGCGGAGCACGACGGGGATGTTGTACGAACGGCTGGGCCCCTCCAGCTCGTTGACGAACCACAGCCTGCGTTGCGCGAACGACATGGGCACCCGCTCGGGGCGCTCCACCGGCACCAGCGCGGGCCGCCCCGATCCGCCGGCCAGTTCGTCCAGCCGCCGGTCGAGCCCGGCCGGGGTGGGGGCGAGGAACAGGTCACGGATGCCGAGGTCGACGCCGAGCACGGATCTGACGCGGTTCACCAGGCGCACACCGAGCAGTGAATGCCCGCCGTTGCGGAAGAAGTTGTCGTCCGAAGTGATCCGCCCCCTGCCCAGCACCGCGGCGAAGAGCCCGCACAGGATCTCCTCGCGCGGTGACCGTGCCGCCCCGGCGGCGCCCCCGGATCCGGCGTGTGCGTCCGCGTCACCCGCTGCCCGTTCCTCCGCCCCGCTGTCGGCCTGTGCGTCGGCCCGTGCCCCGGCGTCCGCCACTCGCTCGCGGCGTTCGGCCAGGGTGTGGCGTTCGGCGTCGGTGAGGGCGACGGCGTCGGTGACGCGGGTGGCGGGGTCGGCGGCGACGGCGTCGAGCGCGCGGGTGAAGAAGTCGAGCAGCAGGGTCGCGGTCGGTGCGTCGAACAGGTCGGTGGCGTACTGGAACCACACCTCGACACCGCCGGGCTCCCCGCCCTCGCCGTACACCTCCGTGCAGAAGACGTTGATGTCGAACTTGGCGGTGCGCAGCCCGGCCGGCTCGACGGCGCCTGGGATGTCGCCGAGCCGTACGCCCGGGTCGGTGCCGTTCTGGAGGGTGAGCATGGTCTGGAAGAAGGGGTGGTGGGAGAGCGAACGGGCCGGGTTGAGGTGCTCGACCAGCAGGTCGAAGGGCAGGTCGTCATTGGCGTATGCGGCGAGGCCGATCTCCCTTACCCGGTCGAGGAGTTCGGTGAAGGCGGGGTTGCCCGACACATCGGTACGCAGCACCAGACTGTTGACGAAGAAACCGACCAGATCGTTGAGCTCCTCCTCCGGGCGTCCCGCCACGGCCGAGCCCACGACGATGTCGTCCCGCCCGCTCACCTGCGCCAGCACACCCGACAGGGCCGCCTGCGCCACCATGAACAGACTCGCCCGCCGCGACCGTGCGAGTTCCAGCAGCCGGGCGTGGGTCCCGGCGCCGATCCAGCCCTTCACCAGATCCCCCCGGCCGGACGGCTCCGTCGGTCGCGGCCGGTCCGTCGGCAGCTCCAGCACCGGCGGCACGTCCGCCAATGCCTCCTGCCAGAAGGCCAGTTGTTCGGCGAGAACGCTGTCGGGGTCGTCCGCGTCGCCGAGCATGTCCCGCTGCCAGAGCGTGTAGTCGGCGTACTGCACGGGCAGTTGCTCCCACTGCGGGGCCGCGTCCGCCGACCGCGCCGCGTACGCGGTCGACAGGTCCCTCAGCAGCGGTCCGGTCGACCAGCCGTCCGTCGCCACGTGGTGGAGCAGCAGCACCAGCACGGACTCATCGGGACCCGTCACGAACAGCCTTACCCGCAAAGGCCGTTCGGCTGTGATGTCGAAGGGCTCGTGCGCGAACGCGTCCACCAGGGCGTCCACGGCGTCGGGCGCGCACCTCACCCGCTCCGGCTCCGGTCCGGGACCGTCGAGGATCCGCTGGTATGGCTCGCCGTCCACGGCGGGGAACACGGTACGCAGCACCTCGTGGCGGTGCACCACGTCCGACACCGCCGCGGCCAGCGCGTGCCGGTCCGGCACACCGCCCAGCCGCAGCACGACCGGCACGTTGTAGGTCGCCGACGCGCCTTCCAGGCGATTCATGAACCACAGCCGACGCTGCGCGAACGACAACGGGAGCACAGTCATTCCTCCAGACACCTCAGGGAGTTGAACGATCCCGCCGCCCTCCGGTCCGCCCTCGGGAGTCCGGGCGGCGCGGGCAGCGGGACGGAAGTGGAAACGGCGGACGGAACCGGAACGGGGCAGGACAAGCGAGGGGAGCGCCGCGCGGGACACACAGGGCCCAGGCCCTCCCGTGAGGAAGGCCCCGGGCGGGGCGCGGCACCGGCTCGGGGCCGGCGCCGCGCCGGCGGAGCGGCGCCGGTCAGGCCGACACGCCCGCCGGCTGCCGTTCGTCCTCACGGGCGGCGAGCATCGACTCGATCCGCCCGGCGAGGTCACGCAGCCGCGGGTGCGCGTAGACGGTCTTCACCGGAAGGCTCACCCCCAGCTCTCTGCGGACCCCCGCGACCAGTTTGATCGCCAGGAGCGAGTGACCGCCCAGTTTGAAGAAGTTGTCGTCGGCGCCGATCCGGGGCCTGTCGAGCACCTGCGCCCAGACCCGGGCGATCAACTGCTCGACGGGTCCGGTCGGTTCGTCCGCCGCCGGGCCACCGACCGGAGCAGCCGTGTCGGCCACCGGCGCCGCGGCCACGGGGGCGGGGAGCGCGGCCCGGTCCAGTTTGCCGCTGGGCGTCGTGGCGAACCGCGTGACCTCCATGAGGACCGCTGGCACCATGTAGCCCGGCAGCGTCGCCGTCAGGTGCTCGCGCAGCTCGGCGTGGGTCACCGTGCGCGCGGCGCGGTAGTACGCGACGAGCCCGGCGCTCCCGTTGACGTCGTCCCGCAGGACCACCGCGGCCTCGGCGACGGCGGGGTGCCCGGTGACGGCCGCCTCGATCTCGTACAGCTCCACGCGGTGACCACGGACCTTGACCTGGCCGTCGGCGCGGCCCAGGTACGTGAGCCGGCCGTCCGGCAGCCGGCGGCACAGGTCACCGGTCCGGTACATCCGCGAACCGTCCGCCGACAGGTCGGCCACGAACCGCTCGGCGGTCAGACCGGGGCGCCGACGGTAACCGCGCGCGACCCGGGGACCGGCCAGATACAGCTCGCCGGTCTCTCCGTCCGCGACCGGCCGCAGCTCGCCGTCGAGCAGCCGCATGCGCAGGCCGGGCAGGACAGCCCCGATGTGCGGGCCGTCGCCGGAGGCGATCCACCCGGCGGTGGCGTCCACGGTGCACTCGGTCGGGCCGTACAGATTGACCGCGCGCAGCGCGCCCTCGTCCACCAGCTCCGCCAGGCGCGCCCACAGGGCGGGGCCGATCGCCTCACCGCCGATGAGCAGGGTGAGCGGGCCGTCGGCCGCCGGGTCACGGGGCGGGAGGTGCTCCAGAAGCGGCTCGGCGTGCGACGGGGTGATGTCGAGATCGGTCAGCGACCGGTCCCCGATCAGTGCGGCGAGCAGCGCCGGGTCGGACCGTGTCTCCGTGTCGATCATGACGAGGGTGTCGCCCCGGCAGAGCCGTACCCACTGCTGTACCGACGCGTCGAAGGAAGGTGACGCGTTCCAGCCGACCCTGCCCGGCCCGGGAGCGGCGATTCCTTCGGACTCCAGTTCGGCCAGGAGCGCCGACGCGGCGCCCCGGCTCACCTCGACGCCCTTGGGGAGCCCGGTGGAGCCGGAGGTGTAGATGACGTACGCCAGGCCGTCCGCACCGACCGCGACCGGGGCGAAGCCGCCCTCCACCACCGGGCCGACGAGCGAGGTCAGTTCACCGACGGCCACCCGGTCGGGCCCGTCGGACGGTTCGGCGGCGGCGTCCGCGACGCCGTCCGCGACGACCAGCAGATCGGCGGCAGAGTCCTCGACCAGATACCTCCTGCGCTCCGCGGGCAGCGCCGGGTCCACCGGCAGATAGGCCGCGCCGGCGGTGAGCGTGCCGATCAGCGCCACCACCAGGTCGGCGCCACGAGGCAGGCTCAGCGCCACCACGCTCTCCGGGCCCACCCCGCGCCCGGCCAGGAGCCGGGCGACGCGCCCCGCCTCGGCCCGCAGCTCACCGAAGGTCAGCTCCCGGTCCCCGGCAACCACGGCGGGGCGGTCGGCCGGTACGGCCGCGAGCCGGGCCAGCAGGTCCGCCGCCCCGGCTCCGGCCGGTGCCGAACCCGTGTTCTCGCTGTACGGATGTGCGGTCGTCATCTTCCGCTCACTCCCCGAACGCGGTCGTCGCCGGCGCGGTCTCGGGACGGCAGGCGTCCAGGGTGATGGGGTCGCCCATGGCCACCAGGATCTTCCGGTCACCCTTGAAGGACTCCCGGCCGTGGGCGTTGAGCACGTTGTCGACCAGCATCACATCGCCGCGCTGCCAGGTCTCCCGGACGGTGACCTGGTCGTAGACGCGGTTGATCGCGTCGACCTCGTCGGCCGTCAGCCGGGTGCCGTCGCCGAGGTAGGTGTCGAACGGCAGCCCGTCGTCCCCGTACGTCTCCAGCAGCACCTCGCGGACGTCGGCGTCCAGCGTCCGGTTGTTCCAGAACGCGAAGTGGTTGAACCACGACTTCTCGCCCGTGACCGGGTGGGTGACGACCGCCGAGCGCCGCTGGCGGGTGCGCAGCGCGCCGTCCGGCAGCCACTCGTAGCCGATGGCATTCTCACGGCAGTACGCCTCGGCCACGGCGGGGTCCTCGGTGGCGAAGCTCTTCTGCCAGGGCAGACCGGCCAGTTCGGAGAAGTTACGGGTCAGCAGCCAGCCCTTGGCCATGAACCGGTCGCGCAGATCGGCGGGCAGCAGGCGCAGCGCCGTGCGCATGTCGCCGACCGTCGTCGCGCCGTCCTCGGTGGGGGCTGTGACGCAGCCGAACAGCAGGGTGCCGGGGAAGTCGAGGGTGTAGCTGTTCTCGTTGTGCAGCCGGATCGGCTGGACGGCGGGCAGGTCGGTCGACGAGAACACGCCCTCGCCGAAGTCCGTGCGCGGCGTGGCCTTCTCCTTGTAGCCGGCTCTGCTCGGCATGAGAACATCACGCACCCGTCCGAAGTCGGCCGCGTCACCCACCCCCAGCCCGCGAATCAACAGGGCGCCGGAGCGGTGCAGTTCGTCCCTGACCGCGGACCGCTGATCGGTGAGCCAGTCGATCGCCGGCTCGATCGCGTCGAACGAGGGGGTCCGCAGGACCGCGGGCTTGCCCGCTTCCCTGCTGACATCGAGAGCGGTGGCGGGAGTGGCGGTGGCCGTGGGCGACATCGCGTGATTCCTTCTGATCGGCTGGACGGGTGGGGTGGGTCAGGCGAATTCGTGCGGGGTGGGCGCCCCGGAGACCACGGAGTTGACGAGGCCGAAGAAGCGCTCCAACTGCTGCTGGAAGTAGAAGTGGCCGCCCGGCAGGAACTCGAACACGGCCTGGCCGGTGGTGATCTCGGCCCATCGCGTGAGCGCGTCGAGCGGTACGACCGGGTCCTCGGTGCCGCCGATCGCGGTCACCGGGCAGCTCAGCGCGGGGGAGGGGCCGGTGTAGCGGTAGACGTCGTCGATCGCGAAGTCCGCGCGGATCGAGGGAATGATGATCTCGCGCAGCTCGGGCTCGTCGAGAATGCCGTCGTCGGTGCCGCCGCGTGCCTTGATGGCCGTGACCAGCTCGTCGTCGGTGAGCCGTTCGGGGTGGACCGTGCTCGGGTTGGCCATGAACGGTGCCCGGCACGCCGAGGCGATGAGGGCGCGCGGGGCGCGGCCGGCCAGGGTGAGGGCGCGTGCGACCTCGAAGGCGACCAGCGAGCCCATGCTGTGCCCGAGTACCACCAGGTCGTCGGTCCCGGCCGGCAGGCTCTCCAGGATCGGGCCGACCAGGTCGTCCACGTCGGTGGGGAGCGGGTCGGAGAAGCGGGCGCCGCGGCCGGGGTACTGGCCGATCAGCAGCCGCACGTCGGAAGGCAGGAACGTCCGCCATTCCGTGTACGCGTGGGCGTTTCCGCCGGCGTGCGGGAGGACCAGCAGGGACGTACGCACGTCGGCGGCGTCGCCGGCGTCGAGCGTCCACACAACGTCGTCGGGATCGGGAATCACCTTGCACTCCGTTCGTCTGAAAGGCGGTTGTGAAAAAAGGCGGTCGCAAAAGAAGGGGGGGTGCGAAAAGCGCGCGCAGCGCCGGACAGGGCCTAAAGGAGGGTGCCCGCCTCGGTACGGCGCCGCAGGGCAGGGCGCTTGCGCTGCCGGGGAGCCGCTTCCGTCAGTGTGGTGATGTGGTGGGTGAGGGTGGCGGGGGTGGGGTTTTGGAAGATGTCGCGGATGGTGAGGTTGGTGTGGAGGGTGGTGCGGATGTGGGTG
>NZ_JBHXDC010000004.1:0-526336 GCF_042725135.1 Streptomyces sp. NPDC060366 | reverse complement strand
GGGAGCGGGGTCTGGTGCGTGCGGTCGCAAGGCGGAGGAGGGAGACAACGCGGAGCGTTGGCGACCGACGACAACGCGGCGGGCGTGCGTGCCAGACCCCGCTCCCTGATCCGGCCTGATCCGAACGACAGGCCCTAGGCGCCGTCCACCCCTCCTTCGCCGTGCGCCGCGCGAGCACGCGACACCTCCTTCGCCAAGCCCTGCCGGCTGGCGATACCGAGCTTGCGCATCGCCCGCGCCACGTGTTGTTCCACCGTGCGCGGCGACAGATACAGCGTGGCCGCGATCTCGCGGTTGGTGAGCCCGGTCGCCGCCAGTTCCGCGACCTCCCCCTCGCGCGGGGACATCCGCTCCGCGTACGCCGGCCGACCCGGCGGCCGCCGCCCGGCGGCAGGACGGTAGGCGCGCAGCGTCGCCCGTACACGTGCGGCGTCCCAGACCGCGCCGAGGTCGGTCAGCTCCGCCACTCGGCGGGTGAGGTCCTCGACCGCCGCGTCCACCTCGTCGCCGCCGAGCAGGAGAGCACAGCGGCCCGCGCCCTCGGCCATGAGCGCGCGGGCGTACGGGTGCGGCAGCCCGGCGTACGCCGTGCCCGCCTGCTGGAAGTGCGCACGCGCCTGCGCCAGTTCGCCGTCCGCCTCGGCCAGCACGGCCCGGCACCAGTGCAGGGCCGCCGTCGCCGACGGGGCGTCGCGCCCGGTCAGCCCGGCCGCGAACTCGGCCACCACGCGCTGCGCCGATTGCCGCTGCCCCGCGCCGGCATGGGCCAGGACCACCCAGGGGGCCAGTTCGGCCCCCCAGACCCAGACACCCTTCCCGGCCAGCCACGCCCAGGCCGACGTGGCGGCTTCGGCTGCGGAGTCGACGTTCTGCCGGACGAGCAGAAGCCGGATGTGGGCGCCGGCCGCCGTGGCCGCCACCGGGGCCTCGCAGGTCTCGTAGACCTGGTACGTCTCCTGGACGCGGTCGCTTCGCGGGAGCCAGTCCCGCACCGCCTCCCAGTCACCCTTCGCCAGCGCCAGCAGGGCCAGCACGACACGGGCGTCGCTCGCGCTGCCGTCCTCCGCCACCAGCCCCGTACACCGTTCCGCCAGGCCCTCCCAGCGGCCGGTCAGCCAGTCGCGGAACAGGGCCGTACCGCGTCCGACCCGTTCCAGGAACGGCGCGCCGCTGCGCGCCGCCAGTTCGATGCCCTCCGTCAGCAGTTCGTCCGCACGCCGGTAGTGGCCCAGATACACCGCGCCGTTCGCCGTGTTGCACAGCCCCCGCGCCACCTGTTGGCGGCCGGCCCGGTCCGGGCTGTCCCGGGGCAGCCGCGCCACCAGCCGCCAGGCGTCCAGGTCGCCGGTGTTCATCAGGACGGTCGCCCGGCAGGCGGCGGCCGCCGTGCGCGCGGCGCGGTCCCCTGACGCCTCGGCCGCCGTCTCGGCGCGCTCCAGCCAGGTCACGTTCTCGGCCAGGGACGCCCCCGGGAAGAACGGGTTCGCCAGCGCCGCCATCGCCCGTGCGGCGAGCGCGGGCCGTTCGGCCTCCGCCAACTCGGCCGCCGCCCGGCGCAGTTCCGTACGCCCCTCCTCGAAACATCTCTTGCGGTGGTGCAGCAGCAGGCCCAGTTCGAGCCGTATCTCGCCCCGGTCCGCGGCGGGCAGCGCCGGGTCCTCGACGATCCCGCGCAGGATGCGGGTCGTCCCCTCGGAGCGGCGGCCGAGTACGGCGCCACGGGCGAGCGTCAGCGCCAACCGCCCCCGCTTGTCGGCCGGGAGGCCGCCGGTGTCCAGCGCCTCCTCCAGCAGCGCGACGGCGGCCTCGTCGTCGCGTCCGAGGTGCTCCGCGGCCCGCAGCCAGTCCTCCGTACGACCGCCGCCGCGCCAGTGGCGCGCGATACGCGCCCAGGGCACCGGCTCGCGCGCGGCGAGCATCGCCGCCGCTCGGTGGTGCAGCCGCTCCCGCACCGGTCCTGGCAACTCCACGTACAACGCCGTCGCCGCCAGCGGTACCGCGAATCCGTACCGCCCCTCGCTCGTCTCCCGCAGGACCGACCCCGCAAGCGCCGCGATCAGCGCCGTACGGCCGTCGTCCCCGTGCCGGCCCGCGACCGCCGCCAGGTCCTCGGCACCCGCCGGCTCGTCCAGCACAGCGGCGGCCCACACGATCGGGCGGTACGGCTCCGGCAGCGCGGCCGTCCTCTCCAGCACCAACTCCGTCAGCCGGACCGGGACTCCGACCTCGTCCACGTCCCCGGCGGTGAAACCGCGCTCCTGGACGTCTCGGTGGCTGTGGTTGTGGCTGTGGCGGTGGCTGTTCCGGTCGTCGGCCGCGTCCCGCAGCATCCGCAACAGGTCCACGAGGACCTGCGGCACCCCGCCCGAGCGCTGCCGCAACCGCGCCACGAACTCCTGCGGACATCGCCACGCCCCCAGCAACTCCCCCGCCACACACCGCACCCCCCACTCGTCCAACGGCTCCAGCCGCCACCGCACGACCGAGAGCCGCGCCGGATAATCCACCGCGCCACCCAACGGCAGCCCCGGTCTCGGCAGTTGCTCGGGCCGATAGGTCAGCACCGCAGCGAAGGGCGCGGGCGGCTCCCTCAGCAGACCGCGCAGCAGGGCCAGACAGTCCTCGTCCGCGTGGTGGAGATCCTCGGCGACGAGGAGAGCGGGCCGGGCGGAGGCGAGCAGCGCCTCAAGTGCCTGGTACGCGGTGAGACGCACCCCTAGCGGAGCCGCGTCCTGCGCCCGCGCCGTGTTCGGCCCGGCCGCGGTCGCCGGTTCGGACTGCCCGTCCCGACCCGCCATCCCCGTGGCGTTCAGCCGTCTGCCGGGCACCGCCGAACTGCCGACGCGTGGCTCCGGGCCGAGCGGGTCGGCGACCACCAGACCGCCCGATGCCTGGAACGTCACCACCAGCCGCGCCACTGCCCGCGCCTGCGGCGACTCCAGCAGGCGGTGCACCAGTCTGCTCTTTCCCATACCGGCGTCGCCCTCGACCAGCACCAGCGTCGGCTCCTGCCCGGCCCCGCACCCCGCATCGGTGCCGGACAGCGCGGACGCCAATCGCCGCTCCCACGTTTGTTCGTACACGAGAGGCCACTCCTCACGGTCGTCGCACACCGGTCGCCGTACCGGCCCGTCCGGGGACGGAATCGCAGGCCACCGCCGTCCGGTGTTCGCTGCCTATCACGCATGGACATGCACAGAACAGACAGCGCCCGGCCACCTACGCGGAACCGCTACTCCACGTTCCACACCTCCGGCAGATCACCACCGCAGAAGACGCATACGAACTCGCCCTCGCGCGCCCGGCGCGACCGGCCGGCGCGGCGCCAGCCGCAGCACACCAGTCAGGTCGACGACGAAAGTGAACGGCTCCCACCTACGCCGCATGTCACCCGCCAACCCGCCCCTTTCTTTTCGCTGTCACGTTCCGCCGTCGAACTGTCGCCCACTACGGCCGGCCAACGGTGGGGCACCCGGCCGCAAGGCGCAGATATGCGCGATTTCTTGGAACTCGTACGAGGGAATCCCGTTCCACTTTCTCCCCAAGACTCGTCGACGGATGATTTCGTTGCGAATTCTGGTCGTTGGTAGGAGCAGTGAAGCGGAAGTGCTCCTGCTCGCTCGCGTCCGGATCCGGTGTGCCGCCACTGCGGGACGTGCAGGGTCACTTGCCGGACGGCGACACCCCCACCTCAGTCCTTGGAGCCACCCTGTGCCTGTGCCCACCGACGCGATCACCGGTTCATGTACCCCCACCGCCGACGGCGCCCTCACGCTTCCGCCCCAGGCCATCGACGGAGAAGTCGAGAACACCGAGCGGCCGGCGGAAATCGTCGAACACGATCTGACCTTCGACGGGTTCCGCTACACCTGCCGAATCGCCGGCCAGGGTCGTCTCGACACCGAGCCCGTCGTGATCCTGGGCGGATCGTCCCAGGACCGCAATTCATGGCAGCGGCACGAGAAATGGCTCACCCCGCTCAGCTCCGTGATCACCGTCGACCTGCCCGGCTATGGAACCGCCGACTTCCTGCCCGCGAAGTACGGCGTCGATTTCCTCGCCGCTGCCGTACGCCACGTCGTCCAGGAACTCCGTATCCCCCGCATCAATCTGGTGGCCGCCTGCTACGGCGGAGCCATCGGCGTACGGTTCGCCCAGCACTACCCTCACCTCCTCGAACGGATGATGCTCGTCGGGATGACCACCGTCATTCCGGCCGACTACGCGGTGGCAATGGAGCGTTGGGACGGCATGATCCGACGCGGTGAGACGGAGCCCATCGCCCGGGAACTCGCCGACCGTTTCATGTCGCCCGCCGGCACCGGCCACGTACGCAAGAAGGCCGCCGTCGCCCGCCTCGTCTACCAGCAGATCGCCTCGCAGAACCCCGAGCAGCTCCGCATGTCCGCCGAGCACAACTCCCGGCTGATGCGCCACGAGTGGTACCGCCCCGAACCGACCCCCACCGTCCCCAGCCTGGTCGTCACCGGTGAGCACGACACGCTGACCACACCCGCCATGGGCCGCACCATGGCCGCGTGCCTGCCGACGGCGCGGTTCATGACCATCGAGGAGACGGACCACCTCGCCCCGGTGGAACGCATCGCCGACTTCGCCGACCTCATGGCGCGTTTCTGTACCGACCGCCCGCTGGAGGACCTGCCCTACGCCTCCGAGCCGGAGGTATTCGGCACGTCCCAGCCCGCCTGACCGGCTCCGGCCCCCGCTCCGGCGGTACGACGCGTTCTAGGCTCCCCGGTTCTCCCCCTCCAGCCATCCCTCACCCCTCCTGTCCGCCGACGCCCGGCACGATCAGCCCCGATTCGTACGCAGCGACCACCGCCTGCGTGCGATCGCGCAAGCCGAGCTTGTTGAGCACCCGGCTGACGTGCGACTTGACCGTCTCCTCGCTGACGAACAGCCGAGCCGCGATCTCCGGGTTGGACAGGCCCTCGGCGATCAGCCGCAACACCTCCGTCTCCCGCGGGGTGAGCGCGGTGAGCGGTGCGACAGGCGCCGCAGCCGGCTTACGGCGCAGCCGGGCGAACTCACCGATGAGGCGGCGGGTGATCGTCGGCGCCAACAGCGCCTCGCCCGCCGCGACCACCCGCACCGCGTCGAACAGCCGCTCGGCGGCGACGTCCTTGAGCAGGAAGCCGCTGGCGCCCGCGCCCAGGGCGTCGTAGACGTGCTCGTCCAGATCGAAGGTGGTCAGGATGATGATCCGTGGACCCGCGCCGTCCCCCGCGGCGGCACAGATCCGTTCGGTGGCCTCGATACCGTCCATGACCGGCATCCTGACGTCCATGAGCACGACATCGGGACGCTGCTCGCGGCAGACCCGCACCCCCTCTTCTCCGTCGGAGGCGGTGCCGGCCACCGAGAAGTCGCTCTGTGTGGCGAGCAGTCCGGCGAAGCCCGCCCGCACCAGCTCGTGATCGTCCACGATGACGATCCGCGTACTCATCGGACGGCCTCCGGCGCCGCGAGAGGCAGTCTGGCCACCACCAGGAAGCCGCCACCGGGCGCCGGACCCACACGCAGCTCGCCGCCGACCGCGGCGACGCGCTCGCGCATGCCCAACAGCCCGTGCCCCGTGGACCGGCCGTCCTTTCCCGGCCCCGGTCCCGGGCCGTTGTCCCTGATCCGCACCTCAAGCACCTCCGGGTGGTAGTGCAGTTCGACATCGACGGCCGCCCCCGGAGCATGCCGGCGGGCGTTGGTGAGGGCCTCCTGGACTATGCGGTACGAGGTGAGCTCGACGCCCGGGTCGAGCGTCGCCACCGGCCCGCTGACGATCAGCCGCGTGGCGGCGCCGGTCGCCTCACGCGCCTCGTCCAGCAGCTCGTTGAGCTGGGTGAGCCCCGGCTGGGGTCTTCGGGTGACGGGCGGGGTGCCCGCGTCCTCACGGAGCACGCCGAGCAGCCGCCGCATCTCCGTCAGCGCGGCGCGGGCCGTGTCACCTATGTCCAGCAGCCGCTTGGCCCCAACCTCGGACATGCCGGGTGTGGTCAGCCGGGCCGTCTCCGCCTGCACGGAGATCATCGAGATGTGATGCGCGACCACGTCGTGCAATTCGCGTGCGATGCGCGCCCGTTCGCCGCGCGCCACGTGTTCGTGGAGCGTGTCCGCCATGGCTCTCTCGGTGGCGTCGCGCGCCACTTCCTCGGCGCGCGCACGACGACCGATCCCGTTCGCGACCGCCGCCGCCGCGAGCACGGCCGTCACCACCCCGTACACCCTTATGCCGTTGATCTGCGGGCCCGCGAGGGCTGTCAGGACATAGGGGAGCACCAGCAGCACCGCGAGGCGGCGCGAGCCGCGGGTGGCCATCCAGTGCAGGACCATCAACTGCGCGACGAGCCCGGCGACGGTCAGGACGTGGAAGTTCACGAGCGACACCACACCCGCGGCCGTGAGGCCGATGGTGGCGGCGGTGGCCAACGGCATCCGCAACAGCCCCGCCGGCGTCGTGGTGCTGATGGCGAGCGTCATCGCGAACGAGAGATCGGTGTCGATACTTCCCCCGCGCAGCGCGGTCTCCCCGCACGCGAGCAGCGCGAGCACCGCCCCGGTGCCCGCCTGGCGGTCGGGCGACCCGGCGATCCAATTCGCCACGCGCTTGATTTCTTCGCTCACGTCCACCATTGTCCCGGCGCCGGGGCTCGTTGGCGTCCCCCTGACCAGCGCTCTTGGCATCCCCCATACGAGCGATACCGGCGGGGGTCATCCCCCGTGCCAGGGGTGCCGAAGTGCGCTCTGTCGCGTGATGACCCGGCGCACCGCCGCTCCCTAGCCTTTCGAGCATGCAGGCAACCATCGAAGTTCAGGAGCTGCGAAAGCAGTTCGGGCAGACCGTCGCGGTCGACGGTCTGTCATTCACCGTGCGGCCGGGGCAGGTCACCGGATTCGTCGGGCCCAACGGCGCGGGGAAGTCCACGACCATGCGCATGCTCCTGGGCCTCGACGCCCCCGATTCCGGCAGCGCCCTGATCGGCGGGCGGCGGTACGCGACGTTGCGCAGGCCCCTGACCGAAGTGGGGGCGCTGCTCGACGCGGCGGCCGTGCACCCGAGCCGGCGTGGCCGGGACCATCTGCTGTGGCTCGCGCACTCGCACGGATTCCCGGCCGCCCGCGTCGACGAGCTGCTGGAGCGGGTCGGTCTCGCGTCGGCGGGCCGCCGCCGGGCGGGGAGTTACTCGCTGGGTATGCGCCAGCGGCTCGGTATAGCTGCCGCGCTCCTCGGCGATCCGCCGGTGCTGGTGCTGGACGAGCCGGTCAACGGCCTCGATCCGGAAGGGATCCGGTGGATCCGTGGCTTTCTGCGCGGGCTGGCGCGCGAGGGCCGCGCGGTGCTGGTCTCCAGTCATCTGATGAGCGAGCTGGAGGACTCCGCCGATCATCTCGTGGTCGTCGGTCGGGGCCGGCTCATCGCCGACAGCTCTGTGGCCGAGCTGCTGGCCGCCGCTTCGGGCGAGCGGGTCGCGTTGCGTACGTCGGCGCGTACTGAAGCGATGGCGTTGCTGGCCCGCGAGGGGGCGACGGTCGCCGCGGACGGGCCGCGAACCCTCACTGTCACAGGCCTGCCGACGGAGCGGATCGTCGCCCTGCTGAGCGCGGGCGGGGTGCCGTTCTCGGAGATCGGCGCCCACCGGGCCACGCTGGAGGAGGCATATATGGAACTGACGCGTGACGCGGCCGAGTTCCGCTCGGTCGAGGCGCACCCGGACCCGCAGTCGGGCACCACGGCGGCCACGGCCGTGGTCAACGAGGGGGAGGGCACCCGCTCATGAGCACTCCCACCGTCACCCCGTACCGCTCCGAACTTCCGCCCGCGCGCGACGGGTTTCCGCAACTGCTGCACGCGGAGTGGACCAAGCTGCGCACCGTGCCCCGCTGGGGCTTCACCCTCCTCGCCACCGTCGTGATCACGGTGCTGGTGTCGCTGCTCTCGGCCTTCAGCGGCAGCAGTGACGTCTCCGGAGACCGGCCGCCGCCCCCGAGAGGCCCTGACGGCGGCGTCGTCCTCGATGGCTTCCCCTTCGTCCACCAGGCCCTGACCGGTGACGGCAGCATCACCGCCCGGGTGTCCCCGCTCACCGGCCGGGAGGGGCGGGCGGCGGAGCCGTGGGCCAAGGCCGGCGTGGTGATCAAGGAGAGTACGGAGCAGGGGTCGCCCTACGCGGCGGCCATGATCACGCCGGGGCACGGCGTCCGGCTCCAGTCCAACTTCACCCACGACACCGCCGGTGGCACCGTCTCCCGAGACCGGCCGCACTGGCTGCGACTGACCCGCTCGGGCGACGAGTTCACCGCGTACGAGTCGGCTGACGGCTCGACGTGGACGAAGGTCGGCACGGCGCGGATCGCCGGACTGCCGGACACCGCCCAGGCCGGACTCTTCGTGGCCACGCCCGAAGAGAACGCGGTGCAGAGGCAGTTCGGCTCCACCTCGGTCGGAGGGCGCCCCTCGCAGGTCACCGCGGCCTTCGACCATGTCTCGGTGGACGGCGGAGAGGGCACCTGGCGCCAGGACAACGTGGGTGAGACCGCCGGCGGAGGCCGCAAGGGACCGCCGGACAGTTCGACGGAGAAGTCCGGCACCTGGACGCTGAGGGGCTCAAGCGATGTCGCGCCCCACACACCTGAGGTCGACATCACCCAGCAGTCCCTCACCGGGGCCCAGATAGGGCTTATCCCACTGGTGGCGCTGAGCGTGCTGTTCATCACCGCCGAGTACCGGCGCGGCATGATCCTCACGACGCTCACGGCCAGCCCGCGCCGGGGAAGGGTGCTCGTCGCCAAGGCCGTCGTCCTGGCCGGAGCCGCCTTCGTGGCCGGCCTTGTCGCAGCCGTGCTGTCGTTCCTGCTCAGCGAGCCGGAGTTGCGCGACCGAATGCCCAATCCCCTCTTCTATCCCGAAGTGGCCCTCACCAACGGGCCCGTGCTGCGCGCCGTCGTCGGCACCGCGGTGCTTCTGGCCGCAGTCGCCGTGCTGTCCCTGGCCGTGGGCGCGCTCCTGCGGAACACGGCCGCGGCTGTCACCTTGATCGTGGTGGTCCTCGTCCTGCCGGTCGTTCTGCTCTCCGGGCTCCCGATCGGCGCGGCGCACTGGGTGATGAAGCTGACCCCGCTCGCCGGCTTCGCGGTCCAGCGGACCCTGCCGGTCTACGAGCACGTGGACGCCGTCTGCCTGCCGGAGAACGGCTGCTATCCGCAAGGCCCGTGGGCAGGGCTCTCGGTGCTTTGTGCCTGGGCGGTCGTGGTCCTCGGACTGGCCGTCTGGCGACTTCGCGGGAGGGACGCATGAGAGGCGCGCTGCACGCGGAGTGGACGAAACTGCGCACGGTGCCGAGCACTTGGTGGCTGCTACTCGCCGTGGTCGTGCTGACGGTCGCACTGGGAGCGGCGGCCACCGGGACGGTGTCGACGGACCAGTGTCCGTCGCCGGACGAGTGCCATGAGGACACCGTCAAGCTCAGCCTCACCGGAGTCTGGCTAGGTCAGGCGGCGGTGGGTGCCTTCGGGGTGCTGTCGATGAGCAGTGAGTACGGAACCGGGACCATCCACGCCACGCTGGCGGCGGTGCCGGGCCGAGCCCGTGTCCTCGCCGCCAAGGCCGCCGTCGTCACGGGTGGCGCGCTGGTCGCGGGGACGCTCGCCGTCCTCGGCTCTCTCCTCGCCGGCCGGCTCATCCTCCCCGGCAACGGCTTCAGCGCCGCGCCGCTCTCCCTCGCGGAGGGGCCGACCCTGCGCGCGGCCGTGGGCACCGTTCTCTACTTCGCCTTGACAGCCCTGCTGGCGCTGGGCGTGGCCGCACTCGTACGGGACACGGCGGGAGCGATCACCACGGTGCTCGGACTGCTCTACGCGCTGCCCGCCGTGGTCGAGTTGGTGGGCAACGAGGAATGGCGGGAGCGGATACGGGAGTGGGCCCCCGCGTCGGCGGGGCTGGCCGTTCAGGCGACCAAGAACCTGGAGGGCCTGCCCATCAGCCCCTGGTCGGGCCTCGCGGTCCTGGCCGCCTGGGCGGGAGCGGGATTGCTGGCGGGGGCGGCGGTCTTCAGACTGCGCGACGCCTGAGCCGTTGACGAGCCGCATGGTCGCCCTTCGCGGGCAGGAGGGGCCTCGTCCTTCCGTCCCGGCCCGCTTCGAACGGTGGCCGGTACAGTACGTAGATCGTGCAACTTGGATAAATGGGGGAATCTCATGGCGCTGTTCGGCAACGCACACACCATCAATCCGGCCACCGCCCAGCAGGACTACGCGCGGCTGCTGGGGCAGGGCGAACAGGTGCACGCCGCCTACCAGTTGATCCGCGACAGCATCCTCTTCACCGACCGGCGGCTGATCCTCGTCGACAAGCAGGGGATAACCGGCAAGAAGACCGAGTACCACTCCATTCCGTACCGGAGCATCACGCACTTCGCCGTGGAGACGGCCGGCACGTTCGATCTCGACGCCGAGCTGAAGATCTGGCTCTCGGGCGCCTCGGTGCCGATCCAGAAGACCTTCACCAAGGGCGTCGACATCTACGAAGTGCAGGCCATCCTCACGCAGTTCGCGGCACGGTAGTCGGCGGGCCCTGGGGGCGCGTCCTCAGGACGCGGGCGGTGGCTCCTTCGGGGTGATCAGCAGCGTGACCGTACGGTTGCGAGGCGCGTTCGCCTCCGTCGCCGGGAAGGGGCCCCGCCGCTGGTCCGCGCTGACCAGCCGGAAGTCCGTCAGCCGCAGGTCGCTGTCCTGCGTCAGATACTGGGCCGCCACCCTGGCCCGGTTCAGCGCGACGACCGATCCGCCGCTCGGGGCGCCGCCGGGCACGGCGACCGAGTGCCCCACCACCGTGGTCTCCACCGCCGTACCGCTACCCGCCCCCGCCCCTGTCCCCGCCCCGGGGTCGGACTCCAGGTCGGCGAGCCTGCGGCCGATCTCCGTCAGCGCCGACGCGCCCTGCGGGCTGATCACGGAGTCGTACGGGAACACCCCCGTGCTGAATACCAGTTGGACGTCGTCGGCATGCCGGCGGATTTCCACACCCGGCATCGCCAGGCGCTTCGCGACCGCGTCGAGCGTGCTGTCGCGGCGCGCCGCGGCGGCCGTGTCGCCCGTTTCGAGAGCCGCCAGACGCTCCTTGAGTGCGTCGGCCCGACGCGACTCCTCCCGCAGCCGCTCCGATCCGGTGTCCGCTTGGGCCACCGAGTCCGACGACTGCCCGTCGCCGTCGTCACCGTTCGCGAGGAGCCAGCCGCCACCGCCGATCAGCGCGACTCCCGCCAGTGCGGCGGCGATGACAGCGACCCGGCCGGTGTGGACGACCGGGCGGGCGTGCCGCCGGCCGGCGGCGATCTTCGCGAGCGTACGGCGGCCGGCGGCCGCGTCCGGGTCGTCGGGCGCGATGGCCTCCACCCGGGACCAGCACGCGTCCGCCTCGGTCAGCTCGCCGCGCTGGGCATGCACCTTGGCGCGCAGGTTGAGGGCGGCCAGCACCGTCGCGTGATCGGCACCGGCACCGCCGTCGGATCCCGGGCCTGGGCCACCGTCCAGCCCGCCCAACTCGTCCAACAGCCGTGCCGCCAGATCGAGATCGCCCGTACGGGCCGCCGAGTGGGCCCGATTCACCGCCAGTTGGAGGCTCAGTGCCCGTGCCCGCGCCGAATCAGTCACGTCCGCCATGTCCGTCACATCCGTCGCATCCGTCACGCCGCTCACGCCCTGCCCAGCCAGACGACCTTGTCCTGCTCACCCTTGGGCAGCAGCCGGTAAAGCCGCTGGTTCACCGCGTCCAGGCCCTGCCGGTCGTTCGCCGCGATGGCCCGCTGCCCCTCCTGGATGAGCGGCCCCGCCTGTCCGGACGACCGGAGCATTTCCTGGAGCGTGTAGAAGAGCTTTACCGCCCAGTCGGGGCTGCGGCGCTCAAGTTCGAACAGCAGCGATCCCGTCCGGTCGATGAGCCCGCGGACGGCGACCGAGTCCTGTGCGTTGATCGCCTCGTCGGCCCGGCTCCGGATCGCGGCGAGCTCCTGCTGGTCGGCCGCGTCGCCGTGCTGACGCACAAGCTCGTCGGCCTCGGCGATCGCGGCCCGCAGGTCCTGTACGAGACCCGGCAGCCCCACGGCGTCCGCGATGTCGTCCAGCTCGGCCTCAAGATCGCGCAGTCGCTCCTCCGCCGCGGCGGCGGCCCCGACGTCCACCGTCGACGCGTCGACCTGGTCACGGGCGGTGCTGACAGTGCGCTCCTCGTCCAGCTTGGCCAGCCGCCGCTCGGCGTCGGCCGAGCCCGTGTCGGCCACGAACCCGCGCAGCGCCCCCAGCCGCTCCTCCGCCTGGTCCAGCGACTTCCGCAGCTCCCCGGGATCCGTGGTCCGGATGTTGTCGAGGTCGATCTCGGCCTCGAACTGCGCCTGCACCAGCGGTACATCGGCGATCACCGTCACCATGCTGGACCTGTCGACCTCGACGGTCACCTCGACCTCGCTGCCGGCCGGCAGATCGATCCGGATGTCACGCGGCCGGATCTCCAGCATGCCCACGCCACGGTTGCGGTCGGCCCGGCTGCGTTCGCCCTGGATGACCGGGATCCGGATCGTCGCGTCGGCGTCGGAGCGGTGCAGTGCCGCCGACGTACGGAACACCTCACGCACCGAGGTCGGCAGAGTGGCGCCCTTGCGCAGCATCGGCGCGAAGACCTGCTCGGCGAGCTGGATGCCCAGCGAGTGCGCGAGCCGTACGCCGCCGAACTCCAGGTCCCGGTGGGTGATCGACAGGGTGTTGGAGGCGAGTTCGCATCGCGCGCCCGACGGATCGGTCAGCTCGACCAAGAACTTCGACGTGGTGTGCGGGTCGACGGCCACGTCGGTGACGAAGACACCCTCCGCGTTCGGCGAGATGGCGGCGGAGCGGAACGGCGGCTGGCCATGGGGGTTGTTCAGGGTCACCGTGTAGCCGGCCCAGTCCACCCGCGCCTCCGAGGCCGAAGCCGAATCGGGCTCCGAGGCACCGCGCAGGCGTCCGCCGACCGTGGGCTGGAGCGTGGTGACACTCGGCTCGTACGACAGCTCGACGGCGTACTGCCCGGCCGGTACCGGCGCCGACTTCGACTGCGGGATCCGCACCGTGCTCGCGAAGATCGCGGCGCCACGGGCGACGACCGTCGTGGGGTCGAGGCTGACGTCGAGTTCGATGCCCAGGCCGTGACGCGGGTCGGCCAGCCGTTCACGGAGCCCGGGAGAGAGCGTGACGCCGCCGACGAGCAGCAGACGGTCGATGTCGTCCGGGCCGAGGGCCGCCTCGGCGAGCGCGTCTCGGCAGAGGTTGATCGCCCGGACGTAGAAGGGCTCGGCGATCGCGTCCAGTTCACCGCGGGTCAGCGTGTGTTCGAGGGTGAGGGGGTTGCCGTCGGCGTCGTTGAGTTCGATCAGCATGTCGACCTGGTCGCGCCGGGAGAGATGGATCTTCGCGTCCTCGGCCGCGCGCTTGAGCTTCGCGAAGTTGGCGCGCCACTGCGGGTTGTCCCTGCGCATGTCCGTCAGACCCAGCTCGGCGGCGGCAGCGGGCACCAGCAGCCGCTCGATCACCGCCCAGTCGATCAGCTTGCCGCCGAGGTAGGGGTCTCCCGCGTGGTTGAGCACCCGAAGGTCGCCGTCGCGCTTGCTGACGAGAGCGGCGTCGAAGGTGCCGCCGCCGAAGTCGAACACCATCCAGTACGCGCGGTCGGTGGCGTCCTGGAAGCCGTACGCGAAGGCCGCCGCCGTCGGCTCCTGCACCAGCGGGCACGCGGAGGTGAACCCGGCCAGCTCGGCGGCCTCCATGGTGGCCTTGTTCTGGTTCAGCGCGAAGGCCGCGGGGACGGTGATCACCGCCGACTCCGGCGGGGTGCCGCAGTGGTGAGCGGCGTCCGCGCGCAGCGACCGCAGGACCTCCGCCGACAGCTGCGGCGGGCTGAGGGAGACTCCGGCGGCGGTGAAGGTCTTCCGCGAGTCGGCGAGGCCCATCTCCAGCTTGAACTCGGCGGTGGCGTTCGCCGGATCGTGCTCCACGCGGTCGCGCGCGGCACGGCCGACGTGGACCCTGCCCTCCTTGGGCATCCACACCGCCGAGGGCGTGATGTCCCAGCCGTCGTTGTTCTTGATGACGGAGACGGTGCCGCCCTCGACGAGGGCGATGGCGCTGTTGGTGGTACCCAGGTCGATACCGAAGTCGACGGTGTCACGCATGATCGGTCCTCTCGTGGTCCGAGCTGGACGGTGTTTCGCGGGCAGAAGCGGGAGCAGGGACGGCGTCCTCGGGCTCCGGTACGGGAACGGGCCCCGGTACGGGCTCTGGTACGGGCTCCCGCTCCGGTACGGGAACGGGCTCCGGTGCGGGATCCGGCTCCGGTGCGGAAACGGAAGCCGGCGCCGGAGGGCAGCCGACGATCACCTGGCCCATCTGGATACGACGGCCGTGCAGATAGATCGTCGGCCTGATGGTCTCCAGGACCGTCTCGGCCGTCAGCGACGGATCCTCCTGAAAGGTCAGCGCCTCCAGCGATCGACCGGTGTGGAACGCGTCGCCCTCGTGTTCCTGTACGAGCAGACCGGCGTCGTCCAGCGCCTCGCGGCACGACCGCAGATAGCGCCCGGTCTGCCGGGAGCGCGAGGACGCCGCCTCGCCCTGCCGGGTGAGCCTGCGCTGGGCGCGCCACAGATTCGTCGCGGCGTCGGCGAGCGCCTTCGCGTCCAACGGATCATCGGCGCCCGGGAGTTGTGGCCCGCCGTCGCCGCCCGGCCCTCCCGCCGAATCCGCCGAATCCGCTGCCGAATCAGTCCCCGTACCAGTCCCTGTACCAGCCGCCGTATCAACAGCCGCGACCGACGCCGCCACCGATGCCAGCAGCCGCTCCAGCTCCTCGCGCGACGGTTCGTCCCACGGCAGCGGTGCGATCCGGAAGGCGCGGTGGTGCCGACGCTGCCGGAGGTCCTCCCTCAGCCGGGACAGTCGCCCGCTCACATCATCACCCCCCGGCGCCACAGCGTGAGCTTGGACAGATACCGGTCGCGCAGGTACGGCGACAAGTTGACGGCCTCCTCCATGAGGTCGGCGGCGCGGTCGAGTTCCCCCGGCGAGCGGGCCAGTGCGAGTGCTTCTTCGGCCAGTCGTCGCGCACGTTCCGTGGGCGGCCTGACGGGACGTCTGGTGGCGGGCTTGGGCTGCTCGCCCGCCGTGTGCGAGGCGCCGGGCGTACCGGAGCCGGCGGCACCGGCCGCCGCGCCGGCCATCGACTCCGCGCGCTCGCGCAGCGCGTCCGCGAGGAACTGGGCCGTGGCCGGCCTGTTCTGCGGATCGAGTTCGAGAGTGGCCAGCACGATGCGGTCCAGGTCCGCGTCGACCTCGTCGTTGTAGCTGCTCGGCGGGAGCAGCGACCGGTTGAACCGCCCGAAGGAGAACGACGAGAACTCCTCGCCGCCCTGATGGAACGGGAAGCGGTTGGTGAGCAGCAGATACGCGATCACACCGACCGACCACACGTCGCTGGCACACGAATAGCCCTGGTTACGCATCACTTCGGGCGCCATGAAGGCGTACGTCCCCTGGGCGCTGGCCAGATGCGTGAACGGGTCGGCCCGCTTCGCCAGCCCGAAGTCGCTGACCCGCACCCGCATGCCCGCTCCGTCATAACCGATCAGGACGTTGGCCAGGGTCACGTCCCGGTGCACGATCGGCGGGTCCTGGTCGTGGGCGACGGCGAGACCGCTCGCGATCTGTGTCATCACCTCGGCGACCAGATCCCTGGGCACCATCGACTTGTGTGCGGCGGCGAGCCGTTCGAGGCTGCCGCCCGCGACGTACTCCATCGTGAAGAAGCCCCGCAGCCCTTCCGGCGTGCGGACGGTGTTCGCGTCGAAGAGGCGGACGATGTTCGGGTGCCCGAGAGTCGACAGCAACCGCGCCTCGTCCAGCATCCGGCGCGTCTCCTCCAGGGACGCGACGCGCTTGAACAGCTTCATCGCCTGCCAGCCGAGATATTCGTGGCGCACCCGGTGGACCTCGGCGAACGCCCCCTCGCCCAGCGGACGGTCGATCACGAGGGTGTCGCTGACCCGGTCACCACTGACGAGCAGTGTCATAGCCCTGACGCCCCCTGTTCACCCGTACTCCCCCCACCCGCCAGCACGTTGAGCCGGTAGCCGATCCCCGTGACCGTCTCCAGGATCTTCGGATTCGACGGGTCCGCCTCGACGCAGCGGCGTACGGCGCGTACGACGCCCGCGATGTCGGCCCTGCTGTACGAGCGGTGTGGTGCCCATTCCTCGTGCGCGCCCCACAACGCCGTGATCAGCTCGGCGTGTTCACAGGCGACGGCCGCCCCGCTGGTGCTGCGACCCGCCATGTAGCGCAGCAACTGGTGTCCCTGCGGCCGCAGTCCGGTGATCAGGGTCTCCTCACCGTCCTCGTTGCGGTACGCCCGGGCGGCGACCCAGTCGTAGCGCAGGCACGGTCCGGTGTGGAGTACGTCGGACGGGGAGCCGAACGGCGCCGGGCGGGTGGTGTGCGGGTCCAGGAAGGTCAACTCCCAGTACACCGGCTCCCCTTCGGGGTCCATGTCGCCGAGGATCAGCAGGGTGTCCCCGTGCTGGATGCGTTTGCGCGCCTGGAGCCGTTCGATGGTGTCGCCGTGCTTCAGCAGCGTTCCGTTGACGCTCGCGTTGTCCGTCACCGACCACATGCCGTCGGCGAAGTCGAGCGTGCAGTGCAGCCGACCGACCCAGCGCTGTGGATCGGGCCCGAGTCCGACATCGGGTGCCCGCTCCGGTACGGCGCGGCCGATGGTCACCGACACTCCCGCCAGTTCGAAGACGGCCTGTGCCTTCTCCGGCGAACTGACCCGCAGCGCGGCCCCCTTGACCCCCACCACCCGTTTCTCCTCCATGGTCATCATCGGTAGTCGTGCGTCGGACGGGCTTGTTCCGCCGGACGGGCTTGTTCCGTCCGACCGGCGCGTCATCGGAGCCCGCCGGTGAATGTGCCGTCGCCCATGTAGGACAGGGCGCACATGGTGTATATCGGGCTGTCCTTGGCGTTCCACGTCCACCAGTCCTGGGCCGGATAGGTGACGTTCAGGGCCATGGCGCCCTCATAGCCTTCCGTCTCCTTCTCGCACGCCGACTTCGCGCGCACGTAGACGGTGTCGTTACCCGGCCACTCACCGGTGCCGTCGGGGTACAGGACGGGATAGGCCACGATCTCGGCCCAGTGGGGTTCCTCGCAGGGCACGATGGGGATGCCGACCGACTCGAGGGACAGGTCCTTCTTGGTCTGGACGCACGACCCCACGGGCGCGTTGTCCTCGATGCGCTGGCCGAACGTGCCCATCAGCGCCGGATCGGTCGTGACCGTTCCGTCCAGCGGCACCTGGTCCTCTTCCGTCATGAACCGGTCGTCCGGCCAGTGCGCCACACACGTCGTGTACTCGTCCAGCAGGGGTCCCTTCGGGTCCCAGGCGTCCTCACCGGGCACAGTGAAGGTCACCTTCAGCCCCTTCGCCTCCGGACCGAGCCGCGCCAGGGCGAGTTCGCACCGGAACCGGGAGAGCGCCGTCGCCTGCTCCGCCCCCGGATACTTCCCCGTCAGATATCTGGACGCACTGTCCGCCAGCAGTTCGTACGCCACCACCTCACCCCAGTGCGACTCGTCGCACGGGACCACGTCCACCTCGCGTTCGCCGACCCGCCAGTCCGACTTGCTCCCGATGCACCCGCCCGGCGGGTCATTGTCCTCCACCTTCTCCGCGGAGATGACGACTGTGCCGCCCTGCGGCCGGTAGCCGTCGTTGCCACCGTCGTCGTCGAAGGCCCCCGTGATCTTCGCCACCAGGAAGCCCAGGAGGACGAGTGCCAACAGCGCCCAGGCGAGCGTCCGCCCGCGCCGGGGGCGCGGACTGTATGTCCCCGGCCTCGGATCGCGGAGACCGGCCAGCATGCGGTCGATCTCGTCGGCCCCCGGGCCGCCGGCCAACTGGCGTTTGACGTTCAGCAGCAGTGTTCTTGCCAGGCTGATCTGTCCGGCGGCGACCAACTGGTCGACCTGGGACCGGATCTGATTGAACGTCGTCATCATGTCGCGCAGACCGTCGCGGTTGGTCCTGACCGTCTGCTTGGTGACCGGGTCCGTCGCCAGTTCGGCCGCCGTACGGAACCATTTCGACGCGTTCAGGTTCGCGGCCGGACCGAGCCCGTCCGTGGCGGCGGTGGCGCAGTTGTTGAGCAGGACAGCGATGTCGTTGCGGGCGCTCGCGGTACGCCGGTGCCGGGCGTGCGGGACGAGCGACTCCAGCAGCGCCAGTGCGGGCAGGGCGTGGTCGTACACCTCGGCCGCGGCGCCGTCCCAGTTCCCCCCGTCCAACTGGGACGACGCCCGTTTCGCGGTCGCGCGCAGCGACTCGTAGTGAGGCGCGGCGGCCTCTTCCAGCTGGTCGTCGACCATGCCGGACGGTACGAGTGGCCAGTCGCGCGCCAGTTTGGCGAGCCGGAGTCGGTCGGCGGGCGCCGAAGCCCCTGCGGCGAGCTCGATGAGCGGTTTGACGAGGGTGCCCGGCATCGCGTCGCGGAACGTGTCGATCACCGACTCGTCGAGCTGCCGGTCGTCGAGTACGGCGATCCGGTGCCGCACGTGGTCCCAGAAGACGGCGCGTCTGAGGACCTGGCCCCAGAGCCGGGCGGCGTTGGACCAGAGCCGGACGGCTTCGTCGAGTTGGGGTCCGGCCGACACCGCGTCGTTCTCGACCTCCAGGTCGAGTGCGGCGCTGTGGGCGCGGACGGCGGCGTCGTGGTCGTGGTGCAGGGTCTTGGGGCACGAGCAGGCGGCAGTGGTCGTGGCGGTGACCGTTGTCGTCGCGGCGCCCGCGCCGTTCGAGGAACCGTCGGCCGCCGCGTCCCACAGCCAGAACAGCTCGTCGACCAGCCGACGTCGCGGATCGCCGAGTATGCGGTCGAAGGCGCCGCGGACATCGTCGAGCCGGACGGGGAGCGAGTGCCCGAGGTCGACGTCGGCGCCCAGCTCCAGCGCGGGCGTGATGCGCTGCTGACGCTGCCGCACGGCCCGCCGGTCGGCGTTCGTGGGCAGGCCGGTGATACGGAAGGCGTTACGCCGGTACATCTGCGGACCTGCCGCGTCCAGCAGTCCGGCTGTCGTCTCGTCGATCACAGCACGCTCCGAATCGACCATGTCGAGGGTTGTCCCTCTGGAAAGTATGGCGATCCCGCGCGCCCTGCTCCATGGCAACTGAATGGAATTCACATGGGTAACGCCCCCTTCGCCGGGCCCGGTTGACCGATGAACCGGGGCTGGGCGAAGGGGGCGGGAGAGGTGGTGAAGAAGGTGCGGAAGTTACGGGGCGGACGGCTACCGTCCCGGTTGGCCCGGACACCGCCGCGTGCGCGGGTCGGTCTGTGAGCGCGTACCAGCCGTCGGTCGCCGGGCGTCAGTCGTCGTGCACGTGCGTGGAGGACGTGTCCTCCGGCGGTACGGTACGCCCGCCGTCACGTCCCGAGGCGATCACCGCGACCAGGACACCGATGACGGCCACGGCCGCCACCCGGCCCGTCAGACGCACACTCCAGCCGGCCTTCGAACCGCGGTGCGCGCTCGGCGACACGAGGCGTTCCGAGCGGCGGGCCGGACGGAGGAGCCGGAGCAGGAAGAGGGCGGCGATGGGGAGTTGGAGCAGCCACACGGTGTTGCGGAAGGCCCCGTCGTACCAGACGTTCGTGCCGTACAGCAGGGTGTGCCACACGCTCAGGACGTACACGACGAGCACGAAGCGGTGCAGGATCCGCCAGGTCTTCGGGCCGATGCGGTGGCGTACGTAGAAGAGCAGGCCGAGCGGGATGGCGAGGTAGAGGGCCGCCTGGCCGATCGGCATGGCCCAGACGCCGGTGCCGGAGTTGTAGCCGCCGGGGATGAACGTCTCCAGTACGGCGGTGCCCACCCGTGAGGGCCAGGCGTCCGTGTCCTGGTAGATCAACTCGGCGGCGAACAGCAGCGCGTGGGCGACGATGAGCGCGATCGTGTTGAGGCTGGTGGTGCGGTGCAGGCGCTCCAGGCGGGGGCCCGAGAGTGGCAGGCGCGCGGGGCGCGGACCGGAGAGCAGCAGTCCGATGATGACGGTGCCCCACGCCCAGAGCAGGGCTGACCAGCCGAACGCCTGGCTGAGGTAGTACATCCAGAAGGCACCCGTGTCCGCCATGAACGGCATGACCGTCAGGGTGGACGACGTCTCCGCCTTGATCCTTATGAAGAGGATGACGAAGACGGCGGCCGTCACGACCAGGGCGACCAGGCCGTCGAGCCAGCTCGCCCGGATGTCCGAACGGAGGGTGACGCGCGAGGGCGTGGCGGCGGCCGGGGCGGCGCTTTCGCCGGCGGCGGCGCCAACGGCGGGGATCATGGGCGAGGCCGGGGCCGGGGCCGGGGTCTTCTCTGCGTCGGGCGTCGCGGGCTCTGGGGGCGGATTCATCGGGCGGTCTCCGGTTCCGTCATCTTCCGTCGTACGGATTGGTGCGCGGTCGTACTGTTGGAGGTGTCGGTGGCCGGACCCGATAAGTTCCCGAGGCTTTCATGTGAGCTGGATCACACCAACTCCTTGTCCCCGCATAGCGCGTGAACATCCGATGTATGCCCATCAGGTGGGCTTTACCGACAGCCCTGTCACGCTGGCACCATGACGGCCATGGGAGCCGGACCCGCACTCCGCCTCGCACGCACCGCGGTCTTCGCCGCCGTGTGTGTCGTGGTGTCCGGGCTCGGCCACGCCCTGTCGTCCGGTGGCCCACTGCCGCCGCGCGTCCTCGCCCTCGCCTTCCTGCCGGTGTGCGCGGCCGGCTGGTGGCTGTCCCGGAGGGAACGCGGCGGCGCGGTGATCGTCGGCGCGAGCGTCGCCGGACAACTGCTGCTGCACGCCGTGTTCAGCGGACTGCATCCCCTCCCGCCCGGCGGTCACGTCGGACACGGAGGCCACGGGAGCGGCGAGCGCGGTGGCGTCGGTACGTCTGCGAGCGACGCCGGTACGCCTGTGACCGACGGCGGTACGCCCCTGCCCGACGGCGGCGAGATCTCGCACGAGGCCTTCGGCGAACTCCTCAGCCTGAACGGGCTGTCCGGGCTGCTCCAGAGCTCCGGCTTCACCTCCGGCATGCTCGGCGCCCACCTGCTCGCCGGCCTCGTGTGCGGCTGGTGGCTGTGGCGCGGCGACCGCGCCTTCGTACGACTGGTGGGCGCCCTCGCGCTGTTCGCCTGCGAGTTCGCGTACGGCTTCGCGTACGCGCGGCTCCGGTTCGCCCACGAGGTGCTGAGCGGCGGCGCGCCGACCTATCTCCGGGTGCTCGCACCCCCGGTGCCGTACCGGCCGATCCGGCCCCCGGCCCAACTCCCGGCCCCGCACGTCGTGTCGCGGCGCGGACCGCCACTCCTTCCGTCCTGAGCGATTTCCCCACTCCACGCACTCCCCCGCTCCGATCCACGGGCCCGGCGGCCCGGACGCGAAGGACTTTCCGTGATACCTGCTGCCCGGCACACACCTGTGCCCACGCGCGTACCTCCTACACACATACCCCCCACCCGCATACATCCGACGACCAACCACCGTGCGCGCGTCGGCGACTCGGTCGGAAACTCCGCCGACGACTCCGAGATCACCGCGTGGGCCCTGGCCGCCGGTCTCGGTGACCGCAGAGCAGCCGAACTGTTCGTACGGGCGACGTATGACGACGTACGCCGGTTCGTCGCGCACCTCAGCGCCGACGTGCGCGGCGCCGACGACCTCACGCAGGAGACGTATCTGCGGGCGCTGGCGAGCCTCGCGCGGTTCGCCGGGCGCTCCTGCGCGCGGGTGTGGCTGCTGGCGATCGCGCGCCGTGTGGTCGTCGACCGTTACCGGCGGGCGGCCGCACGGCCGCGGATCGCCGACACCGCGGACTGGGTGACCGTCGCGGACCGGGCCCAGCCGCGGCATCTGCCCGGCTTCGAGGAGTCCGTGGCGCTCGCGGACGCGCTGGCCGCGATGGACCCGGGGCGCCGGCAGGCGTTCGTGCTGACGCGGCTCATCGGGCTCTCGTACGCGGAGGCCGCCGACGCCCTGGGCTGCCCGGTCGGGACGATCCGGTCCCGCGTCGCGCGCGCCCGGCGCGATCTCGCGGCGGTCTGGGAGCCGGAGGCCGAGGGCGCGGAAGCCGAGAGCGCGGAGGCGGCGGAGCCGACGGTGGCCGTTCCCGTCTAGGTCCTGTCCGGCGGATCTTCGGGGATAAGCCCGGGGCGTCCGGTGCGGTACATCGCAAGGCGGAGGATCGTGCTCGTACTGGACGTACTTGGATGATGCGACAACGCGGCGAGGTGCCGTGCCAGGCGTCCCGGGCCCCCGAAGATCCGCCGGACAGGGCCTAGCACGCACGTCCACGTCAGCGCGGGTGGCGAGCCCCCACAAGCTCGCCACCCGCGCGGCGCCGCGCCCGCGCCCGCCGCCGTGTCCCCGCCACGCACACCACCAGCAGCGCGGGCAGCACCACCGCCTGCGCGCTGACGACCAGCCAGAACACCGGTACCGCCGAGGCCCGTTCGGCCGCCCCGTACAACTGCCCGCCGATCACGGCCGCCGCGAACGCCCCCAGCCCGGCCGCCAGCCGCTGTCTGCCGAAGACCGTCGCGGAGGGGGCGGCGGACCGGTCGAGCGCTTCCAGGTCGTTCTTCAGGAAGAGGACGATCTCGCCGAGGCAGAGCAGTACCGCCCCGACCGCGATCCCCGCCCGCCCGCCGAGCGCGAGCACCGCCGTACCCGCGGCCATCGCGCCGAAGCCGATCCGGAGCGCGGACGCGTACGGCAGCGCGGCGAGGCGGCGCGCGAAGAGCGGCTGGGCGACGACGAGAAGGATGGCGTAGCCCATGAGGACGGCGCCGTAGAAGGCGGTGGAGGTGCGGGGAACGGCGTAGAGGGCGAGGTAGTGCTGGAAGAACATGAAGACGTAGACGGCGAGCACGGTGAACGCGAACGGCGGGAGGGCTGAGGGGCTTGGAAGGTGTCGACCGGAGGCCCCGCCACCCTTGGCCCCGCCGTCCTCGGCCCCACCCTCCTCCGCCTTCTCCTCCGCCTTCTCCACTCCTCCCGCCTCGTCCGCCACCCGCGGCAGCAGCGCATGCCCCGCCCCCACCAGCGCGAACAGCACCGCGACGCCCGTGAACAGTCCTGCGGGCGACGTCAGTACGAACGGAGCCGCCGCGGGCGGTCCGAGCGCGATGCCCGCGTTGAATGCGGAACCACTCGCCGCCAGCAGCCCCGGCCGCCGCTCGTGCCCGCAACCCGCCACCAGATAGGCCTTGTTGGCGGGCAGATACAGCGCCGCCCCGCACGACACCAGGAACAGCGCGCCCACCGCGACGAGCGGCCGGGTCAGCCCCGGTACGAACGCGGCGAAGCCCACCGTACGTACCGCGAGCGCCACCAGCATCGTCGCCCGCAGCCCGATCCGGGCCGCAAGCGCGGCCCCGACGACACCGCCGGAGAACTGCACCAGCGACGCGACCGCCAGTACGACGCCCACCACCCCGAGGCCGAGCCCGAACCGGTCGTGGAGCAGGACCGACATGTACGGGAGGACGGCGAAGCTGCCGAGTGTGATCAGGAACGAGGCCCCGAGCAGGAAGACTTGGGGCATCGTCAAGGCCGACGTCGGCGTCGACACCGGGGTCGGCCTCGGCGTCGACACCGGCGTCAGGTTCGACGCGGACCGGAGCAGCCTCGGCAGCCGCACACCTCACCCCCGCTCGGCCGTCTTCATCACGGGCCGCACCGTCGTCGCCGCGCTCCACGCCCGGTGCTGGGCCAGCTCCGCCGTCGGCGCCTCGGCGAGCACCATGCCCGTGCAGCCGCGCTGGTCGCCCACGTGCCGCACGGTGTCGCCCGCCGCCCGGACCGGATACCAACCCACCTCGCCCGGAAAGGCGTTCAGGCCCTCCAGCCCGGCCCACCCCTCCAGAACGCCCGGCTCGTCCGCGTACACGAGGACGAAGGCGACGGCCGGTCCGGTCGGGCGTAGCGGCGCGTCCAGCAGGCGTGGGCGCCGGCCGAGCGTGACGTCCACCAGCGCCTCGTACACATTGACGTCGAGCGTGCGGCACATGGCCTCGGCGACCAGGGCGCCGCCGATCCTGCGGTTGATCTCCACCAGCTCGGGTCCGCTCCGCGTGAGGACGAACTCGACGTGCGCGAAGCCCTGTTCGTGCCCGGCCGCCGCCAGCACGTCGCCCACCCACCGTTCGATCGCGGCCAGTTCGCCGGGCGGGAGAGCCACCGGGAAGGCGGCGGCCTCCTCCCGTACGGCGGGACGGCGCGACGTCTGGCGGCTCAGTACTCCCAGCAGCCGTGTGTGCCCCTCCCAGCTCAGGGTCTCCGCGCTGTAGAGCGGCCCGGCGAGGAAGGGCTCGGCGAACAGATCCCCGTTCAGCCCGCCCGCACCACCGGCCCCGCCCGCACCGCCGGCACCACCCGCCCCGCTCACCCCTCCCGCACGCTCCTCGGCGTCCCCGAGCGCCGCGCGCAGCCCCTCGTAGTCGTGCACGATCCACACGTCCCGCGAGGACGTCCCGGCGGACACCTTCAGCACGGCGGGCAGCCCTACGGCTTCGCGCACCAACTCCGCGCTCTCCGGCCGGGGTTCGATCTCCACCGCCGTGCCCGCGCTCAAACCCGACCGGTGCAGCGTCCGCCGTACGCGCGCCTTGTCACGAAGCAGTTTTACGGCCTCCGGATCGGGACCCGGCAGACCGAGTTCCTGTGCGAGGTCGGCCGCGGGCACGCTCCAGGTGTCCGTCGTGTTGATCAGCCCGGCGAGGTCGGGCAGGCTCGCGAGCGCGTCGCGCACCGCGACCGGGTCGAAGGTGTCGACGTCGATGACGTCCACCCCGTAGGCCCCGTCCGCGGTGGCCAGTTCATGGCGGTACACACTCCGGTCACCGGTCAGCAGGACGAACCGGTGACCGGCGGCGTGGGCGGCCCGCGCCGTGCGTCCGAGTCCGAAGGAGAGCGCTTCGAGGGCGGCGATGGTCATCGGACCGCCTCGCTCTCGGGCGTGACGACCGCGGCGGGCGGCGCGGGTCGGCCCGCCCACTCCAACACGGCCCATGGCGGGCGGAGTTCGGCGAGCTCGTCGATGCGCTCGGGCCGCAGGGTGCTCGGATCGGACGCCTCGGCGTGCCGCGCGAACACCCGCTCCGCGTAACGGTGTCCGGTGTCGGCGCCGAGGACCAGATGCGTACGGCGCGGATCGCGGGCCGCCTCCCAGCCGGCGACGAGATGCGCGGCGCCGGTGGACAGCCCCGCGAACACCGCGTGCTGCCGCAGCAGTGCGACCGAACCGGCCATGGCGTGCCGGAAGTCGAGCCAGTGCATGGTGTCGTACAGCTCGTGCCGCACGTTCCCGAAGGGGATGGAGCTGCCGATGCCCGCGATGATCGCTTCCGGGTCGCTGAAGCCCTCGCTGCCGAACGTCACACTGCCGAAGGGCTGGATGCCCACCAGCCGGACCGTGCGGCCGTCGGCGCGCAGCGCCCGCGTGAGCCCGCCGGTCGAGGCGCCGGTGCCGACGGTGCCGACGACGGTCAGGTCCTCCCCGGGCAGCGCGGCGGCGGCCAGGTCGGCCAGCTCGCGGTAGCCGGTGTGGTGGACTCCGTCGTGGTACTGCCGCATCCAGTGGAAGTCCGGTCGTTCGGCGAGGAGTTGGCGCACGTGCCGTACGCGCCGCTCCTGATCGAGCCGCAGGCTCCGCGAGGGCGGCATCTGGTCGACGGTGGCGCCGAGGACCTCCAACTGGGCGCGCATCGTGGCGTCCACGGTGGTGGAGGCCACGATGTGGCAGCGCAGACCGTGGCGGTGGCAGGCCATCGCGAGCGCGAGGGCGTAGATGCCGCTCGAACTGTCCACGAGGGTCTGGCCGGGCACGATCCGGCCGCGTTCGAGCAGCGCGCGTACGGCGCCGAGCGCCGCGTACACCTTCATGGTCTCGAAGCGGGCCAGCACCACGTTCTCGGAGAGCCGGAGGAAGGCCGGGGCTTTCATGGCGTCGGTGATGTGATCGTGCACGGGGACCGTGAGTTGGGGGGTGGCGGGGCTGAGCTGGGGCATGGCGTACGGGTCCTCCAGAACTGTGGAGCGTGGCGTACGGACGTGGTGACGGGGTGTGCGGCCGGAGGCGGGCCCCGTACGCGGTCGTCGCCGGGCGTCACTTCTTCAGGCCCCGGACGATCAGCCGGCGCGAACTCTGGTCGTACGGACCGCCGTCGAAGTCCCCGAAGCACTCGACGTCCGCGAACCCGGCGGCCACGAACAGGTCGTGCAGTTCGGCGGCGCTGTAGAGGAACGACCTGATGGACGCGGTGCGGGCGGTCTCCCCACGGACGAGCGTCCAGTCGGTGCGGAGCCTGCGCCAGCTGTCCAGGACGGTGTCGCGTTGCACGATGTACGAACCGTCCGGCAGGTCCACAGCCTGTGGACGGCCGATCCAGCCCGCGAGCACCTCCTTGCCCATGACGTCGACCAGCAGCCGGCCGCCGGGGGCGAGGCTCCGCCACGCGTTGCGCAGGACCTGGGCGTTGTCGTCAGCGTCCTCGAAGTAGCCGAAGGAGGTGAAGACGTTGAGGATCACGTCGTAGCTCTCGGGGGCCGCGTACGTGAGCATGTCCTCGCGTACGAGCCGGACATCCGCCGCCGCCTCCCGGCAGGCCGCTTCGGCGCGCTCCAGCATGGCCGGGCTCAGGTCGACGCCGGTCACATGGTGGCCGCGAGCCGCCAGGGGGACGAGGAAGAGGCCGGGGCCGCAGCACAGGTCGAGGACCCGCGAGCCGGGCGGGAAGTCCAGCAGCGGGGCGGTGCGGACCAGCTCGGCGACGGTCTCGGCGCGGGCGCCGGAGAACATGGCGGGGGCGAAGTCGACCCACAGGCTGTCGTCGTCGTACCAGTCGCCGCTCGTCGCCCCGCTCGTCGCCCCGCTCCTCACGTCGCCGGTCACATCGCTCGGCACATCGGCCTCCAGGTTGTCCGTCCCCGCTCTTGTCGGTCCTTGTGAGTTGTCGCGGCGTGGCGGGCCCGAGTTCCCGGAGTGCGCGAAATGGCGAGAGATGGCCACGACGGGTGGGGCGGGAACCCGGCCGCTCGCGCCGGGCGTTCTACCGTCGACCGTCCGGAACAGACAGCCGACGCATACGGCCGGAACGGAGAAAGGGGGCCGCACGATGCTCGACCTGATCCCGGGCGGAAACGTGTCCCTGCCCGGCGGTGTCCTCGCGATCCGGGTGCCGGGCCCCTTCGATCTGTCCGTCCTGATCACCGGCGACGACGGAAAAGTGTCCGGTGACGGGGACTTCGTCTTCTACAACCAGCCGTCGGCGCCCGGCGCGCGTCTGCGGGGCGACACGGTCACGGTGGACGTGGGGCGGCTGCGCGCCGGGGCGAGCCGGGTCACGGTGGTCGTGAGCGCAGCCGACCCCGCCGTCCCGCTGGGCCGGCTGCCCGCGCCCACGCTTTCGGTGACGCGAGCGGACGGACCGGGTCCGCCGCTCGCCCGGTTCGCTCCGCCACGCCCGGCGCACGAGAGCGTCCTGCTGCTCGCGGAGATCTACCGCCGGGGCGGCGGGTGGAAGCTGCGGGCGCTGGGCCAGGGGTACGCGGACGGACTGGCGGGGGTCGCACGCGACTTCGGCATCGAGGTGGCCGAGGACAGCGCCCCGGCCACCGCCTCCACCGCCTCGGTCCCCGGCGACGGCATAGTCTCCCTCGTCAACGCCGAGCGCTCACGCTCCGGTGCGCCGCCCGTCACGGCCGACGCCCGCCTCGCGGCGGCCGCACAGGCGCACTGCGCCGGCATGGCGGCCGAGGGCCGGCTGGGTGCCGCTTCCCGGTCGGGTACGTCCCTCTACCAACGGGTCACGGCCCAGGGATACGCGTATCTGATCGTCGCCGAGCAGCTGGTCTCCGGTCCTCGTACGGAGGCCGACTTCCTGGCGTACTGCCTGACCTACGCGCGCATGGGCCGTACGGTCCGCGACCCGGCCCTCTCGCAGATGGGCCTCGGCCGGGCCCCGGCCCCCGGCGGCGACATCTTCTGGACGGCGGTGTGGGCCCGCCCGCTGACCCCGCACGGCCTGGCGTCCGTGGCGTCCGACGTCGTCGCGCTCACGAACCGGGAGCGTACGGCCGCCGGTCTGCGCCCGCTGGCCGGCGACCCCCGGCTGACGACGGCCGCGCAGGCGCACAGCGACGAGATGGTCGCGCGGGGCTTCTACTCGCACACGAGCCCGGACGGGCGGCAGCCCTGGGACCGGGCCGCCGCCGCGGGCTGCACCCACCGGGGCATAGGCGAGAACATCGCGTGCGGCCAGCGCTCCGCCGCCGAGGTGGTCCGGGGCTGGATGGACAGCCCCGGACACCGCGCCAACATCCTCAAGCCGGACTTCACCCACATAGGCATCGGCTTCCGCGGCGGCGGTGAGGCCGGGACGTACTGGACCCAGCTGTTCGGCATGTCGGGCTAGGAAGACCCGGAAGGCACCGGCACGACTGTGCAGGGCGGCCGGGCCCAGGGCTCAACTCGCGCAGTACACGTCCCGCTCCGGGCGCTCGCCCGTCGTCAGGAACGTGGTGACCTTGCTGTCGCCGCACGCGTTGCCGTTGGCCAGGTACATGCCGTGGCCGCCCTGGTCGACGGTGACGAGCCTGGCCCGGTCGCCCAGCGCCTCACGCATCTTCAGAGCGCCGAAGTACGGGGTGGACGGGTCACGCAGGCTCTGGATCATCAGGATGTTGGACGGGCCCCGGTCCGTGATCCGGGTCGGCTTCTCCGCCGGACCGCTCTTCCAGAAGGCACAGGCCAGGACGTTCTTGGGCATGCCCGCGGTGAGCGGATAACGGGCGCGGTCCTCCTTCATGGCCCGCGCGTATCCGCCCACGGAGGACGGCCAGCGCACGTCGTTGCAGACGACGGCGATCATGACCGACGCGTCCTCGTCACGGATCGGCTGGGCGATGTCCGGGGACAGGACGGGCTTGGCGGCCGGGTCCTGGGCCGCCTGGACGAGCCGCGCGAGCTGGGGAAAGACCGAGTCGCTGTAGAGGCCGTTCAGGAACGCCTGCCGCAGCATGCTGCCGGTCAGCGGATTGCCCTCGGTGGTCGACTCCTTGGGCGCGTGGTCCAGCTCCGCCGCGAGCGCGATGAACAACGGCCGTACGTCCTCGGCCCGTTCGGCCAGCCGCAGCCCTTCGTCGTCCCGTTCCGGGTCGGCGGCCCAGGCCGCGAAGTCGGGGAAGCGGTCCTCCACGGCTCTCGACGTGTTCGCCATCCAGCCCCGCTCGACACGCGTCGGGTCCGGGTCACCGCTGCTGTCCAGCACCCAGCGGTCGGTCCGCTCCGGGTACTTCTGCGCGTACACGGCACCGATGTACGTACCGTACGAGGTCCCCCACGCCGACAGCTTCTCCTCCCCCAGCGCCTGCCGGAACCGCTCGATGTCCCGTACCTCGTTGGCGGAGGTGAAGCTCCGCAGCACCGCGCCCCCGTTCTCGTCGCATGCCTCGGCGGTACGGCGCGAGCGGGCCACGTTCTCGCCGATCCGCCCGTCGGCGCCGGGCCACGACCGCAGCTTCGCCACATACCGGTCGTCGGCTTCGAGCCCGCAACTCGCCGTCGTACTGCCGCCGACCCCGCGCGGATCGAAGCTCACGACGTCGTACGCCCCGTCCAGCTCCGGGAGCAACGCGTTGCCCTTCCTGGTCAGCGCCTGCACCCCGGATCCGCCGGGCCCGCCGGGGATGAACAGCAACGTCCCGCGCCGCGCCGCCGGGTTCTCGCTCCGCACCCGCGACACGGCGAGCGTCAACTGCCGCCCATCGGGCTTCCCGTAGTCCAGCGGCACCTCCAACTCCGCACACTCCTGCCCCGCGGGCCCCCCGGCCTGCGCACACGGCTGCCACTTCAGCCCACCCCCACCCTCGACGGCCCGCGCACCCCCGACGGGCCCGGCGACGGCCAGCGAGCCGGCCACGGCGGCGGTGGAGAGGGTGAGGAGGAGGGTCTTTCGGCTGTTTTTCCGGTAAGTCGTCATGGTGCAAGGGTTGTTGAGCGGGCCGCTGTTTCCCATGCGGCAGGCAGGCATCCAGGGGGTGGGGGTAGCCCCCGAGGGTTCCCGCACGTGTCCGGGGACCCCGACCCGATATGAAAAAGTGCTCGGACCACCTACCGGGTGGCCGGGCCGGACCGCCCGGCCGGACCAAGCCCGCCGGGACCGCACCACACGGGGGATTTCCATGCGCGGTACGACCGCCTCGCTGTGCCTTGCCACAGCCCTGCTCCTGGCCACCGGCGCCACCGGCTGTTCCGGCGACGGGGAGGACCCGCCGCTGGCGGTCGGGACCACCGTCACCCGGGAGTTGGAGGGCGGCGGCAAGGCCGCCTACACGCTCAAGAGTGTGATCGATCCGGCCGAGATGAAGCCCGGGGAACTGGGGCCGCTCCTCGAGGGAGGGTCCTGGGCCGCATTGGAATTGAGCTTTGAGAATGTGGGGGAGAAGGACATCGAGGAGCGGCCCCTCTATCGGACGGCTGTCGGGCCGCGCGAGGGCGAGAAGCCGTTCGGCACGACCGCCACCGACTTCGAACCCGTTCAGGGACCCGCACTGCCCCAGGTCGTACGGCTGAAGCCCGGCGAGAGCGTCGAAGGGTTCCTCGTCATGGAGGTTGGGCGGCCGGGGCCGGTTGTCGGCACGGTGACGTACTCGCCCGGCCGCAGCGGGGACATCGTCTGGCAGGTCGACTGACCGCTCCGGGCGCCGTCACCAGTCGCGCTCGGCCACCACCTCTTCCAGATCCGCGTCCGCGAACCCGTAGGCAGACGCCACGAACCCGAAGTCCCCGGCTATCTCGTCACGGGCCATGGTCTCGATCTCACTCCCCGCCGCCCAGAACTCCTCCTGGAGCCGGTTGAACTCCTCCGTCGCGACCGCGGTGAGCACGTACAGCCCCGCCAGATCGGCCGGCCGCTCCGCCTCGATGCGCTCGCACAGCCGCAGCAGGATGTCCCGCCCCTTGTCGAGGAGCCGATCCGGGAAGTACTCGTCCCCGTACAGCCCCCGCAGAAACTCACGCCCGGCGACCTGCTGGTTCGTGATCGACATGGTGATCCCCATCCCCTTCGAAGAGCCGACGCGCCGATCCTGCACCACGGGTCTGACACCGCCGGGCCCGTCAGGTGGAGCAGCAGGTGTCCGGTGGGCTCGTCGTGTCGAGGCGGCAGAAGCAGGACGCGGTGATCGGGACGTCCGCCAGCGCGGTCGCGGTCGTGAGTTGGTGGGACACGATCTGGGCCTCGCCCGTCTTGCCCAGCCGCACCAGGCACTCGTAGAAGCCGTGCAGTGCCCATACGTTCCCGGGGTGCCGGGAGGGTCTGGGGAGTGTGTCGTCGAGGCCGAGGTCCGCGCGGTAGACGGCTTCGGCCTCCGCGACGCGGCCCTGTTCGAGCAGCAGCGCCCCGTACGCGTGGCGGGTCGGTTGCATCCAGCCCCAGGGCTCGTCGAAGGGGAGGCTGTCGTCGAGCGCGATCGAGCGTTCCAGCGAGGCGAAGGCCAGGTCGTACTCGCCCTTGCGGTAGTGCAGTTCGCCGTCCAGCATCGCGGACGCGACGCCGAGGATGTCCCGGCAGGTGTTGTTGAACAGCATCCGGCTCTCGGGCACCCGCTCGACGGCGAGGTGGAAGGCGCCGCGCTCGGCCTCGGCCTCGGGGATGCGGCCGGTCGCCGAGTACGCCACTCCCCGGGCGTAGCGGATCATCGCGGTGGTCACGCAGTACAGATCGGCGTCGGCCGGCAGCGGCAGGGCGAGGATGTCCGCCCACCGGCCGAACCGGATGAGCACATGCACCCGCATGGCCAGGAAGCCTTCGAGCCAGTCCGCCATGGGCGGGCTCTCCACGCGCAGCAACTCCTCCGGGATGGAGGCTTCGAGCTGTGCTGCGGTTTCCAGCGCTGTCCCGGACTGTCCCAGGAACATCGCGCCGTAGATCTTGAAATGGTAGTTGTGCGAGCGGTAGAGCGTGTAGAAGTTCATCGCGCCGGCCCGCCGCCGGTACCGCTCGTCGGCCCTGATGGCCTCGCTGTTGGCCGATACGACGCGCCGGTAGTCACCGCACAGGACGTCGAGATGCGACGGCATGTGGTGCAGGTGCCCCGCGTCGGGCATGGATCCGCGCAACCGGTCGGCGACCACCAGAGCGTCCTCCGGAGTCGGAGACATCTCCATCAGATGGATGTACAGGTGCAGGGCGCCGGGGTGGTCGGTCCCGGCGTCGCTCAGCAGCACCCGGTCGAGGACCGCCTTCGCCTCCGGTGTACGGGCGTCGGCGGCGGGCTCGCCCGTACGCAGATCCCAGAGCCGCCAGGGGGTGAGGTTCATCAGCGCGTCGGCGTAGAGCGTGGCGACGTCGGGGTCGTCGGGCGCGAGTTCGTAGACGCCACGCATGGCCTCGGCGTAAGGCAGGTTCCAGACCGAGCAGTCCGCCACGGCCTGTGAACGCGGGTAGCGCGCGAGGAGCGCCTCGATGAGGGCGCGCTCGGTCGGTGTCGCGCCGGCGCGACAGGCGCGGGCCCGCTCGACGGCTGCACGGGTCCTGCGGACGGTCCGCTCCAGGTCGAGCGGGTCGAACGAGTCCCACGGCTTGTTGTAGTTGGGCCCCATCGCGTACGCGATGCCCCAGTGCGCCATGGCGCAGCCGGGATCGGCCTCCGCCGCCTCTTCGAAGCAGCTGACGGCCTCCTCGTGGTTGAACGCGTACGTCCACGCCAGCCCGCGGTCGAACCAGCGCTGCGCCTCGGCCGAACGCGTCGACACAGGCCGTGTGAGAGTCCCGAGGTCGAAGTACTCCATGAACATCTCCTTCGAAGGGTGGTGCCGCCCGCCCGACCGACGCGCGCGTGATCTTACGGTCCCGTGACATGCCGTGGCGGGTACCGACCGCTCCGTGATCGCGCGCCTAGCGTGGGCCGTATGCGTGTACTTGTCACCGGCGGAGCCGGATTCATCGGGTCGGAGATCGCCCGCACCCTCGTGTCGCGTGGTCATGAGGCCGTCGTGTACGACGCGATGCTGCCCTCCGCGCACGGCGGGGCCCCGCCGCGGCAAATGCGGGACGGGGAGCGGCTGGTCGTCGGGGACGTGCGGGACCGGGAGGCCTTGGCGGGGGTGCTCGCCGGGGTGGACGCCGTCTGTCATCAGGCCGCGATGGTCGGGCTCGGCAAGGACTTCGCCGACGCGCCCGCGTACGTGGGGTGCAACGACCTCGGCACGGCGGTGCTCCTCGCCGCCATGGCCGAGGTGGGCGTGCCCTCCCTGGTGCTCGCCGGGTCGATGGTCGTCTACGGCGAGGGGCGCTACGACTGCCCGCGCCACGGCCTGGTCCGGCCGGGGCCGCGCGCCGCCGCCGATCTGGACGCCGGGCGGTTCGAGCCCAACTGCCCCGACTGCGGCGCCGAGTTGGTGCCGGGTCTGGTGGCGGAGGACGCGCCCGTCGATCCGCGCAACGTGTACGCCGCGACCAAGCTCACTCAGGAGCACCTGGCCTCGTCGTGGGCGCGGGCCACGGGCGGGCGGGCCGTGTCCCTGCGCTACCACAACGTCTACGGGCCTGGCATGCCCCGCGACACCCCGTACGCGGGGGTCGCCTCCTTCTTCCGGTCCTCGCTGGCGCGCGGCGAGGCGCCCCGTGTCTACGAGGACGGCGGCCAGCGGCGGGACTTCGTACACGTACGGGACGTGGCCGCCGCCAACGCGGCCGCCCTGGACGCGGTGTGCGCTGCGGGGCCCGCCGGCTTCGCCGCGTACAACACCGGCAGCGGCGAGCCGCACACCATCGGCGAGATGGCCGCCGCGCTGGCCTCGGCGCACGGCGGGCCCGCGCCCGTCGTCACCGGCGAGTACCGCCTGGGGGACGTACGCCATGTCACCGCCGATTCACGGGCGTTGCGCGACGAGCTGGGCTGGAAGCCTGAGGTGGGCTTCGCCGACGGCATGGCGGAGTTCGCGACGGCGCCGCTACGCGAGCCGGGACGCGTAGTCGACGAGCCGCGCCTGTAGCTCCGGATACGGCGTCGCCTCGGGGACGGCGCCGCCACCGCCACGTACCGTGTCCGCCACCCGTACGGCGGCGTGCAACGCGGCCCGGTACGGCAGGGATCCCGTACTCACGCGGCGAACGCCCAGCCCCGCAAGCTCGGTGAGCGAAAGGGCCGGGACGGCGAGGACGTTGAGGGGGACGGTGACGGCCGCGGCCAGTTCGCGCAGTACGCCGGGCTCCGTGACGCCGGGGACGAACACGCCGTCCGCGCCCGCCTCGACGTAACGCGCGGCGCGTTCGAGCGTCGCGTCGACGGTGGCGTCCTGCCCGAGCCAGTACGTGTCGACGCGGGCGTTGACGAACACCTCCGGGCAACGCCGCTTCACCGCCGCGACCTTCGCGGCGTGCGCGGCCGGGTCGATCAGCGTCTCGGCGGTGCTGTCCTCGATGTTGACGCCCGCGACGTCCGCGACATCGGCACCGGCCGCGGCGAGCGTGGAGACGTACGCGGCGACCTCGTCCGGGTCGACGGAGTAGCCGTCCTCAATGTCCACGCTGACATGCACCGGCAGCGGCGCCAGGGCCCTGGCCAGCGCGACATTCGCGTCACGCGTCGACCGCCCGCCGTCCGGACGGCCGAGCCCGGAGGCGACACCGAAGCTCGTCGTGCCGACGGCCTCGAACCCGGCGTCGACGAAGGCGAGCGCCGAGGGGACGTCCCAGGCGTTGGGGAGCACCAAGGGCGCGGTGCGGTGGTGCAGTTCGCGGAAGCTGAGGGCCGGGGGAGTGGGCGGGGAGGCAGGGGAAGTCATGGATGAACCGTACGGAGCGCCGGCCGCGCGGCGCGGACCGCGGGGCTTCGGGCGTGTCCGGCCTCTCCGGCCTCTTCGGCGGGTCGAGCGGGGACAGCCGTGACGCGGGTCAGGCGGCGGGGAGTGTCACTTCGAAGCAGCAGCCTCCCGCCACGTTGCGGACCGCCGCACGGCCCGCGTGGGCCTCCACGATGCCTCGTACGATCGCGAGACCGAGGCCCGCGCCCGCCGGGGGTGTGCGGGCGTCGCTCCCGCGCCAGCCCGTGTCGAAGACGCGCGGCAGGTCCTCCTCCGGGATTCCGCCGCAGCCGTCGGTCACCGAGAGCACCACGCCGTCCTCGGCGTGCCGCGCGGTGACCGCGACCGTGCCGTCGGCCGGGGTCCGGCGGATGGCGTTGACCAGCAGGTTGCCGAGGACCCGGCTCATCTCCTTGCTGTCGACCTCCACCGGTACGGCGTCGATACGGTCCCCCACGAGCCGTACGCCCAGCTCGCGCGCCAGCGGATCGGCACCGGCCAGGGCGTCGCCGACCAGGTCGTACACGGATATCCGGGTGGGGGTCAGGGTGAGCGATCCGGCGTGGATCCGGGAGAGTTCGAAGAGGTCGCCGACCATGTCGTTCATGCGCTCGACCTCGGTACGTATCTGCCGCAGATAACGCGGGGAGTCGACGGCCATACCGTCCTCCAGCGCCTCCGACATGGCGCGCAGCCCGGCGAGGGGCGTGCGCAGATCGTGCGAGATCCACGCGACGAGTTCGCGCCGCGAGGTCTCCAGCGCGCGTTCACGCTCACGCGAGCTGTCGAGCTTGGCGCTCGTGGCCGCCAACTCGCGTGTCAGCGCGTCCAGTTCGGCCGTCGCGGGCTCGACGGGCGCGGCGAAGACGCCGCCGTCGCCGAACGATCGGGCGGCCAGGGTCAGATCCCTGCTGCGGGCGACCATCCATCTCCCGAGGAGGACGGCGGTGACGAGCGAGACGACGGCGGCCATCGCGACGACCGTGGTGACGACGCTCAGATCGTGCGGTGACAGGAACATCGCCCAGGCGACGGCGAGCGTCCCGGCGAGCATCGCGGTCACGGCGACGGCTGCGACGACGGTCACGGACACGACGAGCGACCGGTGGCGGAACAGGCGCAGGGCGAGGGCCCCGAGCAGGCCGGCGGCCGCGGCGCCGAGAAACGCGATGAGAGCGATGAGGAGCATGTCGGTCATGGCCGGTCGGACCTCCGGGGGCTGGGTGACGGGTCCGGTGATCGGCGGGGCGGGTCCTGCGACGACGGTGACGTATCCGGAACGCCTTCCGCGTCGGATGCGGTCCACGTGTCCGGCGGCGGATGGTCAACACCCGCATCCGCGCCCGCACTCTCACCGACGCCCGCGCTCTCCCCCGTGTCCGCGCTCTCCGTCTCCGCCAAGCGGTAACCGACCCCCCACACCGTCTGGATCAACCGCGGTCGCGCCGGGTCGTGTTCGATCTTGGCGCGCAGGCGGCGGACATGGACCGTGACCGTCGACAGGTCGCCGAAGTCCCAGCCCCAGACCTCGCTCATCAGCTCCTCCCGCGAGAACGCCCGCCCCGGGTTCCGCAGGAAGAAGGCCAGCAGGTCGAACTCCCTCAGGGTGAGCGCCAGTTCGCCGCCCTCGCGGGTGGCGCGGCGCGCCACCGGGTCCAGGGAGAGGGTCGCCGTACGCAGCGCGCCCGCCGTCGGCGACGTACCGGGCGCGGGCACCGGCAGCCGCGCCCGGCGCAGCACCGACTCCACACGCAGCACCAACTCCCGCGGGCTGAACGGCTTGGTGACGTAGTCGTCCGCTCCCGTCTCCAGCCCCAGTACGCGGTCCTCCTCGTCCCCGCGCGCCGTCAGCATGATCACCGGTACGGGGCCGCCCTGTTCGCGCATCCGGCGGCAGACCTCGAAGCCGTCCATGCCGGGCAGCATCAGGTCCAGGACGACCAAGTCCGGCCGCCTGCGGGCGAATCGCGCGAGCGCGGACGGGCCGTCGGCGGCGCGTGCGACGTCGTGACCGGCCCGGTCGAGGTAGCCGGCGACGACCTCGGCGACGGTCGGATCGTCGTCGACGACGAGAACATGGGCGGGCGCCCGCCCGTTCGCGCCGTCACCGCGGTCACCGCCGTTACCGCCGTTGCCGCCGGTGGGATTGCTCTGCATACGTCCACCTTCGCACCGCGCCCGGCGCGACAGACTCCGCGAGCGCCCGGATCGGCCGAACGTCCGTGTTTCGTAAGGTCCAGAAGTCCGTTATGCGGCCTTACGATCCGTAGGGTGAGCGCCGTGACCCACCTCACTGATCTCACCGCCGATGTCGTTCTGCCCTGCCTCGACGAGGCAGCCGCGCTGCCATGGGTGCTGGAACACATCCCTGTCGGCTGGCGCGCGATCGTCGTCGACAACGGCTCCACGGACGGTTCGGCGGACGTCGCACGCTCGTTCGGCGCCACCGTCGTCCACGAGCCGCGACGGGGTTTCGGTGCGGCCTGCCACGCGGGCCTCCTCGCGTCCGACGCCGAGTACGTCTGCTTCTGCGACTGCGACGCCTCCCTAGACCCCGGCCTCCTCACCGAATTCGTACGCCAAGTCGCCCTCGGTGAAACCGATTTGATGCTGGGCCGCCGTCGCCCCCAGGGCCGTGGCGCCTGGCCCGCGCACGCCCGCGCCGGGAATCTCGCCCTCTCCCGGATGCTGCGCCGCCGCACCGGCGTGACGCTGCGCGACCTCGGCCCGCTGCGTGCCGCGCGCCGCGAGGACCTGCTGGCGCTGGGCATCACCGACCGGCGCAGCGGCTACCCGCTGGAGATGGTGGTGCGCGCGGCCGACGCCGGACTGAGGGTCACCGAGACCGACGTGCCCTACCGGCCGCGCACGGGCAGGTCGAAGGTCACCGGCACCTGGCGGGGCACCTGGCACGCGGTGCGCGACATGCGCGCTGTACTGAGCCGGCCACCCGCGCAGGCCGTACGACCCACGCGCACCGCACCGAGCACAGCACCGAACGCCCCCGCGGAGGCCGCCAAGTGACCTCCCCCACCACCACCCTCCTCGTCATCGCCAAGGAACCCCTCCCCGGCCGCGTCAAGACGCGCCTCACCCCGCCCTTCACCCCCGCCGATGCCGCCCGCCTCGCCGAGGCCGCGCTCGCCGACACCCTGCGGACCGTCCGCGGCCTCCCCGCCCGGCGCCGCGTCCTGGTCCTCGAAGGGCGCCCGGGACCCTGGCTGCCACCCGGCATCGACGTGGTGCCGCAGTGCGCGGGCGGGCTGGACGAGCGGCTGGCCGCCGCCTTCGAAAGCTGTACGGGGCCGACGCTCCTCGTCGGCATGGACACCCCGCAGATCACCCCCGCCCTGCTCGCCCCCGCGCTCGGCCCGGCCGGCTGGGACGGCTGCGACGCCTGGTTCGGACCCGCCGACGACGGCGGCTTCTGGGCGCTGGGCCTCGCCGCGCCCGAGTCCGCCCCGCCGGACCTCATTCGCGGAGTGCCCATGTCCGCCCCCGAGACCGGCGCCGTGCAGCGCCGCCGGCTCGTCCGCGCCGGGCTCACCGTGCGCGATCTGCCGCCGCTGCGCGACGTGGACTCGGCGGCCGACGCCGAGTACGTCGCGTCGGCCGCCCCGGACGGGCAGTTCGCGGCCATGCTGCGCCGACTCACCCCGGTGGGCGCCCGGTGAGCACCGCGGACACCGGCACCGGCACAGCGGACACCGACGCGACAGACACCGAAAGCCCGGAGACCCGCGCCGGAACCGAGGCCGCCGCCTGGAGCACCGATCCGTACGCCGACGCCCTCCGCGCCGGCCGCGGCCCGCTCTTCCTGCGCCGTACGGACGGCTGGCTGCTGCCGCTCGACGTCGAGCGCTGGTGCGCCCGCGCCGACGCCGCCGACCTCTCGGCCCTGCACCGCTGCGAGGGCGCCGTCCTGGACATCGGCTGCGGCCCCGGCCGTCTCGTCGCCGCGCTCGCGGCCCGCGGCCGGCGGGCGCTCGGCGTCGATGTCAGCGAGGCGGCCGTCGAACGTACGCTGCGGCTCGGCGGCACCGCCCTGCGCCGCTCCGTCTTCGATCCCCTGCCAGGTGAGGGGCGTTGGGGCACCGTCCTGCTCGTGGACGGCAACATCGGCATCGGCGGCGACCCCGCCGGGCTGCTCCGCCGGGCCGGCGGGCTGCTGACGCACGGCGGGCTGATCATCGCCGAGACCGCGCCCGTGGACATCGACGAGCGGGTACGCGTACGGGTGGACGACGGGCGCCACCCGCCGCCGGCGGACGGCCCCCGCGCCACGGGCTCGCACTTCCCGTGGGCCCGGCTCGGCACCCCGGCCCTGCTCCGGTACGGCCGGGCCCTCGGCTGGCTGCCCGTCGATCAGTGGGAGGCGGCGGGCCGCCCCTTCGTCGCCCTGCGCCGCAGCACCGCGCGCGTCACCAGACAGAGCGCCGAGCACACGAACAGCGCGGCCGTGACCAGCAACCAGCGCGCCAGGAACCCGTCGGGCGACAGGGCCGCGTACGGCTCGTAGCGCCTCACCCGCCCCGTGATCATCGGGAACCACACCAGCAGGAGCAGCGCGGACAGGAAGGCCGGTACGCGTACGTAGTTGACGAGTCGGCGCCGCGGTCCCAGCGCGGCGGTCACCGTACGGTCGGCCACCGTGTAGAGCGGCACCAGGACGAGGTCGTGGACAAGCGCGGCGCCGACGAACCAGACCACGATCAGGAACGTCTCGCCCACCAGCAGGCGTAGTCCCACATAGCCCGCGAACGCGAGGGTGGCGAGCAGCAGCACGATCTGGAACGGACTGCCCAGCAGGGAGCGGTACTTGAGGGAGTGGTGCTTGAGGACGCGGTACTTGGGAGCGCGCCCCGCACGGTTCCGGCGATTCATCACAGCGCTCCGAACGTCAGCCTGGTGACCCACTTCGTGTTCAGCACCCCGGGCGCGGCCGGGACGATGATCCGCGCCGGGAAGCCGTGATCGAGCGACAGGTCCGCGCCGTTGACCCGGAGCGCCAGCAGCGAACGCCCGTCGCGCACCTGGTTGTCGCGCAGCGCGCCCGAGCGGAAGCTGCCCCGGGGCTGGAGTGACTCCACGAACACGTCGGGCGCGTCGGCCGGGTACCCGGCCAGTGCCGCGAGGTCCCGCAGGCGTACGCCGCGCCACGACTGGTTCGACGTCGACCAGCCCTCCACACAGGCGATCGGCAGCTCGGAGGTGTGCTGGGGCATCGCGAGGAGCTGCGCGCGCGAGAACCGTATGTCCCCGGCCGGACCGCTGACGACGAGCCGCCACCGGTCCCCGGCGGTGTCGGCCGCCCTGACCCCGACCGCCGCCGCCGTCTTGTTGATCTGGAAGCCGTTCGGGCCACTGCCCGGGTCCTCCCAGCCGTGCGGGGCGAGCAGCGCGGTACGGCGCAGCGGCCCGTCGAAACTCCGGCCCGCCGTCGTGAGCAGCATGAACAGCGATCCCGCGCCGACGACGGCGAACGCGCCGCGTCGCGAGACGGTCGGCGCGGCGGGCGCCGGGGACGCCAGATCGTCCTCGGTCCTCGGAGCGCGGTGCGCCCCGGCCCCCGTACCGCCGTCGGTTCCCCCGGAGCGAAGCTCCCCGCTTCGGATCGCCCGCAGCGCCTTCGGCGTCTTCAGCGCCGCGTGCGCGACGAACGCCCCGAAGAACACCCACGCCCCGTAGAAGTGCAGCCGGTAGAAGGACCCGGGGAAGAGGTAGTCCAACTGGATGTTGAGCACCCCGGTGATGAACTCGAACAGCGCACCGCCCACCAGCAGCACCAGCGAGATCCGCTCCAACGCGTGCGCGAGTGAGGTGACCGGCGGCAGCGTGAACAGCCTGGGGATCACCGACCAGAGCTTCGCCAGCAGCACGGGGATCAGCGCGATGCCCACCGTGACGTGCAGCCCCTGGGTGAGGCGGTAGAGCCAGTACGGGTGGGTCGGCCAGTCGAAGAGGTAGAAGCCCAGCCACCCCCGGTCCGGCGTCTTGTCGTTGACGGACGCGAGATCCGGGTTGTACGCCGCGTACGACACCAGGCCCGTCACGAACAGCAGCGTGAGCCCGGCCATCAGCACGAGTCCGAGCACGGCGGTGAACCGGACGCCGCGCACCGGACTGCGCCAGAAGCCGGGTTCGGTCGGCAGCGGTGGCAGTGCGCCGACGGGGCGCTTCGACAGCCGTGGGGGGTGATCCATGCCGCGACCGTAAACCCGCGCACCCATCCGAGAGCTGGTACGACTTCTGACGAAATGGTGACGTGGCCCCGCCGTACCGCCGGAAGCCGCCGCCCGCTGCATAACGTGCCGGGGTGAAGACGGATGAACGAGGACACCCACTCGGCGACACGGACACGGACACCGGCGCGCACGCGGACCCGGACACCGGCACGCACACCGATGACCACGGACGCGACCGCACCGGCCGCCCGCCCCGCCGGGATCTCGTCGCCGCCGCCATCGGCCTCGCGCTCGTCACCACGGCCGCGCTCGTCGGCTGGGCGATCCAGCGCGCCGACGGCAGCCTCCAGGTCAACTGGCCCCCGCTGCTCGGCACTTGGGACCCCCGCGTCGGACCCGGCACCCCCGCCGCGCTCGCCGTCGCCGTCCTGATCATCGCGTACGGCCCCGGTCTAGCCGCCCGGCTGCCGTGGCGCGCGCTGCTCCTCACCACCTGGGCCGCCGCCCTGGCCTGGACGTTCTCGCTGGCGCTCGTCGACGGGTGGCACTGGGGCGTGGCGCGCCGGCTCACCACCAAGAACGAGTACCTCACCGTCATCGACCGCTTCTCCGACATCGGCGCGACGCTGCGCGGCTTCAGCGACCACATCGTGGTCGGCCCGCCCGGCAACTGGCCCGCCCATGTCGCCGGCCATCCGCCGGGCGCCACCCTCACCTTCGTCTGGCTCGACCGGATCGGCCTCGGCGGCGGCTCGTGGGCCGGGGTCTGGTGCATCGTGGTGGGCGGCTCGGCCGTGGCCGCCGTACTCGTCACGCTGCGCGCGCTGACCGACGAGCGCACCGCGCGCCGCGCGGCGCCCTTCCTGGCACTGGCCCCGGCCGCCGTCTGGATGGGCACTTCGGCCGACGGCTACTTCGCGGCCGTCACCGCCTGGTCGCTCGCCCTGCTCGCGCTCGCCGCGACGCGTACGGCCCGCTTCCCCGCCGCCGCCGCGCTGGGCGCCGGGCTGCTGTACGGGTTCACCTGCTACCTCTCGTACGGGCTGACGCTCATGGCGCTCCCCGGCCTCGGGATCCTCGTCCTGGCCCGCACCGCACGCCCGCTGCCCCTGGTACTGGCGGGCGCGCTGGTGGTGCCGGTGGCGTTCACGCTCGCGGGATTCAACTGGTGGGAGGCGTACCACGAGTTGGTCGTGCGCTACTACCAGGGCGCGGGCGGGGTGCGCCCGTACTGGTACTGGATCTGGGGGAACCTCGCCGCCACGACCCTGGCCGTCGGCCTCGCGACGGTGGCCGGCCTCGGCCGGGTGTTCGCGCTCGCACCCCGCGCCGTACGGAGTACCCGACCCTCGCGAGAGCCCACAACCCCCGTACTCCGCCTGGTTGTTCTCGTCCTGGCGGCGATGCTCGCGATCCTCGCCGCCGATCTGTCCGGGATGAGCAAGGCGGAGACGGAACGCATCTGGCTGCCGTTCATGCTGTGGCTCATCCCCGCCACCGCCCTGCTGCCCGGCCGCCGGCGATGGTGGCTGGCCGGGCAGGCGATCGTCGCCCTGCTGGTCAACCACCTCGTCTTCACCGGCTGGTGAGGTCGCGTCAGCCGGTCACATGACGGTCGTCGTGACCACCGTCAGCACGACGATCGCCGTCAGCGCGTCCTCGGCCGCCTTGACCGCCTGGCGCACCGCCGGCCCCGCCCACTGACCGTGCGCGACCTTCTCCATGTTCACCTTGGCGGTCGCCAACTGCGGCTTCTCGTAGAGCAGTCCGTGCAGCTTCGCGCCGTGCAGCAGGGCCACCAGAGTCGCCGTGCGCTCGTCCGGAGCCGCCCCGCGCATCACGACCTCGTCGAGCCGCTGCCGCAGCGCGGCCTCCACCGATCCGTCGGCCTCCGGGTAGCGGCGTACGGGGAAGAGGCCGAGCACCTTCTTCTTCTCCTCGCGGATCAGGCCCTTGGCCACGAGGCTCCCGGTCGTCCCGGCCACCGCGCCCTTCTTCAGGTGCTCGATCCACTCCTTCGTCTTGCGCGGCCTGCGCTTCTCCTCGCCGGAGATGTCGGCCAGCGCCGCGTCCAGCGTGGGGTCGTCCAGGGGCGCCGCGTCGAGGACGGTGACCTGGTCGTCGTTCACCTCGACACGGCCCGCCAGCACCAGTTCGACCAGTGACGCCGCCGCGATGGCGTAGGAGACGTTCATCGACTCCTTCTCGGCCCCGGACTCGTCGTCCAGCGACAGGAGCAGCAACTGCTCGCCCAGCGTGGTCTCGACCGGTGTGTTCGTCGGCGTATTCGTGGCGAAGTTCATGACGCTCGTCTCTCCTCGAACCGTGGGGGTAATCAGCCGTCTTCCCTCTGGGGACGCGTGGCGAACGGGAATGGCTCCCGCGCTCTCGATCGGTCCGTCGACGGTACGTACGCGCCCTGCCCTACTCCTTCGGAGCCGGCTCCGACACCGGCGGGTTCTTCGCCAGCTCCGACCGCCGGTAGGAGTACGCGAAGTACACGACGAGCCCGATCGCGAACCAGATCCCGAACCTCACCCATGTCTGCCACTGCAAGTACGTGATCAGCCAGAGCGACGCCACGACACCGATCGCCGGCACGACCGGCATCCCCGGGCAGCGGAACGCGCGCGGCAGGTCCGGCTGCCGGTAGCGCAGCACGATCACGGCCGTGCAGACGACCGCGAACGCCAACAGGATCCCGATGTTGGTCAATTCGGCCGCCTCGCCGATCTTCACGAACCCGGCGATACCCGCAGACGCGAACCCGACGATCCAGGTCACACGCGTCGGGACCTTCCGCTTGGGATGCGTCTTGGCGAACCATTTCGGCAGCAGCCCGTCCCGGCTCATCGCGAACCACACCCGCGTAACTCCGAGCATGAACGTGAACATGACCGTCAGGATGCCGATGATCGCGCCGACGGCGACGATGTCGGCGATCCCGTCCAGACCGACCGACGCGAAGGCGGTCGAGAAGCCGCTCTCCTTGTCGACGTCCTTGTAGTTCTGCATCCCGGTCAGCACCAGGCAGGCGAGCACGTACAGCACCATCGAGATCGCCAGCGAGTAGATGATCGCCTTCGGCATGTGGCGCTGCGAGTCCTTCGACTCCTCGGCGGCGGTGCTCATCGCGTCGTACCCGAAGACCGCGAAGAAGACGGTCGCCGCACCCGTGAACGCCCCGCCGACGCCGTACGGGAAGAACGGGTTGTAGTTGCCGAAGTCGATGTGGAAGACGCCGACCGCGATGACGAGCAGCACCACCAGCACCTTCAGCACCACCACGGCCATCTCGAAGCGGGCCGCGCTGCGCATGCCGAGGGTGAGCAGATACGCGATCAGCAGACAGAGCACGACGGCGAACAGATCGACCTTGTGCCCCTCGCCGGTGCCGGGCGCGCCCAGCATCCACGCGGGCAGATCGCCGCCCATCGACTCGACGAGGAAGCTGAAGTACCCGGAGATGCCGATCGCGACGACCGCGACGATCGCCGTGTATTCGAGCAGCAGGTCCCAGCCGATGAACCAGCCGGCCAGCTCGCCGAGGACCGCGTAGCCATACGTGTACGCGGACCCGGCCTTCGGGATGAGCCCGGCGAACTCCGCGTACGACAGGGCCGCCGCCGCGCTCGCGACGCCGGCGATCAGGAACGAGATGAGGACGGCGGGGCCCGCCGTGCCGTTCGCGATCGTCCCGGCGAGGGTGAAGATACCGGCGCCGATGATGCCGCCGACACCGATCGCGGTGAGCTGCCAGAGCCCGAGGGTGCGGGTGAGCTGCTCGCCCTCCGGGCCCTCGGAGTCCTGGATGGTGTTGATGGGTTTACGGCGCAAGACACCTTCACCCGCGCGGAATCCGGCCATGACGCGACTCCTTCCCAAGGTTCTTCAGGGCTTCCCGAGGCTTGCGACAGTGCGCCATGGTCGCGGATGCCCGGCGGCGGGGGGAAGGCATGGCGTGTAAGGGCCCTGTGACTGGACCGTGATGCACGGAACTTGTTGGGCCGGTCCCACTAAAGTTAGGTTTGCCTTAGTTACGTCCGGGCCGACTCCGGGCGGTCGTCAGGAGGCTTGCCCACCGTGTCCACACATCTCACTCGCCGTATCGGCGTCGCCGCCGCGGTCACCGCGCTCGCCGTCTCACTCTCCGCGTGCGGTGGCGACGGCGACGAGTCCTCGGACAAGGCCGAGTCGGGAGGGACGCACGCCGTCAAGACCGCCATGGGCGAGGTGAAGGTCCCGGACGACCCCGAGCGGGTCGTCGTCCTCGACACGGACGCGCTCGACTCCGCGATCACGCTCGGGATCACACCGGTCGGCGCGACGACGGCCGTCGCGGACACGCCGTTCTCCACCTATCTGCCGCAGGACAAGCTCAAGGACATCAAGGCGGTCGGGCTGATCGCCGAGCCGAACCTCGAAGCGATCGCCGCTCTCAAGCCCGACCTGATCCTGAGCAGCAAGGTCCGGGACGAGAAGAACTACAAGCCGCTGTCGAAGATCGCCCCGACCGTCTTCTCCGACACCACGGGCCCCAACTGGCGCGAGAACTTCGAGCTGCACGCCGACGCCCTCGGCAGGACGGCCGAGGCGAAGACGATCACCGACGCCTACGACACGCGGGTCAAGGAGCTGACCCCGACGCTCGGCGGCCCGGAGACGGCGAAGAAGACAACCTTCGGCTTCGTCCGCTTCGTTGAGGGCGCGGACACCCGTCTCTACCTCAACGACACGTTCGTCGGCTCGATCTACGGCGACCTCGGCGTCGGCCGCCCGGCCAACCAGGACAAGACCGGGTTCTCGCTCGACGTCAGCCCGGAGAAGATGGACCAGGCCAACGCGGACGTCGTCTTCTACTCCACCTACGGTGACGCGAAGAAGGCCAAGGAGACCGACATCATCGGCGGCCCGCTCTGGAAGAACCTGGACGCGGTGAAGGCCGAGAAGGCGTTCAAGGTCGACGACAACGTGTGGATGCTGGGCATCGGTTACACGGGCGCGGGCAAGGTGCTGGACGAGATCGAGAAGAACTACGGCGGCGCCGCGAGCTAGGCCCTGTCCGGCGGACAGGACCTAGGGCCTGTCGTTCGGATCTTGCCGGGCTCGCGGTCCCTGGCACGCACGCCCGCCGCGTTGTCGTCGGTCGCCAACGCTCCGCGTTGTCTCCCTCCTCCGCCTTGCGACCGCACGCACCAGACCCCGCTCCCTGATCCGGCCTGATCCAAACGACAGACCCTAGCTGGCAGCTCCGACGCACATCGCCGGGCCGGCTTCCGAGCCGGCCCGGCTTTCGCGGCTACAGCCGCTCGAAGCCGCGCATCCGCTCCCAGTCCGTCACCGACGTCTCGAACGCGGCCAGTTCGGTACGGGCCGCCTGCGCGTAGTGCGCGACCACCGGCTCACCGAAGACCTTCGCGGCGATCTCACTGCTCTCCCAGCGGTGCAGCGCCTCCGTGAGCGTGCCGGGCAGCCGGGGCACCGACGGATCGGCGAGCGCGTTCTCCCGGTGCGGGGGCGGGAGTTCGAGCCGGTGCTCGATCCCGTAGAGACCGGCGGCGACCGCCGCCGCGACCGCCAGATACGGGTTGGCGTCCCCGCCCGGCACCCGGTGCTCGACGCGCATCGAGGACCCCGTCCCCACCACCCGTATCGGACACGTCCTGTTGTCCCGGCCCCAGGTGATGCCGGTCGGCGCGAAGGCTCCCGGCTGAAGCCGTTTGTACGAGTTGATGTTCGGCGCCATCAGCAGGGTGAAGTCGGGCAGACAGGCGAGCTGACCGGCGACGAAGTGCCGCATCAGGCCTGACATGCCGTCGTCGGCGGACGCGTCGGCGAGTACGGCGGTGCCGTCCGTGCCGCGCAGCGACAGATGGATGTGGCACGAATTGCCCTCGCCCTCGTCGAACTTGGGCATGAACGTGAGCGCCACGCCCTCCTGGGCGGCGATCTGCTTGGCGCCGTTCTTGAAGAAGACGTGGTTGTCGCAGGTCGTCATCGCCTCCGCGTAACGGAAGACGATCTCGTACTGCCCCGCGTGGCACTCCCCGCGCGCCGTCTCCATCGCCAGCCCGGCCCGGCCCATCTCGCGGCGGATGCGGCGCACGACGGGCTCGATGTCGGTCAGGCCCTGGAGCGAGTAGTCGACGTTGTACGTGGTCGCGGACGTCAGGCCCTGGTAGCGGGTCTCGCGGGCGGCGCGGTAGGTGTCGAGGAAGACGAGGAATTCGAGTTCCGTACCGGCGAGCGCGGTCAGCCCGCGCTCGGCGAGGCGGTCGAGCTGTGTGCGCAGGATGTGGCGGGGGGCGACGGCGACCGGTGAGCCACCGGCGTCCGGCCAGTGCGCGTCGGCGATGACGAGCGCGGTGCCCTCGTCCCAGGGGAGGTGGGTGCGCAGGGTGGCGGGGTCGGGCCGCAGGAGGAAGTCGCCGAAGCCGGTCCGCCAGGCGTCGATGGCGTAGCCGGGGCGGGTGTCCATCTCGACGTCGGAGGCGAGGAGATACACGCACGCGCCGAAGCCGTCACCGGCTCCGTCCCTGCCGTCTTCGCCGCCGCCCCCGCCGTCCCCGCCACTCCCGCCCTCTATCTCGTCGAGGAAGTACGGGACGGAGAGCCGGCTGCCCTGGAGCCGCCCCTGGATGTCGGGGACGGCGACGATCACCTCCTCGACCCGCCCGGCGGCGGCCTCGGCCCGCAACAGCTCGTACCGGTCGCTCATTTCTGGTCCTCTATTCGTACCGGCGTCACTGCCAGCGGGTTCGGCACGGTGCCGTGCACGACGTCGAAGCCCTCGTCGCGCTCCGAACGGTCGTGGAAGCCGCCGCCCAGGAGCTGTTCGCGGTTCAGTGCGACGCGGTCGAAGGACGGGGCGAGGAGCCCGTACGAGTCGAAGCGGTCGGCCAGCTCCGGGAAGCGGACGTGGTAGCGCTCGATCTCGGCGCGTACGAGCGCCCAGAACTCGTCCTCGGGCAAGCCGAGTTGATCGGCGCACAGTGGGGCGAAGAACCGGAAGTGTCCGGCGAAGACCGCGCTGAGCAGCGAGTGCGCCAGCTCGTGGGCCGGCCAGCGCAGCAGGACGCGGTCGGCGCGCTCGGAGAGCGTGGCGTACTCCGGCCGGGCGCCGGGCAGCAGGTTCACGTCCTCGGCGAAGTCCTTGACCGCGATACCGATCGGGATCTCGTCGCGGTCGAAGATCACGACGGTGTTCTCGCCGTGCGGGCAGAAGGCGACGCCGTAGCGGTAGAGGTAGTGCAGCAGCCCCGGCAGCAGCGCCCCGAAGAATCGTTCCAGCCACGCCGCGGGGGTGAGCCCGGAGCGGTCGACCAGCTCGGCGGTGAGCGCGCGCCCGTCGGAACCGGTCTTGAGCAACGCGGCCATGGTGCGGGCGCGTTCACCCGCGTCCGTGTCCAGCAGCGCGGCGACCGGCTCGCGCCAGACGGCGCCCAGGAGTTCGTGGTAGCGGTACGGGGCGTCCTTCACCGACTCGTACAGCGGATGCCCCACGGCGACGGCCGCGACCTCGCCGAGCGGATGGATGCGCAGCTCCTCGCTCAGATACGGATCGGCGTCCCGTACGGAGTGCAGCCAGGCGCTCACGTCGGGCGCGGCCTCGGTCGGCCCGGTCGAAAGCCCGCGCCAGACAAGGGTGTTGCGGATGAGGAGCGGGACCTTGACGTTGCGGCGGTGCGGGTGGTCGATGTTGGCGAGGGTGCGGATCGACTGGAGGGGACGGTAGCGGTCGTCGCTCTGCCCGAGCAGCACGATGCGGCTCTCGGCGAGATAGGGCGCGAAGAGGGTGGCGACGGCCTCGTCCCAGTGGAAGGGGTGCACCGGCAGCCAGCTGAACTCCGCGCCGCTCAGGCCGGTTCGGGCGCACTCCTCGGCGAGGACGGCGGCGAACCGTTCCCGCGTCGCCGGATCCAGCTCCTCGGCGAGCAACCGCTCGGCGTCGAGTCCGGGAACGCCGGAGTACACGGCGAGGTCGCTGTGCACGGCGGCCCACAACAGCTGTACGGCGGAGGCCGACTCGGGCGCGTAGGCGGCGGCGTCGGACGCGGAGAAACCGAGACGGCCCTTGTTGAGGAGCATGCAGGGATGCCCGTCCTGGTACGCCTCCAGCTCCAGATGCCCCAGATCGGCCAGCTCGGCGGCGGGCAGCGCCCTGACGATCGCCTCGGCGTCGGCCCGCCGGGTGGCGGTCAGCTCACGCAGGACCTCGGCGGTGGTGGGACCGTCCCACCCGAGCACGCCGCGCGCGTCGAGCAGCAGGCGCTCGGGGCCGGCGTCCTGGCCGTCGGGGACGGCCGGTTGGCGGATGAGGCTGCCGGGTTCGACACGCCACGTCCCGAAAGTGCCGCGAGCGGCGCGCAGCGTCCAGTGCACGTCGTCGCCGAGGTCGAGCCGGTAGAGGCCCGCTGTCCCGGCGACGCCGTCGGGGACGGATACGGGGACGGGGACGAGCAGTTCCTCGTACGCGAACTCCTCCACGGCCTTGACCAGCAGCCGCCGACCGGCCTGTTCCCAGGCGTCCCGGTTGATGTGGTTCATCGAACGTTCTCCTCGGAGACGACGGAATGGGCGGAGGCGGGAGCGGGGAGGTGGGGGCGGGCGCCGTCCGTGGCGGAGCCGGGGCTCGGCACCCCGAACGTCGTCCACGCCGCCCGCTCCGGGACCCGCAGCACCGTCCGCCCGGCCACGGCGTTCAGGATCGTCGCCGCGCGCCAGGCGCCGAGCGTCAGGTCGGGCGCGCCGACGCCGTGGGTGTGCATCTCCGCGTTCTGGACGTACAGCCGGCCCGGGACTCCGGGGTCGAGTGCGACGCGGTAGTCGCCGTCGATCCGGTACCGGCCCTGTGCGTCCCAGTCCACGAGCGTGCCCAGACCTTGCTCGCCGTCGTCGCCGTCGCCGTCCAGGAAGGCGGGCCGGGACGCCGCGTAACCGGTGGCCGAGACGATCGCGGACGTGCGGATCTCGAAGAGGGCGTCCTGCTGCGCGTGACGGCACGTCAACACGTACTCGTCGGCGGCGACTTCGGCCGCCACGATCTCGACGCCCGGATGCAGCGCCGCCCTCGGGTCCGTCCCGCCGATCGTCCGTTCGTACATCTCGTCGTGCAGCTCGCCCAGCGTCTCGTCGCTGACGCCTTTGTACAGCTGCCACTGTTCCCGTACGAGCTGCTCCCGCCGGTCCTCCGGAAGAGCACGGAAGTAGCGGATGTAGTCGGGCGTGAAGTGTTCGAGCCCGATCTTGGAGTACTCCATCGGCGCGAACGCGTTCGTGCGGGCGAGCCAGCGGACGTACGGACCGCCCGCCCCGGCCCCGTCCTGGTGCCGCAGCAGGTCCAGCGCGACCTCCGCGCCCGACTGGCCGGCCCCGATGACGGTCACGTCGTCGCAGGCGGCGAGCCGTGCGCGGTGCGTCCGGTAGTCGGCGCTGTGCAGGACGCGGCCCGCGTGCGCGGCGTCCGCGAGCAGCGGGCGCAGTGGCTCCGGCACGACCGGGTTCGTCCCCACGCCGAGGACGACCTGCCGGGCGAGGACGCGCGTGAGGGCGCCGTCGGCCGCGCGATGGCCGACGACGAACAGCTCCCGCCGCCCGTCCCACCCCAACTGGACTACATACGCGTCGAACTGACAGGACGTCAGTCCCTGTGTGACCCAGCGGCAGTACGCGTCGTACTCGCGGCGCGGTATGTGGAAGCGCTCCGAGAAGAAGAAGGGGAACATCCGGTCGTGGTGGCGCAGATAGTTGAGGTAGGACCACCTGCTCGTCGGATCGACCATCGTCACGAGGTCCGCCAGGAAGGGCACTTGGAGGGTGGTGCCCTCCATCAGCAGACCGGGGTGCCAGGAGAACGCGGGCTTCGCGTCGAGGAACAGCGTGCGCAGCTCCGGGGCGCCGTCCGCCAGGGCGGCGAGGGAGAGGTTGAACGGACCGATGCCGACGCCGACTAGGTCGTACACAGGGGTACTGGATTCGGACTCGGGCTCGGACTCGGTCACCGCTGGGCCTCCGCGAGGGGGTTGGTCAGGTCGACGTAGACGGACTGGGACTCGACGTCCCCGACAAGCTCGTCGAGCCCGTCCACGCAGGTCAGGTAGTTGCCCTTGCAGCGCAGCACGGGCGCGTCCAGCAGCAGGTCGAGCAGTGCCTTCGCCCCGGGCTCGGCGGCCCGCAGCCGCTCCAGCCGGGCGCGCAGCACGCGCAGCAGGTCGCCCTCGTCGGCCAGCCCGAGCGCGCCGAACGCGCCGACGAGGCCGAGGAGGTTGTTGATGCCGAGGTAGTACGCGACGCGCTCGTCCACGAACGCGTCGTCGAAGACGAGGTCGAGCCCGTCGGCCGCGCCAGGCAACAGCCGCTCCACGTCGGCCGCGTGGGACGCGGCGACGTAGTAACCCTGGCTGTCGCGGTACCAGCCCGCGCGCGGCAGCCCGTCCGTGTCGAGCGCGACCAGCGTGTTCTGGTGGTGCGGCTCCAGCGCGATGCCGTACCAGGCGCGGAGACGGATGAGCGGGACGGCGAGCACGTCCAGATACGCGGCCAGCCAGCGCGCGGACGCCTCGGCGGTGGAGACGCCGTGGGCGCGGGCGGTACGGGCGACGGCCTCCGACAGGAGCGCGCGGTGCGCGGGCGGCGAGCCGTCGCCGGGCCCGGTGCGCTCGGCCACCAGCCCGGCGACGCACAGCCCTTCGAGCCCGCCGCCCCCGCCGCCCCGGAAGGGGTTGTCGCGTACGGCGGTCTCCAGCCCCGTCTCGGCGTCCCCGTCGACACCGGCCGACACCCACCCGAAGTCGCGCAGGATCCCGAACTCCGGATGCTCGGCCCGCAGCCGCCCGGCGGGCCCGGCGGCCAGCAGCCGCGCGGCGCGGACACCGAGCCGCATCTCGCCGCGGAGGTTGTTGCGACGGGAGTTGGTGATCCGCATACCGAGGGAGAGCTTCAGCATGACGTCGGCGTCGGGCCGGTGCACGGTCCGCACGGACGAGGTCGGATACCAGTCGGGCCCGGCGGGCCCCAGGGGCCGCAGCAGCCCCGCGTCCACGAGCGCCCGGACGGCGGGCCTGGCGAGCACGTCCCGTGCCTGCCACGGGTGCGCGGGCACCACGGCCATCCCGTCGGGTACGGACAGCCCGAGCCCGTCGGTGAGGGGCCGCAGCAGCTCGGCGGGGGTGCGCCCGTCGGCGCTCTCGCCGACGAGGACGTCCGGGTGCACGGCGAACCAGTGCAGCGGGAAAGACCCTCTCAACTCGGGTGAGTAAGCGTCGAGTTCGCTGTCCGACGCGCCCTCGCGGCTCTTGGGCGCGGGGTGGAAGGGATGCCCCAGGAGGAGCGCCTGCTCGGCATCGAGAAACGGCGTCACTCCTCGGGCCCCCGGTGTCTCGCCCCGCCGCCGCACGAGGTGCGCCCCGGTCCGCGCGGCGGAGTTGACGACCCGCCCGACGGCATCGGCACCAAGATGCGGCGGCGCGCCGCGCCCGAGGGTGGACTCCCGCACGAGCGCGGCGGCAACGAGCCCCACGTCGGCGGGCAGGCTGCCGCCCCGACCGGAGGTGACGACACGAACGCTCCCGAACCGGTGCCACCCGGTGAGAGACCGGTACAGCACCCGTACGCGCAGGGTCAACGCGCTGCAAGGCAGCACCAGATACAGCACGCCACCACTGCGGGGCACGTCGGTCCCGGTCTCCCGGACGTAGGCGCGGAGCAGGGTCTCGACGGCGACGGAGTCGGCGGCGCGAAGGGGATCGGTCAGATCGAGCGGATCAACCGCCACCGGCCCCTCCGCCCCGGACCTATCAAGCCCCTGCACCCGACCGGGACCGGCGGACCATTCAAGCCCCTCCGGCGATTGAGGAGCGGGGTCCGGGGCGGAGCCCCGCTCCACCCCGCTCACGCCCCCTCCTCCGCCACACCCGCGGCCACCACCGCACCCAGCAACCGCTCCACCTCCGCGACCGTCGCACGCGGGTTCAGCAGCGTCAGCTTCAGCCGCACGCGCCCCGGCCCCTCCCCCGGCAGCTCCGTCCGCCCCACGACCGCGCCGCCCTCGCGGAGCAACCGCCGGCGCAGCGACGCGTTCAGGCGGTCGGTGCGGGCCTCGTCCGCCACCCCCTCCGCCGGCACGTACCGGAACAGGAACGCCGTCAGCACCGGATCCCCGCCGCCCGGCTCGCCCCCGCCGTGCAGCTCCAGCCGCGGATGCGCGGCCACCGCCCGCGCCCCCGCCACCGCCAGCTCGTGGCACGCGTCGACGAGCCGCCCCAGCCCCTCCCGGCCCAGCGTCCGCAGCGTCACCGCGATCTTGAAGGCGTCCGCGCGGCGCGTCGTGCGCAGGGAGAGACCCAGCAGGCTCGGATAGCCCGCCTCCTCGTCGTCCGCCGGGTTCAGATAGACCGCGCGGCGCGCGAGCGAGGCGTACGTCTGCGACTTCCGCACCAGGAAGATCCCGGCGGCGGCCGGCTGCCAGCCCAGCTTGTGCCAGTCCAGGGAGACGGAGTCGGCCAGTTCGATACCGTCCAGCAGCGGCGCCAGCCGGTCGGACAGCAGCGCGCCGCCCCCGTACGCGGCGTCCACGTGCAGCCACGCCCCGTACTCCGCCGCCAGCTCCGCGCACTCCCGCAGCGGGTCGATCGCCCCCGTGTCGGTCGTACCGGCGGTCGCGACGATCGCGACGGGCAGTTGCCCGCGCTCGACGCACTGCTCCAGCTTCGCCGCCAACGCGCCTGCTTTCATGCGCAGTTGGGAGTCGACGGCAACCGGGATCACCGAGTCCTCACCGAGCCCGAGCAGGGCCGCCGCCCGCTGCACCGAGAAGTGCGCGGCGGCGGACGCCAGGATCCTCGGCCGCGCCCCGGCCACCGCCCCCAGGCCCACACCCGCGCCCGCCCTCGGCACCCCCGTCAGCTCGATCTGCCGACCCGTCGCGGCGCCGAGCACCCGGTCCCTGGCGAGCATCAGGCCCATCAGGTTGGACTCGGTACCGCCCGAGGTGAGTACGCCCGCCGCCTCGGCGGGGTCGTACCCGAGCATGGCCGAAAGCTCCTGAAGGAGCAGTGTTTCCAGGGCAGTTGCCGCAGGGGCCTGGTCCCACGAGTCCTGGGAGGGGTTCAGCGCGGACACCGCCAGGTCCGCGGCGACGGCGACGGCGAGCGGCGGGCAGTGCAGATGCGCCGCGCACGCGGGGTCGGCCGGGTCCGCGCTGCCGTGCGCGAGCAGTTCGGTGAGTTCGCCGAGCGCCGTGGGACCGCTCGCGGTGCGGAACAGCTCGGCGACGGCCGCCTCGATCTCGTCCGGCGCACCGGCCGCGACCGGCCCGCCGCGCCGTGCCGTGCCCGCCGCGAGCGCGCCCAGCACCTCACGTACCAGCGGCTCCAGCGCGGCGGCTCCGCCCACCCCGCCCGACAGCTCCGTCCCGGTCGCCGGCCGAAGTGCCCGCAGTGCTTCCTCGACGGCGGCGCCCAGCGCCTCCGTCGTCACGCCGCCCGCCCGGAAACGCCCGCGGCCCCGGAACCGTCCACAGACTTCGCCGCCTTCGCCACCTCGGCGATCGCCTCCGTCAGCCGTTCCAGCACCGACTCGGCCTCCTCGTCCGTGATCACCAGCGGCGGCAGCAGCCGTACCGTCGACCCGAACCGCCCGCCCAGTTCCAGGATCAACCCCCTCTTCAGGCAGCCTTCCTGGATCCGCGCCGCCAGCTCGGGCGCCACCGGCCGGGACCCGCAGGAGTCCAACGGCCCGTCGGGGTCGACGATTTCGACGCCGATCATCAGCCCGCGCCCCCGTACGTCGCCGATCAGCGGCAGTTCGGACCGCAGCCCTTCCAGCCGCGCGGACATCCGCGCCCCGACCATCGCCGCCCGCTCCACCAGGCCTTCGCGCGTGACGTACCGGAGCGTCGCCGCGCCCGTCGCCATCGCCATCGTGTTGCCCCGGAACGTGCCGGTGTGCGCGCCGGGCAGCCACCCGTCGTAATCCCGGTCGTACACGATCACCGCCAGCGGCAGCCCGCCGCCGATCGCCTTCGACATCACCATGACGTCCGGCACGGCGCCGCTGTGCTCGATCGCCCAGTAGGCGCCGGTGCGTCCGACCCCGGTCTGCACCTCGTCCACGATCAGCGGGATACCGCGCTCGCGCGTGATGCGCCGCATCTCGCGCAGCCAGGTGTCGGGCGCGGGCACCGCCCCGCCCTCGCCCTGGACCGCTTCGAGGATCATCGCCGCCGGCCGTACGACACCGCCCGACGGATCGTCCAGCAGCCGTTCGGTGTACGTCGCCGCCAGCTCCGCGCCGCGCTCGCCGCCGACGCCGAACGGGCAGCGGTAGGAGTACGGGTACGGCAGCCGCGTCACCTCGCCGCCCGCCGCGCCGCCGCCCGGCACCGGTTCCTTGACGGCCACACTGCCCGTCGTGGCCAGCGCGCCCGCCGTCATCCCGTGGTACGCGCCGGTGAACGCGAGCACCCCGCGCCGCCCGGTCGCCGTCTGCGTGAGCTTCAGCGCGGCCTCGACGGCGTCCGTCCCGGCGGGCCCGCAGAAGTGCACACGGGCGCGGTCGGCGAACGCCTCCGGCAGCGTCTCGAACAGCGCGTCGGTGAAGTCGTCCTTCTCCGGTGTCGCGAGGTCGAGCACATGCAGCGGGGCCCCGCTGTCGAGCGTGCGCTGGAGGGCCTCGCGCACGACGGGGTGGTTGTGGCCGAGCGCGAGCGTCCCGGCGCCGGAGAGGCAGTCGAGATAGCGGCGGCCGTCGATGCCCTCGATCGTCATGCCGTGGGCGCGGGCCGGGACGATCGGGAAGTTACGGGCGTACGTGCGCGCGGACGACTCCCTGGCGCGCTGCCGCTCCAGGATGGACTGGGCGTCACCGGCATTGCCGGTGTCCGAGTCACCGGCGGGACGCCCGGAGGCGGACAGCGTGAGCGCGGGAACGGTCATGGAACGGCTCCGGAGTATGAGGGTGGAGGAGACGGCTCAGAGCAGCTGGCGCCCGGCGACCGGGTGCCCGAGGAAGGCGTGCATCGCGAACTCCCAGCCGTAGGAACCCGCGTTGGGGAAGACGACGAGATCACCCGCGCGCACCCGCTCTACGTGCACGTCGCGCAGCAGGGTGTCCTCGGGCGTGCACAGCTCGCCCACGACGGTGACACGCGTGTGTTCGGCGGCGGGCCTCGGACACTCCTCACCCGCCTCCCACGTGTCGACGGGCAGCACGGCGACGTTGTGCACGATGTCCCAGGAGGTGGGCAGCTGGAAGTGGTTGATTCCGCCACGCAGTACGGCGAACCACTCACCGTACGAGGCTTTGACGTCCGTCACCTCGGCCGCGTACCAGCCGCAGTCCGCGACCAGGAACCGGCCGGGCTCCAGCACGACCTTCACCCCTACGGGTGGCTCGACGAGGGCGACGAGTTCACCGAACCGGATCATGTCGAAGGGCTCCTCGCCCTCGAACGCCACGCCTATGCCGCCGCCGATGTCGATGTGCCGCAGTTCGACGCCGGTGGCGGCGGCCGTACGTACGCTCCACTCGACGCACCAGCGCAGGTACGCCGCATGGGTTTCGGCGTCGAGGTTGTTCGACGCGGCGTGGATGTGGAAGCCGACGATGTCGAGGCCGGAGAGCTTGCCCGCCGCCGCCAGCACGTCGGGTACGTCGGGCTCGGCGACCCCGAACTGCGAGGGCGCGCCGCCCATGTGGAGCGAGCCGCTGATCGGGATGTCGGCCGGATTGACACGCAGCGCGACGCGCGCGACGAGACCTTCGGCGACGGCGATACGGCTGATGCGGTGGAGTTCGAGCAGGCTCTCGGCGTTGATCGCCTCGACGCGGGCGCGCACGAGCGCGGTGAGGACGGGTACGGACTTGGCGGGCCCGGCGGCGACGACGGCGGGGATGTCCGCGAACCCAGCGGCCGTCAGGGCGAGTTCCAGCTCGCTGACGGAGGCGACCTCGAAGCCGTCGACGTGCGGGGCGAGGGCGTGGACGATGCCGGGGAACGAGTTGGCCTTGACCGCGTAGTAGACGGCCGCCCAGTCGGGCAGCGCGGCGCGCAGCTCCCGGGCGCGCGCGGCGGCGACCTCTCCGTCGTACACGTACGCCGACACGGGTTCGGCGGCCCGCGCCATCTCCAGCAGTCGGCTGCGGACGGGGGCCGGCAGGACGTCCACGGGGTGGGCGACGAGCGGCGCGGCGGATGGCGGGAACTGGACGGACACGTCGGTTTCAACCTCGGCTGGGGGGTGGGGAATCGAACCGGCCCGGGTGGGGCCCTGTGCGGCGCCGGCCGTGGCCGGTGGGCCGACGCCCCGAGTGGGCGGGTCCGGGGCGCGTGTCGGGCGCTGACATGGGCACCTTCAGGTGGGAACAGAGCGGCCGACGGCGGCGGCACACGCCTGGAGACCGACCAACGACTTAGGCGAGCCTAACCTAAAGGGTTGCCGGGTAGATGCCAAAATGGCCCATGTGCGGGGGGCGATTTCCGGACACAGCACAGACGTTCCCCCGCTTCCGCGACTGGCCCGATCGCACCCCCTCGGTCCGACACCGACACCGACACCGACACCGACGCCGGCACTGACACCGACACCGACACCGACGCCGGCACTGACACCGACACCGACACCGACGCCGGCACTGACACCAACGCCGGTGCCGTCAGGCGTCGCATGCCCCGGACCTGACGTACGGCGACACCTGCCGCTCGGTGGCGTCGATGAACTCCTGCAACGTCCGGCGCGAGCGCAGAAGCGTGTCGATGTGATCGTCCAGTCCTCGCTGGCGCGTCCGGAGCATCTCCAGGACATCGTCGCAAGGCAGGAGGTCGGGCCCCGCGCCGGTGGCACAGGGCAGCAGGAACGCGATCTCCTCGGTCGAGAGCCCGGCTTCGAGGAGCCTTCTGATCTGCGTCACGGTCACGACCGCGTCGCTGCCGTACTCGCGGTAGCCGTTGGCACCGCGCTCCGGTTCGAGCAGGCCCTGTGCCTCGTAGTACCGCAACTGATGAGCGTGGACGCTCGTCCGCCGGCTCAGCTCCCCGATCAGCATGTCGGCTCCCCCTTGACCTTCATATCGGTATGAACGTTGAAGATTCTGTCACGCGCACCAAGCCATATCGAGGAGCGAAGAATGAATGCTGCTGCACCCGTGACCGTCCTGGGCCTGGGTCTGATGGGCCAGGCGCTGGCCGAGACGTTCCTGCGCGAGGGGCACGCCACGACCGTGTGGAACCGCACGGCGGCCAAGGCCGAACCACTCGTCGCCAAGGGCGCCGAGCTCGCGGACTCGGTCGCCGACGCCGTCGCCGCGAGCCCGCTCGTGGTCGTCTGCGTCCTGGACTACGACGCCGTGCACGAACTGCTCGACCCGGTGGCCGGCGCTCTCGACGGCCGGGTCCTGGTGAACCTGACGTCGGGCACCTCCGAGGGGGCCCGTGAGACGGCGCGGTGGGCGGCGGAGCACGGCGCCACGTATCTCGACGGCGCGCTCCTGACCGACCCGGACGGCGTGGGCACGGCGGACGCCGTCGTCCTCTACAGCGGACCGCGCGCGACCTTCGACGCCCACGAGCCGACGCTCAGGCTTCTCGGCGGGGGCACGACCCACCTCGGCGACGACCACGGCCTGGCGTCGCTGCACGACGTGGCGGTGCTGGGCCTGATGTGGGGAATCCTGAACAGCTTCCTCCAGGGCGCCGCCGTGCTCGGCGCGGCGGGCGTCGACGCCTCGACGTTCGCGCCGCTCGCGACCCAGAGCATCAAGATGGTGGCGGACTGGGTCCCCGGCTACGCGGAGCAGATCGACAACGGCGTGTACCCGGCCGTCGACGCCACCCTGAACACCCATCTGGCCTCGATGGACCACCTCGTCCACGAGAGTGAATCCCTCGGTGTCAGCGCCGAGTTCCCCAAACTCGTCAAGGCCCTGGCAGAGCGTTCCGTGGCGGACGGTCACGGCACCGAGGGGTACGCGGCGATGATCGAACTCTTCCGCAAGCCCTCGGGGACGCGGGAATAGCCGACGTCCCGTCACGACTTGGAGCCGGACATGACCACATCATCCGCACCGTCCACGCCGTTCAACCCGCGCGCACTGCTCGCGGAGAGCCGACTCGGCGTCCTCGCCACCATCAAGTCGGACGGCCGCCCGCAGCTCTCCCCCGTCATGCCCTTCTACGACGAGGAGGCGGGCATCCTCTACGTATCGATGACCGAGGGCCGCGCGAAGACGGCGAACCTGCGCCGGGACCCCCGGGCCGCCCTGGAGGTCACCAGCCCCGACGGCTGGTCCTGGGCGACGGCCGAGGGCCCGGTCACGCTCATCGGCCCGGGGACCGACCCCGACGGCCGCGAGGTCGAGGCCCTGGTGGACTACTACCGCCGCGCCTCCGGTGAACACCCGGACTGGGCCGAGTACCGCGCGGTGATGGTGTCCGACCGCCGGGTGCTGATGGTCATGACGGTGGACCACGTGTACGGCGCGAAGATCGCCTGACGCCGCGGCCCCGCGCGCGGGGCTCCCTTGGAGGGAGCCCCGCCGCGAGGGTCCGCTCCCGGCCGGGTGCTCAGCAGGCCCCGACCCACACGGAGCTGATGTTGTCCTCCCGGTTGTACTGCACGGTGTCGCCCCGCCAGTTCCCCACCGCCCAGGTGGCGCCGTCGCGGTTGATGTTCAGCCACGTGCAGAAGGTGTTGCCGGTCCTGTTCCACACCGAGGAGATCTTGTCGTTCAGCCGGAAGTCGCGGAGGTCGTCGGACCCCATCCGGAACCGCGCCATGTCACCCCACCCGCCCCTGTCCTCCCACACACAGAACCACCCGACCGGGCAGTCCTGGTAAGCGGTGATCGTCCTGCCCGTCGCGGGGCCGCTCGCGGACGCCTGGGCGCCGGGCCCGGATGCCATGAGTGCGGCCGCGGCGAGTGTCAGTGCGGCACAGAATCCTGTGAACCGTCGCATGAGGGTGTCGCCCTCCTTCGATCCATGCAGTGCCGGGAGATCCGGCCCTTGCTCTGTCCGAAGTTCTCTCCCTCACCCCACGCCTCACAACGCCGGCTCGTCGGCGCAGTGTTGCGTCCCGGGGGGCGCACGGGCGTGATCGGTGACGGAACGTCAACCACGCCCGGCCGAGACGGCGTGCTTCTCCGCAGGGGCGGGGGCGGGGGGCTCCCGGATGACGTGACGGCCTCACGGAGCGCCGCCTACAGCACGGAGCCGCGCCTCCGGGGCTGAGGGGTCCCCTGGAGGCGCGGCGGTCAGCGGCCCTGGTAGGACGCTCCGTCCGTGCGGGCCGGGCCCAGGACCGGGATCGCGCCCAGGACCTCGATCGGGATCACCGCGCCCGTGTCGGTGGCCTCGGGGCGGGTCAGGTGAACCGCCAGGTTCGCGATCTGCTGGGCGCGGTGGGCGCGGCCCTGGCGGGTCGTGCCCTCGGGGGAGCCGTACGTGATGACGTTGACGGTGATGTCCGAGCCGCGGCACTCGTGGACCAGGTGCCAGGCCAGGCTCATCAGGTCCGCGTGCGGGGCGCCGCCCGACAGGGCCGAGCCGCGGCCGAGGCCCTTCGTGGAGGCGATCAGCACGATGCGTCCGTGCCCCGCCTCGCGCATGCCGGGGAGCGTGCGGCCGATGATCGCGTTCGCGCGGGCCCGCGTTCCGGCCGCCGCCGAGTGGGCGGGCTCCTCGCCGTACCGGTCATGGCGGTCGGCGTCCACGACGAGGACGTCCACGACTCCGTGCCCGGTCTCGAACTCCGAGACGGCGGCGTCCAGTTGCAGCCCGTCGCTCACGTCGCAACGCACGTTGTACAACTCGTCGGGCGGGGTCCCCCGCTCGTACAGGAACCCGACCCAGTCGTCCTGGCGGGCGTACGCCGCGGCGACGCTCTCGGCGCTTCCGCTGGCTCCGCTGACGACCAGTACCGAACGGCTCACGTCTGCCACTCCCCCACCGTGCGTGACCCCGCGGTCGCGTACCGAAACCGGATCCGCGCTCGTCGGCCGGTACCAGGCCGTCCACCTGCGGGCGCGCGGAGGCCGCGGCAGACGGTGACCGGCGGCGAGATTCGCCGTGTGCGGAGGGGGCGCCGCGTGTGCGGGAGGCGCCGTATGTGCCGGGGGCTGCTGCCCGAGGGAAGATCTGCTCGCGTGGCGTGCTCCGGGGTGCGCCGCGGTGGTCTCACGCATGGGCTCCCACGTGGGGTCATCGGATGCGGCACCCCTCAGTGCGTCCACAGCAGCCTCTCCAAGCCGGGTTGGTCGGGGTGGCCCGTCGGGCAGCGCTCGTCGGGCCGTGATCCGGGAGTCGATCGGCCTCTCACGGCCGCGCGCCGACGCAGGGCACCTCGGCCGGAAGGGTGGCCGAGGCCGCCCAGCTGCCTTGCTGCGCGACGATGCTGACCTGGGTCCCGCATCGCTTCGTCAGAACGTCGGCCAGGCGCGAGCTGTCTCCGTCCGGCTCGACGCGCTTGACGCTTCCCGCACGCCCGGCCGGTTCGTTCAGCTCGGCCTGCCGGCTCTGCGGCGGCACCGTCGCCGACTCGGTGGGCGTGTCCAGGATCGTGACGCTGACTCTTATGGCGACGGCGTCGTCCTCCGGTCCGGGACGCTTCGTGACTCCGAGGTAGTAACCGCTGACGCCTACGACACCGATGGCGTGCCGGGCCAGATGGACAGCGATCTCCTCGCAGGCGGCGATCTTCGCCGGCGGCCAGCCGAGACCGTCCAGCTCCTTGCGGACGATGCGGCGCGCGACCTGGATCTGCTCCGGTACGGCCGGTAGTGAGACGTGCATGGCATCGGTTCTCCGTGACCCCCCGCCCTGTCACGCCTCTCGGTGTGTCCAGCGGGGTCGGTTCCCGAACCCTTCGCGGCGGTCTGGGGGGTACCGCGTAGGGGAACTCCAGACCCCACCATATCCACCTGACCGTGCACTCTGCAACGTGACAGAGTTCGACCGGCGGGTATCGTGGAGCGCGCCGAACGGAGAGGAAAACAGACCCTCGCCACCCGCGGACGCGAGGAGGGCCCGGTGAGTCAGCCACGATCCGGCCCCACGGTCGCTTTGCGGTGTTTCGGGGCAGATCTGCGCCGTCGGCGCGAAGCGGCGGGCATGACGCTCCAGAGCGTCGCCGAAAAGATCAAGAAGGACCGGGCGACACCGGCGCGCTGGGAGAACGCGGAGACGGTGCCGAACCCCCGCATGGTCGGCGTGCTGCTCGACCTCTACCAGACGCCCCCCGACGAGCGGACCGAGGTCCTGCGCGCGCTGGCGGAGGCGAAGAAGCCCGGCTGGTGGCACCCCTGGCGCGAGGTCGCCGAGGTCGGTGTCATCGACCTGGAATCCGCGGCGACCAGCATCCGCTCCTACGCGCCCGGCGTGCTGCCGGACCTGCTCCAGACCACGGAGTACGCGGAGGCTCTGATGAGTCTGCGGAACCCGTACGAGGACCCCACCGTGCGCCGTCTGCGGCTGGAGCTGCTGGAGGCCCGCAAGGAGCACACCATCGGCGGCGCGAGCGGCGACGGGAACGGCGACGACCGGGCCAGCCTGTGGGTGCTGCTGGAGGAGGCCACACTGCGCCGCCGTGTGGGCGGTCCCGGAGTGATGGCCCGTCAACTCGACTACCTTGAAACCCGTATCGCCGACGTACGTTCTTCGGTGGCCATCCAGGTCATTCCGCCGCGCGTACCGCACCCCCTGGCCATCAGTCTCTGCGGCCACCTGGAGATTCTCCGCTTCAAGGAGTTCGGGATGGGGGAGAGGCTGATCCAGATCGGCCTCCATCCGTCCATGACGCTCATCACCGACGACTCCGACGCAGTTGAGAACTACCGAATGGCGGTGGATGTGACCAGCGGGTTCGCACCGCCCCGTTTCACTCCCCTGCCCCTGACGAGTAAGGACTTCGGATGAGCGACTCCGTACGCCCCGGAACCAATGTCATGCCCACCGTCCCCAACTCCGCGCGGATCTGGAACTACGCGCAGGGCGGCCAGGACAACTACCAGGTCGACCGGGAACTCGGCGACGTGATGATGGGCGACTTCCCGGAGATCAAGACAGCGGCCATGGAGTCGCGGGCCTTCCAGGAGCGGGTCGCGGACCACGTGGTCCGCGAGTTCGGCATCCGCCAGCTCCTGGACCTGGGTACGGGCATCCCGACCGGCAGCGGCACCCACGGCATGGCACAGAGGGTGGCCCCGGAGTCGCGCGTCGTCTACGTCGACAACGACCCCGTCGTCCTCAACCACGCGAGCGCGCTGAGAAGTTCACCCGAGGGCAAGATCCACTATTTCCAGCAGGACTTCCGTGACGTGGAGGCCGTGCTTGAGGGTGTGTCGACGACTCTGAACCTGGACGAGCCCGTCGCCCTGCTGGTGCTCTCCACGCTCGGCCACTTCCCGCCCGCCGAGGCGGCCGACCTCGTCGAGAAGTACACGAGCCGCTTCGCCTCCGGCTCCTACCTCGCGGTGTGCGACACGATCGAGACGCCCGGCGTGCTCAGGATGCAGGAGCACTACCTGGAGGCCGACCCCGAGGGCGCCTACCTCGCCCGTACGCCCGAGCAGATCGCCGACTGCGCCCGCGGACTGACCCTGCTCCCGCCGGGCCTCCGCCCGCTGCCGGAACTGGTCCTGCCGGCCGGCGCCTCCCCTCCCGCCGGGGCCGAGGACTGCGTGCAGTGGGGATTCCTGGCGGTCAAGCCGTAGGGACGAGTACGAGTACGGATCCCCGCGCCTTTGGTACGGCTCCGGCCCGCCTCGCAGCAGCGGACGGGCTGCTGGGAGACGGCCGGAGGCCGGGGCGAACCGACCTTTCGGCGGCGGGAGTTGACGATCAGTCACCGGTCGGCGGCGGCTCCCGCGGCGGACGCGCCGCCGGTACGCGGTCGCAGCAGGACGGCGGCGACCAGCGCGGCGACCAGCATGATGCCCATGGCCACCAGCAGCCCGACACCGAAGCCGTGGACGGTGCCCGCGGTGACGGATCCGGAACCGGAGCCGTGCGTACGCAGATACGCCGCCGTCGCCGTCGTCGCGACCGTGTTGAACAGCGCCGTACCCACCGCACCGCCCACCTGCTGACCGGCGTTGAACGCGGCCGACGCCGTCCCCATGTCCGCGTAACCCACCTCCGCCGTCGCCAGACTCGTCGCCGCCGTGAGGACGATGCCGAGTCCCAGACCGATCAGGAGCTGCGCGGGCACCAGATACAGGGCCAGTACGTGCTCGCTGTCCGCCTCCAGGAAGGAGAGGATCAGCAGTCCGGCGGCCATGGCGAGCAGGCCGGGGACCATGAGCGTACGGACATTCACCCGCGACAGCAGACGGCCCGCGATCAGCATCGAACCGACCAGGGACCCCACGACCAGCACCATGATGGTCAGACCGGCCTCCACGGGCGAGTAGCCGAGAACGGTCTGCGCGTAGTAGCTCAGGAACAGGAAGCAGCCGAAGAGCGCCGCCAGCATCAGCGCGGAGACGAGGAACGCCGCGCCGCGTGCCCGGTGCCTCAACACCCGCAAGGGCAGCAGGGGTTGGCGCACACGCGCCTCGACAGCGACGAACGCGACGAGCAGTGCCACGCTCGCGAAGAGCAGGACCAGCACCAACGGGTCGTCCCAGCCCCGTGATTCGGCCCGGCTCAGACCGTAGACGAGCGCCGCGAGGCCGCTGACGCTGAGCAGCACTCCGGGGATGTCCAGGCCGCCCGCTCCCGTGCCGGAGGGCGTGCGGCTCGCGGGCTCGTCCCGGCGCACGTACGGCAGTCCGAGCAGCGCGACCGCCGCGATGGGCACGTTGACCCACAGGCACCACCGCCAGTCCAGGAACTCCGTGAGTACGCCGCCGGCCAGCAGCCCGACACCCGAACCGGCCGCGCCCATCGCCCCGTACACCCCGAACGCCTTCCCGCGCTCCTTCGGATCGGTGAAGGTCAGGGTCAGCAGCGACAGTGCCGCCGGGGCCATGGCCGCCGCGAAGACCCCTTGCAGCGCGCGGGCGCCGAACAGCACGCCGGTGCCGTTCGCGGCGCCGCCGAGCGCGGACGCGGCGGCGAAGCCGACCAGACTGATCAGGAACGTACGGCGGTGGCCGACGAGCCCGCTGATCCGGCCGCCGAGCAGGAGCAGCCCCCCGAACGGCAGGACGTAGGCGATGACCGCCCACTGCCGGTCGCCGTCCGACATGCCGAGTTCGCTCTGCATGGAGGGCAGCGCGATGTTCACGATCGTGCCGTCCAGGACGATCATGAGCTGGGCGAGGGCGATCACCATCAGCGGCCACCAGCGCCGTCGATCCGGCCGGTCCGCCACCACCTCTCCCGCCGCCTCTCCCGCGTCCCCCTGTTGAGGATCCCGCCATTTTTGATCTTGCCGAGACATACGTCTCCCACCCCTTCTGGTACAGCGTTCTGGGACTAGTACGTTGTACTGGTCGGCCACCATACTAGGCTCACCGCGACACCGGGGACGAGGAGGTGCGGGCCATCAAGGGCAAGCAGAGCGGGCAGAAACGCCAGGTCACAGGCCGTGCGGGCGGCGCGAGAAGTGTCTGGCTGCGGGAGTCGCGAGCCGCACGCGAACAGCCGCCGCTGACCCGGGCGCGCATCGTCGGCGAGGCGGTGGCGCTGCTGGACGAGGAGGGCATCGACGGCCTGACCATGCGCCGGCTGGCCGAGCGGATCGGCTCGGGCGTCACCACGCTGTACTGGCACGTCGACACCAAGGACGACGTGGTCGACCTCGCCCTCGACGCGATCTTCGGCGAACTGCCGCCCGCACCGCCCGCCGACGCGGAGTGGCGCGCGGCCATCGTCGAGCTGCTGCTGGACTGGCGTACGGCGATGCTCCGCCACCCCTGGTCGGCGGCGCTGCTCCAGCGCCCGACGCTGGGCCCCAACCTGCTCGCCCGGATGGAGTTCCTGCAAGCGACCCTCGTCCGCGCCGGATTCGGCGGCGACCACCTGCCGACGGCGACCTGGACGCTCTACAACTACCTGATGGGGGCGACGGTCGCGCGGTCCGGTTTCGCGCTGTCCGAGGAGGACCGCGAGGCGGCTCAGCAGCGACTGCGGGAGCGGAGCGGGGAGTACCCGACGCTGAGCGCGAACGAGTACATGCTGGAGGACGACTGGGACGGGACGTTCGTGCGGGGGCTCGGGTACGTGCTGGACGGGATCGCGGGGGCGGCGGGCCGCTGAAGCCGCCGTTCACCGGCGCGGTTCACCGGCGACCGGCCGCCGGTCGGGCGTCCCGGTCCGTCAGTCGGCCGAGGACCGTCTCGCCGATCGCCGCGAACGCCTCGATCTGCTCCGGGGACAGCAGGTCGGCGAAGTGCCGCCGGACGGAGTCCACATGGGACGGCGTCGGCGGTTCGATCGTGCGCGCCGTATCCACCCGGACCGCGATCGTTCCCGAATCGCCGGACGGGCCCCACGAGCCCGGCTAGCCTCGGATCCGTGATCACTACTTGGGAGCCCACGGCAGCGGGTGTGCTGCGACTGCCCTCCGGCCGGTTCGTACGCGGCCGGGGACTCCGGCACCCCCTCCCGGCGGGACCGACGCCCGCCTTCGCGCTCTATCTGCTCGGCAAGGAACCGCCCGCCGTCGACTGGACGGCCCGCTGGGTCCGCTGGCCGGACTTCCGCCTGCCGGCCGACCGGGCCGGGGCTGCGGAGGCACTGCGCGAGGCGCTGGACCGGGCCGGTGACGAGCGCGTCGAGATCGCCTGCGGCGGCGGCCGGGGGCGTACGGGCACGGCCCTGGCCTGTCTCGCCGTCCTGGACGGCGTGCCGAACGCGGAGGCCGTCGCCTACGTCCGCGAGCACTACTCGCGCCACGCGGTCGAGACCCCGTGGCAGAAGCGGTACGTGTCCCGCTTCGCGTAACCGCCGGACAGGCCCCGGGCCGCGTCAGCTCACCACCGCGCCCGACGCCAGCAGCAGGTCCGGCAGTGTGCCCTCGAAGTCCGGGGCCAGTCGGAGCGCGAGCGCCCAGCCCTCCGGGTCGTCCGAGAGGTGCTCGGTGGCGAGCGCGGCGACCGCGCGGCGGGTGGCCCGTACCTCCTCCGTGGCGGGCGAGTCACCCGGCGCCAGCGCCCTGGCCAGAAAAGCCACGGTCGCCTGCGCCGGGAAGGCGGTCCGCACCACTTCGTCCAGGGTGACCTGACCGAGCCCGTGCGCCTTCTCCAGCCAGCCGCAACGGCTGTGGGCCACCCGCATCGGAAGCTTCCTCAGCATCTCGGACGCCGTGGGCGGCTTCGCTCCCCGGCGGGGCCGGTACTGCGGGTGCGACAGGCGCAGACCGGCCGCGGCCGACTCCGCGGCGAGCGCGGGCGGGCAGCCGTCCAGTGCGGCAAGGCGGACGAGGAGCCGGTCGTGCAGGGTCTTCGTCTCGTGGGCCGCCGCCAGTTCCGCCCACGGAAACGGTCCCGGGCCGACCTCCTCGTCGAGCAGTTCGAGGGCCTTGGTCAAGTCGTCGTCCTCAGGGCCTGACCCCTTGTCGGAGAGGAAGTCCGCCCGCCCCGCCGGGCCCGCGGCGGCCTCGTACGCGGCGCGCAGCAGGGCCGGTCCGTCAGGCTCGGCCCCGGCGTCCACCGCCGCGCGTCCCGCCTCCAGGGTCACCGGCGACAGCGGGTGCCTGGGCTGCGTCTTGCGGCCCGGGAAGTCGGTCTCGTCCAGCAACGCCCTTACCTCGTCCGGGCCGTGGCGCTCCCAGAGACGTACCAGCATGTGCAGTTCCAGCGCCGGCGTGTGGATCTTCACCCGGGGACTGCCCAGCAGGATGCGGCACGGAACCGGGTCGCCCGAGTCGGCGCACGCCAGCAACCAGGGCCGCCGCGCGCTCTCCCGCAGGCCGTCGACCAGATTCTCCGTCAGCGGGACCCGGTCGGCGGCGGGGGTGTCGGCGGACTCCCCGTCCCGCCACCGCCGGCCGGACAGCACATGGCGGCGCTGGGCGGGGGTGAGATCGGTGTTCAGGAAGAGCGCGGCGTTGGCCTCGGGGTCGTTGTACGGGATCAGCTCCTCGATCACCTCCGGCCGGGTGTCCCAGCTCGACGCGATGCCCGCGAGGACGGACGGACCCCGCAACTGGACTATGTATGAGCGCAGTTCGGGCGACGGCCGGTGCCAGAGCAGCAACTGCTGGATGGCGCGCGCGTCCATGTGCTCCGCGAGCGCGCGGTGCGTCGTACGGTCCGCCGCGTCGTAGAGCCGCAGCCATGCCTGCCGGCCGTTCGGCAGCCTGCGGCTCGGGAACTCCGCCGCCATCGGCTTGGGCCAGGTCTTCCCCAGGTGCTTCGACGTCTCGGCGAGCGCGGCGTCGACAAGTCCCGTGACGGTGCCGGAGAAACGCGGCAGCAGCGAGTACACCGCCCGCCAGGGCGCGAAGTCCGTGCCCAGCCGGGCCCCTTGGGCGGCGAGGGCGGCCCGTACGTCCTCGTGGTCGTGCGGCAGTGCGCACAGCACACTGCGGGCCGGGGCGACTTCCGCCAGGACGCGGTCGGCCGGGAGGGCGCCCGACGTGACGCCGGGGCGCAGGAGTTGGGTCAGGCCGTGCACCTCGATGCCGTCGAAATGGGGGCTCTCCAGCATCGACCAGTGGACCGCGCCGCTGGGCCGCCCGCTGTTCCTGTTCCTCTCGTACGCGGCCAGGGCCAGCTCCTCCGGGCAGTCCGGGTGCGCCCACAGCGTCCTGAGCCCCGACTCGTGGAAAGGCTCGGCGCGGTGCTGCGCCACCAACTCGTCCCAGTCCAGGGCGTCCGCGGCGTCCGGGGTGCCGGGCAGCTCTATCGTGCCGCGGAAGTCCTTGTCCCTGAGGTCCCCGAGCAGCTCAGTCGTCGTCTTCGGGTGGCGTTCCCACGAGCGCCGGTTCTTCGGGGGGTTGGTGTTCGCCGGGTTGATGTTCGCCGGCTGCCTCGTCCGGGGGGTGCTGTTCGCCGGGCCGGTGGTGGCCGACGCCCCGGCGCCGGCGCCGGCGCCGGCGCCGGTCCCTGTGCCTGTGCCTGTGCCTGTGCCTGTGTTGGTGCCCTTGCCGGTGACGCGCCGCGCGACCTCCACCAGTTCGGGGAACGGGGCCAGCAGGGCCGGTGCCAGCCGTTCCGGGATCCTCGACGAGAGCAGCCTCGCCGGCAGGCTGTCCTTCGCTTGCCAGCCGGGGTCGTCTGCCGTGGCCGCCGCGCCCTGCCACACCGCAGCGCGCTGAGCGGGGGTGCGGTCCCACTCGTGGTGGCCGTAGAGGGTCACGGCCAGCGCGGGATCGCCCAGCGCGGCGAGCCGGTCGAACACGTCACCGCGATGCGCGGCGGACGAGGCGAGCGCGGCGAGCAGCTCCGGGTCCCGTGAGGCGATCACCTCGTCCAGCAGAAGCGGTGGCACCGCGGCGAGTTCGCTGCGCAGCAGCGCGACGGTCTCCTCCCGAACGCGCGGCATCAGCGCACGGGTGAGCTCCCGGTCGGCGAGGGCGTAGGCGGCGGATACGACGGTGTGTTCGGCGAGACGCATCTGGGACTCTCTCAGGCTTTCGGGCAACAGTGGCTGTGGTGGGGTGACGGTCCGGCCGGGGCGGTCCGAGGACGCCGTTCCGAGGACGCCGGTCTCAGGTCAGGACGCCGGTCCGAGGCGCCCGTCTCAGGACGACGCCGCGAGCTCCTTCATCCGGGCGAGCGCCCCCACCCAGTAGCTCTGCCGGGCCGGCGTCTGCCCGACGAGATGGGTGGCGCGCAGCTTCGGCGGCATATGGCGCAGCAGCCGTGCCACGACCTCGCCGTTCCGCTTGAGCTGGGACAGCTCGGCGTTGGCCAGCACCCGGTGCACCACGTCGGTGTCGTTCGTCCCCTCCGACGAGACCTCCGAGGCGACGGCGAGACGCTTCTCCCAGAGGTCGACGTCCCGGACCAACTCCCGGAAGCCGACGGCGACTTCCTGCCCCGTCCCGGCCAGCCTGGCTTCGAGCCCGGTCAGCGGCACCGGCGCGAACTCGCCCTCGCCGAGATAGATCAGCCCCGACATCAGCGGCTGGCCGGCCAGATGCAGTTTGATCAGCCGCTCCAGCGTCCGCTTGGTGATCCAGTCGCGGGCCTCGTCGTCGATGTCGTTCTTCCACCATTCGAGGACGGTCTCGGCGACCTCGCCGTATGCCGCGATGAGCCATTCGTTCGCCGGGATGTCCTCGGGCCGCACCTCGTAACTGACCGTGAAGCGGCTGGCCTGCGCCACGTTGTTTCTGCTGACCTGGAGCTTTCTGCCCAGGTGGTACGGCGGGTTCTGGAGAGCGATCTGCGCGCGCAGGCCCTCCACCGGCCGCCCGGCCAGCGTCCACTCCTGGGTGATCTCCATCAGCTTGGCGAACGCGGCCTTGTCCTTGGGCCGGTTGTACTCGTCCCAGACGATCACCTTCTCGCCGGGACCCGAGAGCGCGCGGGTCAGCAGCGTGTCCAGCCGCCCGTCCGGGGTGGGCACCGGCACGCACAGGTCCTCGACGTTGGTCACGGGCAGCGAGAAGTAGACCGGCTCCGCGCCGAGTTCGTCCCGTACGACACTCTTGGTGATCTCCGTCTTTCCGCAGCCGGGCGGCCCTTGCAGCAGCACCGCCCAGTTCTCCCGCAGGGCGGTGCGCAGGATGCGGCGTACGGGATCGGCCACGGTCGACGGATTTGCCGCGCCCACGGCGGTCGCGACGGCGTCGAGGATCTCCGCCGTACGGTCGGTGCCCTCCGCGCCGTCCTTGCGCAGATCCCGCAGCCGCATCCGCACCCCGCCGACCAGCGGCAGCCCCCAGCTCAGCGGCAGACCGGCGAGTGCGCAGTCGAGCACGTGCTCCAGGGTGCGCGGGGAGAGCAGGGCACGCAGCCGGGGCGTGAGTCCGCTCCAGAGCCGGAAGACGTCGCCGAGGTCGTGGCCGGGGTAGCGCGTGGCGAGTGAGTGGCGCCAGGCCGTGTCGTTCGCCGTGAGGCGCAGGGTGACCATGCGGTCGAGCACCGCGAGGTCGCCGCGCGCCGAACCGGTCTCGGTCAGGGACTCGTTGTCGGAGAGGAAGACGCCGACGCAGCCGAGTGCCCGCAGGTCGTGTTCGCCGAGGGTCCAGTTGCAGGCGATCTGCATGAGCTGGGACTGGATCGTCTCGCCGGCCTGCAACGAGTCGTCGATCAGCAGCACGAAGGGCTCACCGGGGGTGAGTTGGCTCGTGATCAGCTGCGTGAGGACCAGCTCACCCGTCCGCTCGTCCCGCACGGGCGCGTTCATCAGGAGGTCGTCGGGCGTGAGGTTGGCCGCCGGGACGAGGACGACGCGGGTGCCGGGGTGGGCCCGCGGTATGTGGCTGAGGAAGGTGGAGGTCTTGCCGATGCCGTGCTCGCCGAAGACCTGGCCGGTCTGGCCCATGGCGATCATGGCGTCGATGAACTCGGCCAGCCGCCCGCCCGGTTGGCGGCCGGCCGGCCGCTCGGGGTAGGTGGCGGTGACGGGCCAGTCCTCTTCGCGGCCGGAGGTGCGCGCGGCCCGCTTCTGGTCGGTCTTGATCACGGTGGTGGAGTCCAGTCCTCGGGTGATGGTTTTCGAGCCCGTCCGGCGATTGAGGACGAACCGGTGAAACCGGTACGGATGGCGGGCCCGGTGAGCAGGGTCCGGGCGCAGCGTCGGGCAGGTGGAAGAAGCCCGCGCTCAGCTGTCGCCCGTCGTGACGCGGTGGCAGGCCATCGGCGGGCTGTGGCTGTCCGGCCAGTCGTCCCCGCCGTCGGTGATCAGCCATATCCAGCTGTCGGGGCGCGCGGGCGTCACCTGTGGCGCGTAGCCGTCGGTGACCATGATCACCGCGTCCGGCCGCACCTCGCACCGCTTGCCGCCGACCTCCCGGCGCCCCTCCACGTACTCGACGACCTTGCCGAAGTCGGTACCGCCGCCGCCCCGCACACGCTCTCCCGCGACGAACGGCATGACCTCGCCGTCGAAGCTCAGCCAGTGCGTCTCGACGCCGTCCGTGCGGCCGATCAGCGTGAGCAGCCAGTCGATCACCCGCTGGGACATGGAGCCGGAGGTGTCGATGGCGACGACCACGACCTTCGTACGCTCCCTGCCGCGCCGGGACAGCATCGGATCGTGGCCGAGCGCGAGCAGCACCGCGCCGTGCTTCCTGGGATAGACGAGCCGTTCGCCGTCGCGGAGTTTGGAGGCGAGGGTGTCGGCGAGCCAGCGCTTCCACCACTCGACGCGGCGTGTGGGCTCGGTCCGGCCGCGCAGCGCGCCGAGGCCGAGGCGGGACCACAGCTTGCCGATCCGGTCGCTGCCGTCCTCGGAACGGTCCGCGAGGTGCAGGATCTCCTCGCGGGCGGGGCCCTCGCCGCGCAGCGCGGCCCGCAGCACGTCAGCGAGGACGCCCTCCACGACCTGGCCCACGGTCTCGTCGTCCAGCGGGAGCCCGCCGATGAGCAGGTGCGGGCAGACCGCGCCGGCGGGCACGGGCGGATCGCTCATGCGCTTCAGCTCGCCGTAGACGGTCATGTCGGTCTCGGTGAAGTGGTCGTACGACAGCGGCTCCAGGCCCTGCGCGCGCAGATCCGCCTCGTACTGGGCGTGGATCACGTACGGATCGATCCCGACCGGTTCCCGTACGGAGCCGGTCCCGCCGCCTGTCCGCCGGGTCGTCCGCCGCGTCGGCAGCTTGGCGCGCAGCCGTCGCATGACGACATGGTTGATGGAGACCTCGGCGGCCAGCGCGAACACGGCGTCCTCGCGCAGCTCCGCGTCCACGTACAGGTGCCGGTGGATGAGATGGCGCGCCTCGTGGAAGAGCACGAACCGCACACCGTCCGCGCCGATCGCCGTGAAGAACTCCGGGTTGTACAGCAGCACACAGCTGCCGTCCCCGGTGGCCACCACCGCCGCCGTCTCCACGGCCAGGGTGGGGATCTGCTGATGGCACTTCGTGTACAGCCAGGACGCGATCGCGCTCTCCCGCACACCGAAGTCGAGCATCGCGGCTTCCTTCAGGCGCCGGCCGCGCTCCGTCGTCTCCGGGTCGGGCGGATCGTCCAACAGCCGCCGCCAGTCCCGCAGATCGGCGACGCTCGTGGTCGTGGTCACGGCCGCTTCGGTCATGCGAAAAACCCTAGCGCCGGGGTCTGACATCCCGTCGGGCGTCAGGCTGTGCGTGCGGGCGCGGGCCGTCGGACCGCACGCGGGCGTCGGGGCGGGAAGTCAGGCGGGCCACTCCCACGACATGCCGTGTATCCCCGCCGGGCACTTCGGCGGCAGCATGTGCGCCGTGTGCGAGACGTCCAGCGCGATCTGCCGGCTGCTGGTCTTCTCCGCGCCGATCCGTTCGCGGTAGTAGCGGTGGCAGCTCACCGGCAGCGCGTCCGGGTGGAAGTACACGTGCAGCAGGTACTCCCGCAGGCTCACGCGCGTCCGGCGCTCGTGGTACGTCGAGACCTCGCGGCTCGGGGTGAGCGAGATGGTGTAGTCGGCCACCACCGTCTCGTTCTTGGCCAGTTCACCGCCGAACAGGATCTCCGTCACGATGCTCCGCCGCTCCGGCAGGAACTCCACCCGGCCGAGCTTGCCGCAGCGTACGGCGACGTCGACCGACTCCGTCGCCGGGTCGTCGATGACATGCACGGCGGTCAGCCGGCTCGCGCCGTCACGGGTGGCGCGCAGCACCTGGTTCACCGACATCTGCCGAATGCAGCGGTCCGCGTCGAGATGGACGGTCTCGTGGATGACCAGGGAGGTGACGTCCTCGTTGAAGCGCGCGAAGTCCGCGCCGAGGGCCTGTTCCACGTCGGAGTTCTCACCGAAGACACGGTGCGAGGCGGACAGGTCGAGCAGATCGGACGCCGTACGGCCGCGCGGCCGGCCGGGGCGCAGGAGGGAGCGGAGGGCGCCGGCGGGCAGGGCGAGTATGTCCTCCAGCGCGTCGACGGCGCGCAGGGATCTGGCCCGCTCGGGCTGGCTGCGACCGCGCTGCCAGTAACTGAGGGTGGCGAGGCTGACGCCGATGCCCTGGGCTTCGAGCCGGTCGCGTACGCGCTCCAAGGAGAGACCGCGGCGGCGCAGGGCCTCACGGAAGACATCGGCGAACGTCACTTCCGTGTCGCCGGCGACGTCACCCCGCGTGTCCCCGCCCATGTCCGTTTCCGTGTCGGTCATGGCAGCAGCTCCGATCGAAGAGGAGTCCCGAACGACCGGACCCCGTTTTCTCCGTCGATGGTATGCGGACGACGAAAGCCGCCCACCGGTAAGGGTGGGCGGCTCCGCCGCCGTCTCTCCGGGGGCATCGGAGAAACGAAAACCTGGTCAGTTGGTGTTGAGGGTCAGCTTGTAGTGCGAGAGCGCGTCGGTCAGCGGCTGGAAGTACGAGGAACCGGTGGTGTTCACACCGCCGCAGTTCTGGCCGATCGGCCCGCCGGAGGTCATGCCCTGCGCCTGGTTGCCGGAGATGTAGGCGCCACCGCTGTCGCCGCCCTCGGTGCAGACCGTGGAGCTGCCGAGGCCCGTGACGACCGTGTCGGGGCCGCCGTTGGCGTCGGTGTACGTGACGGTGACGTTGTACGAGCGCACGGTGCCGCAGGTCCAGCCGGTGGTCTGGCCGGACTTGCACATCGCCGCACCGGTCGCCGCGCGCGTACCGCCGCGGACCGCGACGTTCCCGGCCTGGCCGTGCGTGGTGACCTGCGTGCCTATCGAGTCCTCGGCGTCGACCGCCGCTATGCCCATGTCCACGCTGCGTGTGCCGACGGCGAAGCGCGAGTTCGTGCCCTTGGCGAACTTGACGTTGTTGTACGCGAGGTCGGGCAGGTCCTCGATGCAGTGCCCGGCGGTCACCAGGTACTGCTTGCCCGCGGCGTCACGCGCCCCGAAACCGACCGAGCAGATGTACCCGTTGAACGTCATACGGCTGCCCGGGGGCACCACCGCCTGGGTCTCCAGCCGCTCCTGGCCGCGGACGACGCGGACGGCGTCGCCGTGCTTGCTCGCGGCCTTGATGAACGAACGGGCGGCGGTGCCGCTGTCGCTGCTCACCTCCACCGTGACGGTGTCGGACGCGAGGTCGACCGACCACGACGAGACACCGACGGGGGCCTGCTCGACGGCCTTCGCGTCCAGCTCCGCCTTTATTCGGTCCAGCGCCGACTTGCCGTGCTCGGGAACGCGTGCGACGAGGCCGGCGTCCGCCACCCGGGCCGCGGATCTCGCGTCCGGCGCGTTCACCGTCAGTGTGCCCGCCTTGGTGAAGAAGGCGCCGTCCGTCTTGATCCCCTGCTTGTTCACGGCGGCCAACTCGCGCTGCTGCGCGGCTTCGTGGTCGAGCCGCTCGACGGCCTCCCGCTCCGTGGTACCGAGCGTCTCGGCGAGCGCCGAGACCATCTCGGGCTGGTACCGGGGCGCCTGGCCCGTGGCACCGGACGGGTCGGCGGCCTGCGCGCCGGTGACGGCGGAGGCGGACAGCAGAACGCCGGTGACGGCGGCGACGAGGTATTTCCGGGAAACCTGCACGGTGCTTCCTCTCGTTATCGGAGCAGCGCTGAATAGCGGCCTGTCAAACCTGTGGGGAATAGGGCTTGTTGCCGCGTATTCATGGGTGGGCGCTCATCCGGCGACGTGGATGGGGGGTGTGTGGGGCGTCGCGGGATGAACTCTCGCTGAACGCTCCCTTTCCGTACAAGGCCTGGCCAGGGAGGTATTTTCAACAGAGTTGCGGATAACTGTTGAGAGGAAGTCGGGGGACGAGGGTTGGGCGGGCCGTCAGTCGCCCGGTCCTTCGGCCGCCCCGTCGAACGCCCGGGCAACCGCGAGGCTGTCCTCGTAGATGTGGTTACGGGTGATGAGACCGTTCTCGACGGTGAGGTGCAGAGCGAACCGCGCGCGGTAGGCGCGTCCGGTGGACCGGGCCGTCTGCCGGATCTCGCCCGTCACGACGGCGTCGTTCCCGTCGACCAGGATCCGCTCGATCTCGGTGCCGACCGATCCGGGCACATGGTGCTCGGCGATCTCGCGGTAGTTGGCCGCCGCGTCGGCGCGGCTGGTCCGGTGCCGGATCCAGGGTGTGTCGGCCCGGCCGTGCTCGGCCTCCGGCCAGTTCAGCCCCCAGTCGACCTCTTCGGCGTACAGCTCGGCGATCCCGTCCGAGTCACCGGCGCCGATCCTGCCCAGCAGCTGCTCGATCACCTGGCGCGTCCGCGTGCCCGCTTCTTCCGACATGGCTGTCCACCCCTCACCTGCCCCGCGCCCTGCCGGCGCGGCGTGTGATCACATCCTGGCGGGGACGGGCGGGCCGTGGCGATTACCCCGGAGGTAACGGCGGCGAGCCGGCCTCCTACGACGACGAATTGATCCCCAGCACCGCGTTGCCCGTGTTGATGCCCTTCAGCTCCACGGTGACGATCGTGCCGCCGCCCCGGCCGAAGGTGCCCCGCGCGCCCTCACCGGAGAGGTTCACCCTGACCGCGCCGCCCGACGGGTAGGAGTGGCGCACCGTGACCTCGGTGTCGTTCCGGTCCACTTCCAGCGTCAGGTCGCGGACCTTGATGCGGGTGGCCGGCTTCGTGACCCTGACCTCGCAGGCTCCGTCCGCGCAGGCGGCGACGGACGTTCCGTCGGCCGCGAGGAGCGGCGGCGGCTTCGGCGTCGGCGTCGGTTCGGACCGCTCGCGCTCGGCCGCCCGAATCGCCACGCAGCCGGGAGAGTTGGCGGCGGATTCGAACAGCCCATTCGTTTGGGCCAGTTCGTCGAAGCTCGGGCTCGGTTCCTTGATCGCCGCCACCAGCGAGGTGACTCGTTCGGCACGGCCGATCCTCTCCCGCGCGGAGAGACGGGCAAGGCCCTCGGCGTCGGACAGCTCTCCGACCTCGGGCCGAACGCGGTCGATCTCCCTCACATAGGCGGCCCGCAGTCTCTCCGTGTCGGGGATCCGCGTCAGCGAATCCACCGCTCCGAATTCTCGGGAGATGTTGTCCAGCGCCTTTGCCGCCGAGAGGAGATAGCTGGAGGCGACTGAGCCGGATGCCTGCTCGGAGGCAGGTTCACCGGCCTTTCCCCGAAGCCGGTCGGCCTGCTTCAGGCTGTCCACTCGCAGCGCCCTCAGGGACGCTCTGCTCTCGCACATCCCGTCGGCCCAGTCCCTCAACTGTGGGTTGTAGAAGGGCCCCGAGGACTTCCCGGAGAAGCCGTCGCTCTCGCCGTCGTCGGTCTCCGTGTCCGCCATGACGAAGACGCCACCCACGGCCACGATAAGCCCGGCGCCGACCAGCGCCATCTCCCGCTTGCGCCCAACTGCCCTCTTGAACATACGAGTTCCCCGCCCCCCCCACCACAGCCCCGCTGTCGCAACGAGCCTAGGGCCTCACGCCGATGGCGGGGCGCCGACCTGTTCGGGAGATGTCGGCCGCCGTGTCACGACGACCGCCGCCTTCAGGTCGGCCCAGAACTCGGGGGTGACGGCGACTCCGTAGCCCAGCCGGTAGACGGTGGTCGTGGCCCGCCGCCGTACGCGCAGCCGTACTTCCGTCGGGCCCGGATGCGCCTTCAGGATCTCCTTGAGCTGGCGGACCGAATCGGGCGTGATGTGCGACTCGTGCATGTCGAGCCGTACGGGCGCGTGCGCGCCGACGTCGGTCAGGTCGGGGACCCGCATCTCCATCGCGACGAGGCGCGGGATGTCCTCGCGCTTGTCGAGCCGCCCCTTGACGAAGACGACGGTGTCCTCGACCAGTTGGGTCGAGACCAACTGGTACGTCGCGGGGAAGAACATGCACCCGATGGACCCGGCCAGGTCCTCCACGGTGGCGATCGCCCAGGCGTTGCCCTGCTTGGTCATCTTCCGCTGGAGCCCGGAGATGATGCCGCCGATCGTCACGACCGCACCGTCGGCGTGCTCACCCCCGGTGAGCTGGGAGATCGCCGCGTCCGACCGCTCCGAGAGGATGTGCTCGATACCGAGAAGCGGATGGTCGGAGACGTAAAGACCGAGCATCTCCCGCTCCTGGGCGAGCAGATACGACTTGTCCCACTCGATGTCGGAGAATTCCACGTCGAGCCCGAACCCCGGCTCGGAAGGGGAGACTTCGCCGCCGTCGCCCGCACCACCGAAGAGGTCGAACTGCCCCTCCGCCTCCTTCCGTTTGATCTGCACCACGTTGTCGATCATCGGCTCGTGGTGGGCGACCAGCCCCTTACGGGTGTGGCCCATCTCGTCGAAGGCGCCCGCCTTGATGAGTGATTCGACGGTGCGCTTGTTGCAGACGACCGCCTCGACCTTGTCGAGGAAGTCGGGGAACGTGGCGTACTTCCCCTTCGCCTTGCGCGAGCGGATGATCGAATCCACCACGTTCGTACCGACGTTACGCACCGCCGTCAGCCCGAACAGAATCACGTCGTCGCCCTGCGCGGCGAAATTCGCCACCGACTCGTTCACGTTCGGCGGGAGCACCTTGATACCCATACGACGGCACTCGTTGAGATAGACCGCCGACTTGTCCTTGTCGTCCTTCACCGAGGTCAGCAGCGCCGCCATGTACTCGGCCGGGTGGTTGGCCTTGAGGTACGCCGTCCAGTACGAGACGAGGGCGTAGGCCGCCGCGTGCGCCTTGTTGTACGCGTATCCGGCGAACGGCACCAGTACGTCCCACACCGCCCGTACCGCCTCGTCCGAATAACCGCGCTCACGGCAGCCGTCGCGGAACGGCACGAACTCCTTGTCCAGGACCTCTTTCTTCTTCTTGCCCATCGCCCGGCGCAACAGGTCCGCCTGCCCGAGCGTGTAGCCGGCCAGCACCTGTGCCGCCTTCTGTACCTGTTCCTGGTAGACGACCAGTCCGTATGTGATCCCGAGGACGTCCTTGAGCGGTTCGGCCAGCTCCGGGTGGATCGGGGTGATCTCCTGCTGCCCGTTCTTGCGCAGCGCGTAGTTCGTGTGCGAGTTCATGCCCATCGGGCCCGGCCGGTAGAGCGCGGTGACGGCGGTGATGTCCTCGAACTGGTCGGGCTTCATCAGTCGCAGGAGCGCGCGCATCGCGGTCCCGTCGAACTGGAAGACGCCGAGCGTGTCACCGCGCCCGAGGAGTTCGAAGGTTCTCCGGTCGTCGAGAGGCAGCGACAGAAGCTCCAGATCGATGCCTCTGTTCGTCCCCACCATTTTGACGGCGTCGTCCATGATGGTCAGATTTCGCAGACCCAGGAAGTCCATCTTCAGCAGGCCGAGCGATTCGCAGCTCGGATAGTCCCACTGCGTGATCGTGACGCCGTCGGTGTGCCTTACCCAGACCGGCACATGGTCGGTGATCGTCTCGCTGGACATGATCACACCGGCCGCGTGCACACCCATCTGGCGCACCAGGCCCTCGACACCCTTCGCGGTGTCGATGACCTTCTTCACGTCCGCCTCGTTCTCGTACATCCCCCGGATCTCGCCCGCCTCGTCGTAGCGCGGGTGCTCGGGATCGGTGATGCCGCCCAGATCGATGCCCTTGCCGAAGACGTCGGCCGGCATCGCCTTCGTGAGCCGGTCACCCATCGCGTACGGGTAACCCAGCACACGGGCCGAGTCCTTGATGGCGTTCTTCGCCTTGATCTTTCCGTACGTGCCGATCATGGCGACCTTGTCGGCGCCGTACTTCTCGGTCACATACCGGATGACCTCACCGCGCCGGCGCTCGTCGAAGTCGATGTCGACATCGGGCATGGAGATGCGCTCGGGGTTGAGGAACCGCTCGAAGATCAGGCCGTGTTCGATGGGGTCGAGGTCGGTGATGCCCATCGCGTACGAGACCAGTGACCCGGCCGCGGAGCCCCGCCCCGGCCCGACGGCGATGCCGTTGTTCTTGGCCCACATGATGAAGTCCGCGACGACCAGGAAATACGCGGGGAACCCCATCTCGACGATGATGCCCATCTCGTACTCGGCCTGTCGCTGATACCGCTCGCGCACACCGCCGGGAAAGCGGGCACGGAGTCCGCGGGCGACTTCCTCATGGAACCAGGTGACTTCCGTGAAGCCCGCCGGCACATCGAACTTCGGCATCAGGTTCCGCTCCTGGAACCAGCCCTCCGTATCGATCTGCTGCGCCACCAGAAGGGTGTTCGCGCACCCCTCCTGCCACGCGTCCGACGAATCAATCGCATACATCTCGTCCGTCGACTTCAGGTAATAACCGGTCCCGTCGAACCGGAACCGGTCCGGATCCGACAGATTCTTACCCGTCTGAATACACAACAGCGCGTCATGCGCCGTCGCCTCATTCGCATACGTGTAATGCGAGTCGTTCGTCACCAGCGGCGGAATCCCCAGCTTCTTCCCCACCTCCAGCAGACCGTCCCGCACCCGCCGCTCGATCTCGATCCCGTGATCCATCAACTCCAGGAAATACCGGTCCTTGCCGAAGATGTCCTGGTAGTCCGAAGCCGCCTGCACCGCCTCGTCGAACTGCCCCAGCCTGAGCCGCGTCTGCAACTCACCCGACGGACACCCCGTGGAGGCGATCAGACCCTCCGACCACTTCGCGATCGTCTCCCGGTCCATCCGCGGCCACTTCGTCAACCACCCCTCCGCATACGCGTCAGAAGACAGCCGGAAGAGATTGTGCAGCCCCGTCTTGTCCGCCGCCCAGATCGTCTTGTGCGTATAACCACCCGAACCCGAAACGTCATCACGCTTCTGATGCGGCTGCCCCCACTGCACCTTCCGCTTGTTACGCCGCGACTCCGGCGCCACATACGCCTCGATACCGATGATCGGCGTCACATCCGCCTTCTTCGCCTGATGGAAGAAGTCATACGCACCATGAAGATTCCCATGGTCCGTCATCGCGATATGAGACATCCCCATCTCATCGCACGCCTTGAACATGTCCCCCAACCGCGCCGCACCGTCCAGCAGCGAGTACTGGGTGTGGACATGGAGATGGGTGAAAGACCGCCGCATCCGGGTCCGTTCAGCCGTCGGCGTCGAGGCTCCGGGCGATCGCCCGCAGACCGGCGGCGAGCTCGCTCGCGGACGGGGCGTGTTCGGGATCGACGAGCCACTGCTGCGTCAGACCGGCGACCAGCGCCATGTGCACGGAGCCGACGGCGCGGGCGGTCGCGGCGTCGGCCGATCCCTCCTCGCCGCGGATGCCGTGCAGGTCGGCCGCGAGCTGGGGGCGGGCGAGTTCGTACGCCTCGGCGATCTGCGCGCGGACCTCGGGGGACCGCTCGGCCTGCGCGAACCCCTCGGTCGCGGCGACGAGCAGGGGCCGGTCGGTGACCTGGGACTCGATGACGCGGGCCCACATGGTTTCCAGCCGGGCTCCGACGGAGGCCGTCGCGTCCGTGGTGGCCGTGGTGGCCGTCGCAGCCGTGGTGGACGTCGTGCCGGTCGTTCCGGTCGTGTGAGCCGGTGTCTCGGCCGCCTGGACCTTGGCGCCCCACTCGTGGATCGACTCCAGCATGGCGGCGTTGAGCAGCGCCTCCTTGGAGCCGTAGTGGTAGTTGATCGTGCCGAGCGGCGCGTTGGCGGCGGCGGCGATGTCACGGGAGGTCGTGTGCGCGTAGCCACGCTCCTCCAGGCAGCGCCGGGCGCCGGCCATCAGCTTTTCGCGGTGTCCCATGGAGACACCGTACCCCAGACTTGAACGTTCGTTCAGAACATTGGTTCAGGACGAGCGTTCAGAACACACGTCCAGGACATTCGTTCATATCAGAACCTGCCATACCAACCACGCCTGAAATCCCCTACGTTCGGATGTCGTCCAGTTCACTCCTCCCCCCACAGGAGTCCTCATGTGTGAGCCCCACCTCACCCGCCGCGCCGTGCTGCGCGGATCAGTCGGCGCACTCGGCGCCGGTGCACTCGGCGTCGGCCTCGTCGCCACCACCGGTACGCCGGCGTACGCGGACAGCGGCGCCGACCGGGCGCCGCGCGACAACTTCCACAACCCGTTCAGCGGTTACACGATGACCGGCAGCTGGCAGGACCACCTCAACAGCGGTTCGCTGGGCGGTCTCGACTACGGCATGGGTGTCGGAACGCGGCTCCCGGCGGCCGGCGGCGGGACGGTCACCAACATCCCGGACAACGGGACCGGCGGCCACACCGTGACCATCTCCCATCCCAACGGCTACCGCACTCAGTACATGCACCTGTCCCAGTTCCTGCTCGGCAACGGCGCGGCGGTCGCGGCGGGCGGCGTCGTCGGACTCTCCGGCGGCGCGGTCGGCGCGCCCGGCTCGGGGTCGTCCACCGGCCCGCACGTGCACTGGCACATGATCGATCCGAACGGCGTACGCATCAATCCGCTCACTTTCCTGGGGAACGGCGGTGGTGGTGGCGGTGGGCTGCCGAAGACCTCGACGGAGCAGGACGGGGTACCGGGCACGGTGTTCTGGCAGCGGGCCCAGAAGTGGCTGTCGATCGAGTCGGGTTACGCGGGCCCCGTCGACGGCGCGCCGGGCACCCAGACGTACGCGGCACTGCAACGCAACCTGCGCGACCACCACGGCTACACCGGCCCGATCGACGGCGCGCCCGGTCCGCAGACGTACGCCGCGCTCCAGCGGCTCGCGGGCGGTTACGGGTACACCGGGCCGGTGGACGGGGTGATGGGCCCCAACTCCTGGCGCGGTGTTGCCCGTTTCCTCAACGAGGACCGCTGGGACTGAGCGGGCCTCAGCCCGCGCGCCTCGCCCGGGCCAGGATCTCCTCGACCACCTCGGTCTTCGCGTCGGCGTAGTTCTGCATGTACTTCCACTCCTGCCGCGCCAGCCCCCGCTTCGTCCTCGCGTACAGCTCGTGGTCGCCGGTGTGCCTGCGCAGCCGGTCCCGGAAGAGCAGCATGCGGTCGACCTCGGGGCAACCGCCGGGCAGTACATGCAGGTTGGCCGAGCCGGCCGAGGGGTCGAGGTCCTGTTTCCGGAGCACCCGGTGCTCGTACCACTCGGGCTCCCGGACGGCGACCGTGTAGCCGACGGCGGTCAGGGCGGGCACGTAACCGTCCTCGTCGCCGGGGTCGTCGACGATCAGCAGCATGTCGATGACCGGCTTCGCGGGAAGTCCGGGCACCGAGGTGGAGCCGACATGCTCGATCCGGTGCCCGGAGGCGCCGCCCCCCTCGGCGAGCCGCGCGCCGATCGACGCGGCCTCGCGCTCGTAGACCCCCGGCCATCGGTGGTCGTACTCCCTCAGCGTCACCTGCCCGTCGACCCGCTGGGCGGGCCCGAGCGCGGCGGCCTCGATCTCCTCGTCGGTCATCGGCCGCTGACCGCGGTCGTCCGCCATGAGTCCTCAACTCCTGTGTGTGCGTGTTCTGCGTATCAAGAAGCCCGCTGCGGCGACGGCGGGGAGTGCGGCGACGGCTCCGGCAGGGGCGCCGTGGCCTGGAAATGGGCCATCTCGGAGTCGGCGCTCACTCGGGTGAGTCCCGCCTTCTCCAGTACGCGGGCCGATGCCGGGTTCGACAGTTCCACCTTCGCGCTCACCGTATGGATACCCGGCGCGGTCAGGGCGAAGGCGGCGACGGCGTGGGCCGCCTCGGAGGCGTAGCCCCGGCCCCTGCGGGAGGGGACGATTCCGTAGCCGAACTCGATCGTGCCGTCCGACGGCGGGAAGAGACCGACGGCCCCGACGACCAGGCCGGTCGCCCGTTCGATGATCTGCCGCTGGCCGTAGGGGCCGAGGGTCCCCGGGTGTTCGGCGATGAAACCGGCGATGACGCGGTCGCCTTCGGCGGGGAAGTCCTCGGCCCAGTGAGGGAGCCGGCTCTCACCGGCGACGACGGCGGCGACTTCGTCGGCGGGCCAGGAACGCAGGACGAGACGGTCGGTGGTCAGGTCGGACACGGGGGTCTCCTGAGGAACGTGACAAATGGAGTCGACGCCGGAGTCTGTCATCGCCGGGGAGGCCGGGTCGCGTGGGTTACGGCGCGATGGTCAGGTCCTCGATCAGTCCGGCGCGCAGCGTGAACCGGAAACGGAGGTCGACGCGCCCGCCGGGGAAGTCGCCCTCCAGGCGGTTGGTGACGACGTGGTGGTTCTCGTCCGGGCTCTCGGCACGGAGGAGTTCGGTGGTGTACGTGTACTCGCTCGCCGCCTCGCCGAGCCACTGCCCGATCGCGGCCCTGCCGGTGTACGTCGAGCCGTCGTCCGTGACGGTGGCGCCTTCGTGGAAGGTGGCGAGCGCGGACTCCTTGTCGCGGAGGTGGTGGGCGGTCAGATAGCGGGTGACCACGTCGGGGAGTGCGGGGGTCACGTCGTTGACGTTCATGGTGTGCTCCTTGGGAGGTAGGGGGTGAGGGTCAGCCGGCCGTCGGGGTCGTCCCGCCGTCGATGACGTGCTCGGCGCCGACGATGGACGACGCGCGGTCCGAGACGAGGAAGGCGACCAGCTCGGCGACCTCCTCGGGCTCCGACGGCCGCCCCAGCGGGATCCCGCCGAGCGAGTCCATGAGCCGCCGGAGCGCCGCGTCGGTGTCGATGCCCGCGCCCGCCGCGATGCGCTCGACGAGCGCCTCCGCGGCCGTGGTCCTGATGAAGCCCGGCGAGACCGTGTTGACGCGGACGCCGTGCGGGGCGACCTCGTTGGCCAGGCCCTTGCTGTACGTCGCGAGCGCCGCCTTCGCCGCCGCGTAGCCGAGCGTCGCCTCGTACAGAGGCATCCGGTGCTGGATGGAGGTGACGTGCACGATCGCGCCCTTGCGTGCCGCGATCATGCCCGGCAGCAGGCCGCGGTCCAGCCGCACGGCGGCCAGCAGGTTGCTGTTGAGTTCGGTGTCCCACGCCGCGTCGTCCAGCGCGGCGAAGCCGCCGGACGGGGCGTGGGAGCCGCCGAAGTTGCTGACCAGGATGTCGATCCCGCCGACCCGGTCGAGCGCTTCGGAGACGATCGTGCGGGCGCCGTCGGGTGTGGTGATGTCCGCGCCGATGAACCGCTCCGGCTCGACCTCTTCAGGACGGTGCCGCGCGGTCACCAGCACGGTGGCACCGGCCCGCGCGAGCCGCGCGGCGATGGCGGCGCCGGCCCCCTTCGTACCGCCGGTGACCAGCGCGCGCCTGCCGTCCAGTGACTCGTCCACGATCCGTCCCCGGCCTTCCTCGGCACTGCCGATGCTAAAATAGAAGTGAGTAACTTCGACTTTAGCAGTAACCGGACGGGCGGGCGGGGTGGGACACATGGCGGCGCGAGTGAACCGGATGCGACCGGAGGACCGGACATGTCCGCTGTCCACCACCGTGCGACAGGTGGGCGAGTGGTGGACGCTGCTGATCCTTCATGACGCGTTCGACGGCTACACACGCTTCGACCAGTTCCAGGAGAGCCTGGGTATCTCCTCCAGCATGCTCACCACCCGGCTGAAGTCCCTGGTCGCCGAGGGGCTGTTGGAGCGCCGCCCGTACCAACAGGGGCCGACGCGCCACGAGTACGTCCTCACGGACCTCGGCCGCTCGCTGCGCCCGGTACTCGTCAGCCTCGCCGCGTGGGGCAACTCGCGCCTGCCGGCCGAGGACCGGACCATGATCCTCGTCGACGCGGAGACCGGCGAGGAGGTCGAGCCGGTGGTCGTCGACGCGGCGACGGGACACAGGCTCGACGACAGCGAGGCGTACGTCTTCGCGGCCGGCCCGGCGGCGACGGGCGGGATGCTGGCGCGGTACGGCGGCTCCGCGCCCGGTCCGCGGGAGGTGGGGGATCCGCGGGATCCGCGGGCCGGGTCCTAGGCGGCGGGCGCGGATCGTACCCGACCCCTTCCCACCTGCGCGTCTGTCCGTCGGCAAAGATTTCGTATGCCGATTGTCAGTGGTGCCTTCTATGGTTTTGGTCATGACCCCTGCACTGATCGGGCGTGACCACCCCGCAGGCGTCCTCCGCGCGGAGATCGGCCGGGCGACGGACAGCCACGGGGGTCTCGTGCTGGTCGCGGGCGAGGCGGGCATCGGCAAGACCACGCTCGTCACCGCCGTCGCCCTGGAGGCCCGGCAGCGCGGGGCCCTGGTGCTCGGCGGATCCTGCTGGGAGGGCAGCGCTCCGGGGTACTGGCCGTGGGTGCAGGTGGTGCGCGGGATGCGGCGGGGCCTCGGTGAGGACGAGTGGGCGAGGGCCGAGGAGGCGGCGGGCGGACGGCTCGCGGTACTGCTCGGCGAGGCCGCGGGGGACGACGAGGCCAAGGACGCCTTCTCCGTGTACGACGCGGTGACGACCGCCCTCGTCACCGTCTCCCAGGACCGGCCGGTCGTCGTCGTCCTGGACGACCTGCACTGGGCGGACACCGCGTCGCTCAGACTTCTCGAATTCGCCGCCCAGCACGCGTGGTTCGAGCGGCTGCTGCTCATCGGGACGTATCGCGACGTGGAGGTGGAGGCGCCCGGCCATCCGCTCCAGCAGCTCATCCTTCCCCTCGTCGCCCGAGCCACCACGGCGGTGACGCTGACCGGGCTCGACAGGGACGACGTGGGCGCGCTCCTCGCGCTCACGACCGGGCGGGAGCCGGAGCCCGCGCTGGTGGACGAGGTGCACAGCCGTACGGGCGGCAATCCGTTCTTCGTCGAGCAGACCGCCCGTCTCTGGCACGGCGGCAGCCCCGTCAGCACGATCGCCCCCGGCGTGCGAGAGGCAGTGCGGCGACGGCTGTCGATGCTGCCGAAGCCGGTGGGCGACCTGCTGGTCACGGCGAGCGTGCTGGGCAGGGAGTTCCACCGCCAGGTGCTCGCCGCCGCCACGTCGGCGCCCGTGCCGCACGTGGACCGGTTGCTGGACCGGGCCGTGTCGGCCCGGCTCGTGGTGACGCGCGGGGCCGGCCGGTTCGCCTTCGCCCACGACCTCGTCCGCGAGACGCTCTACGAATCCCTGGAAGAGGCGGACGCGGCCCGTCTGCACGGCGCGGTCGTGCGGGCCCTGGACACCGCCCCGGCGCTGAGCGAGAAGATCGTCCCCGCCGATCTGGCGCGGCACGCCCATCTCGCGGGCGGGACGGTGGACCGGGGCCACCGCATCGATCTGCTGCTCGCGGCGGCGCGGGACGCGTCGAGCAGGCTCGCGGTCGACGAGGCCGTCGGTCACTTCCGCCGCGCCCTGGAGGTGGCGGAGACGTCCGGCGAGGGAGATCCGCGCCGCGCCGTCCTCATCTCGCTCGACCTCGCCGGCGAGCTGCGGCACCACGGCATGGATGAAGAGGCCCGTCGGTATTACGACCGCGCGGTGACACCGGCGCGCGAGCTGGGCGACCCCGAGCTGCTGACGCGCGTCGCGCTCACCCTCCATCAGCAACAGGACATGCCCGGCCACGGCTCCCAGACGGGGGAGCTGCTGCACGAGGCGTACCGCGCGCTGTTCGGGGACGGGGACAGGGACGGTTCCGCCGACAGCGGGGGCCCCGGCAGCAACGAGATGGAGCGGATGGCGCAGGACCTCGCCGTCCGAGCCACGGACCTCGCACGACGGGACGACGACGACGAGGCGCTCGCGTTCTCCCTCTGGGCACGGCACGACACCATCTGGGGCCTCGGGACGTCCGACGAACGGCTCGCCCTCACCACCGAGATGTCGACCGTCGCCCGCCGCACCCAGAATCTGGACATGGAGGTCCACGCCGCGGCGATGCGCTGGGTGACCCTCCTGGAGCTCGGCGACCCGCGCTACCTGGGCCAGTTGCGTACGTACGCGGGAGTGGCCGAGCGGACGGGCAAGCGCAGGTACGAGCTGGGCAAGACCCTCGACCTGGGCATCGTCGCCGCGCTCACGGGCGACTTCGACCAGGCGGAGAAGTGGTACGCGGACACGATCGAGGCCGTGCCCGACCAGGCGGCGTACGGATATCTCACCTCGCATCTGCGCTGGGCCCTGCACATGACGCGGGGTCGCTACGACCAGGCCGACGCCGTCACGCGCGGCCTCGACGGGGTGGACTACTTCTACCCGCTGCTGCTCGACGGGATCGCCGCGGTCGAACAGGGCGACACGGCGCGGGCGCTGCGGCTGCTCCGGGAGGTGTCGGACCGGCCGGAGCCCGTCTCGCGGGTCTTCGCACCGCTGTGGTTCCGGCTCCTGGCGCAGACGGCCGCCGCGTCAGGGGATCCCGCGCTGATCGCCGAGGCCCGGGGCGCGCTCGGCGCGCACAGCGGCCGATGGCTCGTCGCGCTGTACGGCTGCGACATCAGCGGGCCCGTCGACCTCTGGCTCGGTCTGCTGGACGCGGCGGAGGGGCACTGGGACGCGGCGGTGGCCTCCTTCACCGCCGCGCGTGACTCCGCCGACCGCCTCCAGGCGAGACCATGGTCCCTGCGGGCGGGCCTGGCGCTGGCGGACGCGCTGCGGGCACGCGGCGGGGACGGGGACGCCGCCGCGGAGGCGTCCCTGCGCGCACGGACGGCTCGGGCGGCGCGGTCGATGGGGCTGCGGCATCTGGAGAAGCGCGCCCCGGTGGCGGAGGGGGTGGCCGACGAGCCCGGTTCGGCCGGCTCACCCGACCCGCCGGGCCCGGACACCCGGCGGGGGCCGTGGGTGAGAGGCCCATGGGCGGACGGCGCGGGCCCGAGGGGGCCGGGCAGACCGGACGGATCATCGGGCGGGGGTGCCGTAGGCCGTACGGAGGCGGACGCCGGCTCGGACGCCGACACCCGCGCCGCCGCCGCCGAAGGGGCTCAACCGGTCCCGTCCGGAGCGGAGTTCAGACGGGACGGGGCCGTTTGGGCGCTCGCCTTCGAGGGGCGGGCGGTCCACGTGCCCGACGCCAAGGGACTGCGCGATCTGCACACGCTGGTCTCGCACCCCGGCACGGACTTCCCCGCGGTCCGGCTGCTCTCCCCGGACGGCGGGGAGACGGCCGTGGCGGCGCGCGCCATGGGCGGCGACCCGGTGCTGGACGAACGGGCCAAGGCGGAGTACCGCCGGCGGCTCGACCAGTTGGACCAGGAGATCGACCGCGCGGGTGAACGCGGCGACGACGCGCGCGCCGCCGCGTACGACAGGGAGCGCCAGGCCCTCCTCGACGAACTCCGCACCGCCGCAGGACTCGGCGGGCGCACCCGCCGGCTGGGCGACGAGGCCGAGCGGGCCCGTAAGACCGTCACGGCCCGGATCCGCGACACCCTGCGCAAGCTCGACGCCCTCCACCCCGAACTGGCCGCGCATCTGCGGAAGTCGGTGACCACGGGCGCGACCTGCGCCTACCGCCCCGAACGCCCGGAGGGCGACGCCTCCGGCGCACTCAACTGGCAGCTGTGAGTCCCGGCGTCGACCCCAGGCCCTCTGCCCACTCCAGCTCCTGTCCGGCCAGCAACCGCAGCGCCCCGTCCACCGCCCCCGGCCCTGCGGACAGCAGCGGCAGTCGTACGGACGCCGTGGGGATACGCCCCTGAGCGTGCAGCACCCCCTTGACCACGGTGGGGTTCGGTTCGGCGAACACGGCCGCCGACAGGGCGCCGAGGCGGTGCCCGAGGTCACGGGCGCGGGTGACGTCGCCGGCCGCCCAGGCCCCGGCCAGCTCCACGTAACGGCCGGTCGCCAGATGCGCGGACGCCAGGATGCCGCCGTGGGCACCCATGGCCAGCAGCGGCGAGAAGAAGAGGTCGTCCCCGGCGAACACGGCGAATCCGTCAGGCAGTTCACCGAGCAGATCCACCGTCGCCGCGCCGATGCCGCCGGTCGCGTACTTCACACCCACGACGCCCGGCAGCGCGCCGAGCGTCCGCAGCGTGTCCGCGTCCAGCTCCTGCCCCGTGCGGTAGGGGATGTGGTAAATCACCAGCGGTACGGGGCTGTTGGCGGCCAGTTCGGTGAAGTGGGCGACGACACCGGCCGCCGAGGGCCGGGTGAAGTACGGCACGAGCGTCAGCGCCGCCGTCACCCCGGGCACCTTCCCGAGTGCGGCGAGCGCGTCACGGCTGGCCGCCGTGTCGTTGTTCCCGGCACCGACCATGAGGGGCGCGCCGCGCTCCCGGCAGACACGGGCGAGCGTGCTGACGACCGCGTCCTTCTCGACCACGCTCAGGGTCGCCACCTCCGCGGTGGTGCCGAGGGCGACGAGACCCGCGGCGCCGGCGGTGAGCATGTCGTGGGCCAGCGCCTCCAGGGCGTCGAGCGCGACTTCCCCGGCAGCGTCGAAGGGCGTGATCAGCGGGATGTGCACCCCGGGAGCGGGGACGCCCGCGCTCGTGGCTCTTCCGTTCGTAGCTCTGCCGCTCGTGACTCTGTCACTCGTCATGCTTCGGATCCTGCGCCCGCCCGACCGTCCAGGTCCAGCGGGAAATACTGACGCCGCTCGTAAGCTGAGCCGATGCTCAACCTGCACCAGTTGCGCCTCCTGCGGGAACTCGCCCATCGGGGCACCATCGCCGCCGTGGCCGACGCCCTGTCGTACAGCCCCTCCGCCGTCTCCCAGCAGCTGTCGCTCCTGGAGCGGAACGCGGGCGTGCCCCTCCTGGAACGCAGCGGCCGACGTGTGGCCCTCACCCCGGCGGGAGCGAATCTGGTGCGCCACGCCGAGGTCATCCTGGAGCGTCTGGAGACGGCCCGGACGGAGCTGGCCGAAGGCCGGGAGGTGGCCGGTCCGCTCCGCCTGGGCATCTACCCGTCCGCCGCCCGCGCCCTGGCGTCCGGCCTGCTCGTCTACCTGCGCCGGGCGTATCCGAGGCTGGAGCCCTGGGTCTGGGAGGTCGACCCCGCCGACGCGCCCGACGCCCTGCGGGTCGGCCGGCTGGACCTCGCGCTCACCCATTACTACGACTACGAATACGACTCCGGGGACGGCCGCCCGCCGCCCGCCGAGCCCGGCATCCGGAGCAGACCGGTGTTCACGGAACGGATGCGGCTGGCCACCCCGACGGACCCGGCCCTGGCCCCGGACCCGGATCCCGCGCCGGACGAGGATCCCGTACGGAAGTGGCGCCACGCGCCGTGGATCCTGCCCACGCCCGGCACCCTCTGCCACACGAGCGTGACGCGGCTCTGCGAGGCGAGCGGCTTCCACGTCGACTCGTGGCACCGCGTGGACGACTACGACACCGCGCTCGGCCTGGTCGCGGCGGGCGCGGGCGTCGCCGTGGTCCCCGACCTCAGCGCGCGGAACCCGCCCGCCGGCACCACGCTGACACCGCTCCCGCTGCACCGGCGCAGCGAGGTCACGTTCCGGGCGGCGGGCTCGGCGGCCCACCCCGCGGTCGAGGCATTCATCGCGGCACTGCGCGACACGCTCCCCCCGGAACTCACCACCGAGCCGACCTGATCCGCCCCCTCACACGGTCACACCGTGACGACGTCGGCCACAGCACAGGCCACGTTGTCCGGGCCGCCCGCCGCCAGGGCCAGCGCGATCAGTTCCCGTACGGCGTCCTCGGGATCCGGCGCCGTACTGAGGACGCGCCGGAGGTCGTCGGGCCCTACGACCGTGAACAGGCCGTCGGAGCAGAGCAGATAGCGGTCGCCGGGCTCCACGTCGTGCAGCCGCAGATCCGGCCGGGGGTGGTCCTCGCTGCCGTCCAGGGCCCGTAGCAGCAGCGCCCGTCGGGGGTGCGACATCGCCTCCTCGGCGGTGAGGCTGCCCGCGTCGATCATCGACTGCACGAGCGTGTGGTCGTGGGTGATCCGGGAGACCTCGCCGCCCCGCAGCAGATACGCGCGGGTGTCACCGACGTGCACGAGCGCCAGCCGGGATCCGGTCCACAGCATCGCCGTGAGTGTGGTCCCGGACCCCCCGGGCTCCCCAGATCCCGCGGACCCGTCGCCAACGCCGGCCACTCCCGCCCGGTTCACCCGATCCACCGCTTCCGCCAGGCCGTTGAGCACATCACCGCCCCGGACCGACTCCTCCAGCGCCACCAGCGCGTCGACCGCCGCCCCGCTCGCCCGTGCCCCCTCGTCGCCGAATCCGTCAGCCACGGCGAGCAGCCGTGAACCGGCGTACGCGGTGTCCTGGTTGACCGCCCGGACCAGTCCTCGGTCCGATCCGGCCGCGTAACGCATCCTCATGTCAGACATCTCTTCGACGCCCCTCCCTGCCGGATTCCCCGACAGTTGGCCGACGAGGAAGGTCACCAGGTCCCGGCGCGCGGCGGTCTCCGTCTCCACCCGCGCCCAGTACGCCCCGATGTCCTGGGCGGCGGCCCCCGGATCCGTCTCGCACAGATCGCAGACGGATCCGATCCGGGCGAGCGGCATCCCGACGCGGCGTAGCCACGCCACCAGCCGGGCCCGCTCCAACTGCGCCCCGGTGTAGTACCGGTAGCCGGTCGTCCCGTCCACGCGAGCCGGTGCCAGCAGCCCCAGCTCGTCGTAGAGGCGCAGTGCCTTCGGTGACAGCCGGGACGCGCGGGCGAACGCCCCGATGGTCAGTTCGTCCGTGTCTCCCGTGCTCTCCATGTCACCGCCGTCCCTCTCCTCGTACCGGGCGCGTCGCCCGGCACCGCCGATGCTGGGGCTTGCCCTTTGGGCAAGGTCAACACACCGGTGGCCCGCGGCTCTCCCCCGGGGAGTCGCGGGCCACCGGCCGTCGGATTCGCACCCTCACTTGCGGTTGTAGAGCCGCATCGTCCACGTGCCGAAGACGAGCACCAGCCCGACCGACCAGCCGAGCGTCACCGCGATGTCGTGGGCCGGCCAGTTGCCCGCCATCAACTCCCTCACCGCGCTGGCGAGTTCGGAGACGGGGCTGTTGTTGACGAAAGCCTGGAGCCAGCCCGGCATCGTCTTCGGGTCGACGAAGACGTTGCTCAGGAACGTCAGCGGCATGATCACCATCATGCTGACGCCCATCACCGACTTCTCGGTGCGCAGCATCAGCCCGAACATCGTCCAGATCCACGAGAACGAGAAGGAGAAGACGAGCAGCAGCACCACTCCCGCCGCGATGCCGAGCACACCGCCGTCGGGCCGGTATCCGATGGCCAGACCCACGCCCAGGATCACTATCGCGGCGATCACGTAGCGGATCACGTCACCGAGCAGATAGCCGACCATCGGGGCGGGGCGCCAGATCGGGAGCGTGCGGAAGCGGTCGAAGACGCCCTTGGCTATGTCGGTGTTGACCGCGACGCCCGAGTACATCGTGATCATCACGACGCTCATCACCATGACGCCGGGCAGCAGGAACTGGATGTACTCGGAGACCGACCCCGCCAGCGCACCACCGAACAGATACGCGTACATCAGCACCATCATGACCGGGAAGACGGTCACGTCGAAAAGCTGCTCGGGCACGTGCTTGATCTTCAGCATCGCCCGCCAGCCGAAGGTCATCGACGCGGAGAGCGCGCTGGGCCTCGGCGGGCGTTCCTTGTTCACGAGCAGCGCGGCGAGGTCGTCCGCCGTGGGCGTGGTGAGTTCGAGGTCGTCGAGGTCCTGGGTCTTCGTGGCTACGGTGGTCATGCCGCCGCCCCCTCCTTCACATCGGTGCTCTCGCCGAACGACGTACGCGACGCGTCGTCGGACGGCTTCTTCTTGTCGGTGAGGGCGAGGAAGACCTCGTCCAGACTGGGCTGGCCGAGGGAGAAGTTGTCCACGACGATCCCCTCGCGGGCCAGCTCGGCGAGCGCCCGCCCGGCCTGCTCGGCCGCGCCCTGGTCGGTGCCGCCCCCGCTGATGGTGGCGGTCAGCGCGAGCGGGTCCGCGTCCAGCACGATGTCCGCGCGCAGTGCGGCGGCCAGCACGCGCCGGGCGTCCGGCCGCTGGGCCGCGTCACGCAGCCGCAGATGCACGGCACCGGAACCGACCGACGCCTTCAGGTCGCCCTTCGTGCCCTCGGCTATGACCTTGCCCTGGTCGATCACGGCGATACGGGACGCCAGTTGGTCCGCCTCGTCCAGATACTGGGTCGTCAGCAGCACCGTCGTCCCCTGTGAGACCACGGCCCGCACGATGTCCCACACCTGGTTACGGCTGCGCGGGTCGAGGCCGGTCGTCGGCTCGTCCAGGAAGAGCAGGTCCGGGGTGTTCAGGATGGAGGCGGCGATGTCGATACGGCGCCGCATACCGCCCGAGTAGTTCTTGACCTGCCGGCCCGCCGCCTCCGTAAGACCGAACGCCTCCAGCAACTGCCCCGCGCGGTCACGGGCGTCGGGCTTGGTGTGCCCGAGAAGCCGGCCGAGCAGGATCAGGTTCTCCGAACCGGTCAGGTCCTCGTCCACCGACGCGTACTGCCCGGTCAGCGCGACCCGGCTGCGGACCGCCTCGGCGTCCTTCACCACGTCCTTGCCGAAGATGCGGGCCTCGCCGCCGTCGGGGCGCAGCAGCGTCGCGAGCATCCTTACGACGGTGGTCTTTCCCGCGCCGTTCGGGCCGAGCACTCCGTAGACCGTGCCCGTCGGCACGGCGAGATCGACTCCGTCCACGGCGCGGTTCGAGCCGAAGACTTTCACCAGCCCCGTGGTCTCGATCGCGAGGTCATTACTCATCGTCAGTCCTTCGTCTGTCGTCGTTCGTGTGCGACGTTCAGGTGCGTCGTACGTGTGCGTCGTTCTGGATCGTCTTCGGCAGGTTCTGTCTTATGACTCCGCCGGTGCCGGAAACTCATCAGCAGATGTACGGGCGGGCCGCCCGCGCCTCGCGGAGGGCCAGGCCCCACCACCCGAGCTGGTCGAGCAGCACGCTCGCCGCGCGGTCCCTGTGCTCCTCCGCCGCCGCGTCGACGTCGAGGACGTCGTCGCCGCAGTCGAAGAGGTTGATCGACACCCCGTTGCGCAGGGTGACCGTGTGCAGCTCCGTGAAGACCGTGCGCAGCCCCTCCACCGCGTACAGCCCGCCCGACCCGTGGCCGTAGCTGACGAACGCGACCGGCTTCGTGTGCCACTCGTCGTACGCGAAGTCGACGGCCTGCTTGAGGGAGGCGGGGAACGAGCGGTTGTACTCCGGTGTCACCACCACGAACGCCTCCGCGCTGTCGACCTCGGCCGTGAACTCCGCCATCGGCCCCGTGGGCAGGTCGGGGTAGCGCGCGGGGAAGTCGAAGTCGGCGAGGTCGACGACCGACAGCTCCAGCTCGTCCCGCTTGGCCGCCCGCTCGACGAACCACCGCCCCACCGCCTCACCGAGGCGGCCCTCGCGGGTGCTGCCGATGATGACCGCGACGCGCAGCGGCGCCGCCGTGCCGGGCTCGCAGTGCTGTCGCATCCGGTCCGCCTCCCTCCCTCGTCCGCCGCCGCTTTCCCCCTCACCGAGAAGGCGCTAGACGTGGGCGCGCGCCCGCCAGATCAGATCTGGCGGGCGCGCGAAATACGGAAAGCGCAGGTCGGACGCGGTCGGCGCGGTCGGGGCGTCAGCTCTCCGGCGTGGCAATCCGCTTGCCGAGCCCGCCGTCGACCGACAGCTTCAGCCCGGTCGTGAAGGTCGCGTCCGTCGCGAGGAACAGCGCCGCCCTCGCGACCTCGTCCGAGGTGCCGTGACGCTTCATCGGTGTCTGCTCGTCACCGCTCTTGCGGAACGCCGCCACGACCTCGTCCGACAGCCCCTGGATCCCCGACCCCGGCGTGTCGATGAAGCCGGGTGCCACGGCGTTGACCCGGATCCCCCGCGACACCAGCTCGGCGGCCAGCGTCTGCGCGAACGACCACAGGGCCGCCTTCGTACCGGAGTACACACCCATGCCGGGCGTGCCCGAGTTGTCGGCGACGGAGGTGGTGAAGACGATCGAGCCGCCCTCGTTGAGAAGCGGGATCAGCCGCTGCACCGTGAAGAAGGCGCCCTTCGTGTTGACGGCGAACTGCGCGTCGTAGTCCTCCTCCGTGACCGTCTCGAACGTCCCCAGCCGCGCGATGCCCGCGTTGACGAAGAGGTGGTCGACCCGGCCCAGCCTCGATGCGACCAGTTCGCCGAGCGCGGCGACGGCGGCCGGATCGGCGATGTCCGAGCCGACGACGTGCGCGGAGGGGCCCAGCTCGTTCCGCGCGTCCTTCAGATTGGCCGGGTTGCGGCCGGTGACAAGCACCTCCGCGCCGCCCTCCACCAGGCGCTTGGCCATGGCGAGACCCATGCCCATCGAACCGCCGATGACGACTGCTTTCAGACCCGCGTACGTACCCATGGCGCGCTCCCTGTGTTCGCTGTGGTGTGTGGCGGGAGCCAGGCTGCGCCGGGGCGCTGACGATCCGCTGAGGGTCGACCGCGGGTGGCAGCGGTGGTGGTGTACCCAGCACCCCTCACAGTCGGGGTCTTACGCCCAGAGTCCTGGGACTTCGCCGTGCGTAGCTTCATGGTCATGGCGCAGAGGGCGCCTCAGCACGCCGAAAGGGCACTCCCATGCGACCCAGCCAAACGCGCACCCGTACGCTCGCCGCTCTGGCCTTCCTGGCCGTCACAGGCCTGTTCCTCACGGCGTGCGATTCCGACTCCGTGGCCGACGGTTCGGGGAGCGGTTCCAGCCCCACCGCGAGTGCCGGTGCCGACGGCGGTGGGAGTTCCGGTGGCGGCGACAGCGCGAGCTCCGGTTCGGATGAGGGTTCGGGTCCGGATTCCGGTGCGGACGGCGACGCCAACGCCGCCGCCGGCAGTGGTACCGAAAACGGTCCTGTGGACAATCCCGATGCCCCAGGTGCAGACGGCACGTTCAGCGGCGTACTGACCTTCCTGGCGCCGGGCAAGCTGCTGGTCGGGGAACGTGCCTTCTGGGTCGCCGTCGACACCGAGACCATCGGCGGGGACATCTGCGGAGATCCCGAGACCCCGGAAGCCGAGAAGTGCACCCCGGACGAGCTGGACGCCGCAGCGAAGAGCGGCAACCTGAACGTCGAAGTGACCATCAAGAAGGGCATCGCCGAGCGGGTCCAGCAGTCCTCGTGACCAGGCGGGCGTCCTGATCCAAACGACAGGCCCTAGGCACCCCAGTGGTCACCGCGCGGCCCCCGCAGAGACTGTGGGGGCCGTCGCCGGTAGACGGCGAACAGACGGGCAGCGCGCTCCACATCATGCGTTCGTTTATCGCGGGCTCCTACCCTGATGCCGATGGCCGGTAGGCTCGTTCGGCTTCAATAGCTTTGGTACGCGCGGAAGTTGGCCCCGCACGCCGAGGGACGGCATGAACGCGGGGCGGGACACGGGGGACGCCATGGGTGAGGCCGTGGAAGAGACTGAGGCGAGAGCCGCGGCGCCGGACGGTGAGAGGCAGCGCGACGCCTTCATCTCGTACAGCCAGAGCAGGAACGCGCCTCTCGCGAAACAGCTTCAGCGAGGCCTGGAACGGCTGGCCGTCCCGCGCTTCCGGCCCATGCGGATGAGCGTGTTCCGCGACATCACCAGCCTGCCCGCGAACCATGACCTGTGGCAGTCGATCCAGCGCGAACTGGCACGCTCGCGCTATCTCATCCTGCTCGCTTCCCCGGACGCCGCCGCCTCGCCCTGGGTGGCCAAGGAAATCGACTACTGGCTGCGCGAGCGCGATACGGAGCACCTGCTCATCGCCGTCGTGGGCGGTGAGATCAAGTGGGACGACTCGGCTGGAGACTTCGACTGGCGGAAGACCACGTGTCTGCCACGGAACCTGGCTGGCCACTTCACGTCCGCGCCGCTCTGGGTGGACCTCCGGGAGATCGAGGAACGAAGCCGTCTCTCCCTGCGTTACCCGCCGTTCCGCGCCGCCGTCGCCACTCTGGCCGCGCCGTTGCACGGCCGTCCGAAGGAGGAGTTGGAGCACGACGACTTCAGGCAGGTCCGGTTCGTCAAACGGCTCGGCTGGTCGAGCGTGGCACTGCTCATGGCACTGCTCATGCTCGCGGTCTACGGCTTCGTCGATGCCAGCAGACAGCGTGACGAGGCCGTCTCACAGGCCCGCACCTCCGCCTCACAGGCATTGGCCGCCCGCTCCGGGCAGCTGCTCGCGACCAGTCCCAACCAGGCCGCGCAGTACGCCCTTTACGCCGACGAGACCCGGTCCACCCCCGAGTCCCGGCGCGCTCTGGCGCAGGCCATGGCCGCCGCGCCGTACGCCACGCGTCGGCTGCGGGCGGACGCCGACTCCGTGTTGGGCAATCAGGGCGCGGGCAACCCGGCCGACACGGACGTCGTCCTCAGCGCGGACGGTACGACAGCCGCGTACAGCTCGGAGTTCGACGACGCACCGGGCGTACGCCTCTACGACGTGCGCTCCGCCCGCCAGTCGGGCGTGCTGCGCACCGAAGGCAGGCCCAGGGCGCTGAGCCGCGACGGCCGCGTCCTGGCCACGGAGGTCTACCTCAACCGGGTACAGCTGCGGGACACCCGGACGGGCAAGCTTCTGCGCACGATGGCCACGGGGCACACAGAAGACCTCCCCCGCGTCGGGCACGGGCTCTTCGCCCTCGTCCTCTCACCCGACGGACGGTGGGTCGCGGTCTCGCATTACACCCCCGAGGGCGAGGCGTTCGTGGTCGTGTGGAGCGCGTCCGACGGGCGCGAGATCACCCGGCTTCCGGTGAGCGACGCCCGGGTGGGGCTCGGATTCTCCGCGGACGGCTCCCGGATGACCCTGGTCGACACCGGGCGTCAGGAGGTCCGGGATTTCCTGACCGACTCGGCGCGCTGGGAGGTGGCCCGGTCCCTCCCCGGAATGACCGGCACGCCGGCGGCGGCTTTGAAACACAGCGCGGTCCTGCTGTTCGACGGGGCACGCAAAGCCTTGACCCGGACCCCGAAGCGCGCCGAGGTCTGGGACCTGGAACAGCACCGCCGTATCGCCGAACGGTCCTTGGGCGCGTACGAGAACATGACGGTCGCCGACGACGAGGGGACCTTCGTGGTGGGCGGGCGGGACGGTACGGTTCGGCTCTACGACGCCGCGCTGCGGCCCAGTACGACTCTGGGCCGCCTGGTCCGGCCGGCCGGCACTCTCGCCGTGTCGGCCGACGGCGCCCACGTGGCGGTCGGCTCGTACGGCGGCGAGCTGAACCTCTTCACCACCGGGGCCAGGCGGGGGCAGCGAGTCGCCCTCAACGACGGCGAGTTCACCGACGGGGACCTGACGCCCGACGGACGGATGGCGCTGCACCGGACCGAGGAGCACACCGAGTTCTGGGATCCGCGCACCAACCGCCGCCTCGGCGCGATTCCGTACGCCAACCCGTCCGTGAACGAGGAGGACACGGCTTACGCGCTCAGCGAGGACAAGCGGTACGTCGGCATGCGGAGTGTGGAAAGCGGCGAGAACACGGGGCGGTTCGACATCTGGGACCTGCGCACCGGAAAGCGCACGGGCTGCGGCATCGCCATCGACAGAGTTTCCGGCGTGCTCCGCCGCCCCGCTGTGTTCTTCCTCCCCGGCGACCGGTACGTCGTGGGCGACTGGAACGGGGCCGTGGAAGTCCTCGACACCCGTACCTGCACCCGCAGTACGGTGACGGCTGGCTCCGGCGACCTCGACCTGAGCGGGGACCGCAGGACCCTGGTTCTGGTGAACGGCGCCGATGTCGATGCCTGGCGCTGGGACGGGGACCACTCCTTCGAGCACACCGCCCACGCAACCCTGCCGGACGGGAGCCTGGCCGTGGGCATGGCCGTCGACCACGAGGGGAAACAGGCGGCCTTCTCCAACAGGGAGAGCCATGTGTACGTCGTACGTCTCGACTCCGGCCGGCGGTTACGCGCCACCGGGAACCTGCCGGAAATGACGGGCGACGTGGCGTTCAGCCGGGACGGCAGGCTGCTGCTCCAGGGTTTCAGCACCGAGAGCACCCAAGGCGTGCGCATCCTGGACGCGAGCAGCGGCGATCAGCTCGATGTCTGGACCACCGATCCCCCGGCCGCCTCCGCGGAGCCCGGCGCCGGCGTGCAGGTCGTCCCCGGCCCTGCCGACGACATCCTCACCCTCGGCCCCGACCTCAAGGTCGTCCGCCGTACGGTCGGCGTGGAGCCGTGGCGCGACCTGCTGTGCGGGCTCGTGAGCCAGCCCCTGTCCACTCAGGAACGGGAGCGTTACCTTGAGGGGTTGGATGTGGAGGCGCCCTGCCGCTGAACGGTGCGCGATTCTCGCACCCGCCCCTCGTCGAGCCGGGGTTGTTCGACATGATGTGCGGCCATGGGACGTCAGCCGGCGGGCATGGAAGACCAGGAACCTCCCAACAGCCACGGTTGGCGGGGCATTTCACACGTAGAAGCAGTAGCGAGGGATGGATGACGACGTTGTTCAGCGGGCGTATAGCGCGTGTGGTCCTGGCGGCCCTGGCAGGTTGCGGGGCCGGCGTCGCTCTCCACGCGATCAGCCAGGCCGACAGCCGCTACGCGTTCGCGATCGTCGGAGCCATCGCGGGCGTGATAGTGGTTCTGGGAATGGAATTCTACCGAAGGACAGCGAGGCTGACCGAGGTAAGAATCACCGTGCCCCAACTCAGCGAGCTCACTTTCGTGGTGAACAACGACGCTCAGCAGGTGGCGTGGCAGTTGTTCGTGGAGTCGGTCACCCGAACCTCCACCCAGCGCCTCGGTGACGACGAAGGACTGATCCGCGAAGCGCTCACTTCTCTCTACGGACTGTTCGCCACCACGCGCGACACTCTCAAAGCCAGCCGCCCGTCCATGCTGAGCGAGGGCTTCACCGTGGAGAACCTGGCGGTGACCCTGCTCAATCGTGAGCTTCGCCCGTTCCTCTCCAAGTGGCACCCGTTGCTGCGCGAGTTCGAGAACGCGAACCCCGACCAGCCGGAGTCGGCCTGGCCCCGTGCGGCAGAATGCCGCGGTGAACTGCGCCAATTGCAGGCAGCCACGCGAGAATACGTTCTCGCGTTCGCTAAGCTCGCCGGCGTGCAGAACCCGCACATCATGCTGGGAACCGAATCCAGGGACTAGGGTCTGTCGTTTGGATCAGGCCGGATCAGGGAGTGGGGTCTGGTGCGTGCGGTCGCAAGGCGGAGGAGGGAGACAACGCGGAGCGTTGGCGACCGACGACAACGCGGCGAGCGTGCGTGCCAGGGACCGCGAGCCCGGCAAGATCCGAACGACAGACCCTAGGTCCTGTCCGGCGGATCTTGTCACCGTCGGGCCTTCGCACTCGCCGGTGTCGGGGCAGCGCGGTGGACGGTGGAACGATTACCGCGAGGTGATCAACGGCGTCTTGTTCCGCGTGCGGACAGGCAAACCGTGGCGGGACCTTCCCACCCCGTGGACGTGCCGCGTCGATACGCTTCACGCATGCGGTTCGGAGTGCTCGGTCCCCTGACCGTGCGGAGCGGGGGCGGCGACGGTACGGCGGGGCCCGGTGCTCGCGTGCGGGTGCCCGAGGTCAAGGTCCGCGCCCTGCTCGCCGTCCTCCTCACCCATGAGGGCCGGCCCGTCTCCGCCGACCGGCTCGTCGACGACCTGTGGGGCCCCGAACCACCCGGCAAGCCCGCCAACGCCCTCCAGGGCAAGGTCTCCCTGCTGCGTCGCGCGATCGGTCGCGACCGGGTCGTGCACGGGCCCGCCGGTTACGCCCTGGACCTGACGGACACGGAGACCGACGCGGACCGTTTCCGGGAGCTGCTGGCGCGGGCCCGGTCCGCCGCCACCGCCCGCACGCGCGCCGATCTGCTGGGGGAGGCGCTGGGGCTGTGGCGCGGGCCGGCGTACGCGGACTTCCGGGACGAGCCCTTCGTACGTACGGCCGTACGGGAGCTGGAGGAGCAGCGGCTCACGGCCCTGGAGGAACAGGCGCGGGCCCGGCTCGACCTGGGTGAACACATGTCGCTGGCCGGGGAACTGGCCGCGCCGGTCGCCCGGCACCCGCTGCGCGAACGGCTGCGCCTCCTACAGATGCGGGCGCTCTACCGGGCGGGGCGGCAGGGCGAGGCGCTGGCCTCGTACGCGGAGCTGCGGGAGTTGCTGGCGACGGAGCTGGGAGCCGACCCCGGACCGGAGCTGGGCGCGCTGCACGCCGCGATCCTGCGCCAGGACCCGTCGCTGGACGCGAGCACGACCTCACCCGGGGGCGTGCCCCCTACACCTCTCACCTCCCTCGTCGGCCGCGACGACGCCGTGCACGAGGTCGGCCGACTGCTCTCCACCGCCCGCCTCGTGACCCTCACCGGCGCGGGCGGAGTCGGCAAGACGCGCCTCGCGCTGGCGGCGGCCGGCCGCCTTGCCGACACCTGCGCGAGCGACTTCCGGGACGGCGTGCGCCTGGTGGAACTGGCGGGCCTTCGCACCGGCGGCCCCGACGACATCGCGGAGGCGGTCGCGTCGGCGTTCGGCCTGCGCGACGACGCGGCGACGGCCACGCCGACCGGGCCGCCGCCGCCCGCCCAAGGGCGGCCCGCGAACCGTTCGTACGCCACCGAAGACCGGCTCGCCGCCGCGCTGCGCGAGCGCCGAACGCTCCTGATACTCGACAACTGCGAGCATGTCGTCGAACCGGTCGCCCGCATCGCCGAACGGCTCCTGCTCGCCGCGCCCGGCCTGCGGGTGCTCGCCACCAGCCAGGAGCCGCTCGGTGTGTCCGGCGAGTCGCTGCTGCCCGTCGAACCGCTCCGACAGGCCGACGCGGTACGGCTGTTCACGGAACGCGCGACCGCCGCCGACCCCGGCTTCGCGGCGGACAGCTCCGACACCGAGGACGCGGTCGCCGCCGTCTGCCGCCGCCTCGACGGCATCCCGCTCGCGCTGGAGCTGGCCGCCACGCGCGTGCGCGCACTCGGCGTCCGCATGCTGGCGGCCCGGCTGGACGACCGCTTCCGCGTTCTCACGGCGGGCCGTCGAGGCGCGCCCGCGCGCCAGCAGACCCTGCGGGCCGTGCTGGACTGGAGCTGGGAGCTGCTGACCGCACCCGAACGCGTCGTGCTGCGCCGTCTCGCCGCGCACACCGACGGCTGCACGCTCGAAGCCGCCGAGGCGGTGTGCGCGGGCGACGGCGTGGCACGCGAGGAGGTGCTGGACCTGCTGGCCCGTCTGGTGGACCGTTCCCTGGTGGTACGGGTCGACGGGCCCGCCGGCCCGCGCTACCGCCTGCTGGAGTCCGTCGCCGCGTACGCCACGGAACGGCTGCACGAGATGGCCGACCTCACCGCCGTACGCGACAACCACCTCCACTACTACCTGCGTCTGGCCGAAGAGACCGAGCCTCGCCTGCGCGGCCCCGCCCAGCGCGCCCAGATGGTGCGTCTGACGGCTGAGACGGCCAATCTCCGTACGGCACTGACGACAGCGACGCGGGACGACCGCCACCCGGTGGAAGCGCTCCGCCTCGTCACCGCCCTCGCCTGGTACTGGTTCCTCTCCGGCCGGCTCCAGGAGGCCCGCCGCGCCCTGTCGTCGGCACTCGACACCGCCGGGCGCACGTCCCGCGATCCCGCACCGCGTCCCACCGCGCTGCCCGCCGAGGTCCGTTCCCTGCACGCCGCTTTCGCCCTGCTCGGCGGTGAGCCCGTGACACCCGGAACCCCCGGCGCGATGGCGCGCGACCACGCGGCCGTCGAATCACCGCCACGGCGTGCGCGGGCACGGTGGCTCGGGGCGTACGGCCTGTTCAACGCCGGGGCCCTCGCCGCGGCCGAGGCGCTCAACACCCGCGCCCTGAACGGCTTCGAGGCGCTGGACGACCGGTGGGGCATCGCCGCGTGCCTCGGACGGCGGGCGGTGCACGCCACCGTACGAGGTGAGTTGGCCGCCGTACGTGCCGACGGCGAACGCAGCGCGCGGCTCTTCCGGGAACTCGGCGACCGCTGGGGCGAGTCGCAGTCCGTCATGCCGCTCGCCACCCTCGCCTCGATCAACGGCGACTACGCGGAGGCGGCCCGCGTCCACCACGAAGGGCTGCGGATCGCCGAGGAGCTGGGGCTCGACACCGAGGTCTCCACCCGGCTCTCCGGTCTCGGCCGGCTCGCTCTGCTGACGCGCGAGCCGGACCGGGCCCGAGAACTGCACGAGCGGGCCCGCCGGGTCGCCGCCGAACAGGGTTACCGCTTCGGCGAGATCCACGCGGAGATCGGCCTCGCCCTCGGCGCGCGCCGCACCGGCGACCTCGACGAGGCCCGCAGACGTCTCGTCCGTATCCGCGACTGGTACGCGGAGGTCTCCATCGAGGCCGGCAACGCACTGGTCCTCGCCGAACTCGGCTTCGTCGCCGAACAGCGCGGCGACGCCGCGACAGCGCTGGCCACCCACCTCGACGGCCTCGCCGCCGCCCGCGCGGTCGGCGACCCCCGCGCCGTCGCGCTCGCGCTCGAAGGTCTCTCCGGCGCCGACGCCCTGGCGGGCCGCCCCGAGTCGGCGGCCCTGCTGCTGGGGGCGGCGACGACCGCCAGAGACACCGCGGGCGCCCCGCTCCCACCCGCGGAGCGCACGGACGTCGACCGCATCACGCACGCGGCCCGCACCGCCCTGGGCCCGGCCGCGTTCGAGGAGATCTTCACCCGCGGCACGACCCTCACCCCGGACGAGGCGCTGACCGCCCGCGCCCACGGCGTGGGCCTTGAGTCCACGAAGTCGGAGTGAGGCCGCGGCCGCGCCCGGCAGGTCAGTCCTCGCGCGTGTGGAAGTAGTAGAACGTCGCGATCGCCGCCGCCGCGCCCACCACCATCCCGATGCCGGACGACCGCAGCACGCTCGCGTAGGTGAGGCTGTGCAGGAACCCCACGGACACGCCCGCCACCACGCCGAAGGCGATCGCCCGCAGCTCGGGGGTCATCGTCTTGGGAAGCCGCATCAGTACGAAGACGAGCACGGCCACCACGAGGCCGGAGACCACGCCGAGGGTGATCTGGAGCGCGTTGAGCGGGCTGCCGTGGCGCTGGATGAACGGGGCCCAGATGCCGTAGAGGATGCCGAGCGTGATCGGAACCGCCACCGTGTGCAGGGGGATACGGGGCCTCCCACCCCCCGAGGACCGCCCCGAGGACCGCCCCGGAAAGTGCCCCGAGAAGCGCGACGGGCGCGCGTGCCGAGGGCCGGTCGTGCTCCCGTGCGTGGACGTCGGTGCCTGTGTGGCCATGGCAGAGAACTCCTCCCGCTCGTCCCTCTTCCAGAGCACACCCGCCGACGGCCCCCGGCAACTCGGACCGCCACACCCACCCCGCTCCACCCGGCCCGGGGCTGACAGCCCCGCCTCCCATACGTCACTGTGGCCACCGTGATCTCTCCCCGCCCCGACCGGCCCACCACCCGGCCGACCGTCCGGCTCACGCCTCCGGAGTGGCTGCTCAGCGGTCTGCGGCCGAAGCCCGCCCCCATCCCCTGGGCGGCCGTCGTCCGCGCCGCCGTCGCGCTGGCCACGCCGCTCGCCGTGGGACTGGCCGTCGACCGGCCCACGTACGGCGCCCTCGCCGCCATGGGCGCGCTGTCCGGCGTGATCAGCGACACCGCCGGTGCCTACCGGCTGCGGATACTGACCATCGCGATCCCCCAGCTGTTCGGCGCGATCGGCGTCACCCTCGGCACTCTGGTCTTCGGCCACGGCTGGCTCGCCGTCGGCGCGCTCACACTCGTCGCGCTCGTCTCCGGGATGATCTCCTCGATCGGCGCGGTGGCCTCGGTCTCCGGGCTGCTGCTGCTCCTCAACGCGGTCGTCGGCGCCGGTCTCCAGATGCCCGAGCCCTGGTGGCTGCCCCCGCTGCTGCTCTCCTGCGGCGGTCTCTTCGTGCTCGCGCTGTCCCTGCTGGGCTGGCCCTTCCGGGGCCGTGTCGCGGAGCGCACCGCCGTCGCCGACGCGTACCGCGCCTCGGCCGACCTGCTGGAGTCGGCGGGCCGACAGGACACCGACGGGGATTACGACGCGAAGCGGCAGGCCGTCACCGCGGCGCTGAACGAGGCGTACGACCTCGTCCTCGCCCGCCGCGCCCGCGACAACGGCAGGCGCGGCCCGCTCGTACGGCTGCTCTCGCAGCTCAACGTGCTCATCCCGCTCGTCGAGGCCGCGCCCGCCGCCCATCTGCGGCGCCGCCCGCTGCCCGACGAGATCCCGGCCGCCGTACGGAGGTTGGCGCAAGCGGTCGAGGAGGGCCGGCTCGGTGGCGCCGACCTCGATCTGCCGGCGCCCGGCACCCCCTCCGAGCGGGCCGTCGACGCCGCGCTGCGGCACGCCGCGTCCGTCGTGCACAAGCCCGACCCCGACCCGTACAACGTGGACGACCGCCTCGGCCGCCCCGCCGCCCTCGGCGTCCGGATCCGCCGTGCCGGGCGCGACATGCTGTTCAGCGAGTCGTCCTGGCGCTATGGGCTGCGCCTCGCGCTCTGCATCGGCCTCGCCCAGTCCCTGGTGTCGGTGATCGACGTACCGCGCTCGTACTGGGTCGCGCTCACCGTCACCTTCGTCCTCAAACCGGATTTCGGCTCGGTCTTCTCGCGCGGCGTCCTGCGCGCGCTCGGTACGGCGGCCGGTCTCGTCGTGGCCGCCGCCGTGCTGGGGCACGTGCCGCGCGGCTGGTGGGACGTGCCGGTGATGGTGGTGCTCGCCGCGTTCATCCCGGCGGTCTCCGCGAAGAGTTACGGCTTCCAGACGGCGGCCATCACACCGGTGATCCTGCTGGTCTCCGACGTGCTCAACCACCAGGGGTTCGCGCTGGTCGTGCCGCGTCTCGTGGACAGCCTCATCGGCTGCGCGATCGCGCTGGTCGCGGGCTATCTGCTCTGGCCGGAGAGCTGGCACACCCGGATCGGCGACCGGCTCGCGGACGCCGTGGAGGACACGGCGGACTATCTGGCGTACGCGTTCGGCCCGACCACCGGCCGTACGGAGGCGGAGACTGCGGCGAACCAGGCCGAGCGGGTACGGCGCAGGCGCGTCATCTACCGCGATCTGTCCGTCGTACGGACGGAGTTCCAGCGCGCGCTCACGGAGCCGCCGCCGACCGGCACACGCGCCGCCGCCTGGTGGCCGCTGGTCGTGGCGCTGGAGCGGATCATCGACGCGACGACGGCGGCGCGGGTACGCGTCAACCACGGTGCGCCGCCGCCCGGCGAGGCCGAGATCGCGGACGCGGAGAAGCAGTTGCGGGAGCTGGCGGCGCGGGTGCGCTCCAGTGTCGTCCTTGTGGACGTACGCAAGGCGTGGTCGGCGGCCGACGAGGAGGGGGTGCTGGCGCCACTGCGGCAGGAGCTGCGCGCGGCGCAGGCGATCACCTCGCAGCGCCGGTGAGAGCGCCACGGGCCGCTCCCCGCGCCGTCAGCTCGGCAAATGCGGCCCGTTGAGGCGACGCGGCCCGTTCAGTAGTCCGGCGCCTTCAGCGTCACCCAGACCCGCTTCCCCGGTCCCTGCCTCGGCGCCACCCCCCAGTCGTGGGCGAGCGCGGCGACCAGCGCAAGTCCGCGCCCGCACTCGTCGACGGGGTCGGGCGTACGCGGCCGGGGCAGCGAGTCCCCCGCGTCCTCGACCTCCATCCGGAGCAGCCCGTCGGCCCGCCGGACGCTCACCACGATCTCCCGCCCCGGCGGCGACCCGTGCCGCAACGCGTTGGTGACCAGCTCCGACAGCAGCAGAGCGGCCGTCTCGCGCAACTCGCCCGACAGCCCCATGAGCCCGGTAAGGGCCTCCCGCGCACGGCCGACGCTGCGCGGATGGCGGGGAAGCCGAAGCCTCATGTGCTGGTCACAGTCGTGGTTCATGAAGATGACCTTCCCCACGACAGGGGCTTTTACTTTCCGTGCACGTAACGTGACTGAGTGAGGTCAGCGCGGCGCACACGGCGCCGCGCCCTCACAATCCCGAACAGGCCCTAGTGGCCCTGGAGTTCGTCCAGTACGCGCCGCTCGCGCTTCGTCGGGCGGCCCGCACCCCGTTCGCGGACAGCCACCGGACCCGCGAACTCGCGCGGCGGAGGCGGCGGGCTGTTGTCCACGTAGCACTCCACGGCCACCGGCGCGCCCACCCGCTTCCGCACGATCCGCTTCAGCACGACGAGCCGTTCGCGCTCCGCGTGCCGGACCCGGATCTCGTCGCCCACCTTGACCGGAGTCGCGGGTTTCACCCGCTCCCCGTTGACGCGGACGTGGCCCGCGCGGCAGGCGGACGCCGCCTGGGAGCGGGTCTTCGTCAGCCGTACGGACCAGATCCAGACGTCCGCGCGTACCGACCCCTGGTCCTCGGTGACATGAGCTTCAGCAGCCATGCTCCCGAGCTTAGAGCGTGTCCTCCTCAGACGGCTCGGCCATTTCCGACGACGCCTCCAGTACGTCCCGCACCTCGTCCTCCGACGTCTCCCGCAGCTCGTCCCCGACCACCAGCCAGCGCGTGATCCCCACCGATTCCAGGAACGGCAGGTCGTGGCTCGCGATCAGCAGCGCCCCTTCGTAGGACTCCAGCGCGCCCGTCAACTGCCGCACGCCGGCGATGTCGAGGCTGTTCGTCGGCTCGTCCAGCATGAGCAGTTGCGGGGCGGGCGCGGCGAGCATCATCGCGGCGAGGGCCGCGCGGAAACGTTCACCGCCCGAGAGCGTGCCGGCGAGCTGCGCCGCCCGGGCGCCCTTGAAGAGGAAGCGCGCGAGCTGCGAGCGGATGTGGTTGTCGGTGACGCCGGGCGCCATGCGCGCGACGTTCGCCGCGATGCTCAGCTCCGGGTCGAGCACGTCGAGACGCTGCGGCAGGAACCTCAGCGGCACGAACGTGCTGGCCTCGCCCGAGACCGGCGCCAGTTCTCCGGTGAGCGTGCGCAGCAGGGTCGTCTTGCCCGACCCGTTGCGTCCGACGAGGGCGATCCGTTCCGGCCCGCGTACGTCGAGGGTGCCCTCACGAAGCTTCCCGAACCGGGGCCGTACCTCGCGCAGTGTCAGCACCGTGCGGCCCGCGGGCACGGCCGTACCGGGCAGGCTCACCTTGATCTCGGCGTCGTCGCGGATCGCGTCCGCCGCCTCCTCGCGCCGCTCGCGCGCGTCGCTCAGCCGCTCCTCGTGCAGGACCCGCGACTTGCCCGCCGACTCCTGCGCGGCACGCTTGAGTCCGCCCGCGACGATCCGGGGGGCCTTGCGCTGGGCGTTGAGTTTCTTGTCGTGGCGCGCCCGGCGGGCGTTCTTGATCTGTGTCTCCTCCAGCTCGCGCTTCTGCCGGCGTACGTCGGCGTCGGCGGCGCGCAGCATGCGTCCCGCCGCCTCCTGCTCGGTGGCCAGCGCCTCCTGGTAGGCGGACCAGCCGCCCCCGTACCAGCTCACCGAGCCGGACCGCAGCTCCGCGATGCGGTCGACGCGCTCCAGCAGCTCGCGGTCGTGGCTGATCACGACCAGCACACCGGAGCGCCAGGAGTCGACGGCCTCGTAGAGCCTGCGCCGGGCGGGCAGGTCCAGGTTGTTCGTGGGCTCGTCCAGCAGCAGGACGTCGGGCCGCTCCAGGAGCAGCGCGGCCAGGCGCAGCAGGACCGTCTCACCGCCGGAGATCTCGCCGACGGTGCGGTCGAGGTCGATGCCGCCGAGCCCGAGGGAGCCGAGGGTGGCGATCGCGCGTTCCTCGACGTCCCAGTCCTCGCCGACGGTCTCGAAGTGTTCCTCGCGTACGTCCCCGTTCTCGATGGCGCGCAGCGCGTCGCGCCGCCCGGCGATACCGAGGGCCTGGTCGACGCGGAGGGCGGTGTCGAGGGTGATGTTCTGCGGCAGGTAGGCGAGGCTGCCGCCGACGGTGACCGACCCGCCGGAGGGCCGCAGTTCGCCCGCCATCAGTCGCATGAGGGTGGTCTTGCCGGTCCCGTTGGTGCCGACGAGACCGTTGCGGCCCCGCCCGACGCTGAGGGAGAGCCCGTCGAGGACGGGCGTGCCGTCCGCCCACTGGAAGGACAGCGCGGAGCAGGTCAGGGAGGCGCCGGGGGTGATGGGTTGACTCATGGTGGTGTCCTCGCGGGGGCGCGGTGGGATGGGGGACGTCGTATGCGACCACCACGCGGCGACCGGGCCCGTACGGGCCGGCGGGCTTGAGCCCAGGAGAGGAGATGCGGCTGTCCGTCGGTCCGTGAATCAGGGGACGGCAGATGCATCGAGGTCGCTGCCACGCGGGCGTACGGCGGAGAGCGGCGTGAAGCCGGGAGCCGTACGGCGTGCTGATCGCGAACCTCAGATGCGCAACGTCCACCTCTATCGGAGACGACAAGGACGGGATCGACGATAGGCGACGCGGGCGGCGGAGGCAAAGGACTTCCGGGCACCGGCGGAAGGACTTCCGGGCTCCCCCGCAGGGGGGCGCGACGCGCGACCGGATGCGCCCTGTCGCCGACCGCCCACCCGGCGCTACGGTGCCCGGCAGACCCAGACCACCCGTCCGCCCAGGGGGGACCCATGGCCCGACGACTCAGCAAGGTCGGTACGAACAGTGGAAACGGCAACTGCCCGACGCTCTACGAGGTGCCCGGAACGGACGACTACGTGGTGCAGGGCGACACTGTCACCGATCCGCGGGAGCTCACCCAGCTCCACCATCTGACGGAGCGCGAGGGGGCGGTCGTGGTGCCTCGCGAACTGCTCGCGAACTTCGGCCCGAAGGAGCCCGTGCGGGTGCCGCAGTGGATCTCCCCGGAGGAGTTCGGCGGGATGTTCACCACGGTGAAGCACAGCGTGTGGGGGCTGGAGACCCGTCGGCGCTACGCGAGCGACGGACGGACCCGCGCCCGTGCCGAGCGGCCGGCGCCGGGGAAGCGCTTCGAGCGCGTACGCCTGGTCGACGCGACCGAAACGGCCGACACCGCGGACACTCGCGTGCGGACGCGGGTCGGGGAGGACAACCGGACCCTGTCCCGTGAACGCGCCGCCGAACTCGCCCTCCCCGAAGCCGACTTCTGGATCTTCGACTCACGTGTGGTCGCGCTGCCGCACTTCGACGCCGACGACGAGCCGGCCCGCGTCGAACTGATCACGAACCCGGTCGACGTCCTGCGCTACGCACAGGCCCGCGAGGCGGCATGGCACCACGCGACGCCGTAGGAACGAAACGCCCGGCCCGGTCGGCCGTCGGACGCACGGCGGTGCCCGCTTAGGCTCGCAACATGAACCACCCGCGCGAGGACCGTCGCCGGCCCGACTCCGTACCGAGGTCGATGCTGCCCGGCGCACTGGTCTTCCGCGAGGAGGACGGCCACGGCGGTGGCGGCGGTCCCGTCCGCCGCACCGCCCGTGACTGGGTCGTCGACGCTCTCGCCTTCGCCTGGGCGGTGGGCTGGTGGGCACTGCTGGTGACCCGGCTGTCCACGTACAGCTACCTCCCGGACTGGCTCGTCGCGCTGGACGCGCCGCTCGGAGCGGTCGCCTGCCTCTCCCTCTGGTGGCGCCGCCGCTTCCCCCTCCTCGTGGCCCTCGCCCTCGTGCCGGCCGGCGCGCTCGCCAACAGCGTCGTCGGCGCCGGGATGGTGATCATCCTCAACCTCGGGCTGCGCGTGCCGTGGCAGCGCTCGGTGCCGGTGCTGTGCCTGATGATCGCCACGGTCGCGCCCTACGTCCTGATCTACTCCGTGCCGTACGAGGGCGGCTGGGCGGCGGCGGGCTTCGTGCTCGCCTACTACCTGGCCTTCTTCGCCTGGGGCAGCGCGCTCCGCGCCCGCCGGATGCTCGTACTGAGGCTGCGCGAAGACGCCGACCGGGAGCGCGCGGAGCACGCGCGCCGTCTCGCCGACACCCGTCGCGCCGAACGCACCGCCATCGCACGCGAGATGCACGACGTCCTCGCCCACCGCATCTCGCTGCTCTCCGTGCACGCCGGGGCCCTCGCGTACCGCACGCGCCGGGCCGACGCGGGGGCCGGTCCGGCGCTGAGCGGCGCCGAGATCGCCGAGAGCGCGCAGGTCATCCGTGACAACGCGCACCAGGCGCTGGACGAGCTGCGCGACGTTCTGTACGTGCTCCGCACCGACAGCGGCGACAGCGGCGAAATCGCCCCGCCCCAGCCGAAGATGGCCGACCTGGAGGATCTCGTGGAGGAGGCGAGGGCGACGGGCCAGACGGTGGACTTCCGTACGGAGGGCACGGAGGGCGCCCGCTCGCCACGGCCGCAGCTCCAGCGCACCGTGTACCGGGTGGTCCAGGAGGGCCTGACCAACGCCCTTAAGCACGCGCCCGGTTCACATGTGACGGTCCGGGTGCGCGCGGACTCGGGTACGTCGGGTACATCGGGTACGGAGATGACGGTCGTGGTCACCAATCCGCTGCCGGCCGACACGGCCGAGTCGGAGATCCCGGGGGCGGGCGCGGGGCTGACCGGTCTGCACGAGCGCGTCGAGCTGGAGGGCGGCACGCTTCAGCACGGCTCGGTGGACGGCACGTTCACCCTCCGGGCGCGGCTGCCCTGGCACTGAGCGGGCCCGCCCTCAATCGCCGGGCAGGCTTGTTCTGTCCTCAATCGCCGGACGGGCTGTTTGTGCCCTCAATCGCCGGGCGGGCTCATTGAGCCCGTCCGGCGATTGAGGACGAACCACGTCAGACGCCGATGTCGCCGCCGTCCTTGCGCCAGACCGCCACTACCGCGGGGCGGACCATCTTGCCGCGGCCGTCGGGCCACGCGCTCAGCGGGTTCTCGACCGTCGCGCCGTCGATCTCGCCCGGGTGCTGCACCGCGACCAGGACACGCCGGTCCTGGATGATCGGGCCACAGGTCTCCGCGCCGTTGGGAACGGTGAGGAACTGCTTCAGCTCACCGCGCCGCTCCCCCTGCGTCGCCACGCCGAACAGGCCGTCGTGCGAGCCGAGTTGCGCACCGTCCGTGGAGATCCACAGGTTGCCGTGGTCGTCGAACGCCACGTTGTCCGGGCAGGAGATCTGGCTGACCTTGTCCTTCGGGAAGCCGGCGAAGTACGTCGCCGGGTCCTTCGGGTCGCCCGCGACCAGGAACAGCCGCCAGGCGAACCCGTCGCCCGCCGGGTCGTCCCAGTTCTCGGCCAGCTCCAGGATCTGACCGTGCTTGTTGGCCTTGCGCGGGTTGGCCTCGTCGGCCGGGGCCTTGCCCGCGGCGCCGCGGTCCGAGTTGTTCGTCAGCGCGACGTAGACCCGGCCCGTGCGCGGCGAGGGCTCGACGTCCTCGGGGCGGTCCATCTTCGTGGCGCCGACCTTGTCACCGGCCAGGCGCGTGAAGACGTACACCTCTTCGGCGGTCATGCCGGGCACGTGCGAGACGTCGCCGGTGGCGAGCGGGATCCACACGCCGGAGCCGTCGAACTCGCCGTCCTTGGGGAGCTTGCCGCTGCCGTCGACGTCCTCGACCGGGCTGTCACCCGTCAGCTTCGCGACGTACAGCGTGCCCTCGTCCAGCAGCGTGAGGTTGTGGTCGCGGGCCGCGCGGCTGTTGCCCTTCTTCATCGCCTTGGACGACACGAACTTGTAGAAGTAGTCGAACTTCTCGTCGTCGCCCATGTAGACGACGGCGCGGCCGTCGCTGGTGAGGCGCGGCTGCGCGGCCTCGTGCTTGAAGCGCCCGAGCGCCGTGCGCTTGCGCGGCGTGAAGTCGGGGTCGTACGGGTCCAGCTCGACGACCCAGCCGAAGCGGTGCGCCTCGTTGGGCTCCTGCTTCAGGTCGAAGCGCTTGTCGAACTGCTCCCACTTGCGCTCGGTGGCGGTGGTACCGATGCCGTAGCGCTTGTCGGTGGCGCTCGACCCGTTGGCGAAGTACTGGTTGAAGTTCTCCTCGCCCGACAGGATCGTGCCCCACGGGGTGGTGCCGCCGGCGCAGTTGTTGAGCGTGCCGTAGACCTTCTTGCCCGTACGGTCGACCGAGGTACGGAGCAGCGCGCTGCCCGCGGCCGGTCCGGTCAGGCGGAATTCGGACGTGACGGTGATACGGCGGTTCAGCTCGTGACGCGGTACGACGGTGAGCTTTCCGCTGCGCGGCTGCTCGTCCACCACGACGACCGACAGGCCGTGCGCGGCCCAGGCGATCTCGACCTGCTCGCGGGTGGGCTTGTCGGCGTCGTAACCCTTGAACATCAGGATTTCGTCGGTGTACTCGTGGTTGGCCACGAGGAGCTGCTTTCCGCGCTCGCTCTTGAGCGGGAGAAGGCTCAGGAAGTCGTTGTTGTAACCGAACTGGCCCGCCTGCGCCTTGGCGGTCTGCTTGTTCGGGTCGAACTCCGGTGCGCCGCGCAGGATCGGGTCGCCCCAGCGGATGACGATGTTCTGCGTGTAGCCGTCGGGGACGGTCACCTTGTCGGCGGTGTTGGGCGCGACGGGCGCGAAGCGCAGCCCGCGGGCGCCGTCGGGCTTCTTGCCGCCCTTGCCGTAGCCGTTGTCGCCCGCGGCGAGGGGGGTCGCGGAGGCCGGGGAGTTGCCGGGTCCTGCGACGAACGCGGTTCCAGCGGCGGCGGCGACGGTCACCACGGCGGCGCCGCGCATGATGGAGCGACGGGAGAGGGCACCGGCTATTACGTCGCCGACGTACTCGTTGTCACTGGTGTTGGGCGTCTCGTGGAAACAGGCGTCACCGCAGCGGTAACGGCAGGTCATGGCGGAACGTCCGCCCGGGTGCGAGTTGAGCAGCGGCAGCAGTTTGCGCACTTTCCCCTCCGGTGGGCTTTGCTCGGCGCGCCCTGCGCCGACATTGTGTCGGGATATGTACGGCGGTGACGCTATGCGCGTAGGCCCCCGGTTCAGCGGCCTCAAGATGAACGCGGAATGAATGTGAGCCGACCGGGCATTCACGGGGTCTCCGGAGGCCATCGGCGGGGGATCGGCCGGAGATCAACCGGGCATCCGTCGGAGGCACATTCCAGGTCGCGGGGCGCCCCTGCCGGGGCAGGCGCCGGGTGGCCGCTAACCTTACGTATCCGCCGTGGCCAGGGATGCTGAGTTTCGGTCGGGGTACGTCCCCGGATCCCCTGTTCCAAGTACGGATATATGCCGCACCCAACTCATCTGAAAGGCCTCGCCCATGGGCATTCGGAGCTTGCTGCGCAAGGTGTTCGGCCGCGAGCGTGCGGAGAGTGACGAGTCGGTGGCCACGTCGGTGCCGGCCCAGACCGATCGCTCGCACCGGCCAGAGCCCACAACGCCCTCCGCGAGCACGACGACCGAGACGGCGAAGGCCACCGCCAAGGTGCCCGCGCCGGCCAAGGAGCCGTCACCCGCCGCGGACGAAGTGACGGCTGAGAAGGCCACGCCGAAGACGAAGACGGAGCCGAAGAGGAAGACGGAGGCGGAGAAGGCCGAGGACCTGGTCGCCGCCGCCTTCGACAACCCCAGCGTCCCGGCGCAGACGAAGCGGGAGGAGCCGAAGACGGCGACGGTCCCGGCCCAGGCCCAGTCCACGCCGGAACCGGATCCTGAACCGGTGGTCGAGCCGGAGCCCGCGAAGGCGGCGGAGCCGGTGGCGGAGGTCGCCCCCGAGCCCGAGCCGGTCGTCGCCCCCGAGCCTGAGCCGGTCGTCGCCGAGGTCGTACCGGAGCCCGTCGTCGCGGCGGAGCCCGAGCCGGAGCCGACCCTCGCGCCCGTCGCCGAGGCCGTACCCGACCCGACACCCGAACCCGAGCCGGTCGTGGCCGAGGTCGTACCCGACCCGGTCGCGGTCGTGGTCGTACCGGAGCCGAGCCCCGAACCCGCGCCGGCAGCCGAGCCCGCGGGCAAGCCCGCGAACTCCGCCGCCCGCGTCAAGACCAGCGCGCCCGACCTCCTCGACTCGTACAAGGCCGCGGGCACCGCGCTCAAGGCCGCCGGTCTGGCCGGGGAGCGGGCGACCGTCTACCTCGTGCTCGACCGATCGGGTTCCATGCGCCCGTACTTCAAGGACGGCAGCGCGCAGCACCTCGCGGAGCAGACACTCGCGCTCTCGGCCCAGTTGGACAAGAAGGCGACCGTGCAGGTCGTCTTCTTCTCGACGGACATCGACGGTACGGGCGAGGTCTCCCTCACCTCGTACGAGAGCCGGGTGGACGAACTGCACGCCGGGCTCGGCCACATGGGCCGTACGAACTACCACCGCGCGGTGGAAGAGGTCGTCGCCCTGCACGAGAAGTCGGGCAACTCCGGCCCGGCGCTGGTGATCTTCCAGACGGACGGCGCGCCGACGGCCAAGCAGGCGGCGGAGAAGGCGTTCGCGGACGCGGCGAAGCTGCCGCTGTTCTGGCAGTTCGTGGCGTTCGGCGAGCACGACGCGAAGGGCTTCGACTTCGCGCGCAAGCTGGGCGCGGACGAGAAGGCGCCGAACGTGGCGTTCTTCCACGCGGGCCCGGCCCCGAAGGACCTCCCGGACGCGGAGGTCTACGGCAAGCTGCTCGAGGCGCTCCCGGCCTGGTGGTCGGCCCGCAACTCCTGAGGCCCGCCAACTGATCCACCCCGCGACACCGAGCACCACCACGAGACGCGCCCTCCGGTCGACCACGGAGGGCGCGTCTCGTTGTTCCGTCCCTGTGAGAGGGTCGAGAGGTGATCGTCGAACGTGCGTACGCGTCAAGGCCCCCGGACGAAGCGGATGTCTGGCCCTGGTCGGTGCCGTGCGTCGCCGAGTTGCTGGCGGACGGTCTGAACTTCAGCGCCCCCGTCACCTTCCTCGTCGGCGAGAACGGCTCCGGCAAGTCGACGCTCGTGGAGGCGCTCGCGGAGGGCTTCGGCCTCGACCCGTGGGGCAGCTCGCACGACTGGCGTTACGCGAGTCCGCGCTCCAAGTCGCCGCTCGGCGAAAGGCTCCGCTTCGACGCGGCGTCGGGCCGCGGCAGACGGATGCTCGGCAACTGGTCGGCGCGGCAGGGATTCTTCCTGCGCGCGGAGACGGCGATGGACGCGCTGAAGCGCGAGAGTTTCGACCCGGAGTCGGCCAGCCACGGCGAGGGCTTCCTGGCGGTGTTCCGGCAGAAGTTCCAGCAGGCCGGGCTGTATGTGATGGACGAACCGGAGGCGGCGCTCTCGTTCCAGTCCTGCCTCGAACTCATCGGTCACATGGACCAGTTGGCGAAGAACGGCGGCCAGGTCATCTGCGCCACGCACTCCCCGCTGCTGACCGCGCTCCCGGGCGCGGACATCATCGAGGTCGGCGACGACGGCATGCGCCGGACCACCTGGGACGACCTGGCCCTGGTCGACCACTGGCGCCGCTATCTGTCGGATCCGGGGATGTATCTGCGGCACATCCTCGACTGACGACGGGATCCGCGACGGTCACACCGTTCGCGACACCCGCAGCTCCGTGAGGTACCGCTTGGTGATCCGGCCTCCGTACCGACCGTCGATCAGTCCCGCTACGCACCCCAGCAGCCCCGCCCGGGCCTCCGGCGGCAGTGCCCGGTGGCCGGAGTAGGTCAGCAGGACGTCCAGGTACTCCGACGTCGTGTACGTGAGGTCCCACTCGTGGCGCCGGACGGCGACAGGGCCGAACCGGCCGCTGCGTGCGACCTCGTCGTCGTGGTCCGAGGTGTCGACATCAGCCGCGGCGGGGGGCCGCAGCCCCGGAGGCGTCGCCGGATCGAAACGCTCGTAGCAGCCCTGGACCTCGACGAAGAACTCCTCGCTGCCGCCCGCCACATGCTGCGTGGCGACCACCGCCAGCGCCCCGCCGGTCCGCAGTGCGTCGGCGGCTCTGACCATCCGGACCGCCGGGTCGATCCAGTGGAACGCCGTCGCCGAGACGACCGCGTCGAACGGCTCCGGCGGCAGCGGCCACGTCTCGAAGTCCGCCGTCACGACGTCGACCGACGACCCGAACCGGGCCAGGTTCCGCCGGGCCACGGCCGCCATGCCCGCGCCCAGTTCGACCGCGGTGATCCGGCAGCCGCGCTCCGCGAGCGGCACGGTCGCCTTCCCGGTGCCCGCGCCCACCTCCAGTACCCGGCTCCCCGGCCCGGTACCGGCCAACGCGTCGAGATCGTCGAACAACTCCACCGGATACCCGGGCCTGGCCCGGTCGTACAACTCCGCGTCCTCGTCGAACGTCCGGCTCAGACGGTTACGGCGCGTCTCGTCAGGCGTGTCGTCGCGCATGCCCGCATGCTAGAGATCACCTCCGGCGACGATCAACCGGGTTTACCGCCCACCCGCGCCACCCGCCTGATCGAAGTCACCCTCGGCGAGGATCTTCTCGACTCGGGCCCGGTGCGCCGTCTCCCAGTCGTCCAGGGTTTCCGCCGCCTCCTTCGCCAGCTTCGCCCGCGACGCCGCAAGCACCTCTTCCCGGCGGGCGCGCGGCGTCACCACGATGCCCTCCTCGTCGGCCACCACGATGTCGCCCGCGTTCACCACCACCCCACCGCACCGCACTTCGCGGTTCAGCGGCTCCACCGTCGCCTTGATCCCCGGAACCGGCATGAGACCGCGCGCGAAGACCGGGAAGTTCAACTCCCGCACCTCCGCCAGATCGCGCATCACCCCGTCGAGAACGAACCCCGCGATCCCGCGCCGTTGCGCGACAGCGCACACGTTCCCGCCGGCGAGCGCGTAATCCACGTCCCCCGCCTGTACGACGATCACCGAGCCCGGCTCCGCGCGGTAGATCGCCGCGTGCAGCATGAGGTTGTCACCGGGCGCGCACCGCACGGTGAAAGCCGGACCGGCGATGCGCGGCACCGAGGGCCAGAGCGGGCGAATGCCGATGTCCATGACCTGTTCGCGGCCCAGGGATTCGGCGAGCGTGGTGGGGGAGATGTCCTTGAAGCCACTGACGTCGTTCATGTACTTCCTCCGTCCGGACGCCCTCCCACGGAGGACTGGGCCTGCCCGAAGACTACCGACGACCACCGGCGCCGCTCCGATGCCGAACGCGCCGCTACAAGTCCCCGTAGCGAGCGGCGATCTCGGCGGCGCGCTCGCGCAGGGACGTGCGCAACGACCGCGGGGCCAGGGCCTCCGCGTCCGTACCGAGCTGCCACAGCGCCCATTCGGCATGCCGGAAATCCTGAAAGGTCACCTCCAGCCGCGGCCAGCCGTCCGCGGCGGGTTCCTCCGCCCGGACAGCCAGCGCGGAGTCCAGCAAGTCCTCCCGGCGCACCGGCTTCACCCGTACCAGCACGGTGATGTGGTCGCCGCCGGAGAGAAACCGCGCGGAGCGTTCCCGCCAGATCCGGTCCAGATCCACCCGGTTCGGTCGCTCGGCCGCTTCGGGAAGCTCCTCGGCGGCCAGCACCCGCGACAGCCGGTAGGTACGGTCCGCGCCGGACCTCGTGGCCAGCAGGTACGCCCGGTCCCGTACGGTCACCAGCCCGATCGGGTCCACCGTCCGCCACTGCGGCGTCTGGCCCGTGGCCGCGTAGTGGATGCGCAGCTTGTGTCCGGCGAGCACCGCTCGCCTGACCTCGATCATCGTGGTGTCGGGCACCTCGTCGGTGACCAGCCTGCGTGAGAGCAGATCGGTCTCCGGGTCGACGAGAAACCGCTGGGCCGCGTCACTCGCGGAGGCCCGGTGGCTTTCGGGCAGCGCGTCGACCACCTTCCGCATGGCCGAGGCGAGAGCCGACCCGAGGCCGAACACCAGCTCGCCGCGCCCCGATCCGGCGGTCAGCAGGGCGAGTGCCTCGTCGTGGTTCAGTCCGGTCAGCTCGGTCCGGAAACCGGGCGACAGGACGAACCCGCCGTGCCTGCCGCGTTCGGCGTAGACCGGGACGCCGGCCGCGGACAGCGCCTCGATGTCACGCAGCACGGTGCGGGTGGACACCTCCAGCTCGCGGGCCAGCGTGTCCGCGGTCAGCCGACCGCGCTGCCGCAGCAGGAGCACCAGCGAGACCAACCGGTCGGCGCGCATCCGAAAACTCTATCGAAATACGTGACCAACGGTGTCGTGATTTGTTGGGAGGCTCCTCGAAGAAGGACGACTTGGACGAAACAGATGGAGCTGAAGTGGCAGTGGAACGAGTGGCGGTCAACCCGGTCACGTGGTCGTTGGACATGGGCTTCAACCAGGGCGAGGTCGTCTCCGGTCACACCCGGACCCTGTACATCTCGGGCCAGACCGCGATGAGCGACGACGGCAAGCCCCAGCACGAGGGCGACATGGCGGAGCAGCTGGCGCTGAGCATCGACAACCTGGAGGCCGTGCTCGACGAGGCCGGCATGTCTCTCGCCAACCTCGTCCGGCTCAACGTCTACACGACCGACGTCGACCTGCTCTTCCCGCACTACGGCGTGCTGGCCGCGCGGTTGGGCGCCGCCGGGGTGGCGCCGACCACCACGATGCTCGGGGTGACACGACTGGCGATCCCCGGCCAGCTGGTCGAGCTTGAGGGAACCGCCGTCGCCTGACGGTCTACAACCGCCCCCGCCGGCTGTGCTGGTTGCGCTCCGCCAGACGCGCGCTCAGTCCGGTCGGAGGCGGGGCGGGCGTGACGTAGTCCGGGCACTTCGGGCTGCCGCACTCGCACTTGGGCCACGCGAGCGCGGCACCCGGTCCGAGAAGCTGCGCCGTGTCGTTGTCGCCGTCGCCGTCGCTGCCGCTGCCGCTGCCGCTGTCCAGTTTCCGCACCACCAGCACTCCATCCGTACCGAACGCACTCATCAACCGGGACAGAAACCGCCGCGCCTCGCTGCCGCTCACTCCGCGACCCGCCGCTTCAGCCCTTGCTCAACGCGCCGGAGCAGCTCAGGTGTCACCGGTGCGTACACACGGGGGACGGAGTCGGGTACGAGCCGCCAGAAGCCGCCGCCGTGCACGACGGCATCCAGCTCGGCCACCTCGGCGGTGACGCGGGACGCCGTTCGAGCGTCAGGTTCGAACATGTGAGGGACGCACCTTCCGTCATTGCGCAATTACGTTCCGTGCATCAAGAATCGGCAGATACGGCCGTGTCCAAAAGGGCTTGGCCATGGCCGGGTTGCCGTGGGACACAGGGGAGTTGTCATGGGCGCACGGAAGTCGAACGCAGGTCAGAGGCCGTCGGCACGGCAGATGCTCGCGAAGGAACTGGCACGGTTGCGCGAGGAGTCGGGCAAGTCGTTGGCCACGCTCGGCGAGGAGACGACTTATGACCGTGCGTATCTGCACAAGCTCGAAACGGGTGCGCGGGTGGGCTCCCCGGAGGTCATCGCGGCGCTGAGCGCGGTGTACGGGACGGGTGAGCAGTTGTCGATGCTGTGGCAGTTGGCACGGGAGGACGCGTTCGCGGACAAGTACAAGCGGTTCATGCAGCTGGAGGCGAAGGCGACGGTTCAGTACGCGTATTCCGTCGGCGCCATTCACGGTCTCCTCCAGTCGGAGGGCTACGCCCGTGAGGTGTTCCAAGCCACTCGACCGCGCGATGAGAACGAACTGTCCGAAGACGTCGCCGCGCGGCTGGGGCGACAAGAGCTGCTGCGACGTGAAAACGCTCCGCACTTCCGCGCGATCCTGGACGAGTCCGTGCTGCGTCGGAAAACCCGCGAACCCGACGAGTGGACGAAGCAACTGGAACACCTCCTGGACGCATGCCAGTTGCCAAACGTCACGCTTCAGGTGTTGCCTTTCGATGCGGGGCCACACGGCTTGTTGGGCACGTCGGTCACTGTCCTCTGGCTTCCGGACGGCAAGGCCGTCGCCTACACGGAAGACGCCCACTCGGGGCAGTTGATCGAAGATCCGTCAGAGGTCGAGAAGCTCCGCCTGTCCTACGATCTACTGAGGGACTTGGCCCTGTCGCCTCGGGATTCCGTGGCGTTCATCGAGCGACTGCTGGAGGACAACAAACCATGCGCCCCCGACCCGACCTGAGCACGGCACAGTGGCGTAAGTCGAGCTACAGCAACGGCGACGGCGGTCAGTGCGTCGAGGTCGCCCCCGGCCACCCCGGCGTCGTCCCCGTCCGCGACAGCAAGACCCCCACCGGCCCCGTCCTGCTCCTCACCCCCACCGCCTGGGCCGCCTTCGTACGCTCGGTCTGATGCGTCTACAGCGTCTACGGAGGGCTTGAACACGCATGGAGCTCCACGAGTTGAACCGGCACGCGCGTGGCCGGGTGTGGACTCGCGAGGAGTTCATGCTCGGCTTCGTCGGGGACGTGGGCGATCTCGCGAAGCTCGTCATGGCCGAGGAGGGCGCCCGCCCCGGTGGCGGGCGGGCGGCCCTCGAACACGAACTGGCCGACTGCCTCTGGTCCGTACTCATCCTCGCCCACCGGTACGGCGTGGACCTCGACCACGCGTTCCGGCGGACCATGGACGAACTCGACACCTCGATCCGCGCCCAACTGCCCCCGAGCGCGGAATGAGACCGGTCAGTCGACGACGTACCACTCGTCCTTCAGGTACCCCATGGTGGAGCTGCCGATCTCGCTCTCGGAGAAGGTCACCGAGGCCCTGACCGCCTCGGCAGGGATCTCGAACTTGTCGGGGGCCGTCTCGGTCACGCCCCCCGGATCGACCGTCGCCGTCTGGAGAGCCTTCTTCTTCCCTGGCGGGATCATCTGGAACGTGATCCGGAACGTCGACTCGCACGGACCGAACCCCTGGTCCTCCGCCTGCTTCGCCGCGGGCCCCGCCACCTCGCAGACCGTGTCGATGTCCTCCCGGCCCACGGCGTGGAGGAACTCCTCGTACCGCTTGATCGCGCCGTCCTTCGTCTTGGGCGAGTTGGGCGCGGGCTGCTCAGCAGGCGGGTCCGCCGGGGGATCCGCCGGCGGCTTGTCCGCGCCCCCGCAAGGCTTGTCCGTGAAGATGCCCGGCAGTAGACGCTTCGGGTACGGGCCCCTCGGCCCGTTGTGCCCCTTCACATGCGGCTGCGCACCCCACCACCCGGCGTACCCCGCCCAGGGCTCACCGTTGACGGGGCGGACGTTCTCCCACGTGCGCCACTCACGGCCCTTCTTCGACGCCCGGTCGACCCCGTGGACTCCATCAGTCGGGTACGAAGCGTGTGAACCGAGTGCCGAGTACACCGTCGGATGCCCGTCGCTCGGGTTCAGGTCCGACCACTTCACGCTGCACGGATCGCTGCCGTGCTTGGCGAACGTCGTAGCCTCCGGCTTTCCGTCGCGCAACTGGACCGCGACGCGCTCCCAGTCGCCCTCGTGCTTGTTGCCCAGAGCCGACAGCCTGTTGTAGGGGTAGAAGAACCAGTACACGTACGCCGTCCGCGCCGGGTCGGTCTTGTGCTTGTGGTACTCCCAGTAGACCGGCGCGCCGGTGCCCTCCCCCTTCCGTACCTCGTCCGGCGGGTCGAGAAAGAACCTGGCCTTTTCATCGGTCGTGGCGAGCTGCTTGTCCCGGTGTCCGGGGCAACCCACCGGCGTCGAGGAGGGTTTACCCGGCTCGATTTCCGCGTGCCGGTAGCCGTCCTCGCCGGCACCCTCACCCAGCAGCCGGGGCTCGACCGGGTCGGCCACCGGCGGCTCGTCACGGCAGAAGCCGCCGTCGTGGTCGTAGCGCAGCACCGAGCGCTCGATGAATCGCGTCGCGTCCATCGGCATCAGCGACTCCTTCTCGTGGAGTCGCACCAGTGGCGCGAACTGAGCCGCCGCGGTCGCGGACGCCTCCGAGGGCTCCGCTCCCGTGTACTCCTTCTCCTTCTCCGGACCGCACGCGACCAGGGCCACCGAGGCCGACACCGCCACGCACACCGTCGCCCGCACACGAACTCTCACCGATCCCCCTTCGGTCGCCCGCCACCGGCGGACAGGCACGTCTGGACACCACGCGAAATCCGGCGCGACGGTTCCCCCGTCCCCAACTGCTTCACGCAATAAGGTTGCCGCCCATGGAAATGGATCTCGCCGCGTACGAAGAACGCGCCCGCAACGGCCCCTGCTTCGTCTGCGCGTTCCTCCGCGGGGATCCCGACTACCAGCACGAGACCGTCTACGAGGACGCCGACCACATCGCCTTCCTCGACCGGTGGCCCACTCTCCCCGGCCGGGTACTCGTCGCGCCCAAGGCCCATGTGGAGCACGTCGTGCGGGACTTGGACGAGGCCGCGTACACCCGGCTCGTGCTGGTCGTACGGCGCGTGGCACGAGCCGTGGAGAGTGTGCTGCGGCCGGAGCGTACGTATCTGCTCTCGCTCGGCAGCCAGCAGGCCAACTCCCATCTGCACTGGCACATCGCGGCCCTGCCGCCGGGTGTGCCGCTGGAGCGGCAGCAGTATCACGCCCTCATGGCGGAGAACGGGATCCTCGACCCGCCCCCCGAGGAGACGGCGGCCCTGGCGTCCCGCTTGCGCGCGGCTCTCGGCGAGGGGACCGAGCCGTCCTGAAGTCAGCGCACGTGTGTCCTTGATTTCGGGGCTCCACGGCGTAGATCATGGCGCCCCTGACCGGGGCCGCCCGGGAAGCAGGCCAACGGGGGAGGGTCGCGCGGATGCCGTGGGACGAGTGGGAAGGGCTCAAGGCCGATGCGGCGCAGGGCCGTTCCACCCAGATGCAGCTCAATCAGCGTCCGGCCGACCAAGGCGGTGGCGGCGGACCGTCGGAGGATCTGAAGTCCGACAAGAAGGCCTGGGTCAGGGCCGGCGAGGGCGTCACCGGTCTGAAGGCGGACATCGGCAAGGCGCTGACTGCGCTGGACAACGGACAGGCCGGGCTCGGTGACACCGCCGGATGCCGGAGTGCCGCCGCGCAGAAGGAGTTGTACGACTCCTGGAAGAAGTACGTCGGCGATGTGAGCAGCCGCTGCGGGGAACTCGGCGGGCTGCTGGAGAAGTCGGGCCACGACCTCGCGAAGTCCGACCAGTCGGTCCTCACCGACCTGGACCGGCTCAAGGTGAAGTACGCGGACACCGAGGCCGTCGGCGGCCGGGATCCGAAGGAGAAGTGATCCTCCGTCATGGATCTCGCGACGCTGAAGGGCTTCAGGCCGACGGAGTACGAGGAGGCCGCCGACGGCTACCGGACGACCGGTGACATGGCCGGTGCGGCCAAGGACACGCTCAACAACCGGATCACCGCGGGCATGACCAACCAGCTGAAGGGCGAGGCGGCGGCGGCCGCCCTGCGTGAGCTGCGGAGCCTGGCGAAGAACTTCCACTACGCGCAGACCGAGTGCGGCCTGGTGAGCACCGCCCTCGACGGCTTCGCCTTCGACATGGCGGCGGCCAAGCGGAAGCTGGACGCGGCGATCGAGGACGCCCGAGCCGACAACTGCACGGTCCAGCAGGACGGTTCGGTCAGCTACCCCGCCGGAAAGAAGCCGGGTGGGGAGAAGAACGAGCCGGGCGGCACGGTGTCCGGGAGCGCCGGGGGCAGCCCGACGTCCGACGCCCTGGAGCGGCAGGCGGCGGGCATCCACCCGAACCCGTACTACGGCAGGGCGATGGCGTACGCGAACCGGATCGCCGACGCGCTGAGGGAAGCCACCGACGCGGACGCCAAGTGGGCGCCGAAACTGCGCGCGTTGAAGGCCGACGACGACCTGACCGTCTCCAAGGCGGACTGGGCCGACGCCCAGTCGGACATGGGCGGTGTCCGCGAGGCGGGCAAGGGCTATCTCGACTCGCTGCCGCAGGCCCCGAAGGACGGCACCCCGGCGGCGAACGCCGAGTGGTGGAAGAAGCTCACCCCGGAGGAGCGGGCGGCGTGGCTCGCGCTTCGGCCGGACACGGTGGGGGCGCTCGACGGGCTGCCCGCCACGGTGCGGGACGAGGCGAACCGCGTCGTCCTGGAGGAGAAGCGCGGTCAGCTCCAGATGGAGCTGGACTCCATGCCGAAACCGCCCGCCAACGAGTGGACATGGATCACCGCCGGTACGTACCCGTCCAAGGTGCACACCGACGAGTGGATGGCGTGGCACAACAAGTACGGGGACCGGTACGAGCAGCTCAACAAGTCCCTCAAGGGCATGGGAAGCATCCAGGACCGTTTCGACAGGACCGGTGAGAGAGGTCTGCCCGAGGCGTACCTGCTCGGATTCAGTCCGGAGGGCAACGGCCGGGCGATCGTGGCCAACGGCAATCCGGACACAGCCGACCACCAGGCGGTCTATGTGCCGGGTACGACGTCGAATCTCGGCGGTGTCGGCGGCGACATCGGCCGGATGGAGAACGTGTGGCGAGTGGCGGCCGGAGCCGAGAACGGCTCGGTCTCCACGATCACCTGGCTCGGCTACGACGCCCCGCAGGACATCGTCAAGGACTCGCCGTTCAGCCACTACGCCAATGACGGAGCCCCGGCCTACAACCGCTTCCTCGACGGCCTCGACGCTTCGCGTACGGCCGAATCGGACCCGCACCGCACGGCGATCGGCCACTCGTACGGCACGACCCTCATCGGGTCCGCGGCCCGGCAGGGTGATCTGAACGCGGACGACGTGATCTTCGCCGGCAGTCCCGGCGTACAGGTGAGCAACGCCGACCAGATGGACGTCCCGAAGGGGCACGTCTGGAACCAGGAGGCCGACGGGGATGTCGTCCCGGACATCGGACGCTTCGGGCACGGCGGAACCGACTGGAACGGAGCTTTCACCATTCCCAGCGACGAACGCTTCGGCGCCAACCAGTTGCAGACGGACACCGAAGGCCACAGCGACTACTGGAAGGAGAACACCGAGAGTCTGCGCAACCAGGGGCTGGTCGTGGCGGGCAAGGGGGACGACGCCACGCTCAAGCCACCGCCGGACCGCTGGGGGCGTACGAGGTAGGGACAATGGTCCCGCCGCGCATGTCCCGTTCCCACCGACCGAGGCTCCTCGACTTGAAGATCAAGCTGGGCGCGTCCGCGCTCCTCATGTCCCTCGCCCTCACGACCCTCACTGGATGCGGCATGACCGACAGCAAAGACTCAGGCAACTCCGACGACATGCCCAGCGCGGGCACCAGCAACTCGGAGGACGCCGCCGACAAGGCGGAGCAGGTCTCCAGCGAGCTGTACGACCTGATCGGTGTCAAGGGGAAGGCGTCCGACACCGGACCCGGCGTCGGGGAGTGCGACGGCAAGGATCCGGAGAAGTACTTCCAGATCTTTCACGCGTGGACCTTCACTCCCGAGTCGGCCGGCCAGCTCGACGGTGTGATGGAGCGGCTCAAGACCGAACTGCCCGAGCACGGCTGGGAAGTCACCGAGTACGGGCGGGACACGAGCAAGAACAAGAATCTCAGCCTCACGGCCGACAACGACGAGAAGAAGTACAGCGTCAAGATCGCGCACTTCGCGAAGAACGAATCGCCGAACCTCAACCTGATGGTCGTCTCCGGCTGCTACCAGGTGCCGGACGGCGAGACGGTCAACCGGTTCTGACGCCCCCGGCCCCGGCCCCCCGGCTCCCGCTCAGCGCCCCGCCGACGCCACCGACCCCGCCGACGCCGGCAGCTCCACCCGTACCGACAGCCCGCCACTCTCCCCGCCCGGCTCCGCCGTCACCGTGCCGCCGTGCGCCGTCACGATCGAGCGGACGATCGAGAGCCCGAGACCCGCGCCCGGACCCATCCGGTCGCGGCCCTCGCCACGGCGGAACGGTTCGAAGAAGGCCGCGATCTCCTCCGGGGCGATGCGCGGGCCGTTGTTCCGTACGGTCACGGCCGTCCCCGACACCGAGACGTCCACCTCGCCCTTCCCGTACGCCTGCGCGTTGGCCAGCAGATTGCCGACCACCCGGTCCAGCAGCGCCCGGTTGCCCCGTACGCCGCCGGGCTCCGACACCGTCACCGTCAGACCGTGCCGCGCCGTCTCCTCCGTCACCAGCTCGCCCCACCGGATCTCCTCCTGGTCCTCGACCTGCCGCTCGCTGCGCGCCAGGACCAGCAGCCCCTCGATGAGCCGTTCGCTGCGCCGGTTGTTGTCGAGCAGCATCTGCTTCGTACGGGCCAGCTCCTCCGGCGAGTTGGCGCCCGCGAGGCCGACCTGTATCGCCGTGCGCTGCGTGGCCAGCGGCGTACGCAGCTCGTGCGAGGCGTTCGCGATGAAACGGCGCTGGCTGTCGAAGGCCGTCTGGAGCCGGCCCAGCAGCTCGTCGAGGGTGTCGCCCAGCTCCTTCAGCTCGTCGTTCGGGCCGGTGGACCCGATCCGCTCGTGGAGGTTGTGCTCCGACAGCAGCCGCGCCTTCGCGGTCATGGCGTGGACGGGCCGCAGCACGCGCCCCGCCGTCCACCAGCCGACGCCGACCGCGCACAGCGCGGTCACCACCAGCGCGCCCACCGACCAGAACATCAGCTCGTCCGACGCGGCGTCGCTCACGTTGTCGGTGAGCTGGTAGACCGTGACGGGCGCGAGGTCACCCTCGTCGGTGAGGTAGTAGCCGTTGCCCGACGACGGCGGATACGCCGGTACGACGCGGGCCGCGATCTCGGCGGCCTCCGTCTCCGTACCGGCGCTGGAGAGCAGGTAGACGACGGTGAGCAGACAGCCGCCGAGGACGAGGAAGACCGCGCCGTAGACGAGGGCGATCCGCTTTCTGATCGCTCCTGTCACAGCACGTAACCCCCTCCGTCCACATCCACCGTGCGGATCAGCGCCGGGTCGCCCAGCTTCTCGCCGAGCCGCCCCACACAGACGCGTACGACACCGGAGAAGGGGTCCGTCTGCGCGTCCCACGCCCGCTCCAGCAACTGCTCCGCCGTCACCGCCTTGCCGTCCGCCTCCAGAAGTATCTGGAGGACGGTCAGCTCCTTCACCGAGAGATCGAGGGCCAGTCCGTCACGGACCGCCGTACGTCCCACGGTGTCGAGCCGCACGCCGCGGCGCTCCAGCGTCGGCGGTAACGCCCGCGCGCTGCGCCGCCGCAGCGCCCGGACCCGCGAGACCAGCTCCGGAAACTCGAACGGCTTGCCGAGGTAGTCGTCCGCGCCCAGGTCGAGCCCATTCACGCGCTCCTCCATGGAGGTGGACGCCGTCAGCATCAGGATCCGGGTGCGGGACTCCTCCGCGACGAGCTTGCGCGCGACGTCGTCGCCGTGGACGCGGGGGAGGTCGCGGTCGAGCACGACGACGTCGTAGTCGTGCAGTCCGAGATAGGCCAGGGCGGCGTCTCCGCTGTAGACGGTGTCGACGGCGAAACCGGCCCGCCGCAGCCCCGTGGCGATCAGCTCGGCCAGGATTTCCTCGTCCTCGGCGACCAGCACCCGCATGATGATCCTTCCGCCCCGACCCGCCCGATCCCGATCCGTTTTCGTGTCTCCTTCTTAAGATGCGTTAAACGGGGTCATAGGTTGTGTCGAATCCACACTCTTTAAGCACAATCTCAGGTTTAACCGGGGTGAAGGGACCTGCGCCGGGCCGTTAGGATTTCGACCATGGCCGCCACTGGATCCGAAGAGCAGGGTGGGCGGGCGTACTACGTCACCACCCCCATTTACTACGTCAACGACGCTCCTCACCTGGGCCACGCCTACACGACCGTCGCAGGCGACGTCCTCACCCGCTGGCACCGCCAGCGGGGCGAGAAGGTGTGGTACCTCACCGGCACGGACGAGCACGGTCAGAAGATCATGCGCACGGCCGAGGCGAACGGTGTCACCCCGCAGGAGTGGGCGGACAAGCTCGTCGACGAGGCGTGGCGGCCTCTCTGGGACCACCTGAACATCCGACACGACGATTTCATCCGCACGACGGAGAAGCGGCACACCGACCGCGTCCAGGAGTTCGTGCAGGACCTGTTCGACAAGGACGAGATCTACAAGGGCGGCTACGAGGGCCCGTACTGCGTGGGCTGCGAGGAGTACAAGCTCCCGGGCGAACTGCTTGACGGCGAAGGTGAGTTCGCGGGTCTGAAGATCTGCGCGATCCACAAGACGCCGGTGGAGATCCTCAAGGAGGAGAACTACTTCTTCAAGCTCAGCGAGTACGGCCCCAGGCTCCTCGCGCACTACGAGGCCAACCCCGGCTTCATCCAGCCGGAGTCGGCGCGCAACGAGGTCGTGAACTTCGTCAAGCAGGGCCTCCAGGACCTGTCCATCTCCCGGTCGACGTTCGACTGGGGCGTGCCGGTGCCGTGGGACCAGAAGCACGTGATCTACGTGTGGATCGACGCGCTCCTGAACTACGCGACGGCCGTCGGCTACAACGAGAACCCGGCGAAGTTCGAGGAGACCTTCCCCGCCGACGTACACCTCGTCGGCAAGGACATCCTGCGCTTCCACGCGATCATCTGGCCCGCGATGCTGCTGGCGCAGGGGCTGCCGCTGCCCGGGAAGATCGCCGCGAACGGCTGGCTGATGGTCGGCGGCGAGAAGATGTCCAAGTCGAACCTGACCGGCATCAAGCCGCAGGACCTGACCTCGCACTTCGGTGTGGACGCCTACCGCTGGTACTTCCTGCGGGCGATCGCGTTCGGCCAGGACGGTTCGTTCTCCTGGGAGGACTTCTCCGCCCGGTACACCTCGGAGCTGGCCAACGACTACGGCAACCTCGCCTCGCGCGTCGCGGCGATGGTCGGCAAGTACTACGGCGGCACGCTGCCGGAGACCACGTCCGGCGGGGTCGCCGAGCAGGCCGTGCGCGACGGGCTGGCGAAGGCGGTCACCGAGGCCGACCGGAAGATCGGCGAGGAGCTGGACTTCCAGGGCGGGATCCTGGCGATCTTCGACTTCGTGAAGCAGGTCAACGGCTACATCACGGAGCAGGAGCCCTGGAAGGTCGCGAAGGACACGTCCCCGGACGGCCAGGCGGCACTCGCGACGATCCTGTACACGGCGGCGGAGGCGCTGCGCGGGGTGGCCGTGCTGCTGAACCCGGTGATGCCGGAGACGTCGCAGAAGCTGTGGGATTCGCTGGGCGCGGACGCCGTGCTGGGCGCGCTGGCGGACCAGCGGGTCCAGGACGCGGGCACGTGGGGCCTCCTCCCGGCGGGCACGACGGTAACGAAGGGCGCGGTGCTGTTCCCGCGCCTGGAGGAGAAGCCCGCGTAGGTCTTCCGGCTCGGCTGTCCTCAATCGCCGGACGGGCTACAAATGCGGCCCGTCCGGCGAATCAAGCTCGGCCGGTGATTGAGGACGGGCGGGGCGGACCGGTCAACCCCTACCGGCCCAGCGAGGACACGTCCCCCATCACCACCTGGGGGACCTTCCCCGGGTCCAGCCACCGCAGCAGCTCCTTCATACGACCCATCCGCAGCGAGACACAGCCCTGCGTCGGCCCTCCGTGGTCCACATGGATCCAGATCCCGCCGCCCTTGCCCTCGCCCAGCGGACGCGTCCAGTCCAGCGGCGTGGTGCCCGGCTGCCGGTTGTAGTTGATGGCGACCACGTGGTCGAAGGACCCCGCCAGCGGCTCGCCCTCGAAGCCGACGCCGCCGAGCGTGAAGGCCGGGCCCCGGTCGTACGGAAGCTTCGTCCCCGGGTCGGGCAGCCGCCCACCCGCGTCCGTCAGGCCGAAGACCCCGATCGGGCTCCGGAGGTCGCCCTGCCGGTGGTCGTCGGTCCAGCCCTTCAGGGCGTTGTGCGCCGGCCACGGGTCCGAGACGGACCGCCACCCCTCCACCGGGTCACGCTCGTAGAGGACCAGCACGGCGCGGTTGGAGTCCGGCGCGTCCCCGGTCACCACGACCGCCTGACGGCTCTCCTCGGGGATCTGCGACCGGGTCTTCGGGCCGAGCGACGGGATCTCCCTCGGCCGCACGACGCGCGCCTCGGTCTGCTCCTCCGCCAGCGGGCCCGGCACGGCCCGGCCCTGACCACCACCCTTGTCGTTCACCGTCCGCGGGACGGACGACCCGCCTTCTCCCCCGGACCCACCCGCGCAGCCGCTGAGCAGCAGACCGGCGGCGAGCACAACAGCGGCCACCCCGTGCGGCCCTGAGCGGTAAGACATGTAAGACCTTTCAATTCGCATAAGCCGGCGGCGCCTTGCTCGGCTCCCGGTCCGCCCCGAGGGCGGGATACTTCGCACCGGCGATCATGGCGCGTACGTCGTCGAGGATCGGGGAACCGGCGCCCGCCCCGGCGACACAGACACTGACTTGGATGCCGATGTCGGCGCCCGGGTCGGGCCCGGCCAGCAGGGCGCCGTACTCCTGGGTGCCCTTGAGCTTGCGGCAGAGCGGTGATGGCTCGTCCAGCGCGTACAGCTCCGCCGGGTCCCGCACCTTCGTGTGCAGCCCGGTGAACTTCCTCAGGTCCAGCGAGACGAGTACGCCCCCCGGCCGCAGCGCCCGGAACGGATCGCAGCCGCTCCGCTGCCCGTCCCCGCAGGTCGAGGCGATGGTGGGCACCCGGTGGTCGGCGACGAACCCGCGGGGGTCGGTCGCGTGCGCCGGGTCGCCGGGGACCGCGAGCGCCTGCCAGCCCGTCGGCAGCCGCAAGGTGAGATCGCGCAGGTCGGGGAAGCGAACCGCACGGACACCCGTGGCGCCGTCGGCCGTGACCGTCGGGGCCGGGCTCGCCGGTGGAGCCCCCTCGCCCGGGTCACCGCGCAGGAATCCGGGCAGGAACGTACCGGCCACGACAAGACCCGTCACCGCCACCACCGCGGTCCTGGCGACGCGGCGGCGCCGGCGGCTGCGGCCGGCCCGCTCCCGTACGCGACGCAGCCGCTCCTCGGGGGCGGGCAGCCGGGGCACGGCACGCTCCAGCAGAACCCGCAGCTCCTCCTCCTGCTCCTGCTGCTGGTCCCGCGAACGCTCCCGCTCGTGCTCGTCGTCGGACACTGCGCTCACCCCCGCTCACCCGCCTCCGCCGACACCGGCAGCACCGCCCGCAACGTACGCAGCGCCTTGGCCGACTGGCTCTTGACCGTGCCCGGCGCGCAGCCCAGCGTCGCCGCCGTGTCCTCGACGCTCAGGTCCTCGAAGAAGCGCAGCACGACGACGGCCCGCTGACCGATCGGCAGCGACCGCACCGCCGCCGCCAGCGACTGCTCCAGATCCACGCTCTCGTACGCGTCGAACGAGCCCACCGCGTCCGGGACTTCGCCGTGCGGCACCTCGCCGCGCCAGCGCCGACGCCACCACGAGGCATGCGTATGGACCAGCGCCTTGCGTACATACGCCTCCGGCCGCTCCCCCGAGATCCGGTGCCACTTGGGCCACACCTTGGCGAGGGTCGTCTGGAGCAGGTCCTCGGCCAGGTGCGCGTCGCCCGTCAACAGCCAGGCCACCCGGAGCAGTCGGGGCCCACGGGCGGCGACGAACGCCTCGAAGTCGCCGTCGCGATCGGGGTCGCGTTCGCGGTCGCCGGGGTCCATCGTCTCGTCGCCCTCGCCAATCCGTTCGGTCGTCCACGACCGGTCAACGCGCCGGGAACCTCATCAGGTTGCCCGATGGCAGGAAGACGCCACGAAGACACGGCGAAGGGCCCGGAACCGTACGGTTCCGGGCCCCCTGACCGCAATTGCGGACGGCTACTTCGCGACCGGCTTGCGGAGCTGGATGTTGAGCTCCCGCAGGCGCGTCTCGTCCAGCACGCTCGGCGCGCCCATCATCAGGTCCTGCGCGTTGCCGTTGAGCGGGAAGGCGATCGTCTCGCGGATGTTGGGCTCGTCCGCGAGCAGCATCACGATGCGGTCGACGCCCGGCGCGATGCCGCCGTGCGGCGGGGCGCCGAGGCGGAACGCGCGCAGCATGCCCGCGAACTCCTGCTCGACGGTCTCGCGCTCGTAGCCCGCGATCTCGAACGCCTTGAGCATCACGTCCGGCTGGTGGTTCCTGATCGCGCCCGACGACAGCTCGATGCCGTTGCAGACGATGTCGTACTGCCACGCCAGGATGTCCAGCGGGTCCTTGGTCTCCAGGTCCTCGAGTCCGCCCTGCGGCATGGAGAACGGGTTGTGCGAGAAGTCGATCTTGCCGGTCTCCTCGTCCTTCTCGTACATCGGGAAGTCGACGACCCAGCAGAACCGGAACACGCCCTCCTCGAAGTTTCCGGACCGCTTGGCCGCCTCGACGCGGACCGCGCTCATGATCTTCGAGACCTCGTCGAACTCGCCCGCGCCGAAGAAGATCGCGTGGCCGGGGACGAGCGACAGGCGCTCGGTGAGGACCTTGACGTTGTCCTCGGTGAGGAACTTGGCGATCGGGCCGGCCAGCGAGCCGTCCTCGCCGACCCGCACCCAGGCCAGCCCCTTGGCGCCGTGCTCGACGGCGTAGTCACCGAGGCCGTCGAAGAACTTCCGCGACTGGCCCGCCGTGTCCGGCACCGGCAGCGCGCGCACGTGCTTGCCCGCGAACGCCTTGAACTCGGAGCCCTCGAAGACGTCGGAGATGTCGACCAGTTCCAGCTTGGCCCGCAGGTCGGGCTTGTCGTTGCCGTACTTGAGCATCGACTCGCGGAACGGGATGCGCGGGAAGGGGGACGTGACCTCTCGTCCGCCGCCGAACTCGGTGAACAGCTCGGTCATCATCTTCTCGATCGGCCGGAAGACGTCCTCCTGCTCGACGAAGGACATCTCCACGTCGAGCTGGTAGAACTCGCCGGGCGACCGGTCGGCGCGGGCGTCCTCGTCGCGGAAGCAGGGCGCGATCTGGAAGTAGCGGTCGAAGCCGGAGATCATCAGCAGCTGCTTGAACTGCTGCGGGGCCTGCGGCAGCGCGTAGAACTTGCCGGGGTTCAGCCGGGAGGGGACCACGAAGTCGCGGGCGCCCTCGGGGGAGGTGGCCGCCAGGATCGGGGTCGCCATCTCGTTGAAGCCCAGGGCGGTCATCTTGTGCCGGATGGCGGAGATGACGGCCGTGCGCAGCAGGATGTTGCGGTGCATGCGCTCGCGGCGCAGGTCGAGGAAGCGGTACTCGAGCCGCCGCTCCTCGTTGACACCGTCGTCGGTGTTGATCGTGAACGGCAGCGGTCCGGCGGCGCCGAGCACCTCGACCTCGGTGACCTCGATCTCGATCTCGCCGGTCGGCAGGTCCGGGTTCACGTTGTCCGCGCCACGGGCGGAGACCTTGCCGTCGATACGGACGACGGTCTCCTTGGTGAGCTTCGACAGCTCCTCGTTGGCGGGGGTGCCCGGACGGGCGACGAGCTGGACGAGACCGTAGTGGTCGCGGAGATCGATGAAGAGGATGCCGCCCAGGTCCCGACGATTGTGCAGCCAGCCGCTCAGCCGGACGTCGGTGGAGACGTCAGAGGCGCGGAGCTCGCCGCAGGTGTGTGACCTGTACCGATGCATCGTCGTTCATCCAGTCTTAGCGTTTCGTGGGTGTGCCTGGCCGTGCTTGGCCCGCACCAGGTTACCGGCAGGGCCGGTGCCGCCTCCCCCGCATTTGCCCGGTGCTCGTTCACACCCCCGGCCACCCGCACGCCTCCTTGACACCGCACTCACCGCCCGTACCTGTCTAAAGTGGTGCAATGCGCACCGAGGATGTACTGGCCGCGATCGCGACCGGTCTGTGGCGCTGGGACAACGCGGCCGGGCTCGTCACCCTCGACGCGGAGGCGGCTCGGCTGTTCGGGCTGCCCGCCGAGCCCACGGTCCTCAGCGAGGCGGCCATGCGCGCACGCCTGCATCCGGTCGACTGGAACGAGACCTACGGCATCGTGCGCCTCGCCGTCGCCGAGGGGACGCTCGCCGAGGCCCATGTCCGGGTCGTGGGCGAGGACGGGCAGGTCATCCGCACCATCAGGTCCCGCTCGAAGCCGCTGGCGACGGAGCGGGAGTTCGGCGAGGACTACGAGCTGGTCGGCACGGTCCAGGAGATCGTCCATCCGCACGCGGGCGCGCTGACCGGCCGCAGCCCCGTCGCCGGCGACTGGCGGCGCTCCCGCGAGGCGTTCCTGCTCGACGCCGGCCGCGCGCTCGCCGAGGCGCGCTCCACCGCCGAGGTGCTGCGGGTCGCGGCGTCGCTGTCGATGCCGGGGTTCTCCCCCGACGGGCTCGCCGTCTTCGGCGTCGAGGGCGAACGGCTGACGATCATCGGGCACCACGGGCACGAGGACGGTGCGGAGGGGCCCTTCACCGACATGTCCGTGAGCACGGACTACCCGGCGGCCGAGGTCGTACGGACCGGCCGGGCGATCTATCTGGCGACGCCCAAGGAGTACCAGGACCGCTACCCCGCCACCTGGCCGCTCGTACAGGGGTTCGAGCGCCAGTCGTGGGCGTTCGTGCCGCTCGTCGTCGCCGGGCGCACCATGGGCGCCTGGATGGCGGGCTTCAAACACCAGGTGACGTTCACGCCCGACGAGCGGTCCGTGCTGACGACGGTCGCCAGGATGCTCGCGCAGGCGCTGGCGCGCGCCGAGGTCACCGAGACCGAGCGCGAGCTGTCGCTGGGGCTCCAGCGCTCGATGATGCCGACGCTGGGGCCGGACATCCCCAACATGAGCGTCGCCGCGCGCTACGTGCCGACCGGTGGCGGGCTCCAGGTGGGCGGCGACTGGTACGACATCATCCCGCTGCCCGGCGGGACCAAGGTGGCGCTGGTCATCGGGGACGTGCAGGGGCACGACGTGCGGGCGGCGGGTCTGATGGGGCAGCTGCGGATCGCGCTGCGCGCGTACGCGGCCGAGGGGCACCGGCCCGACGCCGTACTGTCCCGTGCCTCGCGCTTCCTGCACGGCATGTACGAGTTCTCGACCGCGCAGGGACCCACGCACCCCGACCAGAGCGACGAGGGGGAGGACTCCGACTACACCGTGCCGCGCTTCGCGACGTGCCTGTACATGGAGGTCGACCCGGACTCCGGCACGCTCGACATCGCACGGGCCGGGCACCCGGACCCGGTGATCCGCTCGGCGGACGGCACGGCCCTGATCCGGCAGACGGCGGGCGGGCTGCCGCTCGGCATCGAGGCGGACTCGAACTACCCGACGACGCGGGTGGTCCTGGAGCCCGGCGACACCCTGATGCTCTGCACCGACGGGCTGATCGAGACCGGCGGGCACGACATGCTGAGCGGCTGGACGCGGCTGCGGCCCGTACTGGAGAACACCACGGGCACGTCGCTGGAGAAGCTCGCCGACGCGCTGGTCGAGGCCGTCCACGGCCCCGGTTCGCACTACACGACGGGCCCGCTCGCCGACCGCCGCGAGGACGACATCGCGCTGCTGCTGCTCTCCCGCCACAGCTCACCGGCCCGGCGGCCCCCGCGCCGTACGGTGCTGACCATCGCCCAGGCGGAGCCGGAACAGGTCGCGGACGCGCGACGCCAGCTGCGGGACCTGCTGCACGACTGGGCGGACGAGGAGCAGGTCGACTCGGCGGTGCTGATGCTCTCGGAGATGGCGACAAACGTACTGGTCCACACGGACGGCGACGCGGTGCTGATCGCGGAGGCGGCGGGGGACCGGGGCAAGCGCCGCCTCCGGGTGGAGGTCGCGGACGCGAGCGACGAACTGCCCCACAGACGCCGCCCCGGCGAACTGGCATCGAGCGGCCGCGGCCTGCTGCTGATGGAGATGCTGGCGGACGCGTGGGGGGTGGACCCACGGGGAGAGGGCAAATCGATCTGGTTCGAAATCTACGAGGAGCCCCCCACCCCCCTGCCTCCGAAGTAACCCCAGCCGTTCCCAGCTCCCGGCGGGCACATCCAGCCCGTCCGGCGATTGAGGACGAACCGGCCCACCGGGCGGGCCCGGTCACGACACCCCCGCCCCACCCGACTCGTACCGGCCCCGAACCTCCGCCACCACCCCGAACGCCGCCGCCGTCAGCGGCACCGCCAACAACATCCCCAGGATCCCCGCCACACTCGCCCCCGCCGTGATCGCCAGCATCACCACCGCCGGATGCATCTGCACCGTACGGCTCTGGATCATCGGCTGAAGCACATGCCCCTCCAGCACCTGTACGGCCAGTACGACCCCAAGCGCCCACAGCGCGATCACCGCCCCCCGGTCGGCGAGCGCGACGAGCACCGCCACCGCGCCGGACAGGAACGCGCCGAGGTACGGGATGTACGCCCCCACGAACACCAGCGCCCCGAGCCCGACGGCCCCCGGCACGCGCAGGATCAGCAGGCCGACGGTGATGCAGGTCGCGTCGATCAGCGCGATGAACGTCGTGCCGCGCATGAACCCCTCGACCGCCCCGTACGCGCGCCGCGCCATCGCCTCGACGATGTCGCCGGTACGGCGCGGAGCGACGGAGCGCAGCGCGCCGGCGACCCGGTCGGAGTCCTTGAGGAAGAAGAAGATCAGCAGCAGTGCGAGAACCGCCGTGGCGATCAGCTCGCCGACGACACTGAGCCCGGTGATCACGCCGGACGCCGCGGTCCCGCCGAACTTGCCGAGCAGGTTCTTCGCGTTCGACGCGACATCGTCCAGGGACGTCCCAGCGGCCCCCAGGTGCTTGCTCAGATCCCGCCCGGCCTGCTTCAGCGAGGAGACGATCTGGTCGCCGGTCTCGATCAGCGCGCTTACCACGATGTACGTCGCCCCGCCGACGACGGCGACCACCGCCAGGCAGGTCAGCCCGGCGGCCAGGGACTTCGGCATCTTCATGGCGACGAGCCGCCGGTGGAGCGGATGGAGCAGCGCCGTTCCGAGAATGGCGAGCAGGACGGGGGTCACGGCGGTCTTGAACGTGACGACGATCCACACCCCGACCCCGACGACCCCGGAGACGAGCAGCAGAACGGCACACCACGCACCCACCCGCCAGACCTCCGGCGGCAGCGGCCCGGACGTACTCACGGGCCTACTCGCGGACGTACTCGCGGGCTTGCTCCCCGGCGTGCCCCCACGCGAGTTCTCCATCCGCCCACCCGACCACGGCCCTCGCGCCGCTGTCCCACGGATGGGGCCGGGTGGGTGCCGGGGTGTCACTCAGAGGTGGCGCGGGGTGGGCGGGACGGCAACCGCCCCACCCACCCCGCCCCGCTCACATCACCCCGCCGGGCTCTCGCCGGTTACGCCGCGTCCGCCGGCACCGTGCCCAGCCGGCCGGCCTGGAAGTCCTCGAAGGCCTGCTTCAGCTCGGCGTGGCTGTTCATCACGAACGGCCCGTAGTGCGCCATCGGTTCACGGATCGGACGGCCGCCCAGCAGGACGACCTCCAGGTCCGGCGTGTTCGAGTCCTGGGACTCGTCCGCGCGGACCGTCAGCGACGACCCCGCGCCGAAGACCGCCGTCTGGCCGGTGTGGACCGGCCGTCGGTCGGTCCCGACCGCGCCGCGTCCCGCCAGGACGTACGCGAGGCCGTTGAAGTCCTCGCGCCACGGCAGCGTGACCTCGGCACCCGGCCGCAGCGTCGCGTGGATCATCGTGATCGGCGTGTGCGTGATGCCGGGGCCCTCGTGCCCGTCCAGCGAGCCCGCGATCACCCGCAGCAGCGCGCCTCCGTCGTGCGACGTCAGCAGCTGCACCTGGCCGCCGCGGATGTCCTGGTAGCGCGGGTCCATCATCTTGTCGGCCGCGGGCAGGTTCACCCAGAGCTGGAGGCCGTGGAAGAGACCGCCCGACGTGACGAGCGACTCCGGCGGCGCCTCGATGTGCAGGAGGCCGGAGCCCGCCGTCATCCACTGCGTGTCGCCGTTACGGATCGTGCCGCCGCCACCGTTGCTGTCCTGGTGGATGAAGGTGCCGTCGATCAGATACGTCACGGTCTCGAAGCCGCGGTGCGGGTGCCAGGGGGTGCCCTTCGGCTCTCCCGGCGCGTACTCCACCTCACCCATCTGGTCCATCATGATGAACGGGTCGAGGTGCTGGTAGTCGATCCCCGCGAACGCCCGGCGCACCGGGAACCCCTCGCCCTCGAAACCACCCGGCGCGGTGGACACGGCGAGTACGGGACGGGCGACGGCGTCGGCGGCCGCCGTGACGCGGGGAAGGGTCAGCGGGTTTTCGACGGTCACAGCGGGCATCGGGGGGCCTCCTTGGCTTTGGCTCCAATTTAGTTGAACAGTGAACATCTGGCAAGTACGGGGGTATTCCCTCACGCCCCGTAGTCGCGCCCGGCCGCCACGCCCCGTTCGCCACACCCGTCCCTCCATGCCCGCTCACCCCACAAAACCGGTCACGCCTCAGGACGCGACCTGCGCCTCCGCACCCGAATTCCGGGCAATAGCGGGCATCCGGTTTCCACCCCGCCCCCTCCGAGCAGGAGCCCCCGCGACAACTGGCCAACTTCCCCCCACAGAAACGGAGTTGCCTATGTCCCCCGCACGGACGAGATTCGCCCGCCTCACCGGAGTCACCACGGCGGCCCTGCTCGCCACCGGCGCCCTCACCGCCCCCTCGGCCGTCGCCGACGACAAGCCGCACTGCGCCGTCGATGTCGTCACGAACGCCGAGACCTGCTTCGCGACCCTCACCGAAGCGCTCGACGCCGCCAAGAGCGGTCAGGGCAACGGCCCGCGGACCAAGGCCGGCGACGTCATCCAGGGGACGTTCTTCGACGATCCCCAGTTCGGCGGCGCCTCCCTCACCGTCTACGGCACCGCGCCGTGCGAGAAGGACGGCTGGGTCAACTACCAGTACGACCTCCCGGACGACTGGAAGAACCGCATCAGCTCCGTGCAGCCCTGGGCCAACTGCTGGCTCTGGCTCTACCCGGAGCCGGGGCTCGGCGGCGACCGGGACGGACCGTTCGAGGAGAACGCCGCCGACATCGGCGGCCTCATGAACGACCGCACCCAGTCCATCGGCTTCAGCTGAGCCGGCGGCCCCAGGCCTCACGGCCCCCGGACCGGACCCGGCCCCCACGCCGGCCCGGCCCCGTACAGACACAACCCCCCACACAGCACGGAGTACCCATGAAGAACACGCCCACGAAGAACAGGCGAGCGAAGGCCCGGCTCCCGATCCTGCTGGCGGCCGCCCTCACCACCGGCGGCATGGCCCTGGCCCCCACCAGCGCCCAGGCGGCCGACGAGCAGCCCACCATCCGTGAACTGCTCGACAAGTGCGACAACGGCACCGACCTCTGCGTCTTCCACCCCTCCGGCCCGCCCGAGGTGTCGATGGGCGAGGCGCACCAGGTCGGCGACAGCGCCTTCAACTGCACCGCCGACCTCCAGCGCTCCACCGTCGGCTGGTCCGACACCACCGGCGAGTCCAACAGCGTCGGGGTGTCACTGAGCGCCGAGGTCGGCTTCGCGGAGGTCTTCAAGGTGAGCATCGAGACCAACTACAGCCACACCTGGGAGAGTTCGCACACCGAGTCGGAGCAGACGAACGTCGACGTACGGCCCGGCGAGGTCGGCTGGGTGACGCGTGAGGCGCAGATGCAGCGCGTCAGCGGCCAGTACGAGCTGCACTTCGAGGACAAGTTCTACGGCCACTACTACTGGTACGTGCCGTTCGACGCGACCGGCCCGCTGCCCGACGCACCGAGCACCAAGACGCAGCACACCCGTCCGATGACGGACCAGGAGCGGTCCGAGCACTGCGGCTGACGCCGCCCTCTTTACAGAGATCGCCGGGCGGGCCGCACACGCGGCCCGCCCGGCGGTCTCTCTTCAGAAGATCAAGCTCCTCAGAAGATCAGGTTCTTCAAGAAGATCAGGCTCAGCCGTACATCCGGCGCATCGCGAAGTCCACCATCTGCTCCACGGCCTTCGCGTCGAAGACCATCCGGTGGTCGCCCTCCATGTCGATCACGAAGCCGTACCCCGTCGGCAGCAGATCGATCACCTCCGCGCCCGTGATCACGAAGTACTTCGACTCCTTGCCCGCGTACCGCCGCAGCTCCTTGAGCGTGCTGAACATCGGGATGACCGGCTGCTGGGTGTTGTGCAGGGCCAGGAACCCCGGATTGTCGCCGCGCGGGCAGTAGACCTTCGACGTCGCGAAGATCTGCTGGAAGTCCTCGGCGGAGAGCGACCCGGTCGTGAACGCCCGCACCGCGTCCGCCAGCGACGGAGGGGACGGCTCGGGGTACAGCGGCTGCTCCCCGTATCCGCCGCCGCCCATCGGCTGCTGCGGGGGTGCGTACTGCTGCTGGGCGCCAGCGTTCTGGTCGTAGCCGTACATGCCGCCAAGAGTACTGAGGAAAGGCCCGCCGATGGGCCGCATGTACCCGTCGTCGTCCTCGTCACAGATGTCCGGCGGGGGTTGCATCTTATTACCGACGGGTAGCATCATCGGAGTCAGTACTGATACGCGTTCGAGGAATCTGCCTCCCAACCGCTTACGGAGCCGTCGCCATGGGGCACTACAAGTCGAATCTCCGCGACATCGAGTTCAACCTCTTCGAGGTCCTCGGGCGCGACAAGCTGTACGGCACGGGCCCGTTCGCGGAGATGGACGTCGAGACCGCCAGGACCATCCTTGCCGAGGTCACCAAGCTCGCCGAGTCCGAGCTGGCCGCCTCCTACGCGGACGCGGACCGCAATCCGCCCGTCTTCGACCCGAAGACGAACACCGCTCCGGTGCCCGCCTCCTTCAAGAAGAGCTACCAGGCGTTCATGGACTCGGAGTACTGGCGCCTGGGCCTCCCCGAGGAGATCGGCGGCACCACCTCTCCCCGCTCCCTGATCTGGGCATACGCGGAGCTGCTGCTGGGCGCCAACCCGGCGATCTGGATGTACACGTCGGGACCGGCCTTCGCCGGCATCCTCTTCGAGGAGGGCAACGAGGCGCAGAAGAAGATCGCCGAGATCGCCGTCGAGAAGCAGTGGGGCTCCACGATGGTCCTCACCGAGCCCGACGCGGGTTCGGACGTGGGCGCGGGCCGGTCGAAGGCCGTCGAGCAGGAGGACGGCTCCTGGCACATCGAGGGCGTGAAGCGCTTCATCACCTCCGGCGAGCACGACATGTCGGAGAACATCCTTCATTACGTGCTGGCCCGCCCCGAGGGCGCCGGCCCCGGCACCAAGGGCCTGTCGCTCTTCCTCGTACCGAAGTACGAGTTCGACTGGGAGACCGGCGAGCTGGGCGAGCGCAACGGCGTCTACGCGACGAACGTCGAGCACAAGATGGGCCTCAAGGCGTCCAACACGTGCGAGCTGACCTTCGGCGACCGTCACCCCGCCAAGGGCTGGCTGATCGGTGACAAGCACGAGGGCATCCGCCAGATGTTCATGATCATCGAGTTCGCCCGGATGATGGTCGGCACGAAGGCCATCGCCGCGCTCTCGACGGGCTATCTGAACGCGCTGGAGTACGCCAAGGAGCGCGTCCAGGGCCCGGACCTGTCGCAGTTCATGGACAAGAGCGCGCCCAAGGTCACCATCACGCACCACCCGGACGTGCGCCGCTCGCTCATGACGCAGAAGGCGTACGCGGAGGGCATGCGCTCACTGGTGCTCTACACCGCCTCCCTCCAGGACGAGATCGCCAAGAACGAGGCGGAGGGCGAGGACGTCAAGGCGCAGCACGCGCTGAACGACCTGCTGCTGCCGATCGTGAAGGGCTACGGCTCCGAGAAGTCGTACGAACAGCTCGCCCAGTCGCTCCAGACGCTCGGCGGCTCGGGGTATCTCCAGGAGTACCCGATCGAGCAGTACATCCGGGACGCCAAGATCGACACTCTTTACGAGGGCACCACCGCCATCCAGGGCCAAGACTTCTTCTTCAGGAAGATCGTCCGTGACCAGGGCCAGGCGCTGAACACCCTCGCCGAGGAGATCAAGCAGTTCCTCGCCGTCGGCACCGGCGGCGCCGAACTGGCCCCGGCCCGCGACGCGCTCGCCAAGGCGGCCGTCGACCTGGAGGCGATCGTCGGGAAGATGCTGACCGACCTCACCGCCACCGCCGAGGACGTCAAGAACATCTACAAGGTGGGCCTCAACACCACCCGCCTGCTGATGGCGTCGGGCGACGTCGTCGTCGGCTATCTGCTGCTGCGCGGCGCGGCGGTGGCCGTGGAGAAGCTGGAGACGGCCTCCGCCAAGGACGTGCCGTTCTACCAGGGCAAGATCGCGGCGGCGAAGTTCTTCGCGGGCAGCGTCCTGCCGGGCGTCTCGGTGGAGCGGGCGATCGCCGAGTCGGTCGACAACTCCCTGATGGAGCTGGACGAGGCGGCGTTCTAGCGGGGCCGCGCCTCAGTGACCTCGATCGCCGGACGGGCTGCCGACGCAGCCCGTCCGGCGATCGGTTTCCGCCGCCGTCCACACGAACGCGCCAAACCGTGGCTCGTTATGGTGATCTCATGAGCACACCCGCCCGCTTCGACCGCGGCCACACCGACGACCTGATGACCTTCCTCGCCGCCAGCCCCACGCCGTACCACGCGGTGGCGAACGCGGCCGAGCGCCTGGAGAAGGCCGGCTTCCGGCAGGTCCAGGAGACGGACGCGTGGGAGGGGACCACCGGCGGCAAGTACGTCCTGCGGGGCGGTGCGCTCATCGCCTGGTACGTCCCCGAAGGGGCCGCGCCGCACACACCGTTCCGGATCGTCGGCGCGCACACCGACTCCCCCAACCTCCGGGTGAAGCCGCTGCCGGACACCGGTGCGTACGGCTGGCGGCAGGTCGCCGTCGAGGTGTACGGCGGGCCGCTGCTCAACACCTGGCTGGACCGGGACCTCGGGCTGGCCGGCCGCCTCTCCCTGCGGGACGGCACGCACCGGCTGATCAACGTGGACCGGCCCCTGATGCGCGTGCCGCAACTGGCCGTCCATCTGGACCGCGGCGTCAACACCGACGGCCTCAAGCTGAACCCGCAGCGGCACATGCAGCCGATCTGGGGTCTCGGCGAGGCCGAGGAGGGCGACCTGATCCGCTTCGTCGCCGAGGAGGCCGGGCTCGACGCGTCCGACGTCACGGGCTGGGACCTGATGGCGCACTCCGTCGAGCCGCCCGCCTACCTCGGGCGCGACCGCGAGCTGATGGCCGGGCCCCGGATGGACAACCTGCTGTCGGTGCACGCCGGTACGGCCGCGCTGGCCGCCGTCGCCGGATCCGCCGGATCGGGCACGGCCCTGCCGTACATCCCGGTGCTCGCAGCCTTCGACCACGAGGAGAGCGGCTCCCAGTCCGACACCGGCGCGGACGGACCGCTGCTGGGTACGGTGATGGAGCGCTCGGTACTGGCCCGTGGCGGTTCGTACGAGGACCGGGCGCGGGCCCTGGCGGGCACGGTCTGCCTCTCCTCCGACACCGGGCACGCCGTGCACCCCAACTACGCGGAGCGCCACGACCCGACGCACCACCCGCGCGCCAACGGCGGCCCGATCCTGAAGGTCAACGTCAACATGCGGTACGCCACGGACGGCGGCGGGCGCGCGGTGTTCGCGGCGGCGTGCGAGCGGGCGGGCGTGCCGTGGCAGACGTTCGTCTCGAACAACTCGATGCCCTGCGGCACGACGATCGGCCCGATCACCGCGGCCAGGCACGGCATCAAGACGGTCGACATCGGCGCGGCGATCGTGTCGATGCACAGCGCGCGTGAACTGTGCGGCGCGGACGACCCGTTCCTGCTGGCGAACGCGCTGGCCGCGTTCCTCGAAGGCTGAGTTCCCTTCTCCTGCATGGGTGTTCCCGGGCCGGGTACCCGCATTAACGGCCCGGGAATGGCCACCATTCGTATCAGGAGGCGGGATTCATGGGCATTGGCGGATGCATCGCACTCATCGCGGTGGGGGCGATCCTCACGTTCGCGACGGACTGGGAGGCCGAGAGCGTCAACCTCGACCTGGTCGGGGTGATCCTGATGGCGGTCGGCATGATCGGCATCGCGACGTTCACGAGCATCGCAAAGCGCCGCCGCGCGGTGGTGGCACCCCCGACGGTGATCGAACGCGACCACCACCAGGGCCTGTAACCCCACCCGGCAACCAACTCCGGCCGTTCCGGGCCAACTCCGGCCCGCCCGCGGCAACCTCAAGCCCGTCCGGGCCGACCCAAGCCCGTCCGGCGGGCATCTCCAGCCCGTCCGGCGATTGAGGACACACCCACCACCGGCGGCCCGTTCTCAACCCGTCCGGCGGGCAATTCCAGCCCGTCCGGCGATTGAGGACGAACCGCCCACCGGGCGGCCCCGGCCCCACCGCCCCACCCCCAAGACCTACGCGTCGAGCCCCGCCAGCACCAACCCCAACCGCCCAACCCCCGCGGAGCTCACCCGCACCGGAACCCCCCAGTCCTGCTGGTGCACATGGCACGCCGGGTACTCGATCTCCGGCGCGTCGTCGCAGGACGCCGCCATCGCCGAGACGTGCAGCACCCCCTCGGTGACCCCGTCGGCCAGCACCAGGTCCCGGCCCAGCTCCGTACCGGCACCGGCACCCTCCGCCAGCAGCTCCGGCGGAGTGGCGGAGACCAGGAGCCGGGTCGAGGGACCGTAACGGGTGTCCAGCTTCTGCCCCTTGGGCGCCTCGAAGACGACGTCCAGCCGCAGCGCGCCCGGCGCGACATCGGTCGCGGCGCGCTGCGTGCGGTGCGCCACCGACTCGACGCGGACGGCCTCCTCGGGCAGCCGCAGCCGGGTCAGCCGGTGCCTGGCGGACTCGACCACCACGATGTCGTCGCCGACGAGCACCGCGTCCGACGGCTCCCGCAGATCCGTGGCGAGCGTCGTGACCTCCCCGGTCGCCGGGTCGTAACGGCGCAGGGCGTGGTTGTACGTGTCCGACACGGCCACCGAGCCGTCCGGCAGGGCGGTCACGCCGAGCGGGTGCTGGAGCAGCGCCTGCTCCGCCGGACCGTCGCGGTGGCCGAAGTCGAAGAGCCCGGTGCCGACGGCGGTCCGTACGGCGAAGCCGTCCCCGTCCCGCTCCACGTACCGCAGCGCGCTGGTCTCGGAGTCGGCGACCCACAGCCGGTCCCCGGTCGCGGCGAGCCCCGACGGCTGCGCGAACCACGCCTCGGCGGCGGGCCCGTCGACCAGGCCCTCGTTGGTGGTCCCGGCCGCGACCTCGACGGTGCCGGTCGCCGGGTCGTACGTCCACAGCTGGTGCACCCCGGCCATCGCGATCCACAGCCGGTCGTTCCACCAGGCCACGTCCCACGGCGAGGAGAGCGCCACGTCGAGCGCGGGCCCGTGGGCCGGTGAGCCCTGCCACCACTGGCTGCCCGTGCCGGCGAGGGTCTCAACGGCGCCGGAGTCCGGGTCGTACGCGCGGACGGCGTGGTTCACGGTGTCGGCGACCGCGATGCGGCCGTTGGGGAGCGGGGCGAGCCCCTGCGGCTCGTTGAAGGCGGCGTCGGGGCCGTCGCCGAAGCCGCGCTGCCCCGTGCCGACGCGCCGTACGACGCTCTCGCCGTCCGCCGCCAGCTCGACCAGCTGGTGCCGGGTGGAGTCGGACACCAGGAAGTTCCCCGAGGGCAGCACGACCGCCTTGCCGGGGAAGCGCAGGTCGGTGGCGACGGGCTCGGGCGCGACATAGGGCCCGTCGCCACGCCGCAGGGTCCCCTTCGCGGCGTGCTCGGCCTCCAGCTCCTCGACCAGTTTCTCGATGGCGTGCGCGTGGCCCTCGCCCGCGTGCTGGGCGACGACGTACCCCTCGGGGTCGATGACGACGAGCGTGGGCCAGGCCCGTACGGCGTACTGCTTCCAGGTCTCCAGCTCCGGGTCGTCCAGGACCGGGTGGTGCACCTCGTACCGCTCGACGGCGTCGACGACGGCCGTGTGCTCGGCCTCGTGGACGAACTTCGGCGAGTGGACGCCGATCGTCACCACGGTGTCGCTGTGCTTCTGCTCCAGCTCCCGCAACTCGTCCAGGACATGCAGGCAGTTGATGCAGCAGAAGGTCCAGAAATCGAGCAGGACAATGCGTCCGCGCAGGTCGGCGAGGGTGAGCTCGTTGCCTCCGGTGTTCAGCCAGCCGCCCTTGCCGATCAGCTCGGGGGCACGGACACGGGCACGGCGGCGGGGCGCGGGAGCGGGCTGCGGGGCAGGCTGCGGGGCGGGATCGTTCATGGTTCAAGCTTGCCATCCGGGTGTGAACACCGGATCACACGCTCGCCCGCGCCCCGTCCCCTACGGATCGCCCGCCAGGACGAGCGCTTCCCCCGCCTCCGTACGGAAGTACAGCACCGACCGGCCCGCGCGGCGCCGGCGGATCAGCCCCGCGTCCAGCAGGACCTTCAGATGGCGGCCCACCGAGCCGAGCCCCTGGCCGGTCAGCGCCACGAGCTGCGTCGTGCTCTTGGGGGCGCCGAGGAGGACGAGGACTCCCGCACGCGCGGGGCCCAGCAGCGCCCGCAGCGGCTCGGGCACCCGCGCCCGGCCCGTGTCGGCGAGGGTGCCCGCGCACGCGTACACCACGGCGTAACGGTCCGCGTCCCAGGACACCCAGCCCGTGTCCGGCGTGACGGGCACGAACATCAGCCGCACGCCGGGGATCACCTGCGAAGGGCCGCCGCGTGTGTTGATCTGGAGGCGGCTGCCGCCCAGCCAGCGCATGCCCGGACGCATGGCGCTCAGCGCGCTCGCCCAGCCGCCCTGGCTCAACTGGGCCGTACGGGCGACGACATCGGCCTCGATGAGACGACGGCGGCGCGGCCAGTACGGCAGCACGGTCTCGGCCCACACCCACTCCAGGACGGTGGCGGCGCGTTCCGGCAGGTCGGAGCGGTGCAGTCGGGCGGGGACGGGGCCGTCCAGGGACAGGAGGAGATCGTCGCGGGCGCGCTCGGGCGGGGTCTCCCGGATGCGTACGAGCTCGTCCTCGAAAGAGGGTTCGCCGTCAAGGTCGCCGGACGGCGTCGGCGTGATGAAGTCCGCGTTCCAGGTGCGGCCGAAGGCCGACCGTACGAGCAGCGCCGTGACCGGGTCGGCCGCCTGCCGGGCCCGGTAGGCGGGCAGATGCGCGTCGAGCCAGGCGCGCTCGCCGGGGTGCGCGCCCGCGTGGGCGGCCGTTCCGCGCTCCAGTGCCTTCAGGCTCGCGACGGTCTCGGCCAGGGGTGAGACGACGAACCGGCTGCCCGCCAGGGTGTCCGCGTCGATCTGCCACCAGCCCATGTGCCACCTCCCCGCCCCGTGCCCTCTCGCCCTGATGTTTCGCGCTGGTGCGAAACATTAACGCGCCGTCTGCCGCCCCATCGAGACTCCCGAGCATGCGTACCTACCGGGAACTCTTCCGTACGAAGCAGTTCGCTCCCCTCTTCCTGACCTCCGCCGCACAGGTCGCCGCCCAGACCGTGAGCGGACTCGCCCTGGGCACGCTCGTCTTCACCGCGACCGGCTCGCCGCTGCTCTCCGCGCTCGCCATGTTCGGCCCCTCGCTCGCCCAGGTGATCGGCGCGACCACGCTGCTCTCGGCGGCCGACCGGCTGCCGCCGCGCGTCACGCTGACGGTCGTCGCGTTCGTCTTCGCGCTCGGTACGGCCGCCACGGCCCTGCCCGGTCTGCCGATCGCCGCCGCCCTCGCGATCGTCCTCGGCCTCGGTGTGGTCTCCGCGCTCGGCGGCGGAGTGCGGCTCGGGCTCCTCAACGAGATCCTCTCCACCGAGGGCTATCTGCTCGGGCGCTCCACGCTCAACATGTCGAGCGGCCTGATGCAGATCGGCGGGTTCGCGACCGGCGGCGTCCTGCTGACGGTCCTGTCCCCGCGCGGCACTCTGCTCATCGGCGCCGCCCTGTATCTCACCGCGGCCGCCGTGGCCCGGCTCGGCCTCAGTAGGAGGCCGCCGCGGGCGACCGGCCGCCCGTCGATCTCCGCGACATGGCGGAACAACGCGCTCCTGTGGGCGTCCCCGCCCCGCCGCCGCGTGTTCCTGGGCCTGTGGGTGCCCAACGGGCTGGTGGTGGGCTGCGAATCCCTGTACGTGTCGTACGCGCCGCAGCACGCGGGCATCCTGTTCGCCGCCGGTGCGGCCGGCATGCTGACGGGCGACATCCTGATCGGCCGCTTCGTACCCCGCCGCCGGCGGAGACGCCTGGCCGTCCCGCTGTTGCTGCTGCTCGCCGCCCCGCACCTGCTCTTCGTCCTGGCGCCGCCGCTGCCGCTCGCCCTGGCCGCCGTCATGCTCGCCACCGTCGGCTACGGGGCGAGTCTGGTGCTCCAGGAGCGTCTGATGGAGCTGACCCCGGAGGCACTGAGCGGGCACGCGCTGGGGCTGCACTCCGCGGGCATGCTCACCATGCAGGGCGTGTGCGCGCTCCTGGCGGGCGCGGTGGCCGAACTGACCTCGCCCGCGACGGGGATCACGGTGCTCGCGGCGGCCTCCATGACGGTCACCCTCGCGCTGGCACGCGGGCTGCGGGCGGGAGCGGCAGCGAAGGGCTCTGTCGTCCGTACGCGTACAGGTGACGCCGTTCCACCGTCCCCCGGCGCCCCGGTGGGTACGGATCCCGCATGAAGTACTTGGTGCGCGACAAGATCTTCGCCATCGGCGACGACTACTGGATCGAGGACGAGCAGGGCCGGCAGGCCTTCCTCGTGGACGGAAAGGCGCTGAGGCTACGGGACACGCTGGAGCTGAAGGACCCCCAAGGGCGCGTCCTGATCACGCTCCGTCAGAAGCTGCTCAGCCTGCGGGACGCGATGACGCTCGAACGGGACGGCGAGCCACTGGCCACCATCCGCAAGAAGAAGCTGTCGCTGCTCCGCAACCACTACCGGGTCGCCCTGGCCGAGGGCACCGAACTGGACGTGAGCGGCCGGATCCTGGACCGCGAGTTCGCGATCGAGTACGACGGCGAACTGCTGGCACATGTCTCACGCCGGTGGTTCCGGGTGCGGGAGACGTACGCCGTCGACGTGATCCGCGACGACTCGGACCCGTCGCTGCTGATCGCGGTGGCGGTGTGCGTGATCCGAATGGCGGAGAAGGAACGCGAGGAGGGCTGAGGGGCGGGGCGGGCTCTCGGGCTCAGCACCCGCCCGGCACACCCCCGGACCGCCCGGCACACCCCCGGACCGCTCGGGGCTCAGCGGCGTGGGGCAGTCACGCCCAGCAGGCGGTCCTTCAGGACGGGGAACTGCTCGCGCGTCGTCGCCACCTTCGACAGGTCGAATTCGACGGTCAGGATCTCCTCGCCCGGCCCCGCCTCCGCCAGCACCTCACCCCACGGGTCGACCACGATGCTGTGCCCCGACTGCTCCACCCCGGCGTGCGTCCCGGCCGTCGAGCAGGCCAGCACGTACGCCTGGTTCTCCACCGCGCGCGCCTGCGCCAGCAGCGTCCAGTGCGCCCGGCGGCGGGCCGGCCAGCCCGCCGGGACCACGAAGACCTGCGCGCCCTCGTCCAGCAGCCCCCGGAACAGCTCGGGGAACCGCAGGTCGTAGCAGGTGGCCAGGCCCAGCACCGCGTCCGGCAGCGCGACGGTCGCCAGCTCGTCGCCGGCGCCCATCAGGGTCGCCTCGCCCTTGTCGAAGCCGAATCGGTGGATCTTCCGGTAGGAGCGCGCGAGTACGCCGTCCGGGGAGATGACCATCGCGGTGTTGTAGAGGTCGGCCGCGCCGTCCAGGACGGCCTCGGGGGCACGTTCCACGATGGACCCGGCGTGCAGCCAGACACCCGCGTCACGCGCCGCCTCCGACATCGCCCGGAACGTCGGGCCGTCCAGCGTCTCCGCCTCGGCGGCGAACGACTCGTAAGCGAAAGCACCCACCGGCCAGAGCTCGGGCAGGACCACCAGATCGGCGCCGCGCTGCTCCCGTACCAGCGAAGCTGCGCGCTCCCTACGGGAATTGACTGATTCGTCCGGGTCTACTGCGATCTGGATGAGGGAGGCGCGCACACTACCACCGTCCTGGCATTCGAGCCGTCTACACGGGCCTACGATCGTCACACGAAAGCACTGCCGGGGTGCCAACGGGCAGCGTAACTTAGGCTCTCGAACCTCCCACGCAGCCCACAGCCCGCCGCCCGCAGCCAGCAGCCCAGCCCGCTAACCGCAGAACCGTCGAGGGGTCCCGTGACCGTCCATCCCAGCCTTCAGAACTACGCCGATGCCTGGTCCCACTCCATTGAAGCCATAGCCGAGCTGGTCCAGCCACTCGTCGAGGGCGAGTGGAACCGGCGCACGCCGTGCCCCGGCTGGTCGGTGCGGGACATCGTCTCGCACGTCATCGGTCTCGAATGCGAAATGCTCGGGGACCCACGCCCCATCCACACGCTGCCGCGCGACCTGTACCACGTACAGAGCGAGATCTCCCGCTACATGGAGATGCAGGTGGACGTACGGCGCCACCACACCGCTCCGGAGATGACCTCCGAGCTCGAATACACGATCATCCGCCGCAACCGCCAGCTGCGGAACGAGAACCGCGCGCCCGACGCCATGGTCCGCGCCCCGCTCGGCACCGAGCAGACGCTCGAGCAGGCCATGCGCACCCGCGCGTTCGACATCTGGGTGCACGAGCAGGATCTGCGTACGACGCTGAGCAGGCCCGGCAACCTCGACTCGGGCGGCGCGCTGGTCACGCGCGACGTGCTCCTCGCCGCCCTCCCGAAGGTCGTCGCGAAGGACGCGGGCGCGCCGCCGAACACGGCGATCGTCTTCGACGTGCACGGCCCCGTCGAGTTCCTGCGGACGGTCCGCGTCGACGCCGACGGCCGCGGCACGATAGACGGCGCACCCTCGCTCGGCCCCGCGGTGACGCTCGCGATGGACTGGGAGACGTACTTCCGGCTGGCGTGCGGGCGGGTACGGGCCGCCGCGGTGCCGGACCGGATCAAGACGGACGGGGACGCGGACCTGGCGGCGGCGATCCTGCGGGAGTTCGCTGTCACGCAGTAGCGCCGCCCGGCGCGCGCGCCTCCTTACGTAGGCGCAGACGTGGACGTGGACGCGGACGTAGCTCGGCGCTCAGGCGGGTACGTGCACGGCCTCCACCCGGCTCGCCACGAGCCGCTCACGCTCCCGCCGCGCCGTGCGCGCCCGCAGCCGCAGGATCTGGACGATCCCGAGCGCTTCGAGGACGAAGACGGAGGAGAACGCGACGCGGTAGTTGCCGCCGGTCGCGTCGAGCAGCACGCCGACCGCGAGCAGCGTCGTCATCGAGGCCACGAAACCGCCCATGTTGACGATGCCGGAGGCGGTGCCCTGACGGGCCGGCGGGTTCGCGGGCCGTGCGAAGTCGAAGCCGATCATCGAGGCGGGCCCGCACGCGCCGAGGACGACGCAGAGCGTGATCAGCAGCCACATCGGCGCGTGGGGGCCGGGGTGGGCGAGCGTCGACGCCCAGACGAGCGCGGTCACGCCGACCGTGCCGAGGGCCAGCGGGGCCCTGGCCGCGTGGTGGCGGGCGATGATCTGCCCGTAGACGAGGCCGATCACCATGTTGACGAGGACGATCAGGGTGAGCAGATCACCGGCCGTGGCCCGGGACTGCCCCTGGGCCTCGACGAGGAACGGCAGGCCCCACAGCAGCAGGAACACCATGGCGGGGAACTGGGTGGTGAAGTGCACCCAGAGCCCCAGCCGGGTGCCGGGCTCCCGCCACGACTCGGCTATCTGCCTCCGTACGTAGGTCGCGCCGGCGTGCTCGGACGGCGGCGGTTCGTGGCCCTCGGGGTGGTTCTTGAGGAAGAACAGCATCAGTACGAGGACGACGACACCGGCCATCGAACTGCCGACGAACGTCGTGGTCCAGCCGAGGTCGCTCAGCAGCCGGGCGATGACGAGGGTGGAGACCAGATTGCCCGCCATCCCGAACAGCCCGGTGAACTGGGCTATCAGCGGCCCCTGGCGGGCCGGGAACCAGTGGGCGCCCAGACGCAGTACGGCGATGAAGGTCATCGCGTCACCGCAGCCGAGCAGCGCGCGGGCGGCGAGCGCCGTGCCGTAGGAGGGGGCGAGGGCGAAGCCGAGCTGGCCGATGGTGAAGAGCGTCACGCCGATGGTGAGGACCCTGCGGGTGCCGAGCCGGTCGACCATGAGGCCGACGGGTATCTGCATCCCGGCGTAGACGAGGAGCTGGAGGATCGAGAACGTGGAGAGGGCGGAGGCGTTGACGTCGAAGCGGTCGGCGGCGTCGAGCCCGGCGACGCCCAGGCTCGTACGGAAGATGACGGCGACGAAGTAGACGGCGACACCGACGCTCCACACGGCGACGGCGCGCCGGCCGCCGGGCGGGTCACCGGGGAGGGTGAGTGCGGGGCCGCGCCCCGACGGCCCGGAGGGTCCGGGGCGTCCGGGGGGATCCGAAGGTCCGGAAGGTCCCGAGGGTCCCGTACTCACCTGGCCTCACCCCGGATGAGCACCTTGACGCGGCTGACGTGGGCGCGCACGCACCGCGCGGCGGCCTCCGCATCACCGGCCCGGATGGCTTCGAGCAGTTCGGCGTGCTCCGTGATGCTCGTCCGTACGCGCTCGGGGTGCGCCTCCATGACGGCGACGCCCATCCTCAACTGCCGGTCCCTGAGCTGGTCGTAGAGCTTCGAAAGGATCTCGTTGCCCGCGTTGCGCACGATCTCGGCGTGGAAGCAGCGGTCGGTGACGGCCACGGCGGCGAGGTCCCCCTCGTCGGCGAGACGGCGCTGCTCCTCCAGCAACTCCTCCAGGCGCGCGATGAGCCGCGCGGACGCGGGGACGGCCTTGCGGGCGGTGAACTCCTCGACCAGCAGGCGCGTTTCGACGACATCGGCGATCTCCTGTGCGGAGACGGCGAGGACGAGTGCGCCCTTCTTGGGATAGAGCTTGATCAGCCCCTCGACCTCCAGCTTGAGCAGCGCCTCGCGCACGGGGGTACGTGACACCCCGACGGCCTCGGCGAGTTCCCCCTCCGTAAGGAGGGTCCCGCCCTGGTAGTGCCGGTCGAGAACACCCTGCTTGATGTGGCTGTAGACGCGGTCGGCGGCGGGAGGCTGTTTCGCGGGGGCGGCGGGGGAGGTGGCGGCGGGCGCGGCAGGCATGTGCACAGCTTAGATACAACAGGCATGCGACGGGGGTAACGTCCACATCGCGGAACAACATGAAGCGATACCGAACGAAAGATTTCCCGGGTGTTTCGTGCATCCCTTCGGACCCCTCGCGCGTCTTTCAGTGGACTCCTCATTTATGGGTGGGGGTCCAATTCACTTCAGACCAACGCATTTGCGACATCGGAGCGTTCCTTTGATAACAAGTCTCCCGGGCGTGCGCAGAAACGTGCGTAGAACCACCGTGGTCGCCCTCACCGCCGGCGCCATGCTGACGGGCACGGCCCTGGTCGCTCCCGCGACCATGGCGGCCGAGTCCGCGCCGACGGCCGCCGCCGCTGTACCGACGATCTCGGGCAAGGGCGCCTTCCTGCTGGACGAGACCACCGGCAAGGCCCGCTACACCAAGACCGGGGACACCCGGCGCCAGATGGCCAGCACCACCAAGATCATGACCGCGGCCGTCGTGCTCAACACCAAGGGCATCGACCTCAACCGCAAGATCACCATCAAGCAGACGTACCGCGACTACGTGGTGCGGGAAGGCGCGAGCACCGCGGACCTTCGCACCGGCGACAAGGTGACGATCCGCCAGCTCCTGTACGGCCTGATGCTGCCGTCCGGCTGCGACGCGGCGTACGCCCTCGCGGACGCGATCGGCACGGGCTCCACGGTCGCGGCACGCACGAAGTCGTTCATCTCGAAGATGAACGCGAAGGCGACCGAGCTGGGCCTGAAGAACACCAAGTTCGACTCGTTCGACGGCATCTCGCAGGCCGGCAACAACTACACGACCCCGCGCGACCTGGCGACGATCGCCCAGTACGCGATGAAGAACTCCGCGCTGCGTACGGTGGTCAAGACGACGACCATCAAGACGTCGGCCACCAGCAGCACGGGCGCCACGCGCACGTACACCTGGCACAACACGAACCAGCTGCTCGGCTCGTACTCGGGCGCGTTCGGCATCAAGACCGGCACGGGCACGGCCGCCGGGCCCTGCCTGATCTTCGCCGCCACCCGTAACGGCAAGACGCACATCGGCGTCATCCTGAACGGCACGGACCGCTACAACGACGCGGCGAAGCTCCTCGATTACTACTCCGGCGCGTCGGCCGCGCCGACGATGAAGCTCCGCCAGCTGCCGGCGGGCGCCCAGCGCGACTGACCCCCCTGCGGGATGCGGTAAAGGGGCGCGGCCACCACCTGGTGGTCGCGCCTTCTGCTTGCCGCGACGGCATCCCGTCCACGGACCGAGCCCCGCGCGCCCCCTGTAGCCTTCCCCGGTCAGGGATCGCAGCGTGACAAGGAGGACGGGTGGCCGGTCAGCGGATCACGACCCGCAATGCCCGCTTCCAGCAGTGGCACGCGCTGCTCGCCAACCGCAACAAGCGCAAGCGCCAGAACGAGTTCCTCGTCCAGGGCGTGCGGCCCATCACGATGGCCGTCGAGCACGGATGGAACGTACGCGCCCTGCTGTACGACGCGAGCCGCCCGCTCTCGCGGTGGGCCGAGGAGTTGCTGCGCGGCATCACGACCGACCGTGTCGCGATGGCCCCCGAACTCCTCGCCGAACTGGGCGAACGCACGGACGGCGCGCCCGAGGTCCTTGCCGTGGTCGAGATGCGGCCCGACGACCTGGGCCGGATCCCCGTCCATGAGAACTTCCTGGGCGTACTGTTCGACCGCCCCACCCAGCCCGGCAACATCGGCAGCATCATCCGCTCCGCGGACGCCTTCGGCGCGGACGGCCTGATCGTCACCGGCCACGCGGCGGACGTCTACGACCCCAAGGCCGTACGCGCCACCACGGGCTCGCTGTTCGCACTCCCTGTGGTCCGCAGCCCCTCGCACCACGAGGTGGCCGAGTGGCTGTCGAAGGAGCGCGCGGGAGGACGACCCGTCGCGGTCGTCGGCACGGACGAGCGCGGCGAGGCCGACGTCGACCAATTCGACCTCACCCAGCCGGTGTTGCTCCTGATCGGCAACGAGACGACCGGCCTGAGCACGGGCTGGCGCGAGTTGTGCGACCACGTGGTCAGCATCCCGATGTCGGGCTCGGCAAGCTCCCTGAACGCATCGAACGCGGCGACGGTGACCCTGTACGAGGCGGCCCGCCAGCGCCGGGTCCGCCGGGAAGTGGGATGACCGTCGACGAGGGCGCGGAGAGCGCACGACAGGCGAACATCGGCGGCGCCGTCCCACAGGTGGTGGGCGGGGTCATCGCCGTGGTCTGCTGGGCCTCCGCCCCGGTCCTGCCCGCCCTGGCCGTCTTCGGCGATCTCCACTGGGCCTGGTCGTTCTTCTCCCTGCTGATGGTCCTCAGCGGTTCCGTCATCTGGTCCGACACGGCCGAGGCGAAGGCGGACACGGCGCGCCTGCGGCAGTCGGGACGGCCGGCCGTGGCGGAGATAATCGCCGCGGAACGTGTCGACCCGGGAGACGGCTCGGCGGACATCTCCGTGCTGACCCTGCGGATCAGCGGCGCGGACGTCCCGGCCTTCGAGGCGGCCTACCGGTGCGACCACGAGGACCGTTTCCGGGTCGGGGCGAGCTTCGAGGCAGTCGTGGATCCGTCCGACAACCTCTTCACTCTGATACCGCTGTGACGGCGGGGCCATGCCCCCACGCGCGGCCCGTCCGGGGCCTCACACCAGGTTCGCCGGATCGTCCAGCCACGCCTCCTGCCGCCCTCGCGCCGTGACCGTCAGCCCGAAGCGCGTCAGTTCGGGGCGGCCCCGCTCCTCCCACCAGCCCCGCGCCGCCGTGATCTCGTCCCAGAGGCGGCGGGTGCCCCACTGGCGGACCGCGTCCGGGGCGTCCCAGGAGTCGTAACGCACCGATGCCCACGAGCCGTTGCCGTCCGAGAGGGCGATCCGGTAGGTGGCCGCCGGGTCCGAGCCGTCCCAGGTATGGACGTAGCGGGCGTGCGGGACGCGGAGGCCGATCGTGAACGCCACGTCCACGTCCGACAGCGCCAGGTCCGGATCCATCGCCGACGGTCCGCGCAGATCGGGCCCGGTCGTCGGAAGGCTGACCGTGTGGGGGCGCTGGGAGCGCATCCACATGAAGCTGACGTTGTCCACGAAACGGCCGTACGAGGGGGCGCCGGGCTCGGCCGTCACCAGGCGCAGCAGCCCGGCGTTGGCGTACGGCGTGCCCCACGGCGTCACGATCGTGGCACCGGGCCGGGTCTGCTCGATCCAGGTGCGGGGGACACGGCGTACGGCCGCCGTCGAGTGGATGTGGTCGTACGGCGTCGCCGGGGGACGGCCGGCCAGACCGTCGCCGACGACCAGCCGCGCGGGCGAGAGCGCGACGGACTTCAGGCGGTGCGCGGCCTCCGCGGAGACGTGGGGGTCGACCTCCACCGTGGTGACGGCCTCGCCGCCGAGCCGGGCAACCAGCAGGGCGCTCGTCCAGCCCGTGCCCGTACCGATGTCGAGGACCCGCGCGCCGTCGCCGACGCCGAGATGCCTGAGCATCGAGGCCACCAGCGAGGGCCGGGAGGCGGACGACGTGGGCACACCGGGGCCGTCGTGGGCGCCGTCGTCCAGTTGCGTGACGACCACCTCGTCCGCGTCGACCAGCGCCCACCACGTCTCGGGCTCGGCGACCCGGGTGACGCGACGGTGGCCGGTCGGGGAATCCTCGTCAGGCGCCCATACGGCCTCCGGCACGAACTCCGCACGCGGGGCACGCGAGAACGCGCCCCGCCAGCTCTCCTCCAGCGCACCGGACTCGGTCAGGCCGGACAGCAACCGCGCGTAGCCGTCGGTCACTTCTTCGGCGGAACGGGCCTGGTCCACCGGCCGTCCGACTCCTTCGGCGTCTGCTTCTTGTCGCCTTCGGTGCCGTCCTTGCCATCACCGTGCTCGCCCATGAGCGTCTCCCCTCGATCCCTGACCGGCCGACTCCGTTCGGTCACCAGAACAGATATACCCGCTTCGCTCCGTGACCATCAGGGGCGCGTGGAAGCGAAAGGGTCGCGCCTCCGGGCGGAGTCGCGACCCTTCCGGTCCGTGCGTGAGCCGTCAGGCCCAGGTGATCAGCCTCTTCGGCTGCTCCAGCACCGCCGCGACATCCGCCAGCACCTTGGAGCCCAGCTCGCCGTCGACCAGCCGGTGGTCGAACGACAGCGCCAGCGTCGTGACCTGACGGGGCTTCACCTTGCCCTTGTGGACCCACGGTTGGAGCTTGATCGCACCCACCGCCAGGATCGCCGACTCGCCCGGGTTGAGGATCGGCGTGCCCGTGTCGACGCCGAAGACGCCGACGTTCGTGATGGTCACCGTGCCGCCCTGCATGGCCGCCGGGGTCGTCTTGCCCTCGCGTGCCGTGGACACCAGCTCACCCAGAGACTGGGCGAGTTGGGGCAGGGTCTGGTCGTGCGCGTCCTTGATGTTCGGGACGAGCAGACCGCGCGGGGTCGCCGCCGCGATGCCGAGGTTGACGTAGTGCTTGAGCACGATCTCCTGGGCGGCCTCGTCCCAGGTCGCGTTGACCTCGGGGTGACGTTTGATGGCCACCAGCAGCGCCTTCGCGATGAGCAGCAGCGGGTTGACCCGTACACCCGCCATGTCCTTGTCGGACTTGAGCTCCTCGACCAGCTTCATCGTGCGCGTGACGTCGACCGTCACGAACTCCGTGACGTGCGGCGCGGTGAACGCGCTGCCCACCATCGCCGCCGCAGTCGCCTTCCGTACGCCCTTCACGGGGATACGGGTCTCCCTGCCGCCGGCCGTCACGACAGCCGTGGCAGTGGCCGCCGGGGCGGACACGGACGCGGGAGCTTCCGGCGCCTCGGGAACGGCGGTGGCCGCCGTCGCCGCGTGCACGTCCTCGCGCGTGATGATCCCGTCGGGACCCGTCGGCGTGATCGTCGCCAGGTCCACCCCCAGGTCCTTGGCGAGCTTGCGCACCGGCGGCTTCGCCAATGGGCGCGACAGCGCCTCGGCGACGGGGGCCGGCGCCGCGTGGCCGTTCATCTCCGCCTGGATCGCCGCGCCCGCCGAAGCCGCCGCGCCCTGCTCGGGGACGGCCGCGGCCCCCCTGCGCGGACGGCGCTTCGTGGACGCTTCCGAGACGCCGTAACCGACGAGCACCGGCTGGCGCCCCTTCGGCTCGGCGGCCTCGGCCTCGCCGGCCGGCTCCGCGGCCGGAGCAGGAGCGGCGGCCGGCGCGGGAGCACCGTCGTCGCTCCCCGGCGCCACGTCCACCGTGATGATCGACGCACCCACGTCGACGGTCGTGCCCTCGTCGAAGCGCAGCGCGTGCACCACCCCGTCGTAGGGGATGGGCAGTTCGACGGCCGCCTTCGCCGTCTCGACCTCGCACACCACCTGGCCGTCGACGACGGTGTCGCCCGGCTGTACGTACCACTTGAGGATCTCGGCCTCGGTGAGCCCTTCGCCCACGTCGGGCATCTTGAACTCTCGATAGCGAGCAGAAGTGTCAGTAGTCATGGTCATGGCACTCCTCAGTACCCGAGCGAGCGGTCGACGGCGTCGAGTACCCGGTCCAGGCCCGGAAGATACTCCTCCTCCAGGCGCGCCGGCGGATACGGGGCGTGGAATCCGCCCACCCGCAGCACCGGAGCCTCCAGGTGGTAGAAGGAGCGCTCCGTGATCCGGGCGGCGATCTCCGCGCCGGAGCCGTAGAACACCGGCGCCTCGTGGACCACGACCAGCCTGCGCGTCTTCTCCACCGACGCCTGGATCGTGTCGAAGTCGATCGGGGACATCGAGCGGAGATCGAGCACCTCCACCGACTTGCCCTCCTCGGCCGCGGCGGCCGCCGCCTCCAGACAGACCTTCACCATCGGGCCGTACGCCGCGAGCGTCAGGTCCGTGCCGGTGCGGCTGACCCGCGCCTTGTGCAGCGGGCCCGGAATGGCCTCGGTGTCGACCTCGCTCTTGTCCCAGTAACGCCGCTTGGGCTCGAAGAAGATGACCGGGTCGTCGCTCTGGATGGCCTGCTGCATCATCCAGTAGGCGTCCGCCGACGTGGACGGCGAGACGATCTTCAGCCCCGCCACGTGCGCGAACAGCGCCTCGGGCGACTCCGAGTGGTGCTCGACCGCGCCGATGCCACCGCCGTACGGGATGCGGACGACGACCGGCATCTTGACCTTGCCGAGCGCGCGGGCGTGCATCTTCGCGAGCTGCGTGACGATCTGGTCGTACGCGGGGAAGACGAAACCGTCGAACTGGATCTCCACGACCGGCCGGTAGCCGCGCAGCGCGAGGCCGATCGCCGTACCGACGATGCCCGACTCGGCGAGCGGGGTGTCGATGACCCGGTCCTCGCCGAAGTCCTTCTGAAGACCGTCGGTGACCCGGAAGACACCGCCGAGCTTGCCGACGTCCTCGCCCATGATCAGGACCTTGGGGTCGGTGTCGAGGGCGACGCGCAGCGATTCGTTGATCGCCTTCGCGAGGGGAAGCTTCTGTACGGCCATGGCTACTTGCCCTCCTCAGCGGCGCCCGCGCCGTCGGCGAACGACGCCTGGTACGCGGCGAACTGCGCCCGCTCCTCGTCCACGAGCGCGTGCCCGTCCGCGTAGACATGGTCGAAGATCGCCATGTGGTCCGGGTCGGGCATCGCCCGTACGGCCTCACGCACCCGCCTGCCGAGCGCCTCGCTCTCGTCCTCCAGAGCGGCGAAGAATGCCTCGTCGGCGGCCGATTCGCCCTCCAGATACGCGCGCAGCCGCAGGATCGGGTCCTTCGCCTCCCATGCCTCGCGCTCCTCGTCCGCCCGGTACTTCGTCGGGTCGTCGGACGTGGTGTGGGCGCCCATGCGGTAGGTGAACGCCTCGACGAGCATCGGGCCCTGGCCGGTGCGGGCGCGCTCCAGCGCGGCGCGTGTCACGGCCAGACAGGCCAGTACGTCGTTGCCGTCGACCCGGACGCCGGGGAAGCCGAAGCCCTGCGCGCGCTGGTAGAGCGGCACACGCATCTGCTTCTCGGTCGGCTCCGAGATGGCCCACTGGTTGTTCTGGCAGAAGAACACCACCGGCGCGTTGTAGACGGCCGAGAAGGTGAACGACTCGGCGACATCGCCCTGGCTGGAGGCGCCGTCGCCGAAGTAGGCGATGACGGCCGAGTCCGCGCCGTCCTTGGCCACGCCCATCGCGTAGCCGGTGGCGTGCAGCGTCTGCGAGCCGATGACGATCGTGTACAGGTGGAAGTTGTTGGTCTTCGGGTCCCAGCCGCCGTGGTTCACACCGCGGAACATCCCGAGCAGGTTCGTCGGGTCCACGCCGCGGCACCAGGCGACGCCGTGCTCCCGGTAGGTCGGGAAGACGTAGTCGTCGTCGCGCAGCGCGCGTCCGGAGCCGATCTGGGCGGCCTCCTGGCCGAGCAGCGAGGCCCACAGGCCCAGCTCGCCCTGGCGCTGGAGGGACGTGGCCTCGGCGTCGAAACGGCGCGTCAGGACCATGTCGCGGTAGAGCCCGCGCAGGGATTCGGGGGTGATGTCGGCTACGTAGCCGTCGTACTCGTCGTTCTTGACGCGTTCGCCCTCGGGCGTCAGCAGCTGTACGAGCTGGGGCTCGGAAGCCTTCGGCTGCGACGCCGTCTTGGCGCCGGCGCGCTTGGTGCCGCTGCTACGTCGCGGCTTTCGCGCGGCGGCAGTGCTCTCCACGGTCACGTGCGTGCTCCTCCGTCGGTCCGGTCCCCGGGATCCGCCGGGAACCAGTGCGGCTCGCCTGCTTCCGGACGCGTGCACGGGGTGGGTGCGACTCGACCGGGACAGGCGTGACAGGTGCCCCGGCGAGCGCCCTGTCACAGGCACGTTACCCAGTGGGTCGCATTCCTGCGAAACCCCTACTGACCTGCGATTTTACTTGGATTTCCAAGTAAACCGAGCAGGTCTGGGAACAACCACTGGTCACAGCCTTGCAGGCCGCCGGAACAACGGCACGTTATCCCGGCCGCCCACGACGGGGATAGGGGGAAGTGTGTTTGACTGATCCTGTGCCTGAAAAGGGAAAAATCACCGTATTTCTTCTGGACGACCACGAGGTGGTCCGGCGGGGCGTGCATGAGTTGCTCGCCGTCGAGGAGGACATCGAGGTCGTGGGCGAGGCGGGTACCGCCGCCGACGCGCTGACCAGGATCCCGGCGACCCGGCCCGATGTCGCGGTACTGGACGTACGGCTGCCGGACGGCAGCGGCGTGGAGGTCTGCCGTGAGATCCGCTCACGGGACGAGAGCATCAAGTGTCTGATGCTCACCTCCTTCTCCGACGACGAGGCGCTGTTCGACGCGATCATGGCCGGTGCCTCGGGTTACGTACTCAAGGCGATCCGCGGCGACGAGTTGCTGAGCGCCGTACGGGACGTGGCCGCCGGCCGGTCCCTGCTGGACCCGGTCGCGACGGCGCGGGTGCTCCAGCGGCTCCGCGAGGGCAACGCCCCCAAGGGTGACGACAGGCTCGCGAGCCTCACCGAACAGGAACGCAAGATCCTGGATCTCATCGGCGAGGGGATGACCAACCGCGCGATCGGCGAGCGGCTGCACCTCGCCGAGAAGACGATCAAGAATTACGTCTCCAGCCTGCTGTCCAAGCTGGGGATGGAGCGGCGGTCGCAGGCCGCGGCGTACGTGGCGAGGATCCAGGCCGAGCAACGCTGAAACCTGTCGAAGGGCCCGACCCCGACCGGCTTTCCCGACGGCCCGGTGAGGACGAAGGTCCCTGCCGATCCGGGGCGGGCTCCCCTGTTCCGTGGACGATCGGTGACAGAGAGTGGATGGCATGTCCACCGATGATCTGCGCGCGATCGAGCTGCTGAACCGAGTCCGGTACGGGCGGGTCGCCACGAGCATGCGGGCCATGCCGTTCGTGGCCCCCGCCCGGCACATCGTCGCGGACGACCGCGTCGTCCTGCGGATGCACCGCGGGATGGGCTACCACCAGGCGTGCAGCGGCAGCGTCGTCGCGTACGGCGCCGACAACTTCCACTCCGGCGAGTCCGACCTCTGGGCCGTGCAGTTCACCGGCACCGCGAACATGGTCAGGCCGACGGAGGACCAGCTGGAGCTGTTCGGGCCGGGCCCGCACCGCGTGGACGGTGAACCGTTCGAGCCGGTCTACATGCGCCTGACGCCGCAGTTCGCGACCGTGCACATCCTCGAATACGGGCCGGAGCTCAGCGCGAGCGAGAGCGGGAACGCACGGCGACACGACAGCCACGCTGCGTGATCTATCATTTGAAGGGTGCCGCGCTCATATGCAATGACTGCGACGATGCCCTCTGTCGCGACCGCTCCGCCCCTGATCGATCCCCCCTTCGGCTGCCTGCCCCTCGGTGAGCTGCTCCGACGCTACGAGGATGTGGGCGAACCCCTTGCCTGCCAGCCCCTCGCCCAGGGGCTGCTGAACCGTGGCTACCGGCTCACCACCACCCACGGCTCCTACTTCCTCAAGCACCATCTCGACGGCGACCGCGAGTCCATCGCCCGCCAGCACCGCGTCACCCGGCGGCTCCAGGCCCTGGGCGTACCCGTCGTACCGCCAGTCCGGGACACCGAGGGCGGCACCGTCGCCGTCGTCGGCGGCCACTGCTACGCCCTGCACCCCTGGGTCGACGGCCGGCACCGCGCCGGCGCCCAGCTGACACCCGCCGCCTCGTGGCAGCTCGGATCGCTCCTCGGCGTCGTGCACACCTGTCTGGAACAGGTCATGAAGCCGGTGACGGACCGCCTCGGCCACGGAGGCACACGCGACGTCGCGCAGGCCGGCGCGCACATCGGCGCGCAAGGCAGCCCGCACGGCAGCCCGCATGACGGCACGCTCGACGGCGTCTACGCCAGCGCCACCCCCGCCGACACCTTCGCGCTCATCGACGAGTTACTGACCCTCGCCCGCGGGCGCACCCCGGGCGACGGCTTCGACTCGCTCGCCGAACACCGGCTGCTGGAACGCCGCACGCTGCTGGAACGCAACGCGCACCACCGGCCGCCACCGGGCGCCGAGACGGCCACCGGCTGGGTGCACGGCGACTTCCACCCGCTGAACGTGCTCTACCGGGGCACCGACCCCGCCGCGATCGTCGACTGGGACCGGCTGGCCGTCCAGCCCCGCGCCGAGGAGGCGGTCAGGGCGGCGGCGATCTTCTTCGTACGGCCGTCGGGAGAGCTGGACCTGGTGAAGGTGCGGGCGTACGCGCGGGGCTACCGGCTGACGGCCGGGGCGGACGCCGGCGAACTGGCCGCCGCCGTGCACCGGGTGTGGTGGGAGCGGCTGAACGACTTCTGGATACTGCGCTGGCGCTACCAGTTGAACGACCGAAGGGCCGACCCGCAGTTCCCTGCGGTGTCGGCCCTGGCGGTCTGGTGGACGCGGAGGTACGAGGAGGTGTGCGAGGCGTTCGCGGGGTGACCCGCGGCCCGTCGTGGGTGCTTACCCCCCGATAACGCCCGCGGGGTCGCCGCCACCGGGATCACCGGCGGCTCCGCCGCCCGGCGTTCCCGTGGCGCCCTCGTTGGTGCCGCCCTCGGCCGCACCGCCGTCCGCCGTCCCCGTGTCCGGGGGAGAGGACGGATCGCCGGTCGGGCCCTCGTCGTCGCCCTCCGTCGTCCCCTCGTCGTCGCCCGGATCCGGTGAGGACGGGGTGTCCGACGGGCTGTCCGACGGTGTCGGGTCGTCGGTCGGGGTGTCGTCCGGCGGGTACTCCGGCTGCTGGTTGCCGCCCGTCGAGGTGTCCGTGTCCTCGGAGGGCGTGGTGTCCTCCTCGGTCTTCGACGGCTTGTCGGTCGGCTTGTCCGTCGGGGTCTGCTCGGTCTTCGGGTCCTGCTTGTTGTCGTCGCCCGTGCCGCCCATGTTCTGTACGGCGTAGGCGGCGCCCGCCAGGATCGCGACCACCGCGAGCAGGGCGAACAGCCACATCTTGCCGCGGCCACCGCCCCCGCCCCCGTTGCCGTGGTGGCCGCCGTCGTAACCGCCGTCGTTCGGGTTCTGCGGCGGCAGCATCGGGCGCTGCGCGGTGTCACCGTGCGGCGGGTGGCCGAGCGCGGTCGTCGCGGCGACGCCCATCGCCGGGGTGCCGCCGCCGTCGTGCGTGTCGACGGGGCCCGTGTTCCAGGTGCCCGTGTGGCTGCCCTGCTGCTGGAGCATCTGCATGCCGTACTGGACGAGGCCGCGCATCTCCTCGGCGCTCTGGAACCGGTCGTCCGGGTCCTTCGCGAGCGAGCGCATGACCAGCCCGTCCAGCTCCGGCGGCACCACGTCCGAGACCTCGGACGGCGGGACGGGGATGTCCTGGACGTGCTGGTAGACGACGGAGAGCGGCGTCTCACCGGTGAACGGCGGTCGCAGCGAAAGGAGTTCGTAGAGCAGACAGCCCGTCGCGTACAGGTCGGAGCGGTGGTCGACGGCCTTGCCGAGCGCCTGCTCGGGCGAGAGGTACTGCGGCGTGCCCATGACCATGCCGGTCTGGGTCATCGTCGACTGCGCGCCGTGCAGGGCACGCGCGATGCCGAAGTCCATGACCTTGACCGCGCCGCCGTCCGTGATGATCACGTTCGCGGGCTTGATGTCGCGGTGGACGATGCCGTGCTGGTGCGAGTAGGCGAGCGCCTCGAGAACACCGGAGACGATGATCAACGCCTGCTCCGGCGGCGGCGCCTCGGCGTTGAGCAGCAGATCGCGGATCGTACGGCCCTCGACGAGCTCCATCACGATGTACGGAACGGTCTGGCCGCCCACGACATCCTCACCGGAGTCGTACACCGCCACCACGGCGTGGTGGTTCAGCCCGGCCACCGACTGGGCCTCGCGTGTGAAGCGGGCCTTGGAGACCGGGTCCTCGGCGAGGTCGGACCGCAGCAGCTTGACGGCCACGGTGCGGCCGAGCCGGACGTCCTCCGCCGCGTAGACCTCCGCCATACCGCCCCGGCCGAGGCGGTACGTCATCCGGTAGCGGCCGTCTCCGACCAGCCCGCCGACGCCCCATGAGTCAGCGGCATCAGGCACTCCGCCGCCGCCTGCTTCGGGTTCGGGTGCCATCAGTCCTCGCCGTCGTTTCTGTCCGCGTGCCGCCCGCGTGCGCGGGGTCGCGGTGGAGCCTGGGATGGATGAAGGAGCGGTCGCAGGAGTCGTGGTGAATCCTGCGGTGGTGCTGTGCCGGTCACGCTACAGCCTCGGTGCGACACGCCAATTGGAGATGGACCGGTCATCAAACCCGCTACGGCTCCGCCCGCGCAAATTCCATGCTTTTCCTGTAACGCTTCCGAGACTCTTGTTATGCGTAGGGTCACGGAACGGGCACCTGGCTTGACGTGTCACTGCCCTGGGGCAGACTTGGCCGTAAATACGGGAGCACGGGATCACGGGATCGCGTGAGTACGGATCAGCGCGAAGCACTGGATCACCGCGTCGCCGCGCCGAGGGGGAAGCACAGTCATGAGCCACGACGGCGCACAGGGCCGCTACGCGGGCGGTTCGGTCGCGGGCGGCCGGTACCAGCTTCGTGACCTGCTCGGCGAGGGCGGTATGGCGTCCGTCTACCTCGCGTACGACGCGGCGCTGGACCGGCAGGTCGCGATCAAGACGCTCCACACCGAGCTCGGCCGTGAGCAGTCCTTCCGTGAACGCTTCCGGCGTGAGGCCCAGGCCGTCGCGAAGCTGTCGCACACGAACATCGTCTCGGTCTTCGACACGGGTGAGGACGAGCTGGACGGCTCGCTCATGCCGTACATCGTCATGGAGTACGTGGAGGGGCAGCCGCTCGGCTCCGCGCTCCAGTCGGACATCCAGCAGTACGGCGCGATGCCGGCCGACCGCGCGCTGAAGGTGACGGCGGACGTGCTGGCCGCGCTGGAGACCAGCCACGAGATGGGCCTGGTCCACCGCGACATCAAGCCCGGCAACGTGATGATGACCAAGCGCGGCGTCGTCAAGGTGATGGACTTCGGCATCGCGCGGGCCATGCAGTCCGGCGTCACGTCGATGACGCAGACCGGCATGGTCGTCGGCACACCGCAGTACCTCTCCCCCGAGCAGGCGCTGGGGCGCGGCGTGGACGCCCGCTCCGACCTCTACTCGGTCGGCATCATGCTCTTCCAACTGCTGACGGGGCGGCTGCCCTTCGAGGCGGACTCGCCGCTGGCGATCGCGTACGCGCATGTACAGGAGGAGCCGGTCGCCCCCTCCTCCATCAACCGCTCCATCACTCCCGCGATGGACGCGCTCGTCGCGCGGGCGCTGAAGAAGAACCCGAACGAGCGGTTCCCGAGCGCCGCCGCGATGCGCGACGAGTGCGCGCGGGTCCTTCCGCAGGGCCACACCGGAGCGCCGGTGATCGTGCAGGGCGCCCCGTCGACGAGCGGCGCGGGTGTGGGCTCGGCGGTCTTCCCGCCGGTGGACCAGGGGACGCCGGCGCCGCAGGGGGGCGTGCAGACGCCGTACCAGCCGGGTGCGTACGGCCCGCCCACTCCGTCGCCGATGCAGACGCCGCCTCCTACGTACGGCTACCCGCCGCAGCACAACCAGGGCTACCAGACCCCGGCGCCCACGTACTCGATGTCGCCGCAGCAACACCAGATGGGTTCGGGGCACGGCGGGCACGGTGGCCAGGGGGGCCACGGGGGTGGCAACAGCGGCGGCAAGCGGAACCTTCCGGTCATCGTCGGGTCGATCGTGGTCGCGATCGCCGCGATCGGCGGCCTGACCTTCGCGCTCTCCCAGGGCGGCAACGAGGAGAAGGACCCGGACGCCAAGCCCACGGGCTCGGCCGTGGCCGGACACCGGCCGCCGGAGCGCAACCGGACCATCGACAAGGACAAGTGCTCGGACGCGTACGAGGACGGGGTCGACCCGACCAAGGTCCAGGCGCCCGACCTGCGTTACAAGGACATCATCTCCGTGAAGGAGTGTCTGCGTGCCGCGGACTGGACGTGGAAGGTGAGCGAGGTCAACGACCCCACGCAGGCCGAGGACATCGTGGTCGACCAGTTCCCGAGCCAGGGCCAGGCGGTGCTGCCCGGTAAGCAGGAGTTCGAGCTCAAGATCTCCACGGGCAACCCGGAGTAACCGAAGAACCGGCCTGCGGCCGCGAGCGCGAACGGCGCGAACGGGGCGGACGGCGAGGGACCGGACCGCGCGGGCGCCGCAGTGTACGCCGGGTGTGCCGGCCGGCTTTCGCCGAGATGCCGCTTCTGTCACCGCGTGTGACGCTGAGTAGGTGATGTCACGGCTCCACGCACGGCTCCGATCCTTTCGCGCGCTCATGGTCGTGGTCGCGGTCACCACCCTGTTGGCGGGCGCGGCCCCCGCGTACGCCGAGGAGCGCGAATCCCCGCGTGCCGCCCCGTCGCCCTCCCCGAGCGCGTCCTCGTCGCTGGCCGGGAATCAGGCCGGGCAGGGACGGCCGCGGCCGGGGCGGACGACGGCGAGCGCCGAGGCGTCGCCGCCGGGGGCCTACGACCCGTCCACGGACTTACTGCCGACGTTACCGAGCCTCCCGATATTGCCGAGCGCGAGTGGAAGACCGCCGTCCGGTTCCGCTTCGCCGTCGGCCGGCCTTCCCGCATCCCCCTCCGCCGAGCCGGAGAACGGCAAGAAGACCGGCGAGAAGAACGACCCGAAGACAGAACGCGAGCGGGAGGGCGAGAGCCGGGACGAGGGCGACGGAGATGACGACGAGGTCCTGTCGGAGGACTTCGGCGCCCCGACGGACGTGCCCTTCCCGCTCCGTACACCCCCTCGGGACGCCACCGCGCAGGAGCAGAACGGCCAGGCCCTGTCCCAGCCCGTCGCCCGCGCCGTCCCGGCGCTGACCCTCGGCATCGGAATGGCGCTCATGGGGCTCGGCATCGGTTTTCTGGGCCTGCGGCTGCGTCGAAACTGACGACGAGGGCCCGCCCAGGCCTCACGCACCCACTCTGAGCTGCGGCTTCGACGCCCCCGTCCATCTCGCGTCGCCCTTACCTCCTCCTTACGACTGACGCGTGAGGTCCCTCTCAGGACCCTTGCCGTCGAGGGCATACTCGGTATACATACTGAGTATGTCGATCCGCCACGGGCTTCTCGCCCTCCTCGAACCGGGACCGCGCTACGGCTCTCAGCTCCGTACGGAGTTCGAGTCCCGCACCGGAGCCACCTGGCCGCTGAACGTCGGCCAGGTCTATACGACCCTCAACCGTCTGGAGCGCGACGGCATGGTCGTCCAGGACGGTGAGGACGAAGCCGGCCACGCGCTCTACGTGATCACGGACGCCGGCCGCGATGAGCTTCGGAACTGGTTCCGGTCACCGGTCGACCGCCGCAGTCCGCCGCGCGACGAGCTGGCGATCAAGCTCGCGATGGCCGTCGGCGCACCCGGGATCGACATCCGGGAGGTGATCCAGTCGCAGCGCCACCACACCGTGCAGGCGATGCAGGACTACACGCGGCTCAAGGCCCAGGCCACCGACGTGTCACCGGACAACCGCGACGACGTGGCGTGGCTGCTCGTCCTCGAACAGCTCATCTTCCAGACGGAGGCCGAGGCGCGCTGGCTCGACCACTGCGAGGCCAGGCTCGTCCGGCTCTCGCTGATGGCCGCGCAGAAGGAGAAGCAGGCGAAGCGGGAGAGCGAGCGGGAGGAGCCGGAGGCCGGCGCCGACGGCTCACGGCCGCCGGGGGAGAAGCCCACACCCGCCCCGAGCGCCGGACTCGGCCGCTCCGGCCGTCGCTGACACCGCGCCGCCGGCGCCCGGCCGGACAGGGCCTAAGCCCCACCACTCACACACCTACGACCCAGATCCGCTCTCAAGGGGGACCACCATGCCTGACCAGCAGGCACCGCATCCCGTACTGCAACTCAAGGACCTGACACGCGTCCACGGCAGTGGCGCCACCGAGGTCCACGCCCTGCGCGGGATCAACCTCGACGTCTTCCCCGGCGAACTCGTCGCCGTCATGGGCCCGTCCGGCTCCGGCAAGTCCACGCTGCTCACCATCGCCGGCGGCCTCGACACCCCGACGTCGGGGCAGGTGATAGTCGAGAACACCGACCTCACCACCGCGAACCGCAAGCAGATCGCCGCCCTGCGCCGCCGCAGCATCGGCTACGTCTTCCAGGACTACAACCTGATCCCGGCCCTCACCGCCGCCGAGAACGTCTCCCTCCCCCGCGAGCTCGACGGCACGTCGGCCCGCAAGGCCCGCGGCGAGGCCGTCGCCGCGCTGCGCGAGATGGACCTCGACCATCTCGCCGACCGCTTCCCGGACGAGATGTCCGGCGGCCAGCAGCAGCGCGTGGCCATCGCCCGCGCGCTCGTCGGCGACCGCCGCCTCGTCCTCGCCGACGAGCCCACCGGCGCCCTCGACTCCGAGACCGGCGAGTCCGTGCTCGCCCTGCTGCGCAGCCGCTGCGACGCGGGCGCGGCCGGCGTCCTGGTCACGCACGAGCCGCGCTTCGCGGCCTGGGCCGACCGCGTGGTGTTCCTGAGGGACGGCGCCGTCGTCGACCAGACGATCCGCAGCCAGGCCGACTCCCTGCTCACGGGCCAGGCGGCCGAGCGGTGAAGACCTGGTACCACTCGTGGCGTGCCGCGATCCGCATAGCCCGCCGGGACGCCTGGCGATTCAAGGGACGCAGCTTCCTCGTCCTCGCCATGCTCGCCCTGCCGATCCTCGGTGTGAGCGCCGCCGATCTGACCCTGCGCAGCGCCGAGCTCTCCCCCGCCCAGTCGCTGGAGCGCGACCTGGGGGCCGCCGACGCCCGGGTCAACGACCCGCGTCTCGGCGGCGTCGCCGTCACACAGGACCCCAAGGGCGACATGTACGCGCCGGAGGGGGACTACGAGGACAAGCCGTGGCCCGACGGCGAGACGGACGTCGAGGCCGCCTTCCCGGCGAACGCCAAGTCGCTCGTGGACGCGGAGGGCAGGGCCAAGCTCAAGACCACCCACGGTCTGCTGAACACCCAGATCCGGGAGCTGAAGGCGTCGGACCCGATGGCCGAGGGCATCATGCTCCTCGACCGCGGCCACTTCCCCCGGAAGGCCGACGAGGTCGCCGCGACCAACGCCTTCCTGGAGAGCAGCGGTCTGCGCGTCGGATCCGAGCTGACGGCGCACGGCCTCGACGCCACGTACCGGATCGTCGGCGCGTACGAACTGCCGAACTCTCTGGGCGACGCCCAGGTCAACGCGCTTCCCGGCGCCCTGCTGGCCCCGCTCGACAAGGCGCTGGCCGCCGCGGAGCTGCCCGACACCCAGATGTCGGCCACGTATCTGGTCTCCGTACCCGGCGACGCCGGTTTCACGTGGAACATGGTCAAGGAGTCCAACAAGAAGGGCGTCACGGTCGTCTCGCGCGCCGTCACGCTCAACCCGCCCGCCGACTCGGACGTGCCGTACTACGAGCAGGAGGGCCCTCCGTACGGCGGGAACTCCGACAACACCACCGAACTCGCCATCCTCAGTACCGTCGTCGGTCTCGCGATGCTGGAGATCTGTCTGCTGGCAGGACCCGCGTTCGCCGTCGGCGCCCGCCGCTCCCGCCGCCAGCTCGGCCTGGTCGGCGCCAACGGCGGCGACCGGCACCACATCAGGGCCATCGTCCTCAGCGGCGGCCTGGTGATCGGCGCGGTGGCCGCCGTGGTCGGTACGGCGCTGGGCATCGGTCTGACCTTCGCCCTCCAGCCGGTGCTCGAAGACTGGCTGGGCAAGCGTTTCGGCGACTTCGACCTGCGCCCGCTTGAGCTGATCGGGATCGCGCTGATCGCGGTCGTGACCGGTCTGCTGGCCGCGATAGTCCCGGCGGTCACCGCCTCCCGGCAGAGCGTCGTGGCCTCGCTCACCGGCCGCCGCGGCGTCCGCAGGAGCAGCAGGGTGCTCCCGATCCTCGGTCTGACCGCCGTCGTCGTCGGTGCGGGCATAGCGCTGTACGGCTCGACGGTGTCCGACCAGGTCGCGTTCGTCGGAGGCGGCAGCGCCCTCGCCGAGCTGGGTGTGGTGGCGCTGACGCCCGCCCTGGTGGGTCTCTTCGGACGGATCGGCCGCTGGCTGCCGCTGTCACCGCGGCTCGCGCTGCGGGACGCCGTACGCAACAGGGGCCGTACGGCTCCGGCGGTGGCGGCTGTGCTCGCGGCCGTCGCCGGCACGGTGGCCGTGGCGACGTACACCTCCAGCTCGGAGGCCCAGGAGAGGGCGGAGTACAAGGCTTCCCTGCCGTACGGCGCGGTCGCCATCCTGTCGCCGGAATCCGCCGCCGACGTTCCGTCGATGCGCGACGACGTGCAGAAACTGCTGCCGACGGAGGTGCGGGCCGACGTGGACCGTGTCGTGGTCGGCAAGAGGAACTGCTCGGCGTACGGGGGCGGCGACGACTGCGGACGGTACGAGATCGTCCTGCCCAAGGCCCACGAGTGCCCGCTGTGGTCGTACGGCAACACGGATGAGGACCCCGCCTCGAAGTTCTCCAAGGCCGAGCGGCGCGAGCTCGCCAAAGACTGGCGCTGCTCCGAGCAGGGAGGCGGCGTCGGCGACGCCGCCGGCGAGATCCTGATCGGTGACGAGAAGCTGCTGAAGGTCCTGAAGATCAAGGACCCGGCCGCGGACAAGGCGCTGGCGAACGGGCAGGCCGTGTCCTTCCGCAACCGCAACATCAACCCCGCGGGCGCGGACGGTCAGGACGCCGGGGCCCCGTCGAAGGGCGGCGCGCGCGGCGGCGCGGTCCTCTCGAAGGACGGACCGAAGGCCGGGTCGGAGGGCACGGTCGACGTCCGCGTCATCTCCGCCGCCGACATGGCCGCGGCGGACGCGGCGAGCATGGAGGGCAAGGAGCCGCCCGGCACCGTCACGTCGATCCCCGCCCGCCAGATCACCGGCGGTCAGAGGGCGTACGGCGTCACGATGATCGTGCCTCCGGACGCGGCGCGGAAGGCGGGCTTCACGACCGTACCGCTGGGTGCCTTCTTCTCGACCGAGCGGCTGCCGAGCGACGCGCAGGAACAGAAGCTCAACAGCGAACTCGCCAAGACGGGCGGCGACGTCTGGCTGACCGTCGAGAAGGGCTTCACCCCCGAGAACAGCACCACGCTGCTGGCGCTCGCCGTTTTCGCGGGCCTGATCACGATCGGCGCCGCCGGTATCGCCACCGGGCTCGCCCAGGCTGACGCCGAGGCCGACCTGAAGACGCTCGCCGCCGTCGGGGCACCGCCCAGGGTCCGCAAGGCCCTCAGCGGTTTCCAGTGCGGGGTGGTGGCCGCGATGGGTGTGCTGCTCGGCTCGGCGTCGGGGATCTTGCCCGCCATCGGGCTGCGCTTCACCGAACGCCGCGCGCAGGACCAGATGTACGCCAAGATGCTGGACGAGGGCTGGGCCGGCGGGTCCGAGGCCACGGCGCCGTTCGTGCCGGTGGTCATCCCGTGGGAGACGCTGGGCGTACTGCTCGTCGTCGTCCCGCTCGGCGCGGCGGTGCTGGCCGCGCTGGTCACCCGCTCGCGGGGCGCGCTGGCGCGCAGGGCGGCGATCTGACGGACACCGGGGCACCGGACCCCGGAGACCGATCGGGCCCCCGTAGGGGAGTGGACCACTCTCTTACGGGGGCTCACCGCGCGTCCGCACCCAGGTGCGAGACAATGAGGATATGGAAATGCCGAGGAACGAACGGTCGCAGGAGAGCAACCCCCATGTCCTCGTGGTGGGGCAGGACGGGATGGCGCTCGGCGGCGGACAAGGGGACGACGAGCCGCGCGAGATCCCTGTGACGGAGATGGTCGAACAGCCTGCGAAGGTCATGCGTATCGGCAGCATGATCAAGCAGTTGCTGGAAGAAGTGCGGGCGGCTCCTCTGGACGAGGCGAGCCGGGTACGGCTCAAGGAGATCCACGCCGGTTCGGTGAAGGAGCTCGAGGACGGTCTCGCCCCCGAACTCGTCGACGAACTGGAGCGGCTGTCGCTCCCCTTCACCGACGAGGCGATCCCCTCCGAAGCCGAACTGCGCATCGCGCAGGCTCAGTTGGTCGGCTGGCTGGAAGGTCTCTTCCACGGGATCCAGACGGCGCTGTTCGCCCAGCAGATGGCGGCGCGGGCGCAGTTGGAGCAGATGCGCCGGGCGCTGCCGCCGGGTGCGTCCCACGACGGCGAGGACGACGAGGACCCGGGCGCCCACGGCGCGATCCGCTCCGGCCCGTATCTCTGATCCCCTGGACTTGTCGCGAAAGGACGCCGGACGGGCCACTGCGGTCCGTCCGGCGTTCTGAGTGCGGCCCTAAGGGTGCAGCAGCAGGATCTTGCCCACGTGCTCGCCCGCCTCCAGGGCGCCGTGCGCCTCGGCCGCGGCCGACATGGGGAACGTACGGTCCACCACGGGCCGTACCTGCCCGGCGCCGACCAGCGGCCAGACGTGCTCTCGTACGGCCGCGACGATCGACGCCTTCTCGCCGAGCGGACGCCCTCGCAGCGACGTGGCCGTGATCGCCGCGCGCTTGCCCAGGAGAGCGGCCAGGTTGAGTTCACCCTTCACCCCGCCCTGGAGCCCGATCACGGCGAGCCGCCCGTTGACGGCCAGCGCACGCACATTGCGGTCGAGGTACTTCGCGCCGACGATGTCGAGGATAACGTCCGCGCCCGCCCCGTCCGTGGCCTTCTTCAGCTCCTCGACGAAGTCCTGCTCCCGGTAGTCGATCAGGATGTCCGCGCCCAACTCGGCGCAGCGCGCCAGCTTCTCCGGCCCGCCCGCCGTGACGGCGACCCGTGCGCCGACCGACTTGGCGAGCTGGATCGCCATGGTGCCGATGCCGCTCGCGCCGCCGTGCGCCAACAGCAGCTCGCCGGGGCGCAGATGGGCGATCATGAAGACGTTCGACCAGACGGTGCAGGTCACTTCGGGAAGCGCGGCGGCCGTCGCCAGGTCCATGCCGTCGGGTACGGGGAGCAGTTGGCCCACGGGAACGGCGACCTTCTCGGCGTAACCGCCGCCCGCGAGCAGCGCGCACACCTCGTCGCCGACCGACCAGCCCGAGGCCTCGGTACCGGGGCCGAGCGCGGCGACGCGGCCCGCGCACTCCAGACCGGGGTACGGGGACGAGCCGGGTGGCGGGTCGTAGAAGCCCTGCCGTTGCAGCAGATCGGCGCGGTTGACCGCGCTCGCGACGACGTCGACGAGGACTTCACCCTCGGCGAGTACGGGATCGGGCACTTCGGCCCAGACGAGCGCCTCGGGGCCACCGGGTTCCGGAATCGTGATCGCATACATGGTCGGGAGGCTACCCCCCGGTCCTGTTCGTAGTGCCGGTACGGATTCCCGGTGCCGGTACCGCTCCGGCGGGGCCGGGTGGCGGGGCCCGGCGACGGGGGCCCGGCAGCAGGGGCCCGTCCGTCGGCTCAGACCCCGTTGTTCTGCTCCGAGTTGGGATCCGCCCGCACGATCGTGATCAGCCGGTCGGTGAGCTGGAGCGGGCTGGCCGCCGGGTCGTCGTAACCGAGCAGCCGGTGCCCGCGCAGGACGCTGACCACCAGGTCGTCCGTCTCCCGTACGCTCCGCCCCACCTCGGCCTTTATCACCGGCCGTTCGATGAGGTCGAGGCCGCTGCCCTGCTGGATCAGGTCCTCCATCACCGTGCCGGCGACGGGGCTGAGCACGGAGAGGCCGAGCAGCCGGCCCGCCGCGCTGGCGCTGGTGATGACGGCGTCCGCGCCGGACTGGCGCAGCAGCGGCGCGTTCTCCTCCTCACGCACGGCGGCGACGATCTTCGCCCCGCGGTTGAGCTGGCGCGCGGTCAGTGCCACCAGCACCGCCGTGTCGTCGCGCTGAGTGGCGATCACGATCTGCCGTGCCCGCTGGAGTTCGGCCCGCAGCAGCACATCGCTGCGGGTCGCGTCGCCGATGACGCCCACGAAACCGTCCGCGTTGGCCGCCTCGATCACCTTCGCGCTCGGGTCGACGATGACGATCTGGTCCTTCTTCAGCCCGGTGGCGCAGAGGGTCTGCATCGCCGACCGGCCCTTCGTACCGAAGCCGACAATGACAGTGTGGTCACGCAAGTTGGACCTCCAGCGGTTCAGCCGCCACTCCTCCCGGGTGCGCTCCGTGAGGACCTCAAGAGTGGTGCCGACCAGGATGATCAGGAAGAGCACGCGCAGCGGCGTGACCAGCACGACGTTGATGAGCCGGGCCCCGTCGCTGTACGGGACGATATCGCCGTAACCCGTCGTGGAGAGCGTGACGGTGGCGTAGTAGACGGAGTCGAGGAAGTCGACCGAGTCGTCGGAGTTGTCGTGGTAGCCGGCGCGGTCGATCCAGACGATGAAGACCGTGACAGCCAGTACCCCCAGCGCCATCAGCAGTCGCTTGCTCACCTGCCGAAGCGGGCGGTCGACGATCCGGCGCGGCAGTTTCACCCGGCTGGTGACCAGGTGTTCATCGGCATGACGCGCCATCGCGTCCTGACCGGGAAGTTTCACGTGAAACACCCGTCATCGGTGGAGGCGGCGGCATCGGCCCAGGCCGCCCAGGGCAGGTCGAGGACTTCCAGCTCGTCTCCCTGACGCGCGCCGCCGGGCGGCACGACCGCGAGTCCGTCGGCGACGGCGATCCCCCGCAGCATGGCGGGACCGTTGTAACGCAGGGGCACGAGCCGGTCGTCACGGTGGACGAAGGGCACGAGCCGGGTGTCGTACGGATGGCCGTGCACCTCGTCCCGTACAGGCGCGTGGTACGCGGGCTGTGGCACCCGCCCCCCGAGCGTACGCAGCAGTGGTTCGGCGAGTGTCAGCAGCCCCGAGACAGCGGCGAGCGGATTGCCCGGCAGGCCGACCAGATGGCGGCCGGAGGCCAGCCTGGCCAGCAGCATCGGGTGGCCGGGGCGTACGGCGACACCGTCCACGAGCAGTTCGGCGCCCGCCCTGGCGAGCACGGGGTGGACATGGTCCACGGGGCCGGCGGCCGTACCGCCCGTGGTGAGGATCAGATCGGCCTCGGACTCGGTGATCGCCCGGAACAGGGCGTGGGCGTCGTCCGCGACTCGGCGGGTGTCGATGACATCGGCGCCCAGTGCCCTCAGCCAGGGCGCGATCATCGGGCCGAGCGCGTCACGGATGAGGCCGTCGTGGGGCAGTCCGCGCACGAGCAGTTCGTCGCCGAGGACCAGGACGTCGACGGTCGGGCGGCGGGCGGTGAGCAGTTCGTCGTAACCGGCGGCGGCGGCCAGACCGAGCACCGCCGGGGTCACCACGGCGCCGGCGGGCAGGAGCCGGTCCCCGGAGCGGCACTCCTGGGCGCGCGGGCGGATGTCCTGGCCGTGGACCACCGCGCGTTCGGCGTGGAGATGGCCGGTGGAGTCCGTACGGGCGTGCTCGCTGCGGACCACGGCTGTCGCGTCGGGCGGGATACGGGCGCCGGTGGCGATCCGGACCGCCGTGCCATCGGGGAGCGGGGTGGCGGCGGCGTGCCCGGCGAGTATGCCGGGGGTGGGCGTGGGCCGGGTGTCCGCGAGGGCTGCGGGGTCGTCTGGCTGATCGCGCTGATCGGGCTGTACGGACCAGGGGCCTGGTCCGGAGACCGCCCAGCCGTCCATCGCGGAGGTGTCGAAGGACGGGAGGTCGGTGAGCGCGACCAGCGGCTCGGCGAGGACGTGGCCCAGGGCCTGTTCGAGCGGGACCCGCCGGGTGCGGGCCGGGCCTTGACCGGGGGCCGGGGCTTGGGCGGGGGGCGGGGCGGTCGCCGCCGATCGGCCGGATCGGGAGGCGATCGCGCGGGCCTCGGCCCACGGTGTGGCGTGGTGCCTGCGCGTACCGGCGGCGGGCTTCGGAGGTGCGGCGTCGGGTTTGGAGGCGGGCCGGTCGGTGTCCGGCTCCGCTCCGGAACCCTCGTCCGGCTGCCTGCCGAACAGCGCGAGGACGTCCTCGACGCCGTCGACCTCGCGGTCCTGAGCCGTCATCCGGCGTCGGCCCCCTCGGCCCCGCCGCCGCCCTCGGACGCCTTGTCCGTACCGCCGTCGCTCGTACCGCTCTTGTTCGTCCCGTCCGCCTCGTCGGCCCAGCGCAGGGCGAGGGCCGTGGCCTTCCGGGACGCCTCGGCCACCGCCTCGGGCCCTCCGCCACCGGCGGCCACCCGGCCCGCCGCGTACCCGACCAGGAAGGTCGTCAGTGGCGCGGCGGGCCGGGCGACACCGTGCGCGGCGTCGCGGGCGAGGTCGAGGAGGTCCTTGATGTCGACGTCGAGCTCGAAGCCGAGTTCGTCCTTGACTGCGGTGATCCATTCGTCCAGCACGGTCCCATGCTCCCTGATGCGTGCCCGCGCCGTGGAGATGTCTTCCCAGGTGTCGCAGTCGAACGACGCGAGCGGGTCGGCATCCGCCGGGACACGGGCGAGGTCGAGTTCATGCGTCAGCAGTCGTAGCGGCAGCCCCACGAGATTGCCGTGTTCGGCGGCGAGGAGGGCGATCTCACGGCGCAACGGCTCCGTACGGTACGCCGCGACCAGTGGCTGGTCGCGGCCGTCCGCGTCGACGAGCATCGCGCCCTCGCGCTCGCCGTCCGCCGTGAGTACGTCGAGGAGCCGGGACGTCGTCTCCCGCTTCAGGAACGGCAGATCCGCGGACAGGACGAGCACGGTGTCCGCCTCGACGTGCCGAACCCCGGCGTCGAGCGCGGCGACCGGGCCGCCGCCGGGCGGCTCCTCGCGCGCCCAGCGCACGGGCCGGATCGTGGGGCGCCTGCCCCCCACGACCACGGTGCGCGCGGCGCCGCCGCACGCACCGAGCACCCGGTCGAGCAGCGCCCGGCCGCCGACGCTCACGGCGGGCTTGTCGACTCCGCCGAGCCGCTTGGCGGCACCTCCGGCGAGCACGATGGCGTCATGGGCGGTCATGGTCATGGCTGAAGTATGGTCCGCGATCGCGTGTCCGAGGCCATGCGATGTCCGACCGTGATCTCCGACCGCGATCCGGGCCGTGATCCGGGACCGCGATCCGCGACCGTCCTACAACGTGCGCAGCAGCACCGCCGGTTGCTCCACGCAGTCCGCCACGTACCGGAGGAAGCCGCCCGCCGTGCCACCGTCGCACACCCGGTGGTCGAAGGTGAGGGAGAGCTGGACGACCTGGCGTACGGCCAGCTCGCCCCGGTGCACCCACGGCTTGGCGACGATGCGGCCGATGCCGAGCATGGCCGCCTCGGGGTGGTTGATGATCGGGGTGGAGCCGTCGACGCCGAACACGCCGTAGTTGTTCAGCGTGAACGTGCCGCCGGTCAGATCGCCGGGCGTCAGCTTCCCCGACCTGCCCGCCTCCGTCAGCCGGGCGAACTCCGCGCTCAGCGACTCCGCCGAGCGGCTCTGCGCGTCCCGTACGACGGGGACGACCAGCCCGCGATCCGTCTGGGCGGCGAAGCCGAGATGGACGTCACGCAGCCGGACGATCTCCCTGGCCTCCATGTCCACCGTGGAGTTGAGCTCGGGGAACCGCGCGAGCGCGGCCGTGCAGATCCGCGCCAGCAGTGCGATGAGGGAGATCTTCGGGCCGCCCGCCGCGTTGGCCGCGGTCCTGGCCGCCATCAGCTCCGTCGCGTCCGCGTCGACCCAGCAGGTCGCCTCCGGGATCTCGCGGCGGCTGCGGCTGAGCTTGTCGGCGACCGCGCCACGGACGCCGCGCAGCGGTACGCGCTCGGTGACAGCCCCGGCGGCGGAGCCACCGGACGTGCCGTTCACAGGGGTGGCGACGGCCGGGCCGGGTGCCTGTGCGGCCTGCCCGATCCGCTCGATGGCCAGCTCGACGTCGCACCGCAGAATGAGTCCGTCTCGGCCCGAGCCCGCCAGCGCCCTGAGGTCGAGCCCGTTCTGCCGGGCCAGCCGCCGCACGAGCGGTGAGATGACCGGAACGGGCCCCGACCGCTCAGGCACGGAAGCCGGTGCGGGTGCGGGCGTCGGTGCGGATGCGGGCGTCGGTGCCGGAGCCGGCTCGACGACCACTGAGGGAGACACAGAGGCGACAGGTGAGGCGGCCGGGCGGACCCGGCGCCGCCGCGCGGCGGGCGCGCCCGTGCCGTATCCGACCAGCACGTTCCCCGATGTCTCGGCCGATCCGGCCCCGTCGCCCGCCGAGGCAGTCCCCGTCCCCGTGGCGGCGGCCGGCGCCGACTCGGACGCCCCCACCGCCACCGTCAGCAGCGGCGCCCCGACCGGCAGCTCCGTGCCCTCCTCGCCGTACCGCGCGGTCACCACGCCCCCGTAGGGACACGGCACCTCCACCATCGCCTTGGCCGTCTCGACCTCGACGACCGGCTGGTCGATCGCGACGACGTCGCCGACCGCCACCAGCCAGCGGACGATCTCGGCCTCGGTGAGTCCCTCACCGAGATCCGGCAGCTTGAATTCGAGCACCTGGGCCATCAGCTGTCCGCCTCCCACTGAAGCCGCGCGACCGCGTCCAGCACCCGGTCCACACCCGGCAGATGGTGCTGTTCCAGCATCGGCGGCGGATACGGGATGTCGAATCCGGCGACCCGCAGGACGGGCGCCTCCAGATGGTGGAAGCACCGCTCGGTGATCCGGGCGGCGATCTCCCCGCCGGGCCCGCCGAAACCGTTGGACTCGTGGACGACCACAGCGCGCCCCGTGCGCCGTACGGAGGCGACGACCGTCTCGTCGTCGAAGGGCACCAGCGAGCGCAGATCGACCACTTCCAGGTCCCAGCCCTCCGCGCGCGCCGCCTCCGCCGCCTCCAGACAGACCGTGAGGGAGGGGCCGTACGTGACGAGCGTGGCGCTCAGTCCCGTACGCCGCACGACGGCCCGGCCGATCGGCTCCACCGTGGCGGGCGCCTCGGGCGACCACTGGGCCTTCGACCAGTACAGCCGCTTCGGCTCCAGGAAGACCACCGGGTCGTCGGACGCGATGGCGGCCCGCAGCAGCCCGTACGCGTCGTCGACCGTCGCCGGGGTGACGACATGGAGGCCGGGGGTCGCCATGTAGTACGCCTCGGAGGAATCGCTGTGGTGCTCGACGCCGCCGATCCCGCCGCCGTACGGCACGCGAATGGTGATCGGCATCGGCAGCGCGCCGCGCGTGCGGTTGCGCATCTTGGCGACATGGCTGGTCAGCTGCTCGAACGCCGGATAGGCGAAGGCGTCGAACTGCATCTCCACGACGGGCCGCAGCCCGTACATCGCCATGCCGACGGCCGTCCCGAGGATGCCCGCCTCGGCCAGCGGCGTGTCCGTGCACCGGTCCTCGCCGAACTCGGCGGCGAGTCCGTCGGTGACCCGGAAGACTCCGCCGAGCGCGCCGACGTCCTCTCCGAGGACGTGCACCGTCGGGTCCTCGGCCATCGCGTCGCGCATCGCGCGCTGCAACGCCTGTGCCATGGTGGCGGGCTTCGCCGCCTTGGCGGTCTTCGCGGCCGTGGCGGCAACGGTGGTCATCGCGCCTCTCCCTGCCCGGGTGTTTCGTCGGCCGGCTCGGCCGACGCGTCGAGCTCGGCCCGCAACTGGGCGGCCTGCTCGCGCAGTTGTGAAGTCTGCTCCGCGTAGATGTGCGCGAAGAGGTCCATGGGGTCCAGCTCCGGCTCGGCGTTCATCCGGTCGCGCAGCCGCGCGGCCATCGCGTCGGCGTCGTCGGCGGCCTTCCTGATCCCGTCCTCGTCGAGCATCCCGCGCTCCGTCAGCTCGTGCTCCAGCAGCCGGACCGGGTCGTGCGCGCGCCACGCCTCGACCTCGGCGTCACCGCGGTAACGCGTCGCGTCGTCCGCGTTCGTATGAGCCTCGATGCGGTAGGTCACGGCCTCGATGAGCGTCGGGCCGCCGCCGCTCCTGGCACGCCGCACGGCCTCGGCGAGCACCGTGTGCACGGCCGGCGCGTCGTTCCCGTCGACCAGCCTGCCCGGCATTCCGTAGCCGACGGCCTTGTGGGCCAGCGACGGCGCCGCGGTCTGCTTGGCGAGGGGGACGGAGATGGCGAAGCCGTTGTTCTGCACGAGGAAGACGACCGGGGCGTTCCATACGGCGGCGAAGTTCAGCGCCTCGTGGAAGTCGCCCTCGCTGGTGCCGCCGTCGCCGACCATGGCGAGCGCGACCACGTCGTCGCCCTTCAGGCGCGCGGCGTGCGCCAGCCCGACGGCGTGCGGGAGCTGGGTGGCCAGCGGTGTGGAGAGCGGGGCGATGCGGTGCTCGCGGGGGTCGTAGCCGGTGTGCCAGTCGCCGCGCAGCAGCGTGAGGGCCTGGACGGGGTCGAGGCCGCGCGCCACGACGGCGAGGGTGTCGCGGTAGCTGGGGAAGAGCCAGTCCTGCTCCTGGAGCACCAGGGCCGCGGCGACCTCGCAGGCCTCCTGGCCGGTGCTCGACGGGTAGACGGCCAGTCGGCCCTGCTTGGTGAGGGCGGTGGCCTGCGCGTTGAACCGACGGCCGCGGACCAGCTCCGCGTAGAGCCGCAGCAGCAGCTCGGGGTCGGTGTCCGCCACGGCTTCCGTACCCAGCACGCGGTACGGCTCGCGGTCGGGGAGCAACGGGGCGGGGTCCGTGCGGGGCTGCCACGCCGGGGGCGGGGTGGTCCGGTGGACGACGGCACCCGGGGGCTCCTGGACCGTCGTGCTGCTCTTCTTCAACGCGTGCACCTCCTCATGGGAGCGGACTGGGCGGCGCATGAGTGTGGTGCGCCTCACCTACCGATTGTTCGGTTGCCGAGCCAATTTGGCTACTGGCGGCTTCAGCCTGTGGACAAACGGTTCTGCACAGCCTGAGATGGGCACAAGGTGTCCAAGAGCGGAGAGGTGGGGACCATGGCGGCTGAACAAATGGCCGAAGACTGGGAGCGCACCGGGCAGGAGCTCCCGCCCCGGCCGCTGGACGCGATCGACCGGGACATCCTGCGCATCCTCCAGACCGACGGCCGCGCCTCGATACGTTCCGTGGCCGAGCGCGTCCATGTCTCGCGCGCCAACGCGTACGCCCGGATCAACCGGCTCATGGAGGACCATGTCATCCGCGGGTTCGGCGCCAGGATCAACCACGAACGGGCAGGTCAGGGCGCCTCCGCGTACATCACGCTCAAGATCGTGCAGAACTCGTGGCGCACCGTGCGCGAACAGCTCCAGGAGCTGCCGGGAGCCACGCACATCGCCCTGGTCAGCGGCGATTTCGACGTGCTGCTGCTGGTCCACGCCCCGGACAACCGGACGCTGCGCGAGCTGGTCCTCACCCGGCTCCAGTCGATCCCCGAGGTGCTGTCCACGCGCACCCTGCTGGTCTTCGAGGAGACCGACCTCGACCAGACGGCTCCGCCCGCGCCCTGACCGGGCGGCGGGCAGGCCCTCCCGGTCCCCCGAAGGCGCGCGGAAGCGACCGGAAGCGCTACGCCGACTCCGTACGCAGCCCGTCGAACGCCATCCGTACGACCGCCTCGGCCACCTGGTCGCTGTCGTAGCCGCCGGCCGCCTGCGGCCGGTACCACTCCACCAGCGAGTTGATCATGCCGAAGAGCAGCCGCGTCGCCAGCCGGATGTCCATGTCCGCGCGGAGGTCCCCGTCGTTCGCCGCCGCCTTGAGCAGATCGGCGACCCGCTGGTCGAACTCCCGGCGCCGCTCCATGGCCCAGCGCTCGGTCTTGGTGTTGCCGCGCACCCGCAGCAGCAGCGTCACATAGGGCAGCTCCGCCATCAGGACCTCGACCGTGCGGCGCGTCACGTACTCGACCCGCTCGATGGCCCTGCCCCGTCCGGCGCCCGGCTCGTCGAGGATCCCGAAGAGCCCGTCTATGGCCCGGCTGACCGCGCGGCGCAGCAGTTCCTCCTTGCCCGCCACATGGTGGTAGATCGAGGACTTGGAGATACCGGCGGCCTTCGACAGATGCTCCATGGACGTGCCGTCGTAGCCGCGTTCGTTGAAGACGCCGACCGCGACGGTCAGCAGTGTCTCCGGGGTGTACGTGTCCCGCTTCGCGGTCGTCATGAGCCCGCCCCTTCCGACGCGATCTCGGCGGCGGCGCGTCGGCGCAGCGCCTGCGAGGCGGCGTACCGGCCGGACGGATACTCCTCGTGCAGCCGCTCCAGCAGATACAGCGTCCGGTCGGCCCCCAGTTCCGCGCCCCAGTCGAGCGGCCCGCGCGGGTAGTTCACGCCGAGCCGCATCGCGGTGTCGATGTCCTCGGCCGCCGCGACGCCGCGCGCCTCGGCGTCGAGCGCGAAGTCGACGAGCATGGCGACCGTACGGCCCACGATCATGCCGGGCACGTCGGCGATCACACTGACCTGCTTGCCGAGCGCCTGGAAGAGACCGACGGCCGTACGCAGGGACTCCTCGGTCACCGTGGCGGACGGCGCCAGGGCTATCCGGGTCGCGGTGCGGTAGTCGAGCGCGAGGTCGAAGTGGATCAGCCGGAGGTCGGAGCTGTCCGCGGCCTCGCCGTCCGTGAGGAAGAGCCTTGTGCCGCAGGGCAGTTCGAGCCAGCCGGGGAATCCGGGGACGGCGTCCTCCTTACGTATGACCTCGATCCCGGCCTCTTCGATCAGCTCCGGCAGCACGCCCGCCGCGAACAGCTCACCCTGGACGACCACGGACGACGGCGGATCGGCTGGCGGCGCGGTGTGCGGTACGGGGGCGGGGGCGCCGTCCTCGTAGGAGAACCAGCCCCGGCCCGACTTGCGGCCGAGACCGCCCGACTCCACGAGGCGCCGCTGGGCGAGCGAGGGCGTGAACTTCGGGTCCTGGAAGAAGGATTCCCAGACGGAGCGCGTGACCGCCTCGTTGACGTCCTGGCCGATGAGATCGGTCAGTTCGAAGGGGCCCATCCGGAAGCCGCCCGACTCGCGCAGGACGGCGTCGATGGTCGCGGGGTCGGCGGCCCGCTCCTCGTACAGACGCAGCGCCTCGGCGTAGTAGGGGCGGGCGACGCGGTTCACGATGAAACCCGGAGTGTCGGCGCAGCGCACCGGTGTCTTGCCCCACGCCGCCGCTGTCGCCCACGCGCGCGTGGCAGCCGTCTCCTCGGTCGCGTGGCCGCTGACGACCTCGACGAGCGGCAGGAGCGGCGCCGGGTTGAAGAAGTGCAGGCCGACGAAGCGGCCGGGATGGCGCAGGGCGCCGGCGACGGCCGTGACGGAGAGGGATGAGGTGTTGGTGGCGAGCAGACAGTCGTCGGCGACGATGTCCTCCAGCGCCGCGAACAGCTCCTGTTTGACCGCCAGTTGTTCCAGGACGGCTTCCACGACGAGCGCGGCGTCGGCGAGTTCGGACAGTTCCGCGGCGGGGAGCAGCCGGGCCTTGGCGCTGTCGCGGGCCCCGGCGTCCAGCCTGCCCTTCTCGGCCAGCCGGTCAAGGCGGGCTCCGACGGCCTCCGCCGCCTGCTGGGCACGGCCTGGCAGGGCGTCGTAGAGGCGCACGGGATGGCCGGCGACAAGGGCCACCTGGGCGATTCCCTGTCCCATCGTGCCGGTGCCGACCACCGCGACGACGCGGGAGCGCTCGATTGCAGTCATGAAACCGATCCTCCTGTATGAACTTCCGCCGCGGTACGGGACCTCCGCAAGGAGTCCGGTCCGGGGCGCCGATCCGCCGGAACCGACCGGAACGGGACCGTCCACGACGGCGGGAAAACACGGGTTTTCCACAGCCCCCCTTGTCCCGACCGATCGTTCGGTTACTCTAACTCTGTCTGTTGCCCGTGTCCCGCTGTCCCACTTGTCCCCCTCCCGCCCAGCTCGACGAGGAGTTGGTCAGTCATGGCCGCCCAGCTCAGCCCCCAGCAGCTCAACGAGAAGCACCGGCCCACGCTCGACCGGGCCCTCGACGCGATCCGTACGCGCGATTACTGGTCGCCGCACCCCGAGCACCCGAAGGCGTACGGCGAGAGCGCGCCGGCCGACGGCCTGGCCGCGTTCAAGGCCCTGCACGGCACCCGTATCGACCTGGACCAGCCGGGCACCGACGGCTGGACGGGCGGCGAGAGGTCGCCGTACGGCCCGGAGCTCGGCGTCGAGTATCCGCACGCCGACGTGGACGTCCTGCTGCCCGCCATGCGCGCGGGCATGAGCGCCTGGCGCGCGGCGGGACCCGAGACGCGCGCCCTGGTCAGCCTGGAGATCCTGGCCCGGATCAGCGCCCGCACCCACGAGTTCGCCCACGCCGTGATGCACACCAGCGGGCAGGCGTTCATGATGGCGTTCCAGGCGGGCGGGCCGCACGCCCAGGACCGCGGCCTGGAGGCGGTGGCGTACGCGTATCAGGAGCAGACCCGCACCCCCGCCGAGGCCGACTGGTCGAAGCCGCAGGGCAAGCGCGATCCCCTGGAGCTGCGGAAGTCCTTCGCGGCCGCGCCGCGCGGCGTATCCCTGCTGATCGGCTGCAACACCTTCCCGACGTGGAACGGCTATCCGGGCCTGTTCGCCTCGCTGGCCACCGGCAATCCGGTCCTCGTCAAGCCGCACCCGCGCGCGGTGCTGCCCCTCGCCCTCACGGTACGGGTGGCGCGCGAGGTCCTCGCCGAGTCCGGCTTCGACCCGAATCTCGTCGCGCTGGCCGCCGAGCGCCCCGGCGAGGGCATCGCCAAGACCCTGGCGGTACGGCCCGAGGTCAGGATCATCGACTACACCGGGTCCACCGCCTTCGGCGACTGGCTGGAGACCAACGCCCGCCAGGCGCAGGTCTACACGGAGAAGGCCGGCGTCAACACGGTCCTCGTGGACTCCACCGACGACTACAAGGGCATGCTGGCCAATCTGGCCTTCTCGCTCTCGCTCTACAGCGGCCAGATGTGCACCACCCCGCAGAATCTGCTCATCCCGCGCGACGGGATCACGACGGACGCGGGCCCGAAGTCGTACGACGAGGTGGTCGCCGATCTGGCGGCCTCGGTGAGCGGTCTGCTCGGCGACGACGCCCGCGCCAACGGCCTGCTCGGCGCGCTGGTCAACCCGGACGTGAAGGCGAGGCTGGACGCCGCCGCCGGTCTGGGCGACGTGGCGCTCGCCTCGCGCGAGATCGCCAACCCGGACTTCCCGGACGCGGTGGTCCGCACACCCGCGATCGTCAAGTCCGACGGCTCGCGCAAGCAGTGGGACGCGGCGGAGGGTGGACTCGGCTCCGAGGCGCCGTATCTCGCCGAGTGCTTCGGCCCGGTCTCGTTCGCCGTCGCCGTGGACTCGACCGAGGAGGCGCTGGAGCTGCTGCGCCGCACGGTGCGCGACAAGGGAGCGATGACGGTCGGCGCGTACACGACCTCCGCGGAGACCGAGCGTGCCATCGAGGACGTCTGTCTGGAGGAGCTGGCCCAGCTCTCCCTGAATCTGACGGGCGGCGTCTATGTGAACCAGACGGCGGCCTTCTCCGACTTCCACGGCTCCGGCGGCAACCCGGCGGCGAACGCGGCGCTGTGCGACGCGGCCTTCGTGGCCAACCGCTTCCGCACGGTGGAGGTCCGCCGCCAGGCCGTGACCGCGAAGTAGCGCCGTCCGCCCGCAGGGCAGGCGGGACTTCGGGGTCTCGCCCCGGCCTGACGCCCCGACACGACCCGGGCCCGGCCGCTCAACGGTGGCCGGGTGCGGGTCAGTTCGGGCCGCCCCAGTGGAAGAGGGTCATGGCCACACTGGTGGCGAGGTTGTAGCTCGAGACCTGCGGCCGCATCGGCAGGGCCAGCAACGCGTCGGCCCGCTCCCGCAGTTCGGGGGAGAGCCCGTGCCGTTCGGAGCCGAAGGCGAGCAGCGCGTCGTCGGGGACGGTCACCGACCGGATGTCGCCGCCCTCCGGATCCAGTGCGTACAGCGGTCCCGGGGGGAACGCGTCGAGGGCCATCGGCTCCACGGCGGTGGCGAAGTGCAGCCCGGCGCCCGCGCGGACGGCGTTCGGATGCCATGGGTCGAGATCCCCGGTCGTCACCACCCCCGTCGCCCCGAAACCGGCCGCGAGCCGCACCACGGCCCCGACGTTCCCGAGATTGCGCGGATTGTCGAGCACGACGACCGGCGAGCGCCGGGGCGCCGCCGTCAGCTCGGCCAGGTTGTCCGCGCGCCCCCGTCTGACGGCCAGGGCCATCACCCGCGTGGGATGCACCTTCGGCACCAGCTGCCGCAGTTCGTCCGCGGGCACTTCGACGACGGAGCGCCCCAGCGTGCCGGTCAGATCGTCGGCGAGTTCGGCCGCGAGAGCGAGCACGGACGCCTTGTCGCTCGTGAGGACGAGCCGTACGTCCGCCCCGAACCGCAGCGCGTGCTTCACCGCGTGGAAGCCGTCGAGCACCACGGCGCCGGGGGCGCTCTCGTGCCACAGCCGCACGGCGCTCGCGGCATCGACGTCGTTCATCGCCCCAGCCTAGGCGGGCGGACGGGGCGAGCCGTCACCGGACGAGCGAAGGATCCGCGCCGGCGGTGTCGGTGCCGGATCCGGTATCGGACTCGGTCCCGGCCCCGGTGCCCGACTTCCCGGAGTCGCCCCCCTGACGCGGGTGCGGCACGGCGTCGCCCCCCGGCCGCTGGGGAAGCAGCCGAGCGCTCCTCGCCGCCATGTCGCCGACGCGCACCAGGAAGCTCGTCGGCAGGAAGACGGCGTCGGCGGCGATCATCGCCAGCGAGAAGAACGGCAGCCCGAGCAGCAAGGCGATACCCGCGTGCTCCAGCATCATCGCCACCAGCAGGACGTTCTTGACGCGCCGGTTGAAGAGCGTGAACGGGAAGGCGACCTGCACCATGACCGTGCCGTACGTCAGCACCATCACCATCACGCCGCTGGACGCCAGGATGTCGGAGAGACCGGGCCAGGGCGCGAAGTAGTCCAGATTCAGCGGGTAGTACAGCGCGGTGCCGTCCTGCCAGCGCGAGCCCTGGATCTTGTACCAGCCGGCCGTGGCGTAGATCAGACAGACCTCGACCATGATCACGACGAGCGTGGCGTTGTGCGTGAGGTTGGCGAGGACGTCCAGCAGCGCGCGCGGCTCGCTCTTCGGCGCGTAGCGGTTGACCGCCCACCACAGCCCCTGCGAGATCCACAGCGTCCACAGAAGCGCGATCACCCACCACTCGCCGCCGGTCGAATCCAGCAGCGTGCCCAGCAGTGCCACGCCGAGCACCACCCACAGGACCGGCCCGACCCGGTCGGTGGGCGCGGTCCCGCCGGACGCCACGACGCGCTCGGCGCGGGCCCGTCGGCGGGCGTCCAGCGACCAGACCTGGCCGCAGCGCGTGAGTACGAGGTAGATCGCCATCAGATGGATGACGTTGTCGCCGCCGTCGCCCATGAAGATGCTGCGGTTCTGGAGGGACAGCACGCCCACCATGAAGAGCACCGACATGGTGCGGGTGCGCCAGCCGAGCATCAGCAGGGCGCTGGACAGTACGGCGACGGCGTACACGATCTCGAACCAGACGCCGCTGTCGGACCACATCAGTGTGGTGAACGCGTTGTTGCCCGCGATCAGTTGCTGGGCCATGTCCCAGCTCCACGGGCTGCCGGGCCCGTACAGCTCACGGCGGTTCGGCAGCTCGCGCAGCAGGAACAGGAGCCAGGCGGCGGCGAAGCCGATGCGGACGACGGCGCTCTGGTAGGGGCCGAGGGACCGGGACGTGACGCGCTGGAGGGCGAGCGCGGCCTTGCGGTCGGGGGACAGCTCGTGGGCGGGGCGGCTCATCGGTGGGCCTCCGTACGGCCGTCATTGCGCGCGCCGTTTCCCGCGCCCTCGTTCCGGACGCCCTCGTTCCGGACGCCTTCGGGCAGGTCGTCGGAGGTCACGGTCCACCAGGGGAAGACCCGGTAGCCGGGCTTCGTGTTGATCTTCTCGTCACTCCACGGGGGCGCGGCGACCGCCCGTGTGACGGACCTGAGCTGGATGCGTTCGACGGGACCGCCGAGATCGTGCGCCTCCAGCCGCAGCATCACTATCCGGCGTATGTAGCTCTCGGAGAGCTGCCCGCGCAGACCGTTGGGGCGCGCCTTCTCGTCGTGGGAGTCGACGTAGAAGTCCCAGCCCCGGCGCAGTTCGTTCTGGTCGACATGGCTGGGGAGGAGGTTGCCGCGGATCGCCCTGGCGTCCTCTTCGGTGAGATTGATCCAGTCGGTCGTGCCGCGCGATCCGTCCGTCCGGTCCACCTCGGCGCGGGCCTCGACGGCGATGTTCTGCTGGAGGGGGTTGGGCGCGAAGAGTTTCCAGTTCTGCTCGAACTCCGGAAACACCCAGTCGCCCACTTCCTCGCCGTACTCCTTGGACACCGTGTTGTCGGGCGCGACGTGCAGGAACACCATGGCCACATGGCCCACGGCGAGCAGTCCGACGACCGCGAGGGCGACAGCGGCGACCACTTGGTACGGGAAGGAGAGCCCGGCTATCCCCCGCGGTGGACCCGCTGGTGGACCCGGATCTGGTGCCGGGTTCTCACCCTTGTCGTCGTACGAATCCATCCCGCCCCGATCCCCGTCTTTCCACAGTCGGTTATCCACAGGGTTGACACCCTACGGGCCGCCGACCGACCATTGAAGTCAATGAACCGAACGATCGGTCGGTAGGGGGCCCGGATGACGGCAGTGACCGCGGGGACGGCTGTGGAGGCAACGGTGGAGACGACGGCAGAGGAAGCCGAGGCGGCGTTCGACGCCGCCGTGGCCGCCGACGAGCGCATCGAGCCCCGCGACTGGATGCCGGAGGCCTACCGCGCATCGCTCGTCCGCCAGATGGCCCAGCACGCGCACTCGGAAATCATCGGCATGCAGCCGGAGGCGAACTGGATCACGCGCGCGCCCTCGCTGCGGCGCAAGGCGATCCTGATGGCCAAGGTGCAGGACGAGGCGGGACACGGGCTGTATCTCTACAGCGCGGCGGAGACGCTGGGCACGAGCCGTGACGAGCTGCTCGACAAGCTCCACGCCGGCCGCCAGAGGTATTCGTCGATCTTCAACTATCCGACGCTGACCTGGGCGGACGTCGGTGCGATCGGCTGGCTCGTGGACGGCGCCGCGATCACGAACCAGGTCCCGCTCTGCCGCTGCTCCTACGGCCCCTACGCCCGCGCGATGGTCCGTATCTGCAAGGAGGAGTCCTTCCATCAGCGGCAGGGGTACGAATCGCTGCTCGCGCTGAGCCGTGGCACCCCCGCGCAGCACGAGATGGCGCAGGACGCGGTGAATCGCTGGTGGTGGCCGTCGCTGATGATGTTCGGCCCGCCGGACGACGAGTCGGCGCACTCCGTGCAGTCGATGATCTGGAAGATCAAGCGGCACTCGAACGACGAACTTCGGCAGCGGTTCGTGGACATCTGCGTCCCCCAGGCCGAGACGCTCGGTCTCACGCTCCCCGACCCGGACCTGAAGTGGAACGAGGAGCGGGGGCAGCACGACTTCGGGGCGATCGACTGGACGGAGTTCCGGGAGGTCCTGAAGGGCAACGGCCCCTGTAACGACCAGCGGATCAGCCAGCGGCGCCGCGCCCACGAGGAAGGCGCGTGGGTGCGCGAGGCGGCGACGGCGTACGCGGCGAAGCACGCCGAGAGGAACGCGACGAAGAACGTGGCGAAGATCCTGGTCGAAGACGCCGCCGACGACGCGGTCAAGCACGTGGAGAAAGAGGCGACGGCATGAGCGGTTCGACCCAGTGGCCTCTGTGGGAGGTGTTCGTCAGGTCCCGCCGCGGGCTGTCGCACACGCACGCGGGAAGCCTGCACGCCCCGGACGCGGAGATGGCCCTGCGTAACGCGCGCGATCTCTACACCCGCCGCAGCGAAGGGGTGTCGATCTGGGTGGTCCCCTCCGCCTCGGTCACGGCCTCCTCGCCGGACGAGAAGGACTCCTTCTTCGAACCGGCCGGTGACAAGCCGTACCGCCACCCGACGTTCTACGAGATCCCCGAGGGGGTGCGTCACCTGTGACCGGCGCCCCGACCCGTACCGGGATCGACACCGCGGCCCTCGCCCTCGCCGACGACGCGCTGATCCTGTCGCACCGGCTGGGGGAGTGGGCGGGACACGCGCCCGAGCTGGAAGAGGACGTGGCCCTCGCCAACATCGCGCTGGACCTGCTCGGCCAGGCCCGGATCCTCTACTCCCTCGTGGGGGACGAGGACGAGCTGGCCTTCCTCCGCGAGGAGCGCGCCTTCCGCAATCTCCAGCTGGTCGAGCAGCCGAACGGCGACTTCGCGCACTCGATCGCGCGCCAGCTCTACTTCTCCACCTACCAGCGGCTCCTGTACGGCGCCCTGGCGGCCGGTGACGGTCCCTTCGCCGGGCTCGCCGCCAAGGCGGTGAAGGAAGTCGACTACCACCAGGACCATGCCGAGCAGTGGACGCTGCGGCTCGGTGACGGCACCGCCGAGAGCCATGAGCGGATGCAGCGGGCCTGTACGGCGCTGTGGCGGTTCACCGGCGAGATGTTCCAACCCGTCGCGGGCGGGGACGGAGCCGGCGACAGCGACGGGGTGACCGGCTCGGACGGGCCGGACGGCCTGGACGGCGTCAACAGGCAGGAGCTGGAGGAGAGTTGGCTCTCCTCGATCACCGCCGTGCTGGAGCGCGCGACGCTGACCGTGCCCGACGGACCGCGCTCCGGCGCGTGGGCGGCCGGCGCCGGCAGGCAGGGCCTGCACACCGAATCGTTCGGCCGGCTGCTCGCCGAGATGCAGCACCTGCACCGCAGCCACCCGGGGGCGTCATGGTGACCGACACGGGCCGACAGACCGCGCTGGAGGGCGAACTGCGCGCGCTCGCCGGTTCCGTGCCCGACCCGGAGCTGCCGGTGGTGACGCTGGAGGAGCTGGGCGTGCTCCGGGCCGTCCATGTCTCGGGTCCCGGCCGGGTCGAGGTCGAGCTGACCCCGACCTACACCGGCTGCCCGGCGATCGAGACGATGTCCTCGGACATCGAGCGGATCCTGCACGACCACGGGATACCGGACGTCTCCGTCGTCACGGTGCTCTCCCCCGCCTGGTCGACGGACGACATCAGCGCCGAAGGACGGCGCAAGCTCGCGGACTTCGGCATCGCCCCGCCCCGCCCGCACAGCACGGACGGACCGGTGCCGCTCACCCTCGCCATCCGCTGCCCGCACTGCGGCTCGACGGACACCGAGCTGCTGAGCAGGTTCTCCTCGACCGCGTGCAAAGCGCTGCGCCGCTGCACGGCCTGCCGTGAACCCTTCGACCACTTCAAGGAGTTGTAGATGTTCCATCCGCTCCGTGTCAGCGAGGTCGAGCGGCTCACGGACGACTCGGTGACCGTCACCTTCGCCGTGCCGCCCGAGCTGGACGAGACGTTCCGGCACACACCCGGACAGCACATCGCGCTGCGCCGGGTCGTGAACGGCGAGGAGATCCGCCGTACGTACTCGATCTGCACGCCCGCCGGCGAGCGCCCCGTGCTGCGGGTGGGCATCCGGCTGGTCGAGGGCGGCGAGTTCTCCACGTACGCGCTCAAGGAACTCGCCGTGGGCGACACGGTCGACGTCATGGAGCCGACCGGCCGCTTCCGGCTGGAGCCGCGCGCCGGGCACTTCGTCGCGATCGTCGGCGGCAGCGGCATCACCCCGGTGCTGTCGATCGCCTCGACGCTCCTCGCGCGGGAGCCGGACGCCCGGTTCTGTCTGATCCGCAGCGACCGCACGGTGGCCTCGACGATGTTCCTGGAGGAGGTCGCGGACCTCAAGGACCGCCATCCGGACCGCTTCCAACTGGTCACGGTGGTGTCCAGGGAGGAGCAGCAGACCGGGCTCCCCTCGGGCCGGCTGGACGAGGAACGACTGGCGGGACTGCTGCCCGCGCTGCTCTCGGTGGACAGCGTCGACGGCTGGTTCCTGTGCGGCCCGCTCGGTCTGGTCAAGGGCGCGGAGCGGGCACTGCGCGCCCTCGGCGTCCGGCGGAACGTGATCCACCAGGAGATCTTCCACGTGGACGACGGCGCGCCGGGCACGGCCACGCCCGTTGCCGTGTCGGCCGCCCCCGGCGGCAGCAAACTCACCGCGAAGCTCGACGGCCGCTCGGGCAGCTGGCCCGTCCGGGACGGGGACTCCCTGCTGGAGACGGTGCTGCGCAGCCGGGCGGACGCGCCGTACGCGTGCAAGGGCGGCGTCTGCGGGACCTGCCGGGCCTTCCTCGTCTCGGGCGAGGTGCGGATGGACCGCAACTACGCCCTGGAGCCGGAGGAGACGGAAGCGGGCTACGTACTGGCCTGCCAGTCCCGTCCGGCCACCGCCGAGGTCGAGTTGGACTTCGACCGCTGACCCGGGGGCCCGCCCCGTTCGGTGGGCGGGCCGGTCGGAATCGGAACGGGGGCAAGCGGTACGACTACCGATGGCCGCCGACGGTCCGTCAGAGCACCAGCGCGGGGGTGCCGTTGTCGGTGACCATCGGTCGGCCCGCGCCGTCCCAGGCCTGCATCCCGCCCTCGATGTTCGCCGCGTCGACGCCCTGCCCCACCAGGTACTGCGTGACCTGCGCGGACCGGCCGCCGACCCGGCACATGACATAGGCCCTGCGCCCGTCGGCCACGGCCTCGGTCACCTCACCGAAGCGTCCGACGAACTCGCTCATCGGGATGTGCAGCGCACCCTCGACATGGCCGGCCGCCCATTCGTCGTCCTCTCGGACGTCGAGCACCAGGGCGTCGGACGGGACTGCCGCGACATCCACCGTGGGCAGCTGGGCGAAACTCATGTGATGCGCCTTCTCTCGTACGTATGTGTATGCGGGTGCGACAGGTACAGCCTCGCGCACAGGGCGCGCTACGACTGCACCAACCTGGCCAGTTCGGATTCACGTCCCGAGACCTCGGCGAGCAACTGCTCGGCGATCTCCTCCAGCAGCCGGTCGGGGTCGTCCGGCGCCATCTGAAGCATCGCGCCGATCGCGCTCTGCTCCAGTTCCTGCGCCAGGAGCGTCAGCAGCTCCTTGCGCCGGGCCAGCCAATCCAGCCGGGCGTAGAGCTCCTCGTTCTCGCTCACGCGCGGCTCCTCCGGCGCGGGCCCCGCCGCCCACTCCTCGGCGAGCTGCCTGAGCAGTCCCTCGTCCCCACGCCCGTAGGCCGCGTTCACGCGGGTGATGAACTCCTCACGCCGGGTCCGCTCGGTTTCCTCCTGCGCCAGGTCCGGGTGCGCCTTGCGGGCCAGGTCGCGGTAGAGCTTGCGGACCTCGTCGGTCGGCCGCACCCGCTTCGGCGGCTGCACGGGCTGGTCGGTCAGCATCGCGGCGGCCTCCGCCGACAGACCGTCGGAGTCGAGCCAGTCGTGGAACAGCTCCTCGATCCCCGGCATCGGCTGCACCATGGCCCGGGCCTCCCGCGCCTTGCGCAGATCCTCGGGGTCACCCGACCGGGACGCGCGGGCCTCGGCGATCATCGCGTCCAGCTCGTCCAGCCGCGCGTACATCGGGCCCAGCCGCTGGTGGTGCAGCCGCGAGAAGTTCTCCACCTCGACCCGGAACGTCTCCAGCGCGATCTCGAACTCGATCAGCGCCTGCTCGGCGGCGCGCACGGCCCGCTCCAGCCGCGCCTCCGGCCGCTCGGACCCCGACCCGGCGCCGGCGCCCCCGTCCGCCGCTTCTGAAGCGCCCTCGGTGGCGTCCGCGTCCTTGGTGGCATCCGTCGTGGCGTCCGGCACGTCTGGCACGTCCTGCTCGTCGTCGTTACGGATCGTCGGCTCCCCGGGGGCGTCCTGCGTCACCCGTCCAGCGTACGGGCGAACCCGCCCTCCTCCTTCACGTCCCTGGTCCGGGGCCCCGATACGCCTACGTCGTGTCCGGCAAATCACGCCCGCCGCGCGAATCCCGGCACGCCCTCCCGGATCCTGGATCCCACCCCGGATCCGGCCGGCCTCACACCCCGAGCTCGGCGGCGATCCGTCCGTTCTTGACGGCCGTCACCAGCTCCGCGTGATCCGCCTCGGTCCGGTCCGCGTACGCGACGGCGAAGGCCGCGACCGCCTCGTCCAGTTCCTCGCTCTTGCCGCAGTAGCCGGCGACGAGCCGCGGATCCACGCTGTGCGCGTGCGCCCTGGCCAGCAGTGCGCCGGTCATCCGCGCGTAGTCGTCGACCTGGTCGGCCGGGAGCGCGGCCGGATCCACACTGCCCTTGCGGTTCCTGAATTGCCGTACCTGATACGGCCTGCCGGCCACCGTCGTCCAGCCCAGCAGATTGTCGCTGACGACCTGCATCCGCTTCTGCCCGAGCACCACCCGGCGCCCCTCGTGCTCCACGCCCGGCGCCTCGAACCCCGCGGCCTCCAGGAACGGCACCAGCGCCGACGTACGCGCCTCCTTCACCTGAAGCACCAGCGGCTCGCCCCGGTGGTCCAGCAGCAGCACCACGTACGACCGTGTCCCGACGCTGCCCGTGCCGACCACCCGGAACGCCACGTCATGGATCGCGTACCGCGCCAGCAGCGGCAGCCGGTCCGGTGAGAGCGTGCCCAGATACTCGCCCAATGAGGCCGCGACCGCCGCGGCCTCCTCGTCCGGCACCCGCCGCAGCACCGGCGGCGCGTCGACGAAGCGCCGCTGAGCCACCGCACCCGCGCTCCCCCCGGCGGCTCCGTCGCCGTCCACGACCTCCGTCGACTTGGCGGCGAACCGGGCGCTCGTGTTCTTGCGCGCCTTCTCCGACACTCTCTCCAGCGTCCCCATCAGATCGCGGGCGTCCGTGTGGGAGACGAGCTCCTCGTCGGCGATCGCGTTCCACGCGTCCAGGGCCGGCAGCTTCGACAGCAGTCGCATCGTGCGCCGATACGCGCCCACGGCGTCCTGAGCACCACGGCGGCACGTGTCCTCGTCGGCGCCGGCCTCACGCCCGGCGAGCACCAGCGAGGTCGCGAGCCGTTTGACGTCCCACTCCCAGGGGCCGACGACCGTCTCGTCGAAGTCGTTCAGATCGATGACGAGCCGGCCCCGCGCGTCCCCGTACAGTCCGAAGTTCGCCGCGTGCGCGTCGCCGCAGATCTGTGCGCCCGCGCCGGTCACCGGCGTCCCCACCAGGTCGTGCGCCATCAGCCCGGCCGCGCCCCGCAGAAACGCGAAGGGCGTCGCGGCCATCCGCCCCACCCGCAGCGGCGCCAGCTCGGGCACCCGGTCACGGCTCGACTCCTCGACGGCCCGCACCGCGTCCGGCCGCGCGGCCGGGAGCACCAGCGAATCGTGCGAAGACCTCGGAAACCGCTCCCGCAGCGCCTTCCCGGCGTCCTTCGGCGTGCTCCGCCCACCGTCCGACGCCCCGCGCCCCGCGAACCCGGACACGACCGGAATACGCTCGTCCGTCACCACCGCACCGGCCTCGCCCATGGCGTGCCGCCTCCCCCGCACTTGTCCGACATCAACCGCCCACGACGTTACCGCCGCGTCCCGACAGCCGCCTCCCCCTGTGGACAACCCTCGGACCACCCTGCACGGACCGGCCCGGCCAGGGCCTAGTCGTGCTTCGGGCAGCCGCTCTCGCCCGCCAGATGTTTCTCGGCCCACCGCCCCAGCTCTTCCAGCGCGGGCTCCATCGCCGCCCCCGCGTCGGTGAGCCGGTACGCGACCCGCAGCGGCGGCCCTTCGTCGACCTCGCGCACCACCAGCCCCGCGCCCGCCAGCTCTGTCAGCCGGTCGGACAGCATTCGCTCACTGATGCCGGGGATCGCCCGCCGCAACTCCGCGAAGTGCACGGGCCGTTGCAGCAGGACAGACACGATCAGCCCGGTCCATCTCTTGCCGAACAGTTCAAAGACGCGCGTCATCCCCACGTCCACCGGCTTGCACGGATTCCCGCTTCCCTCCATCGCACCAGAGTACTGCGAACCCATGAGGGGATGAAAAAAAGTAAGCTCCTGTGTTATCAATAGGTACGTACGAAAGTGCGGACCCGGCAATCGGCTGTCCGCCGTGCCAGGACCCACCCCTCTGTTCCCCATGGAGACCCTCATGGCCACGCTGCTGCACATCGACTCCGCCGTATCCCCCCAGGGATCCGCCTCGCGCGACGTCACCGCCGCCTTCGTCAAGGGCTGGCGCGAGCAGCACCCCGAGGGCGAGGTCGTCTACCGCGATCTCGCCGCGGCCCCGCTGCCGCATCTGAACATCGCCGCCGTCGCGGCGGGCGCGGACAACGCGCTGCGCGCGGAACTCGCCGCCGAACTCGCGGCCGCGGACGCCGTTCTCATCGGCGCCCCGATGTACAACTTCACGATTCCGTCCACGCTGAAGGCATGGCTGGATCACGTGATCATCCTCGGCCACAACGCCGGCGAGGACAGTTCCATCACCGGCACGCCGTTCACCGTCGTCGCCAGCCGGGGCGGCTCGTACGTGGCCGGCAGCCCGCGCGCGGACTTCGAGTTCGTCCAGAACTATCTGGAGAAGGTGCTGACCGGCATGTTCGGCGTCAAGGACGTCGACTTCATCGTCCCCGAGCTGACCCTCGCCCACGCCGTGCCCGCCATGGCCGAGCTCATCCCGCTCGCCGAGGCTTCCCGCGCCAGGGCGCAGGAAGAGGCCGCGCAGAAGGCCAAGGCCCTGGCCTCCCGCCTCGCCGCCTGACACGGACGGACATCGGGACGAACAGCCGAACAGAGCGACCCGCACCCCGAGCGGCACGGGTGCGGGTCGATCCATGACCGCACCCACCCGCCCGGTGACATGCGTCACCGCACGAACCGCACCTCACGAACCCCGGCGCACCGCACCCCACTCCACGCGGGGCTCAAAACAGGCCACATCGCGGCACAGGTATCGCCGCACCAGTATCCGGGCATACGAGAAACGGGCCCCCGCCAGGACTTTCGTCTCTGGCGGAGACCCGTTTCGTCGGTTCTCCTGGTGCGCGAGGGGGGAGTTGAACCCCCACGCCCTTTCGGGCACTGGAACCTGAATCCAGCGCGTCTGCCTATTCCGCCACCCGCGCATTGGGTGTGCCGTCCGGCCTCTCACCTGCTGGTGTGATCGCCTGGCGACATCGAAAAGATTAGCACGCTGCACAGCGTGGAATCACATCCGTTTGTCTCGGCAACCCGGCCGGGGAACAAGCAACCTCGAGCGGCCTCCCCCCACTCCTCCAGAGAGCACCCCGGGTGCGGGACACTGTCCTGAGGCCGCCTCTACGATCCGTGTGAGAGGTGACACTCATCGACGGGGCAGACAAGGGGAACCAGCCGATTTCCCGACGCGTGGATACGATCAGTAAGCAGTACCAGGACGGCAACGACGAAGGAGGTGCCCCATGGGAGTCCTGAAGCGCTTCGAGCAGCGACTCGAAGGTCTGGTCAACGGCACCTTCGCGAAGGTGTTCAAGTCCGAGGTCCAGCCCGTGGAGATCGCCGGCGCCCTTCAGCGTGAGTGCGACAACAACGCAACGATCTGGAACCGCGAGCGGACCGTCGTCCCCAACGACTTCATCGTCGAGCTGAGCGCGCCCGACTTCGAGCGCCTCAGCCCGTACTCGGGCCAGCTCGGCGACGAACTCTCCGGACTCGTCCGCGACTACGCGAAGCAGCAGCGCTACACGTTCATGGGCCCGATCAAGGTCCATCTGGAGAAGGCCGACGACCTCGACACCGGTCTGTACCGGGTGCGCAGCCGCACCCTGGCGTCGAGTACGTCACAGGGTCCCGAGCCCGGTCCCGGCCCCGCACCCGGCAGGGCCCCCGCGGCCCCACCGGCCGCACCGTCCGGTGGTTACGGCTACCCGCCCTCGTCCCCACCCCCCATGCCGCCGTCGCCCCCGCCGGGCGCCGGACGTCCGGGGCAGGCCGCACAGCCTCCCTCGACACCGCCCCCTGGGGCGATGCCGGGCACCCAGGTCCGCCGGTGGATCGAGATCAACGGCAACCGCCACCAGATCTCGCGCCCCACGCTGGTGCTGGGCCGCAGCACCGACGCCGACGTGCGGATCGACGACCCCGGCGTCTCCCGCCGGCACTGCGAGATTCGGACCGGAACGCCCTCGACGATCCAGGATCTCGGGTCCACCAACGGCATCGTGGTAGACGGACAGCACACCACCCGCGCTACGCTCCGCGACGGCTCGCGGATCGTCGTGGGCCAAACCACCATCGTTTACCGGCAAGCCGAAGGGTGAAGCGGGGGCAATGTCAGAGCTGACCCTGACGGTCATGCGGCTAGGTTTCCTAGCCGTTCTGTGGCTGTTCGTGATTGTGGCCGTCCAGGTCATTCGGAGCGATCTGTTCGGCACGCGTGTCACGCAGCGCGGCTCACGCCGCAATGCCGACACGCGGCCGCCGCAGGGCGCCGCCCGCCAGAACGCGGGTCCGCCCGCGCAGCGGCAGCAGGGGGGCCGCCAGCGCCGGGGGGCGCCCACGAAGCTGGTCGTCTCGGAGGGGATCCTCACCGGTACGACGGTGGCCCTCCAGGGACAGACCATCACCCTGGGCCGGGCGCACGACTCAACGATCGTGCTGGACGACGACTACGCGTCCAGCAGGCATGCCAGGATCTATCCGGACCGTGACGGTCAGTGGATCGTCGAGGATCTCGGGTCCACCAACGGCACGTATCTCGACCGGACCCGCCTCACGACGCCGACACCGATTCCGCCGGGCGCGCCGATCCGCATCGGCAAGACTGTCATCGAGCTGCGGAAGTAGTACGACAATGAGCGAGCGGAGCGAGCGAGCCGCGGCGGTCCCGACGTGGGACCGCAGGCTCCCGACCGGAGGGTGGGCAGTGTGGCTCGAGACCGGCTGGCGCCACATTCGGCTGGCGAACCGACAGGAGAGGCGCGCATGAGTCTTTCTCTGCGCTTCGCCGCCGGGTCGCACAAAGGCATGATCCGGGAGGGGAACGAGGACTCCGGCTATGCCGGTCCCCGGCTCCTGGCCATCGCCGACGGCATGGGCGGCCAGGCCGCCGGCGAGGTCGCCTCGTCCGAGGTGATCTCCACGCTCGTGCAGCTCGACGACGACGTGCCGGGATCGGACATCCTCACCTCGCTCGGTACGGCGGTCCAGCGCGCCAACGACCAGCTGCGTGTGATGGTCGAGGAGGACCCCCAGCTGGAGGGCATGGGCACCACGCTCACCGCCCTCCTGTGGACGGGCCAGCGCCTCGGCCTCGTACACGTCGGCGACTCCCGCGCCTACCTGCTGCGTGACGGTGTGCTCACCCAGATCACGCAGGACCACACCTGGGTGCAGCGCCTCGTGGACGAGGGGCGCATCACCGAGGAAGAGGCCACCACCCACCCGCAGCGCTCCCTGCTGATGCGCGCGCTGGGCAGCGGCGACCATGTCGAGCCCGATCTCTCGATCCGTGAAGTCCGCGCGGGCGACCGGTACTTGATCTGTTCCGACGGCCTCTCCGGCGTCGTCTCGCACCAGACCATGGAAGAGACCCTGGCGAGCTACCAGGGCCCGCAGGAGACCATCCAGGACCTCATCCAGCTCGCCCTGCGCGGCGGCGGTCCCGACAACATCACCTGCATCGTCGCCGACGTCCTGGACGTCGAGTCGAACGACACCCTGGCCGGGCAGCTCAACGACACCCCGGTCGTCGTCGGCGCCGTCGCGGAGAACCAGCAACTGCACGCCGCCGAGAGCGACCCGTCGATGCAGACGCCCGCCGGCCGCGCCGCCGGCCTGGGCCGTCCCGTACCGCAGCAGCACCAGCCCCCTCCGGGGGGCTTCGGCCCGCCGGGCAGCGGAGACGGAGCCGGTTACGGCGGCATGCCGCCGGACGCCGGCTTCGGGGCGTACAACGACGACGACTTCGTGAAGCCGCGCTCCGCCGGCCGCAGGTGGTTCAAGCGGTCGGTCTACATCGTGCTCGCGCTGGCGGTCGTCGGCGGCGGGCTGTACGGCGGCTACCGCTGGACCCAGACCCAGTACTACGTCGGCACCAACGACGAGCACGTCGCGCTCTACCGGGGCATCAGCCAGGATCTGGCGTGGGTCTCGCTGTCGAAGGTCGAAGAGGACTTCACCAAGATCGAACTCAAGTACCTGCCGCCGTACCAGCGCAAGCAGGTCGAGGACACGATCGCCGAGGGCAGCAAGGCCTCCGCGCACACCAAGATCGACGACCTGTCCAAGCAGGCGGCCGCGTGCAAGAAGGACGAACAGCGTCGTGAGTCCGAGCGCGCGGCGAACGCGATCACCGGCGAGGGCGAGGCCGGCGGTACGACCGGGACGAAGCCGCAGACCGGTAGCGACAGCACCATCTCCAAGCCAGACGCGCTGAAAACAGCGACTCCCTCTCCGGGCCCCAGCCTCTCGGAGGAGGAGCAGAAGCTGGCCTCGAACTGCGGTAAGCAGTAGCCGGCCGTAGGGGGCCTTCACCACCATGAGCGTTGTCACCAACACGACCACCATCGGCGCGATCGAAGCACCGAGCCGCCGCAACACCGAGCTGGCGATGCTCGCCTTCGCCGTCGTCATCCCGATCTTCGCGTACCTGAACGTGGGCCTGGCGGTCAACGACGAGGTGCCGAGCGGCATGATCGGGTACGGCCTGGGCATCGGGCTGCTGGCCGGTGTCGGCCATCTCGTGGTGCGCAAGTTCGCCCCGTACGCCGACCCGCTGCTGCTGCCGCTCGCCACGCTGCTCAACGGCCTCGGTCTCGTCCTCATCTGGAGGCTGGACCAGTCGCCACGGCTGATCGCCCGCGCCACGAACCTGTACGGCGGTTTCTCACCGGACGCGCCCAAGCAGCTGATGTACTCGGCGATCGGCATCGCGCTGTTCGTGGCCGTGCTGCTGCTGCTCAAGGACCACCGCATCCTCCAGCGCTACACGTACATCTCCATGGCCGTGGCACTGGTCCTGCTGATCCTCCCGGTGTTCTTCCCCGCGAGGAACGGCGCGAAGATCTGGATCAGCCTCGGCCCCATCAACGTCCAGCCGGGAGAGTTCGCGAAGATCATCATCGCGATCTTCTTCTCCGGCTATCTGATGGTCAAGCGCGACGCCCTGGCACTCGCCAGCCGCCGTGTGATGGGCATCTACCTGCCGCGCGGACGTGACCTCGGCCCGATCCTGATGGTCTGGGCCATGTCCATCCTGATCCTGGTCTTCGAGACCGACCTCGGCACCTCGCTGCTGTTCTTCGGCCTCTTCGTGATCATGCTGTACGTCGCCACCGAGCGCACGAGCTGGATCATCTTCGGCCTCGTGATGTCGGCCGCGGGCGCGGTCGGTGTCGCCACGTTCGAGCCACACGTCCAGCAGCGCGTCGAGTTCTGGCTCAACCCGTTCGCCCAGGCCACCTGGGACCAGAGTGAGCAGGTCGGCCAGGCGCTGATGTCGTTCGGCGCCGGCGGCACGCTCGGCACCGGGCTCGGGCAGGGCAACTCCGACCTGATCGGCTTCGCGGCCAACTCCGACTTCATCCTCTCCACCGTCGGCGAGGAGTTCGGGCTCGCGGGCACGATGGCCTTCCTGCTGATCTACGGCCTGATCGTGGAACGCGGCGTACGGACCGCGCTCGCCGCCCGGGACCCCTTCGGCAAGCTCCTGGCGATCGGCCTCTCCGGCGCCTTCGCCATCCAGGTGTTCGTCGTCGCGGGCGGCGTCATGGGTCTCATCCCGCTGACCGGTATGACGATGCCGTTCGTCGCGGCCGGCGGTTCATCGGTGATCGCCAACTGGGCGCTGATCGGCATCCTCATCAGGATCAGCGACACCGCGCGCCGCCCGGCCCCGGCGCCCGCCCCGTCAACCGACGCCGAGATGACCCAGGTGGTCCGACCGTGAACAAGCCCCTGCGACGCATCGCGATCTTCTGCGGACTGCTCGTCCTGGCCCTGCTGCTGCGCACCAACTGGCTCCAGTACGTCGAAGCGGACGAGCTCAACAGCCACGAGCGCAACCGCCGCGTCCTCATCGAGCGGTACGCCAGCGAGCGCGGCAACATCGTCGTCGACGGCAAGCCCATCACCGGATCGGCGAAGACGAAGGACACCGACTTCGCGTTCAAGCGGACCTACCTCGACGGCCCGATGTGGGCACCGGTCACCGGATACGCCTCGCAGGCCTTCGGCGCCTCGCAGATCGAGAACATCGAGGACGGCATCCTCACCGGCAACGACGACCAGCTCTTCTTCGACCGCACCATGGCGATGTTCACCGGCGACGAGGCCAAGGGCGGCAACGTCGTCACGACCCTCAACGGCGCCGCGCAGAAGGCCGCCTTCGAGGGACTGGGCTCGAAGAAGGGCGCCGTCGTCGCCCTGGAGCCCGGGACCGGCAAGATTCTCGCGCTGGCCTCCACCCCCTCGTACGACCCCTCGTCCTTCGCCGGCTACGGCGCCAAGGACGAGAAGTCCTGGAACAAGCTCGGCAAGGACACCGACAAGCCGATGCTGAACCGCGCGCTGCGCGAGACGTATCCGCCCGGCTCCACCTTCAAGGTCGTCACGGCCGCCGCGGCGCTGGAGCACGGTGTCGTCGACGACATCGACGCGAAGACCGACTCCCCGCTCCCGTGGACCATGCCGGGCACGACGACGGATCTGGTGAACGAGGGCAACATCCCCTGCAAGGACGCGACGCTCAGAGAAGCGCTGCGGGTCTCCTGCAACACCGTCTTCGGCAAGCTCGGCTACAACGTCGGCCCGGACAAGATGCTGGAGACCGCGAAGAAGTTCGGTTTCAACGAGGAGCAGTTCGTCCCGGTCCGTGCCAACGCCTCGATCTTCCCCGAGGAATTGAACGATTCGCAGACCGCGCTCTCCTCCATCGGGCAGTTCGACACCCGGACCACCCCGCTCCAGATGGCGATGGTCGTCTCCGCAATCGCCAATGACGGCAAGCTGATGAAGCCGTACATGATCGACCAGCTCGAAGCGCCGAATCTGGACGTCATAAAGAAGACCGAGTCCGAGGAGATGGGCCAGCCCCTCAGCCAGGAGCACGCGCAGATGCTCCAGGAGATGATGGAGACGGTCGTCAACGAGGGCACCGGCAAGAACGCGAAGATCCCCGACGTGACCGTCGGCGGCAAGACCGGTACCGCGCAGCACGGCGAGAACAACAGCAAGAACCCGTACGCCTGGTTCATCTCCTACGCCAAGGGCGAGAACGGGTCGCCGGTCGCGGTCGCGGTCGTCGTCGAGGACAGCGACGCCACCCGTGACGACATCTCCGGCGGCGGTCTCGCCGCCCCGATCGCCAAGGACGTCATGAAGGCCGTGATCGACAGCAAGAAGTAGTCAGGACGTTCCCGCGGTGGCCCGGACAGCTGTTGACGCTGGCCGGGCCATTGTCGAACCGGGCGGCGGACCTTCATACCGATGACCGGCGCCCGCGGTGACCTGCCTCACCATCGGCACACCGAGCATTGACGCCCGATATGTGACCATTCAAGTACCAGTCCTGTATCAGCTACCTGGGACGGTCGGACCGGATGCGGCGTGCCCGGTAGCGTATGCGCGAACAGCACACCGCCGGACCGCACACCGGTGCGGTCGGGACAGACGGAGAGGGCTGGAACAGTATGGAAGAGCCGCGTCGCCTCGGCGGCCGGTACGAGCTGGGCTCGGTGCTCGGCCGTGGTGGCATGGCCGAGGTGTACCTCGCGCACGACACCCGGCTCGGCCGCACCGTCGCTGTGAAGACGCTGCGGGCCGACCTCGCCCGCGACCCGTCCTTCCAAGCCCGGTTCCGCCGAGAGGCCCAGTCGGCCGCCTCGCTCAACCACCCCGCGATCGTCGCCGTCTACGACACGGGCGAGGACTACGTCGACGGGGTGTCCATCCCGTACATCGTGATGGAGTACGTCGACGGGTCCACCCTGCGTGAACTGCTGCACTCCGGGCGCAGACTGCTGCCCGAGCGCACGCTGGAGATGACCGTGGGGATCCTCCAGGCGCTGGAGTACTCGCACCGCGCCCAGATCGTCCACCGCGACATCAAGCCGGCCAACGTCATGCTGACGCGCACCGGCCAGGTCAAGGTCATGGACTTCGGCATCGCCCGCGCCATGGGCGACTCCGGCATGACGATGACCCAGACCTCCGCGGTCATCGGCACCGCGCAGTACCTCTCCCCCGAGCAGGCCAAGGGCGAGCAGGTCGACGCGCGGTCCGACCTGTACTCGACGGGCTGTCTGCTCTACGAGCTGCTGACCGTGCGCCCGCCGTTCATCGGGGACTCACCGGTGGCCGTCGCGTACCAGCACGTACGGGAGGAGCCGCAGGCGCCGAGCACCTTCGACCCCGAGATCACGCCCGAGATGGACGCGATCGTGCTGAAGGCCCTCGTCAAGGACCCGGACTACCGCTACCAGTCCGCGGACGAGATGCGCGCCGACATCGAGGCGTGCCTCGACGGCCAGCCCGTCGCGGCCACGGCGGCGATGGGCGCGGTCGGTTACGCGGGCGGCTACGGCTCCGACGACCAGCCCACCACGGCGCTGCGCACCACCCCGCCCGGCGGCGGCCACACGTCGATGATGCCGCCGGTCAACCCCGACGACGGCGGCTACGGCAATTACGACGACCGTCCCGACCGGCGTCGGCAGAAGAAGTCCAACACCTCGACGATCCTGCTGGTCCTCGCGGGCATCCTGGTGCTCGCGGGAGCCGTCCTGATCGGCAAGGCGGTCTTCGGCGGCGACTCCGGCGGCTCGGAGCGGATCCCCGTGCCGCAGCTCGTGGGGGAGACGCTGAAGGACGCGAAGGTGCTGGCGGGCAACGCGTCGGTCGAGGTCGCCCAGTCCGGGACGGACCGCTGCGACCAGCCCAAGGGCGCCATCTGCTCCCAGAACCCCGCGTCCGGCGGAAAGATGAACCAGGGCGACACAATCCAGGTCGTCGTCTCCGAGGGCGCGCCGAAGGTCCAGGTGCCCGACGTCGCCGACGAGACCGTCGAGGACGCGACGAAGACTCTTCAGGAAGCCGAGTTCAGGGTCGAGACCAAGCAGGTCGAGAGCGACCAGGACCCCGGAACGGTCGTCTCGCAGAAGCCGGCCGGCGGCTCCGAGGCGGAGAAGGGCGCGACCGTCACGCTCTCCGTCGCCAAGCAGGCGCAGCAGACGGTGCCGTCCGTCATCGACCAGAACTTCGACGCGGCGAAGAGCCAGCTCGAAACGCTCGGCTTCACGGTCGCGCGGACCGAGGTCGACTCCGAGAAGCCGGCGAACACCGTCGTCGGCCAGACCCCGGAGGGCAACGCCAAGGCGGCCAAGGGCAGTCAGGTCACGCTCCAGGTCTCGAAGGGACCGCCCCAGCCGGAGAAGGTCCAGATCCCCGGTGACGTCGGCGGCAAGACGGTCGCCGAGGCGAAGGCCCAGTTGGAGGGTCTGGGTCTGGTGGTCGCACTGGCGCCGAACTCGCCGAACGACCCGAACGCCCGGGTGCTCGCCACCAATCCGCAGGCCGGCCAGGAGGTCGACAAGGGCAGCACCGTGACGCTGTTCGTCGCCCCCACGGGCGGCGGCGACAACGGAGGCGGGAACAACGGGGGCTTCATCGGTGGTCCCGGGAGGGGCGACCAGGACTGAGGTCGCCTCCTCCCAAGGAGAGTCATAGGTGAACGGCAGAAGCCCCGGCATCCTGAAGAGGATGCCGGGGCTTCTCCGTGTCACGGACTCAGCGGGACCAGACGGCTCAGCGCAGCTCCGGCGGCTTCGTCCGGTCGTTGTCGACCTTCTCCGTGCGCTCCAGTTCGGCCCACACGATGTAGCGGTAGTCGGACGTGTAGACGGGGGTGCACGTGGTGAGGGTCAGATAGCGGCCGGGCTTCTTCTTGCCCGACTCCTTGGGGACCGGCCGCAGGACGTCCACGTTGTACTTCGACGTCTTCGGGAGGTCCTTGAAGACCTTGTAGACGTACCAGGTGCGCTTCGTCTCGAAGACGATCGAGTCACCGTTCTTCAGCTTGTGGATGTTGTGGAACTTCGCGCCGTGCCCGTCGCGGTGCGCGGCCAGCGAGAAGTTCCCCTTCTCGTCCTCGGGCAGCGCGGACTTCACCGGGTCGGTGTAGTAGCCGGCGACGCCGTTGTTGAGGGACTTGAGGTCCGTGCCCTTCTTCACGAGGATCTCGTCGCCGGTCATCGCGGGCACGTGCAGGAAGCCGATGCCGTTCTTCACGTCGAGGGCGCCGGGGCCGCCCCGGCCTTCGGCCCAGCCGTCACGTACCTCGTTGCCCTGCTTCGTGGCCTCGCGGTCGGCCAGGACGTTCGTCCACCACAGCGAGTAGACGACGAAGAGACCGAGCACCAGCCCTGCGGTGATGAGCAGTTCACCGAAGACGCTGACGGCGGCGGCGCCCCGGCCGCGCCGCGCGCGGGCCGGTGTCGCGGCAGGCGTGGCGGCCGGTTCCGCGGCCGGTTTCGCGGCAGGAGCGGGCTCGGGATCCGAGGGCTCGGGCGCGGGCCCGGGATCCGGCTCCGAAGGCTCAAGCGCGGGCTCGGCCACCCCGGTTGTCGCGGATGTATCGTTTTTTCCGTCTTCTCCGGGTGTGCTCGCACGCCCGTCGTCGTGCCCTGTTCCCGCTGCCACAGCACCCGTCCCCTGGTCCCTGGTCTTCGTCGTGATCCGTTCAGCCGACGAGAGCGTCGGGCTTTCCCTTGCCGCGTGGCCGTTCCTCAACCATCTTGCCCCACACGATCATTCGATACGTACTGGTGAATTCCGGCGTACAGGTCGTCAACGTGATGTATCGCCCGGGCTCCGCGAATCCGGAGCCGGGAGGCACGGGACCGATCACACCTACGTTCGACGGCGCGGTCTGCGGGAGGATGCTCGCCATGTCGTACGTGAAGTAGGAGTCCTGCGTCTCCACGACGATCTTGTCGCCGGGCTTCAGACGGTTGATGTACCGGAACGGTTCACCGTGGGTGTTGCGGTGTCCCGCGACCGCGAAGTTGCCCTGTTTGTCGGACGGCATCGCCGTCTTGAGCCGGCCCTCCGAGTAGTGGCCGACCATGCCGCGGTCCAGGACCTTCGCCTTGTCGATTCCCTCGGCGATCGGAACGACCACGTCCAGCTTGGGGATGTGCATGATCGCGAACCCCTGGCCGGGCTCGAAGGCTCCGGGCTGACGGCCCTTCGCCCAGCCCTCCTGGATCTTGTCCGTCTCCTTGCCCGCGTAGAGATCGGCCTGGATGTTCGTCCACCAGAGCTGGTACGTGACGAACAGCAGCATCAGCACACCGAGGCTGATGAAGATCTCGCCGACCGCGCGGCTGAGGATCACCCCCGGACTGTCCTTGAGCGCACGGGCGGCACGCCGCGCCTCGACGCGGGAGAGCGGCCTGGCGGGCGCTGAGGCGTCCGGCGCGCTCTCGGGGCTCCCCGAGCCCTCCGGGCGCCTACGACCGCGCCCACGGCCCCCCTTGGCCGCCTTACGGCGCTCGGCACGGCCCCCGACGGCCGGTTCCGTCGGCGCCGGGCGCACCGGGCCCTCCGCGCCGGATTCGGAGACGGTCGGCAGCAGGGCCGTGGCCTCCTCGGCGCCACCGGCGCCCGCGGCACTCACGTGGGGGCGACGGGTGTCCTCCGTACGGAGGCCGACGGTCTCGTCGTCCCGGACGGGAACGTACTGCGGACCGGGAACGGTCCGCGGGGCGGGCGGGGGCACGGCCGTCGGCCCGGGCACCGACCTGGGCTCCGGCACGGGCGCGGGCGCCTGCGTGTGCGGGGCCATCCGCACCGACTCCGGGGGGACCTGGGAGGCCCAGTCCTGCCCGTACTCGGCGGGCGCCCGGTCCGCGTAGGGATACGGCCCGTACCCGGACCACTCCCGCTCCGCCGGCGGCGGCCCCGATATCCCGTCCCCCGCATCCCAGGGGCCGGGCGCCGGAGAAGGCGAAGAGGGAGGGGCGGGCGCGGGTGGCGGCGGGGCGCCCTGCCCGGGGAGCGGGTCGTTCAACGGATCCGCGAGTCCGTCCACCGCCGCCTCGAACGCGCCCTGCTCCTCGTACGGTTCCCCCCGCTCGTACGAGGCGCCGTATCCCGCGTCGTGCTCGGGGCGGAGTGCGGTCACGCGACCGCCTTGCCCACCACCGGCGCCAGGCCCGCCGATCGGCCTACGGCGCCCGGATCACCGCACTGCGCGAGCCAGTTGGCCAGCATCAGATGACCGTGTTCGGTCAGGACGGACTCGGGGTGGAACTGCACGCCCTCGACGGGCAGTTCACGGTGGCGTACGCCCATGATGATGCCGTCGGCCGTGCGCGCGGTGACCTCAAGCTCGTCGGGCAGTTCGGCGGGCTCGGCGGCGAGCGAGTGGTAGCGCGTCGCGGTGAAGGGCGAGGGCAGCCCGGCGAAGACGCCCTTGCCCTCGTGCGTGACCAACGAGGTCTTGCCGTGCAGCAATTCGGGGGCGCGGCCCACCACACCGCCGTACGCCACCGCCATCGACTGCATGCCGAGGCACACCCCGAAGACGGGGACGCCGGTCGAGGCGCAGTGGCGCACCATGTCGACGCAGACACCGGCCTGTTCGGGCGTGCCGGGACCGGGGGAGAGCATCACGCCGTCGAAGCCGTCCTGGGCGTGCGCCGTCGAGACCTCGTCGTTGCGCAGGACCTCGCACTCGGCGCCCAGCTGGTACAGGTACTGGACGATGTTGAAGACGAAGCTGTCGTAGTTGTCCACGACGAGGACACGGGCACCGCTCACGGGGTGCCTCCCGCGCCGGTCACCGTCGCGTCCCCGAACGGGAGGATCGGCTCCGCCCACGGGAAGACGTACTGGAACAGCACGAAGACGACCGCCAGCGCCAGCACGAGCGCGGCGACCGCCCGCACCCACACGTTGCCCGGCAGATGCCGCCAGATCCAGCCGTACATGCTGTCCCTTTCCGTTCCGTACCCGATCCGCACCCGCGCCGCCGGACCGGCGTGCGCGATACCGAACCAGACTAAGGGGCCACAGGGTCACGTGGGCGGCGCACGGGCCAGGTGTGCCGTTGCCCTCTTCTTCTTAGAAGAGGGCGGCCCGTGTCTCAAGGAGGGCGGCCGGGCCGGGCGGTTTCGGCCGGGCTATTTCACCGGCTTCGCGTAGTGCAGGTCCACGGTGCCCGTGTAGCCGGGGAGCGTGGTCCCGCCGTGCTCGTCAACCTTCCACCCGAGCCCGTACGCCTGCACGTACAGCTGGTAGTTCTGGATCGCGGGCGAATCCGCGAGCGCCTTCTGGAGCTTGCCCTGGTCCCCCACGGCCGTGATCTTGTACGGCGGTGAGTAGACCCGGCCCTGGAGGATCAGGGTGTTGCCGACGCAGCGCACCGCGCTGGTGGAGATCAGCCGCTGGTCCATGACGCGGATGCCGCTCGCGCCGCCCTGCCACAGCGCGTTGACGACGGCCTGGAGGTCCTGCTGGTGAATGACCAGGTCGTTGGGCTGCGGCTCCGGGTAGCCCGGATTGGCCGTGGCGTCCGGCGGGGCGTCGTCGAGGGTGACGGTGAGGGCCCGGCCCGAGACCTTCTTGGTACCGGCCGCGTTCTCCAGACGGCGCAGTTCGGCGTCCTCGGCCTTCGTGGAGCCGGAGTCGCGGCTGGCGAGGCTGTCGACGTTCTCCCGTACGACGCCGGTCGACTCCTCCAGCGCGGCGTTCTTGTCGCTGCGCTCCTGGATCAGGTCCGAGAGCTTGAGCAGGGAGTCGTCCGTACGGAGGTTGGTGCCCTTCGCCGTGTTGAAGCTGGTGACGAAGATGAGGCCGGCCAGGGCGAAGACCCCGGCCGTGAGCAGCCGGACCGGCCGCCAGATCGCTCGGCGGACCGGCCCTTCGGGGGAGTCGGCAGAATTGCTCAACGTACCCTTATCTCCTTAGGCGCCACGGAAGCACTACGCTAACGGACGCCCGGGGGAGCCGGCGTTCCCCCTGCTCCTCACCCCCGGCACACCGTTTCAGTTACCTGCGCGGTCACGCAGCGCATCGACAGGAGAGTCCCTCGTGCCGAAGTCACGTATCCGCAAGAAGGCCGATTTCACGCCGCCCCCCACGGCGAAGCAGTCGACCACCATAAAGCTGTCCAACCGGAGCTGGGTGGCACCGGTCATGCTCGCCCTGTTCCTCATCGGGCTGGCCTGGATCGTCGTCTTCTATGTGACCGAGGGCTCACTGCCGATCGACGCCTTCGGCAACTGGAACATCGTGGTCGGCTTCGGCTTCATCGCCGCCGGCTTCGGCGTCTCCACCCAGTGGAAGTAGCGGCGGCGGCCGGCGTCAAGCTCTGCCCAGAGACTTATCCACAGTGCTGTCCACAGCCGGGGGAAAAGGTCTGACCATCTGTGGATAACTCCACGACAGGTTGACGCCGGTGTGACTGGAACACCCGCTTCGGCCGATGTGATGAAGCGTCTCGCCCCTTGTCTCTGCTGGGAAAACCCTGATCAGCGACAAGGGGCACTGATGTTCCACACAGATTGCACAAGATCCGGCACACGCTGTGGACAACTGTGCGCTTCGAGGGACTTCGAGAGCCCTCAGGTGAGCTGAACGGTCCTGATCACGATGATCGCCACGGTCGCCAGCAGCACCACCGCGCACGTGCCCCACTGGACCAGCGCCCGGCGCTCACGCGGCGCGTGCACGAGGCCCACGGCGATCGCCGTGCCCGCGACCAGACCGCCGACATGCGCCTCCCAGGCGATCCCGGACCAGGTGAACGTGAAGAGCAGGTTCAGCGCCAGCAGCGCGAAGACCGGCCTCATGTCGTAGTTCATCCGGCGCATCAGTACGGCCGTGGCGCCCAACAGTCCGAAGATGGCGCCCGACGCACCGAGTGACGGCTGGTTCGGCGCGGCGATCAGATAGGTCAGGGCGCTGCCCGCCAGCCCGGAGATCAGATACAGCGCGAGGAAGCGCACCCGTCCGAGCGCCGCCTCCAGCGGACCGCCGAGCCACCACAGCCCCAGCATGTTGAACGCGATGTGCCACACGGCCTGGTGCAGGAACATCGACGTGAACAGGCGATACCACTGCCCGTCGGCGACGCCGACGACCTCGCCGATGTCCGTGTTGAAGGCGTGCCCGATGAGATCCAGCTCGCCGACGACGCGCTGCTCACTGGCGAGGACGGCGACGAAGACCGCGAGATTCAGCCCCAGCAGGATCTTCGTGATCAGGCGGGGGTCGGCGGCGATGGTGCCGCCGGCGATCGTGCGTGGCCGGGTGGTGGTCGGGGACATGCCCGAGCCGTTCGCCTCCCGTACGCAGTTGGGGCACTGGAATCCGACGGAGGCGCTGATCATGCAGTCCGTGCAGATGGGGCGCTCGCAGCGGGTGCAGCGGATGCCGGTCTCACGGTCCGGGTGCCGGTAACAGTGGGGTGTCGCGTCGGCTGCGGGCCGGTCCGGGCCCCCGGGCTGCTGGTCCATCGGTCCCCTCGGTGCTCGTTGCGGCGGGAGGAGCACAGCGCACCGCCCTCCCCGTCCGGTATGTAACCACTACGGACGGGCAGGGCGGGATGGTTCCCCGAACGGGAATCCGAGAGGTCGTGACGCGTCCGCGGAATCAGCGGGACTCGACGACGACCGACTCGATCTTGACTTCCTCGACCGGGCGGTCGGTGCGCTGGTTGGTCTGGGTGGATCCGATGGAGTCCACGACCTTCTTGCTCGCCTCGTCGGTGACCTCACCGAAGATGGTGTGCTTGCGGGTCAGCCACGCGGTGGGCGCCAGGGTCACGAAGAACTGCGAACCGTTCGTGCCCGGTCCCGCGTTCGCCATGGCCAGGAGGTACGGCTTGTCGAAGGCGAGGTCCGGGTGGAACTCGTCCTCGAACTCGTAGCCCGGACCGCCGGTGCCGTTACCCAGCGGGTCTCCGCCCTGGATCATGAAACCGCTGATGACCCGGTGGAAGACGGTGCCGTCGTACAGACGGTCGTTCGACTTCTTGCCGGTCGCCGGGTTGGTCCATTCACGCTCGCCCTTGGCGAGCTCCACAAAGTTCTTGACCGTCTTCGGCGCGTGGTTCGGCAGGAGCCGGATCTCGATATCGCCGTGGTTGGTCTTCAGGGTGGCGTAAAGCTGCTCGGCCACGATCTGCCTTCCGTGAGTCTGCTCTGACTCTGTCGATCCTCGCACGGACACCGGGTCCGTCGTCCGTCCCGTACCCCTCGGGCGCTCACCGCTTCCGGTAACGGGGCATCAGCGGCCGTCGTCGGGGCACACGCGGGGCAGACAGGAGCAGGGCGGAGAAAGGCGAGGCAGTCATGGCCTTAACGGGGCGCGACACGGCGAACCGTGGCATTGTCGTCGAGAAGCTCCCCTTGCACCGCAATGCCCAGGCATCGCCCCAAGTCGTCTTCGTTGACCCGGATGCCCGTACCGCATGCCGGTCCGGCGTGCGGCAGGCATGATTTCGATCTGGGTGGACAGGCGGATCTTTGTCCAAATTCACGGGGGAAACCCCCAAGCCCCTGACCGCCACCGAGGAGGAGGATCCTGTGACCCGCATGGACAGCGTGCGCGCCGCTACCGATTCGGCGAGGGAGAGCGTGCTGCACGCCGCGGAAGCGGTGGCGCCCTACGCCGACACGGCCAAGGAACAGGCCGCGTTGTACGCCGAAGAGGCCCGCGTCCGGCTCGCACCGAAGGTGTCGAAGGCCGCGAAGCAGGCTCGTGTTCAGTACGGCGCCCACGTGGCGCCGCATGTGCCCCCAAAGGTCGACGAAGCCGCACAGCGCGCCGCGGCACGGACGCGTAAGGCCGCGCGTCAGGCCGCCAGCTACACGGTGCCGCGCGTCGAGCACGCGGTATCCGTCGCACAGCCGGTCGCCGGGGAAGCAGCGGCACGTTCCGCTGCCGCTCTCGCCGCGCTGCGCGGTCAGATCACGGTGAAGGAGGTCCAGAAGCTTGTGAGGAAGCATGAGCGACGGGCCAAGGCCGGACGGCTCGCCAAGGGCCTGGTGGTCCTCGGTGTACTGACCGGTGGCGCTTTCGCCGCGTGGAAGTGGTGGGACAAGCAGGCCAATCCCGACTGGCTGGTGGAACCGCCCGCTCCTACCGAGGTCTCCGAGCACAACTCGTCGCTGTCGTCCGTCGACGGCAGCCAGGGTGCGCTCGACCCGGAGGTACAGGCGAAGCAGGCAGAGGATGAGCAGGCGAAGGATCGCGACGACCGCCCGTGACGGGTGACCGGTGATCCGTAGGACTGGTGGTGGTCTCGCCGTACGACGACTGTCGCGGCCGGCGCGGGTGATGCGACGGTCCGGCTGGTGCGGTACGGCGGGTGCTGCGGGCCCTGCGGATGATTCGGTTGCCGCAGGTGACGCCGGTCAGGTGCCGTGCGGTTGGGACCGCGCCGGGTGAGGCGGTGTCACGGGCGCCTTGCGTGGTGCGGGCGCCGTGTGCGAGGCGGGCATCGTACGTGGTGCGGGCGCCGGGAGTCCTGAGGGAATCCCGGTTCCTCACGCCGCCGCCGCGAGCGCCGCGTCTGCGGCGGCGGCTTCGTTGTCGCGCGCCACGTCGGCGTCCGTACGGGTGTCGACGGGCAGGCGCCGGACCGAAGGTGACGAGCCGTGGGCTTCCGCGCGGATACGCTGCTCGATGGTCGGCGGCCGGGACGTGTCCGCCGGCCGCACGCTCTCCGGCAGTGCCCGTGCCCGTTGCACAGCGGGTGCCTCCTCGCCTCCGCCCCGCGCCTCGGCGGTGACCGGCGACCGGTCACCCTTCGCGGGCTGCTCGGCGGGCTGCTGTACGGCGGCGTCCGCCGCCGCGGTGGGGGCGGTCAGCCCCAGGGTGGCGAGCACCGCGAAGAACGCGGTCAGGAAGACGGTCCACAGATTCTTGACCTTGAAGGCGGCCATGGCCCCTCGCTTTCAGGTTGCGCTCGGGTTGAGCGATCTACATACCTTCCTCATGATGTGTACGCATCTTGGGAATCGAGGGACCAACGCCGCCACTGCGCAGTTCTTCTGATGAACACCACCCGTACGGTGCAACGGGTGCCGTCAATCGTTGGTCATGCCGCCTCAGGCGGCCGTCCGGCTGCCCCTCATCACCTCGAAAAGGCTGGTGAAGCTGTCGTCGGCGTGACCGTCCGCCACTCCCCGCCGGAACAGCTCCAGGACCGCCTTCGGCAGTGCCGTGTCGACCCCGGCCGCCTCGGTGGTGTGCAGGACGTGCTCGATACTGGCCACTCCCATGGCGAGCCTGTCCACGTCGCCGGGGAACTCACCCGCGTCGATCCTGGGCGAGTAGAACTCGAAGAACTGCGACATCCCGCCCGTGCTCTGTGACGCGTACGGCAGGAACTCCGCGGCTGAGATGCCGTTGGCGTCCGCGATCGCGAGGGCGTGGACCCAGCTGAGCATCGTCGTCCAGAACAGATCCATCCCGATCTGGTAGTACAGCGCCGCCAGCCCCTGGTCCTCACCCCGGTAGTCCGTGCCGGTCAGCACCTCCAGCGTCGGCGCCAGCTCGTCGAACAGTTCCCGGGGACCGCTGTAGAAGGTGAACACCTCCGACGTGCCGATACCGGAGGGCGGTGTGTTCACCCCACCGGTCAGATGCCGGGCGCCGTGGCCGGCGAACCACTCCGCCGCCGCCCGCGCCCGCTCCGGGGTGTCCGAGGTCAGATTGACGATCACCCGTCCCGGCAGGCTCGCCACGGCCGGTTCGAGGATGGTGTACATCGCGTCGTAGTCGGTCAGGCTCAGCACGACCGGCCCGCCGGCGCCAAGGGCCTCGTCGACCGAGGCGGCGAGGGTCGCGCCCCTGGTCACCAGCTCGTCCGCCTTGCCCGCGCTGCGGTTCCACAACGTCACCGCGTAGCCCTTGTCGAGGTACGCGCCCGCCATCGCCCGGCCCATGGGGCCGAGGCCGATCACCGTCAACGCCGGTGCACCCGTATCCGTACTCATCGCGCACTCCATCTCATTAGAACGAACGCTCTATCCAATGAGAAACGTAGCACGCCTCTAGAGCGAGCGTTCTATCCAGTAGACTGCCGCTGTGAAGACGGCGGAGCAGGACCTCACCGCGAACGCGGAGCGCCCGGTCGGCACGCGCGAGAGAATCGTCCGTGCCGCCTCGCTGCTGATGCAGCGCCAGGGCTACGACGGCACGGGGATCAAACAGATCTCCACCGAGGCCGGAGCCACACTCGGCTCGGTCTACCACTTCTTTCCCGGCGGCAAGCAGCAGCTGGCCGTCGCCGCGATCGGGCACGGGGACCGTGAGTTCGCCGACGAGCTGCGCCTCACCCTCGACGGCGCGGCCGACCCCGCCCAGGCCGTGATCGACTGCGCGCACCGCCTCGCGGAGGGGCTGCGCGAGTCCGACTGGGTCGAGGGCTGCCCGGTCACCTCCACCGCCCTGGGTACGGCGGGCCGCGCGCCCGACATCCAGGAGGCCGCGGCTGCCGCGTTCGCGAACTGGCGCGATCTGGTGTATGCCCGACTTCGCCGCGCAGGAGTCGCCGAGGACGACGCCCACGATCTGGCCCACACGGTGATCAGCACCCTGGAAGGCGCCGAACTGGCGGCCCAGGTGTCCCGCAGCGAGCGCCCGCTACTGACCGCCGGCCGTCACCTCGCCCAGCTCATCAACCTCTACACCCCGGCAACGGAAGATTCCTGAGGTCACGTCAGGCCATTGGTGGGACGGCCCACCGATCCTGCCCGTGGGCCCCTGGTCAGGACGCGGGCGAGATCCGATCCTTGTCCCCATGAACGATGGCGTGGTGTGGCTCGTGCTGAGCACGAGCGGGCTCCTGGTGCTTCTGAACGCGGGCATCGGCGTCCTGGCCCTGTGGAGCCACCGCTCCGGGCTGCGTGTGACGGAACGTCTGATCGCCTCGGGGGAGCTGGACGTCTACCACGCGACCTGGCTGACCGGGGTCGGATACCGCCGGACGCAGACCGCGACCTGGCACCGGGAACGTGTCGCGGCGGAACTGGCCCTCCGGGCGCTGCCCGCGGCGGGGCCGGCGCACGCCGACGAACGGGAGGGGCTCGTACCGCCACCCGACGCGACGGAACCGGGGGCCGCGGTGCCTCCGGAGCATCCCCTGACCCTGGCGGCATGGCGGTTCACCCGCGACGCCTGGTCCGCCGGACGCCCGGTGACGGTGAAGGCCCTCGCCGAGCACCCCGCCTTCAAGACGGCCTGCACGGCCCACCGGGAGCGGCTGTCCGGCCATCTGCCCCTTCGCCGTACGCGGCTCGACAACAACGCCGAGCGCGCGCCGTGGGCCTCGGCGCTGATCGCGACGGCGTGGATCACGCTCAACACCTGTCTGCTGATGGCGTCGAACGCCTTCGGCGCCCCCGATGCGGGGCCCCGGGGATTCGAAAGGATCGTCGCGCTGCTCGCCCTGGCGGCCGGCACCGCCGCGCTGGCCGGTTTCATCCTGGTGGTTCTGCACGTGTCGCTCTGGCGCGCATGGCGGGACCGCTGGCCCCGAAAGCTGCGCACACACTGCGCGGACCTGCTCCGGCGCGAGTCCCACGACTGGGTACCACTGGCGCGTATCCCCGCGGGCTGAGCGCAAGCAAAAATGCCCTCCGACCGGCGTTTCCGCAGGTCGGAGGGCATTTTTAGGTGTGGAGCCTAGGGGAGTCGAACCCCTGACATCTGCCATGCAAAGACAGCGCTCTACCAACTGAGCTAAGGCCCCGGAAGGGGTGTACGACGGCGCCGCAGTCCATCTCGGTGACCGCCGGGGACCAGAGTACCGGGTGTCCCCCGTGATCTCGCAAAAGGATTGGGACTCCCGGTGCGCGACCCCGCTCCGTAGGATGCCCCAGAGGTTCGCAGCAGCGAAGCTGCCGCCTGGGGAAGCGATGGGGAGACGCGAATGGACGCCGCACAGCAGGAATCGACAGCAAGAGCCAGGGAACTTCAGCGCAGCTGGTACGGAGAGCCGCTGGGAGCTCTCTTCCGCCGACTGATCGACGACCTGGGGCTGAATCAGGCCAGGCTCGCCGCGGTGCTCGGTCTGTCGGCCCCGATGCTCTCCCAGTTGATGAGCGGCCAGCGCGCCAAGATCGGAAATCCCGCCGTGGTCCAGCGTGTTCAGGCGCTCCAGGATCTGGCGGGGCAGGTCGCGGACGGCAGTGTCAGCGCCGCCGAGGCCACCGCCAGGATGGACGAGGTCAAGAAGTCGCAGGGCGGCTCCGTCCTCACCGGCACCAGCCAGACGACGAACAGCACGGGCGCGCCGACCGTGCGGCGGGTCGTCCGCGAGATCCAGTCACTGCTGCGGTCGGTCGCCGCCGCCGGTGACATCATCGACGCGGCGGACTCCCTCGCACCGAGCCACCCCGAGCTGGCAGAGTTCCTCCGGGTGTACGGAGCCGGGCGCACCGCCGAGGCGGTCGCGCACTACGAGGCGCATCAGAACTAGGCCGGAGCTGGGCGCGGCAGGCACGACACAGACCGCGGCCGAGGGCGACGGTCCGCCGGACAGGACGACTGGGAGCGAGCGCGGCGCAATGGGTGAGGTCTTCGCTGGTCGGTACGAGTTGGTCGACCCGATCGGACGTGGCGGTGTGGGCGCCGTCTGGCGTGCCTGGGACCACCGGCGCCGCCGGTACGTGGCGGCCAAGGTGCTCCAGCAGAGCGACGCGCACACCCTGCTGCGTTTCGTCCGCGAGCAGGCCCTGCGGATCGATCACCCCCATGTGCTCGCACCGGCCAGCTGGGCCGCCGACGACGACAAGGTCCTGTTCACCATGGATCTGGTGAGCGGCGGATCACTGGCCCATGTGATCGGCGACTACGGCCCGCTGCCGCCGCGCTTCGTCTGCACCCTGCTCGACCAGCTGCTCTCCGGCCTCGCGGCCGTGCACGCGGAAGGAGTCGTACACCGCGACATCAAACCCGCCAACATACTGCTGGACGCCACGGGGACGGGCCGGCCGCATCTGAAGCTGTCGGACTTCGGTATCTCGATGCGCAAGGGCGAGCCGCGTCTGACGGAGACCAACTACGTGGTGGGCACGCCCGGTTACTTCGCGCCGGAGCAGATGATGGGCGCGGAGCCGGACTTCCCCGCCGACCTCTTCGCCGTCGGCCTGGTCGCGCTCTATCTGCTGCAGGGACAGAAACCCGACTCCAAGGCCCTGGTGGAGTATTTCACCGCACACGGCACCCCCGGAGCGCCGCAGGGGATTCCCGAGCCGCTGTGGCAGGTCCTCGCCGGACTGCTCCAGCCGGATCCGGACGCCCGCTTCCGTACGGCGACGGGAGCCCGCAAGGCGCTCACGACGGCTGCCGAGATGCTGCCCGAGGAGACGGAGGACGACGAGCCCGTCGAGGTCTTCGACCAACTCGGGCCGCTGCCGCACCCGTTCGGCCCCGAAGGGCCCGTCGCGTCCCCGGACTCGGGCCGGCACGCCCGTCAGACACCGTCGTACGGAAACCGGCACACCGGTGAAGTCACGGGCGTCACGGGCGGAGTCACCGGGGGAGCGACAGGCGGGCTGACGGGCGGCCTTCCGGGCGGCCCGACAGACGGCCCGACAGACGGCCCGACGGATGGGGTGACCGGTGGACAACCGCGGTCCGCCCGGCAGACCTCCATGTCGGAGACCGGCAGCTTCCATCTCCCCCCGCCGCCCCAGCCGGACCGGCAACAGCCACCGCAGCAGCAGCCACAGCCCTACCAACCCCTTTCCGGGCCACACCCGTTGCAGCCGTCCCCGCCCGCCGCTTCCCACTCCGCGCCCGCGCATCCGCTCACGCCCCCTTCCCCCGCCGCGCCCGATCTGTCGCAGGCGCCCACCACTTCGGTGCCGCACGACCTGCCGCACACTCGTAGATACACCGCTCAGCAGCCCGGGGTTCCCACCCAGTACCCACCGGCGCCGTACGCCCCCCTCACTCCCGCCCCCGGAGCCCACGCCGCGGCGCCCGTCCCCGCCTCGCACAAACGACGACCGGGACCGCCACCCAAGGTGACGATCCCGGTCCTGCTGCTCGCGCTGGTCTGTTTCGGTGTGGGGTTCTGGGCCCTCGCGCAGATCTGACGGCCCGCCCCGCTTCTCACCTACCGCCCCGCGTCGCGCCGCCGCGCGAGCAGCGTCCATCCCCCCAGCCCCAGCACCAGCACCGTCCCCATGCCGATCCCGCCCGCCGCGACCAGCGTCATCGTGCCGCTGTCCTTGTCGTCACCCGGGTTCTCCCCGTCGTCGGCCTGGTCCCGATTCTCGTCCGACACGTTGAACTCCTCGGCCGGCCCGTCGTACTCCGGCCCGTCCACCGCCTTGCCCTCGACGTTCACACGCACCGTCAGGTCGTACGGCTCCTGCCCGAACTTCCCGCCCACCTCCGGGTTGAGGCTCACCCGCAGGTAGTACCAGCCCGCGAAGCGCATCGCCTTCTTGTCGGGGGTGGAACTGAAGCGGTTCCCGTAGTGCACCGGCGGCGCCGGATCCGTCGACATCCACTTCGGCTCGCCGTTGTACGACATCGTGTCGGTGCTGTCGACGAGCCCTCTCGCCGGGTTGTACACGGCGAGGGACATCGCTCCGGTGACGATGCCTTTCCCGTCCGAACTCCCCAGTTCCGCAGCGGCGAACAGCTGCTGCCCCCAGTCGACGGGCACACGGTAGAAGAGCGATTCACCGGGATGGATCTCCGCCGTCCACTCACCGTCGCCCAGGCTCCTGGCGGCACTGAAACCGGCGCCCCCCGCCCGCGGCTCGGAGTCGGCGGACGGCGGCCCGGGGGAGGCACTCGGCCACTCCTCGGGAGCCTCGGTGGAGCCACCGGCCTTCAGCCGGGGCTCGGACAGGAACCGCAGTTCCAAGTCCCACGCATCCGGCGAGGACATCGGCTTCGACTCCCTCTCCACGATCACGTAGTACGTGCCGGCCTTCCGACAGGGCCCGTACTCCTTGCCGTTGAGAGTCCGGGACACATACGCGGTCAGCGGCTGCGGATAGTCACCCGTCGGCAGCACCCGGGCCTGCTCCGAGTCGCAGTCCTTGCCGTCGCCGTCCTGCATCGTGACCGTGATCTTGTCGCCGTAGTCCACCCGCGACTCCAGCCCGGGCACGGCGGTAGCCGATACATACGCGTTCTCCGCGTCGTCCAGGTCCAGCTGGTAGAAGAGCTTCTTGCCCGGTTCGATCGAATCGCGGTACGTGAAGCCCCCGTCGAGCTGTCCCGCGTCGCCGGTACTCGTCCCGCCCGCGCCGGGCCCGGCGTCCTTGTCGAACTCGTACGGGGTCGGCCCCTCGGCCGCCGCGGCCGTGCCGGACAGGCCGGGCAGGACCTGGCCCCCCGACGCCCCCGGCTGCGCCACCACCGCGCACATCGCCGCCGCCGCGACCAGCGCGACCCGGCCCCTGCTGCGCAGCCACTTCACGAGCTTCCCCTTGTCGTCCGGCGGCCCCGCCGCCCACCACCAACAGCCCGCCCATCCTGCCCCGCCGGTCCGGCCCCTGTCTGCGCGGGCTGCCGATCCGTAACGCCGCCACCACCCGCCACCGGTCCCGAAATTTCACAAAAGCAACCAAATCGTTCGCTCAGGCGAACTCGCGGCCGAACTCCCCACGACAGCGCGAAGCCCCGGTCGTCTGGGCGACCGGGGCTTCGCGTACCGACTACTGGGTCTCAGACACCCGAACCTGCGGGCACGGAGTCGGTCGCCTCCGTCCACAGATCCTGCTCGGCGCGATCCGCCTGGATCTGGCGGTACACGAGGAGCCCGCCGATGGCGGCCAGTGCGACCAGGAGAAGCTTCTTCACCGCGCGACCTCGTCTTTCCTTGTCTTAGGGGCCTTCTGGCGCCCGACTATACACACCGACCGATACCGATCGGTGACCTACATGCGCCCCCAACTCAGGGGCCACGACGACCAGTCAACACCCGCCCGGCACAAAGCGATCCGCCCGGACAGAAGGCTCTCTGTCCGGGCGGATCGGCGCTTGTGGGGCTAACAGGATTTGAACCTGTGGCCTCATCCTTATCAGGGATGCGCTCTAACCAACTGAGCTATAGCCCCGCGCTGCCCCTGAAGATTAGCGCACTCCAGGGCCAGTCCCAAAATCGATACCGGGGCCAAGCTCTTCCCCGCCCGTCCGCCGTCCGGCCCCGTGTCGAGCCTGGTGGAAGGGCGTCCTACTCGTCCTCGGCGAGCGTCAACTCGACGCCCCCCACGAAGCCCGCGGACAGGTTGTAGATGAATGATCCGAGCGTGGCCAGCGCGGTGGCGAGCACCACGTCGATCACGGCGATCACCGACGTGAAGATGAGCACGCGCGGCAGCGAGAGGAACGACTGGAGGTCGAAGCCGTTGCTCTCGTTCGAGCCCGTCGCCTCGCTGATCGTCCCGCCCACCGTCGAGAAGACGCCCATCGCGTCCATGACCATCCACAGCACCGCCGCCGCGATGACCGTGCACACGCCGAGCGCGATGGAGAGCAGGAAGCTGACCTTCATCACCGACCACGGGTCGGCCTTCGCCACCCGCAGCCGCGCCTTACGCGTGCGCGGTGTCGTACGCGCGCCCGTGCGCGGCAGACGCACGCCGGCCGCCGAGGGCTGCCGAGCGCCGCCCTGATGTGTCTGTCCCGGCTGCCCCGGCCCCACGCCCTGCCCCTGTCCTTGGCCAACCTGGACATGCGGCTGAGCCTGCGCCTGCTGCTGTCCGCCCTGTGTCCCCCCGCCCTGCGGCGTCGGATACGCCTGCGGTGGGTGGTACGGCTGCGCCGCCTGCTGCTGCGGCTGCTCGGATCCGTACGTGTCGTAAGGGGGCTGCTGCCCCCGGGTGCCGGTCACCGTAACCCCCTGGGAGTCCGTGGCAGGGCCACGAGCACCTTTCCCTCCGGAATCGGCCGATCCGGCGCCCGTGGCTCCACTCACGCTTCTACTCCTCGTGCTCCGCTACCGAGGGCTGGGTGCCCTCAGCTTCCTCGGCAGGCGCGGCCGCGTCGGTCGCGGTTTCGTCACCGGCATCATCGCCGACGACTCCCTCGACCTCTTCAGCCTCACGACCGGCCTCGGCATTACGAGCGATGCCGACGACGGCATCGCGCTTGCCCAGGTTGATCAGTTGGACACCCATCGTGTCACGGCCCGTCTCCCTGACTTCGTTGACTCGCGTACGAATCACACCGCCGCCCAGGGTGATGGCGAGGATCTCGTCCGTCTCCTCAACCACCAGCGCACCGACCAGCGAACCGCGGTCCTCCACGATCTTCGCGGCCTTGATACCGAGGCCGCCACGTCCTTGAACGCGATACTCGTCGACGTTGGTTCGCTTCGCGTAACCGCCGTCAGTAGCAGTGAACACGAACGTACCGGGCCTGACGACATTCATCGAGAGCAGTTCGTCCCCTTCGCGGAAACTCATCCCCTTCACACCCGATGTCGCACGGCCCATCGGGCGCAGCGCGTCGTCCGTCGCGGTGAATCGGATCGACTGCGCCTTCCGGCTGATGAGCAGCAGATCGTCCTCGGCCGACACCAGTTCGGCACCGATCAGCTCGTCGTCCGCGCCCGAGTCCGTCTCACGGAGGTTGATCGCGATCACACCGCCGGAACGGGGCGAGTCGTAATCCTTCAGTGACGTCTTCTTCACCAGACCGGCCTTGGTGGCCAGCACCAGATACGGCGCCGCCTCGTAGTCCCGTACGGCGAGGATCTGCGCGATCTTCTCGTCCGGCTGGAAGGCCAGGAGGTTGGCCACGTGCTGACCACGCGCGTCCCGGCCGGCGTCGGGCAGCTCGTACGCCTTCGCCCGGTACACCCGGCCCTTGTTCGTGAAGAACAGCAGCCAGTGGTGCGTCGTCGACACGAAGAAGTGGTCCACGATGTCGTCCGACTTGAGCTTCGTACCGCGCACGCCCTTGCCGCCGCGCTTCTGCGAGCGGTAGTCGTCCGTCTTCGTACGCTTCACATAGCCGCCACGCGAGATGGTGACGACGATGTCCTCCTCGGCGATCAGGTCCTCGATGGACATGTCACCGTCGAAAGGCACCAGCTTGGAACGCCGGTCGTCGCCGAACTTGTCGACGATGACGGCCAGTTCCTCACTGACGATCTGCCGCTGCCGCTCGCGCGAGGCGAGGATCGCGTTGTACTCGTTGATCTTCGCCTGGAGCTCGTCGTGCTCGGCGACGATCTTCTGCCGCTCCAGCGCCGCCAGCCGGCGCAGCTGCATCTCCAGGATCGCGTTCGCCTGGATCTCGTCGATCGACAGCAGCCCCATCAGGCCGCCGCGCGCGGTCTCGACGGTGTCGCTGCGGCGGATCAGCGCGATGACCTCGTCGATCGCGTCCAGCGCCTTGAGCAGACCACGCAGGATGTGGGCGCGCTCCTCGGCCTTGCGCAGCCGGAACTTGGTGCGCCGGACGATGACCTCGATCTGGTGCGTCACCCAGTGCCGGATGAACGCGTCGATCGACAGCGTGCGCGGCACACCGTCCACCAGCGCCAGCATGTTCGCGCCGAAGTTCGTCTGGAGGTCGGTGTGCTTGTACAGGTTGTTCAGCACGACCTTGGCGACCGCGTCGCGCTTGAGCACGACCACCAGCCGCTGGCCCGTACGCGAGGACGTCTCGTCGCGGACGTCGGCGATGCCGCCGACCCTGCCGTCCTTCACCAGGTCGGCGATCTTCTGCGCGAGGTTGTCGGGGTTGGTCTGGTACGGCAGCTCGGTGACGACCAGGCACTGCCGGTTCTGGATCTCCTCGACCGCGACGACCGCGCGCATCGTGATCGAGCCACGGCCCGTGCGGTACGCCTCCTCGATGCCCCGGCGGCCCACGACCAGCGCGCCGGACGGGAAGTCCGGGCCCTTGATGCGCTCGATCAGCGCGTCCAGCAGCTCCTCGTGCGAGGCGTCCGGGTGCTCCAGCGCCCACTGCGCGCCCGCTGCGACTTCCCGCAGGTTGTGCGGCGGGATGTTGGTGGCCATACCGACGGCGATACCGGCCGAGCCGTTGATCAGCAGGTTCGGGAAGCGCGCCGGCAGGACCGTCGGCTCCTGGTTGCGGCCGTCGTAGTTGTCCGTGAAGTCGACGGTCTCCTCGTCGATGTCCCGGAGCATCTCCATCGACTGCGGCATCAGCTTGCACTCGGTGTACCGCATGGCGGCGGCCGGGTCGTTGCCGGGAGAGCCGAAGTTGCCGTTGGAGTCCACCAGCGGCATCCGCATCGACCACGGCTGCGCGAGGCGGACCAGCGCGTCGTAGATCGAGGAGTCGCCGTGCGGGTGGTAGGTGCCCATGACGTCGCCGACGACGCGGGCGCACTTGTAGAAGCCCTTCTCGGGCCGGTATCCGCCGTCGTACATCGCGTACAGCACCCGGCGGTGGACGGGCTTGAGACCGTCACGTACGTCGGGCAGCGCGCGCGAGACGATGACGGACATCGCGTAGTCGAGATACGAGCGCTGCATCTCCGTCTCGAGCCCCACGGGCTCGACACGCATGCCCACGCCTTCTACGGCGGGCACCTCTTCGGGCATCACAGGAGTGTTCTCGTCGGCCATTGCTGGTCAAAGTTCCTTTCGGCCATTTCGATGGCGGTCAGCGGGAGGCCGACTCAGATGTCGAGGAAGCGGACGTCCTTGGCGTTGCGCTGGATGAACGAGCGCCGGGCCTCGACGTCCTCACCCATCAGCACCGAGAACAGGTCGTCGGCCTGCGCCGCGTCGTCGAGCGTGACCTGGCCGAGCACACGGTGGTCGACGTCCATCGTCGTGATGCGCAGCTCCTCGGCGTTCATCTCACCGAGGCCCTTGAAGCGCTGGATCGAGTCTTCCTTGATCCGCTTGCCGTTCTGCTTCCCCAGCTCCACCAGTGCGTCGCGCTCCCGGTCGGAGTACGCGTACTCGAAGTCGTCCCGGCCCCACTTGATCTTGTACAGCGGGGGGCGCGACAGATAGACGTGCCCGGCCTCGACCAGCGGGCGCATGAAGCGGAAGAGGAAGGTCAGCAGCAGTGTGTTGATGTGCTGGCCGTCGACGTCGGCGTCCGCCATCAGGATGATCTTGTGATAGCGGAGCTTCTCGATGTCGAAGTCCTCGTGCACACCGGTGCCGAACGCCGAGATCAGCGCCTGTACCTCGGTGTTCTGGAGGATCTTGTCGATCCGCGCCTTCTCGACGTTCAGGATCTTTCCGCGGATCGGCAGAATGGCCTGATACTGCGGGTTGCGGCCGGACTTGGCGCTGCCGCCGGCCGAGTCGCCCTCGACGATGAAGATCTCGCACTTGGCCGGGTCGTTCGACTGGCAGTCGCTCAGCTTGCCGGGCAGCGACGCCGACTCCAGCAGGCCCTTGCGACGGGTCAGATCCCGCGCCTTACGGGCCGCGACCCGGGCCGTGGCGGCCTGGATCGCCTTACGGATGATGTCGGCCGCCTCATTGGGATGCCGGTCGAACCAGTCCGTCAGGTGCTCGTGCACGATCTTCTGTACGAAGGTCTTCGCCTCCGTGTTGCCGAGCTTGGTCTTCGTCTGGCCCTCGAACTGCGGCTCGCCCAGCTTCACCGAGATGATCGCCGTCAGACCCTCGCGGATGTCCTCGCCCGCCAGGTTGTCGTCCTTCTCGCGCAGGAACTTCTTCTCGCGCGCGTAGCGGTTGACCAGGCCGGTCATCGCCGCGCGGAAGCCCTCCTCGTGCGTACCGCCCTCATGCGTGTGGATCGTGTTCGCGAAGGAGTACACGCCCTCGCTGTACTGCGAGTTCCACTGCATCGCGATCTCCACCGAGAGCATCCGCTCCTTGTCCTCGGCATCGATGTCGATGACCGTGGGGTGGATCAGCTCGCCCTTGCGGGAGTTCAGGTACTTCACGAAGTCGACGATGCCGCCTTCGTAGAAGTACGTGACGCTGCGCACCGGCTCCTCGCCGGGAGTCTCGGTCGAGTCCGTGCCCGCGATGTCGGCTCCGACGACGGCCTTCGCCGATTCGCGCTCGTCGGTCAGCTTCAGGGTCAGGCCCTTGTTGAGGAAGGCCATCTCCTGGAAGCGCCGGGACAGCGTCTCGAAGGAGTACTCCGTCGTCTCGAAGACGTCGGGGTCCGCCCAGAAGGTGACCGTCGTGCCCGACTCGTCCGTCGCCTCGTTGCGCGCGAGCGGCGCCGTCGGCACCCCGAGCTTGTAGTCCTGCGTCCAGCGGTAGCCGTCGGTCTTGACCTCGACGGCGACCTTGGTCGACAGCGCGTTCACCACGGAGACACCCACGCCGTGCAGACCGCCGGAGACGGAGTAGCCGCCGCCGCCGAACTTGCCGCCCGCGTGCAGCACCGTCAGCACAACCTCGACGGCCGGCTTGCCCTCGGACGGGACGATGCCCACGGGGATGCCACGGCCGTTGTCGATCACGCGTACGCCGCCGTCGGCGAGGATCGTGACGTCGATGGTGTCCGCGTGCCCGGCCAGGGCCTCGTCGACGGAGTTGTCGACGACCTCGGTCACCAGGTGATGAAGGCCACGTTCACCGGTCGAGCCGATGTACATACCGGGACGCTTACGGACCGCGTCCAGGCCCTCCAGCACCGTGATGGCGCTGGCGTTGTACGAGCCCGTTACCTCGCCGTTCTCACCGGTGGCTACGGACGGAGTGTTCTCGTTGGGGTTGCCGGAATCGGCCACGAAGCGCCCTTTCTGGCACAGCACAGGCCGTTCTCCGGGCAGGCGGGAGCGGCTGCGTCGTTCGGCTTGCGACAGTGTTTGACAGTCTTGGTAGGCGAGTCCCGCCTGCGAGGCGGGATTCTTCATCAGTCTACCGGTAGCGGCGACCCGAATGGGGGTTTGCAGGCACCTGAGTCCGCATGTGCCGCCCTGAACCGGCGGCTGCCGACTCCCCATATTCGGGCAGGGGCTCCAAGAGGCTCACACAGGCTTTGAGCGCTTCGGGCTGTCAACCTCCGGCTACGGTGCGGGACACCTCGCCCTCCGTCGACGTACGACGAGGTCACAGCGCTCCCCGCTCAGGCCCTGAGTGACGCGGTGGCACAGGTGTGAAGTAGGGCCCTTGGAGGGGCTGTTGGGGCCTTCGCGGCGCCTCGCAGAGCCCGTCCGAGCGGCCGCGGACGGCGGGGGTCAACGGCGGTGCGCCCTGCTCGTGCCGTACGGGCCTGCCCGTACGGCACCGGCCGGGGGCCGCGGCCCTATCGGCGTACGGCTCCGGGAGGGAGCCGCACGCACCCGGTGTCGGGCGCCCTCGCTCAGCCGTACGTGTCCCCCGGGCCCTTGCTGCCGGGCGCCCGCAGACCGCCGAAGCGCCGGGGCGGACCGGCCGGGCCGCGCACCTTGATCACCTTCACCGTGCCGTGCCCCAGGTCCTCGTTCAGCCGGGCCACCAGGCGCGGGGCCAGCAACCGCAGCTGCGTCGCCCACGCCGTCGAGTCGCAGATCACCGTCAGGATCCGCTCGTCCTCCTCGTACCGCTCGGGCACACAGTGCTTGGCCAGGTCGTCGCCCACGATCTGCGGCCAGCGGCCCATCACACCGCCCACGGCGGCGGGCGTCTCCCAGCCTCGTTCGGTGATCAGCCGGTTGATCGCGGCGCCCAGCGACAGCGGATCGCGGCCGTCGGCCCCCGAACCCGACCGCAGACCGCCGCCCCGGCGGGCCTGCTTCTTCTGCTGGGCCGCGGCACCACGGGCCCGCGCCTGTTCCTTCGCCGCCCGCAGCGCGACCCTGGCCAGGTCGACACCCGACGACTCGGCGGGCGCCGCCGCTGCCGGATCGGGCGGCGTCGGCAGTCCCGCGCTCCCGGCGGCCGGATCGGGCGGCGCGGCGGGCGCGCCGACGGTCCTCGCGGGCCGCTCCGGCCTCTCGGGGCCCCTCATGTCCGCTCCACCGTGCCGTCGGCCACCGTGAACCGCACCCCGGCCAGGATTCCCGGCACGTCGTCGTCCACCGCGGCCGTGACCAGCACCTGCTCACCCGGCGCCACCAGCTCCGCCAGCCGCTCCCGGCGCCGCGCGTCCAGTTCCGCGAAGACGTCGTCGAGGACCAGCACCGGCTCGTTGCCCTCGGCGCGCAGCAGGTCGTACGAGGCCAGCCGCAGGGCCAGCGCGTACGACCAGGACTCACCGTGGCTCGCGTACCCCTTGGCCGGCAACTGACCGAGCTTCAGGAGCAGTTCGTCCCGGTGCGGACCCACCAGAGTGACCCCCCGCTCGATCTCCTGCTTCCGTGTCCCCGCCAGCGCCTCCATCAGCCGCGCGTACAGCTCCTCGCGGGAACGCGGCACCTCGCCGCCCTCGGAGCCGGCGGAGGAGGAACGGTACTCCAGCGCCACCGGACCACCACCGGGCGCCAGTTGCTCGTACGCCTTGTCCGTCAGCGGCTGCAGCATCTCGACCAGATCCATCCGCTGCGCCAGCAACTCCGCGCCCACCTGGGCCAGATGCTGGTCCCACACGTCGAGCGTGGAGAGATCCATCCCGCGCCCGCCGTGCCGCCGCGCCATCGCCGCCGACTTCAGCAGGGTGTTGCGTTGCTTGAGCACCCGGTCGTAATCCGAGCGGACGCCCGCCATGCGCGGGGAGCGCGCCGTGATCAGCTCGTCGAGGAAGCGTCGGCGCTCACCGGGATCGCCCTTCACCAGCGCCAGATCCTCCGGCGCGAAGAGCACCGTGCGCACTATCCCCAGCACGTCACGCGGTCTGACCTGAGAAGACCTGTTGATCCTGGCCCTGTTCGCACGGCCCGGATTGAGTTCGAGCTCGATGAGCTGCGAGCGTTCGCCCTGGGTGACGGCGGCCCGGATCACCGCGCGCTCGGCGCCCATCCGCACCAGCGGGGTGTCAGAGGAGACCCGGTGGCTGCCGAGCGAGGCGAGATAGCCGACGGCCTCGACCAGATTGGTCTTCCCCTGCCCGTTCGCCCCCACGAACGCGGTGACGCCCGGATCGAGCGGCACCTCGATCCGGGCGTACGAACGGAAGTCGGCCAGCGACAGATGCGTGACGTGCATGGACTGCGCCGACCTCCCCGCTCTGGCGCCGCCGCGTGTGCGAACGGCTACTACTTGTTCTTGGGACCGGCCGGCTTGACGGGCTTACCGGGCTTGCCCGGCGTCCTCTCGTCCGCCTGCTCGACCGCGTGGCCACCGAACTGGTTGCGCAGCGCGGCGACCATCTTCATCTGCGGCGAGTCGTCCTGCCGGGACGCGAACCGGGCGAACAGCGACGCCGTGATCGCGGGCAGCGGCACCGCGTGGTCGATGGCCGCCTCGACCGTCCACCGGCCCTCGCCGGAGTCGTCGGCGTACCCCCGGAGGGCGTCCAGGTGCTCGTCACCGTCCAGCGCGTTGACCGCCAGGTCCAGCAGCCAGGAACGGATGACCGTGCCGTCCTGCCAGGAGCGGAAGACCTCGCGGACATCGGTGACCGAGTCGACCTTCTCCAGCAGCTCCCAGCCCTCGGCGTAGGCCTGCATCATGGCGTACTCGATGCCGTTGTGGACCATCTTGGCGAAGTGGCCGGCGCCGACCTTGCCCGCGTGGACCGAGCCGCGGTCACCCTCCGGCTTGAGGGCGTCGAAGATCGGCTGGACCCTCGCCACGTACTCGGCGTCGCCGCCGTACATCAGCGCATAGCCGTTCTGGAGGCCCCAGACACCGCCGGAGACACCGCAGTCGACGAAGCCGATGCCCTTGATGCCGAGCTCCACGGCGTGCTTCTCGTCGTCCGTCCAGCGCGAGTTGCCGCCGTCCACGACCACGTCGCCGGGGGACAGCAGCCCCGCCAGCTCGTCGATCGTGGACTGCGTCGCCGCACCGGAGGGGACCATCACCCAGACGACGCGGGGGCCCTTGAGCTTGTTCACCAGCTCTTCGAGGCTGTGGACGTCCGCGACGTCCGCGTTCCGGTCGTATCCGATGACGGTGTGGCCTGCGCGGCGGATGCGCTCGCGCATGTTGCCGCCCATCTTGCCGAGGCCGACGAGACCGAGCTCCATCAATGGTTCCTTAAGCGTTGAGCCGACAATCGTTCGGGCGCGGGGCGGGCGGCGACAGTGCCGCGCGGCCCCGGCCCGAGCCTACGCCGGGCCCGGTGGGACGGCTCGATGACACCGCCCCGGCCGTGGGCGACGCCCCGACGGCCCGGCGGGGCGCGTGATCAGCCCGACAGCCGCACCGGCATGATCAGGTACTTGTAGGCGTCGTCGGCCTCGGCGTCCAGCGCCGGCTTTCCACTGAGGAGCGCCGGCTTGGTGGAGGTCGTGAAGGAGAGCTGCGCGACCGGCGAGTCGATGGCGCTGAGGCCGTCGAGCAGGAACGTCGGGTTGAAGGCGATGGAGATGTCGTCCCCGTCGAGCTTCGCGTCGACCCTTTCCACAGCCTGTGCGTCGTCGCTGGAACCGGCTTCGAGGATGAGCACGCCCTGCTCGAAGCTGAGCCGCACGGGGGTGTTGCGCTCGGCGACCAGCGCCACGCGCTTGACGGCCTCGACGAACGGCGCCGTCTCGATCACCGCGACCGAGTTGAACTCCGTCGGGAACAGCGTCCGGTACTTCGGGAGGTCGCCTTCGAGCAGCCGCGTGGTCGTCCGCCGGCCCGCGCCCTCGAATCCGATCAGCCCCTCGCCCGCACCGGAGCCCGAGAGCGCCAGCGTGACCGTGTCGCCGCTCGTGAGCGCCTTGGCGGTGTCCAGCAGCGTCTTGGCGGGCACCAGGGCGACCGCGGAGATGTCGGAAACCTCCGGCTTCCACAGGAAGTCGCGGACCGCGAAGCGGTAGCGGTCGGTCGAGGCGAGGGTGACCGTGTCGCCCTCGATCTCGATCCGTACGCCGGTGAGCACCGGGAGCGTGTCGTCACGGCCCGCGGCGATGGCCACCTGGGCGGCGGCGGATGCGAAGACCTCACCGGGCACGGTGCCGGTGGCGGTCGGCATCTGCGGCAGTGCCGGGTACTCGTCCACAGGCAGTGTGTGCAGTGTGAACCGGGAGGATCCGCAGACCACCGTCGCCCGTACACCGTCTGTGGAGATCTCCACCGGCCGGTTGGGCAGGGCGCGGCAGATGTCGGCGAGGAGCCGGCCGGAGACGAGGACTGTGCCGTCCTCCTCGACCTCGGCGTCCACCGAGACCCGGGCCGAGACCTCGTAGTCGAAGCTGGAGAAGCTGAGCGCGCCTTCCTCGGCCTTCAGCAGAAGGCCCGCAAGAACGGGCGCCGGCGGACGGGCCGGGAGGCTACGGGCCACCCAGGCCACCGCCTCCGCCAGTACATCGCGCTCCACCCGGATCTTCACCGGAACCGCCTCCTGCTGTTGCTGACTCGCCCTGCCGGCCTTCTTCGTCGTCGGCATGAGCTCACTCCGCCATGGGCAGGGTGAGGTTGCCGGGGACCAGTCTGACGTACGGCACCGACACTCGGTGCTGCTCGGGGTCAAGTCGCGACGACCGGCCGGGTGCGGTCCGGCGCCGAGTTGTGCACAGCACCCACTTCCAAGCAGATTCCCAGGTAACTCCAGGTGTTAGTAGTAGTAGGGCCTGTGGATTCCGTGGATAACGTCGTTTTCGCAGGTCAGGCCCACTTTTTTGTCCACCGACCCTGTGGGCGCCGACGGTGGACAACCCCGTCGCTCTGTGGACGGCCGAAAGTTCTGCACAGCCGGTGCACAGGACACCCCTACTTCTCCCCAGGGTCGTCCCCAGCTTTTCCGACGTTCCCCACAGGGTCCCGGACAACCTCGGTGTGACGCCTTTCACTCGACACGGTGAACAGACGTGTTCCGTTGCCGAACAGTGGACAGCGGTGTGGAGAAGCGGGGTGAAGCTGTGGGCAACGGGCCGCTGCCTGTGGGCCGCCGGTGGACAACCGGACCCCGGTCCTGTGGGTGAAAAAACTGTCCACAGGCTGTGGAGGAAAGTTGGCCACAAATCCCCAAGGGTCTGACCTGGCATGATCCAATTCCGGTCGGCCCGCCTGTGGACGCAGTCTGGACAACTTATCGATCCCCAGGGTGTGGACGGGAGATGGGGCCGTTTTCTGTGGAGAAGCGGCCCTCGACGACCCGTATTCGAACAGCGGTTGGGCGCGTGTCGTGTCCCGGTCACCCGCCGGACATGACGAAGGGCGCCCCGGGACGGTGTCCCGAAGCGCCCGGAAGGCCGGCCGCGAGGCGTTCGCCGGTCGCGTCAGCCGTTCTTGATGCGGTTGGTGAGCTCGGTGACCTGGTTGTAGATGGAGCGCCGCTCGGCCATCAGCGCGCGGATCTTCCGGTCCGCGTGCATCACGGTCGTGTGGTCCCGGTTGCCGAACTGCGCGCCGATCTTGGGCAGTGACAGGTCGGTCAGCTCACGGCAGAGGTACATGGCGATCTGCCGGGCCGTCACCAGCACCCGGCTCCGCGACGATCCGCAGAGGTCTTCCACGGTCAGTCCGAAGTAGTCGGCCGTCGCCGCCATGATGGCGCCCGCGGTGATCTCGGGGGCCGAGTCCTCGCCGCCCGGGATGAGGTCCTTGAGGACGATCTCGGTCAGCCCGAGGTCCACCGGCTGCCGGTTGAGCGAGGCGAACGCCGTCACCCGGATCAGCGCGCCCTCCAGTTCGCGGATGTTGCGCGAGATCCGCGAGGCGATGAACTCCAGCACCTCGGGCGGCGCGTTCAGCTGTTCCTGCACGGCCTTCTTACGGAGGATCGCGATACGCGTCTCCAGCTCCGGCGGCTGCACGTCGGTGGTGAGGCCCCACTCGAAGCGGTTGCGCAGCCGGTCCTCCAGGGTGATCAGCTGCTTGGGCGGCCGGTCCGAGGACAGCACGATCTGCTTGTTGGCGTTGTGGAGCGTGTTGAAGGTGTGGAAGAACTCCTCCTGCGTCGACTCCTTGCTCGCCAGGAACTGGATGTCGTCGACGAGCAGGATGTCGACGTCCCGGTAGCGCTTGCGGAAGGTGTCGCCCTTGCCGTCGCGGATGGAGTTGATGAACTCGTTGGTGAACTCCTCCGAGCTCACGTACCGCACCCGCGTGCCGGGGTAGAGGCTGCGCGCGTAGTGGCCGATGGCGTGCAGCAGGTGCGTCTTGCCGAGTCCGGACTCGCCGTAGATGAAGAGCGGGTTGTACGCCTTGGCCGGCGCCTCCGCGACGGCGACGGCCGCCGCGTGCGCGAACCGGTTGGACGCCCCGATGACGAAGGTGTCGAAGAGGTACTTGGGGTTGAGGCGCGCGTGATGCTCACCGGGTCCCGGCGGCGGCGACGCCTGCGCGCCGAGCGGCCCGGTCGCCCCGCCCCGGCCGACGTGCCGCGACTGCTGCGGGTCCAGGTCGTGCCGCTCGGGGCGCTGCTGCTCGTACGGCCGGCTCTCCGGTGACTGCGGCGGCCGGTAGTCGTGCTGGGGCTGCTGCGGGCGCGCGGTCGCGTACGGGTCACGGTCGTGGAAGCCGCCGAGCCGCTGCTGCTGCCAGGACAGGTCCTCCTGCGTCCGGGGCCAGGCCCCGGGGTCGGGGCGCTGCTGCTGGTAGTCGGGGTACGCGGGCCTGGCCGTCGGCATGCCGTCGTCGTCGGAGCGGCGGCCGTAGGGGTGGGGGCGGTAACCGCCGTCCGGGCGCATGTCGTCGTGCCGGGAGTCGTCCGGACGCGGGTCGTCGTGCCTCGGGTCGTCGTGCCGTTGATCACGAGGGTCGCGGGGGTCGCGCCCGTCGTCGTGCTGCGAGTTCTGGTAGCGGTTCTGCTGCGGCAGCGGGGCGGGTTCGCCCGCCGAGTCGTCGACGGTGATGGCGATACGGATCGGCCGGCCGCACTCGCGGCTCAGGGTCTCGCTGATGAGCGGGGCGAGGCGGCCTTCGAGAACCCGCTTGCCCCACTCGTTGGGCACGGCCAGCAGTGCGGTGTCGGCCACCAGGGCGAGCGGCTGGCAGCGCTCGATCCACTGTTTGTCCTTCGGCTCGACCCCCTGCTGGCCCTCCCTGAGGAGCTGCTCCAGCACTCGTGGCCACACTGCGGCAAGATCGGCAGGTACGTCAGCCACAGGGCACGCTCTCTCGCTGGTCCCACGAATGTGTGGTTCTCGGGACGGGGTGGGAAGACCGGCGGAAAAGAAGCCGGAGTTCGGTCACGGTAGTCAGGGCGACCCACGCGGTTCAAGTTGTTGTCCACAGGCTGTGCATAATGGAACGTGGCAGCTGGCTGGTTTGACCGTATGGCGTAGCCGCGCGTACCGTGACCAGGTCGAGTTGTCGATGGCTGCTGCCGCCTGCCTCCGATGGGCAAGGATCACGATCCGTGGTCGTGAAGCGGTGCACTCGGGCGTAATCGCGAGCTACTCGTGGGCGCACGGTGACAGCCAGGCGATTTGCCGTCTTCCCACCATCATTTCTGGAGCCCCCGAGTGAGCAAGCGCACCTTCCAGCCGAACAACCGTCGTCGTGCCAAGACCCACGGCTTCCGGCTCCGCATGCGCACCCGTGCCGGCCGCGCGATTCTCGCGAACCGCCGTGGCAAGGGTCGCGCCAACCTGTCCGCCTGATCGTCTACAGGTTATGACGTGCTGCCTACCGAGAATCGGCTGAGGCGGCGCGAGGATTTCGCGACCGCGGTACGCCGGGGACGCCGGGCCGGACGCCCGCTTCTTGTCGTACATCTACGCAGCGGTTCTACGGGCCCGCACGCGCCGGGGGAGAGTGCTCCCCCGACGCGGGCGGGTTTCGTCGTAAGCAAAGCCGTCGGCGGAGCCGTCGTACGGACGCGGGTGAAGCGGAAACTGCGCCATCTCATACGCGATCGGCTGCCCCGGCTGGCCCCCGGTAGCCTGGTTGTCGTACGAGCGCTGCCCGGTGCGGGCGACGCCGACCATGCACAGCTGGCCCGAGACCTGGATGCCGCTCTTGAGCGGCTGCTGGGAGGGGGCGCGCGATGAAGTACCCGCTGCTGGCTCTGATCAAGCTGTACCAGTGGACGATCAGCCCGTTGCTCGGGCCCGTCTGCCGGTACTACCCGTCGTGTTCCCACTACGGCTACACGGCCATCGACCGGCACGGCGCGATCAAGGGCACCGGTCTGACGGCCTGGCGCATTCTGCGGTGCAATCCGTGGTCGCCAGGCGGTGTGGACCATGTCCCACCGCGCAAGCGCCCGCGGTGGCATGAACTGCTGCGCAACGCGTGGCGCGGCACCAAGGGCGGGCAATCCGCCGCCGGCGTGCCTTCCGGGGATTCGGCCTCGGCCCCCGAAACCCCGAGTCCGGCCGCAGAGACCTCGTCCAATGCTCAAGGAGCTTGATTAGTGGACACGATTGCCAGTTTCTTCAGTTTCATCACCACGCCCGTCTCCTGGGTCATCGTCCAGTTCCACAGTGTGTACGGGGCGATCTTCGGCCCCGACACGGGCTGGGCCTGGGGACTGTCCATCGTGTCCCTCGTGGTCCTGATCCGGATCTGTCTGATCCCGCTGTTCGTCAAGCAGATCAAGTCGACCCGGAACATGCAGGTCCTTCAGCCCAAGATGAAGGCCATCCAGGAGCGCTACAAGAACGACAAGCAGCGCCAGTCCGAAGAGATGATGAAGCTGTACAAGGAGACGGGTACCAACCCGCTCTCCTCGTGTCTTCCCATCCTGGCGCAGTCACCGTTCTTCTTCGCCCTGTACCACGTGCTCTCCAGCATCGCCTCGGGCAAGACGATCGGCGTCATCAACCAGTCGCTGCTCGACAGCGCGCGCCAGGCGCACATCTTCGGCGCCCCGCTGGCGGCCAAGTTCACGGACAGCGCCGACAAGGTCGGCTCCCTGGACGCGACGCTGACCTCCGTACGCGTCGTCACCGCGATCATGATCGTCCTGATGTCGGCGTCGCAGTTCTACACCCAGCGCCAGCTGATGACGAAGAACGTCGACCTCACGGTCAAGACGCCGTACATGCAGCAGCAGAAGATGCTGATGTACATCTTCCCCGTGATCTTCATGGTGATGGGCATCAACTTCCCCGTCGGTGTCCTCGTCTACTGGCTGACCACCAACGTGTGGACCATGGGCCAGCAGATGTACGTGATCAACCAGAACCCGACTCCGGGCAGCAAGGCCCAGGACCAGTACCTCCAGCGGCTGCTCAAGGGCATCACCACGCACAACGAGGTCCGCTCGAAGCGCAGGCGCACCATCGTCTCGGCGATCGTGGCCAAGGGTCCCGACCGCAACGACAATGAGCGTAAGTTCATCAACAGCCTGTCGAAGACCGGTCTTGTCGCGCAGGCCGACGGCACCGTGATCAAGGGTGAGGCGCTGCCCGAGGGCGAGTCGCACGCGGCCAAGCGGCAGCAGCCCAAGCGCCAGCCCAAGTCGAAGCGGCAGGCCGGCGGTCAGCAGACAGGGCCGAAGACCTCCGGAGAGAAGCCTTCCGACGCCACCGACGAGGCACCCAAGACGTCGTTGCGGAAGGACGAGCCACAGGACGCCCAGCCCAAGCCGGCACGCAAGACCGGTAACGGGGCCGCACGGGCGAAGTCCGGGCCGCGCAAGGGCCAGCAGCGGCCCAAGCATCCGACCAAGAAGTAAGCGCAGCGCCCCGAAGCCCGTAGTCAGCCTGTAGCAGGCCCGTAGTAAGAAGGAGTCCATCCGTGTCGGAAGGCACCATCTCCGCCGCCGCCGAGGGCAGTGACACCCTCACCCGTCTTGAGCAGGAAGGGGAGATCGCGGCCGACTATCTCGAAGGTCTGCTCGACATCGCCGACCTCGACGGCGACATCGACATGGACGTCGAGGCCGACCGGGCCGCGGTCTCGATCATCAGCGATGTGAGCGGCCGTGATCTCCAGAAGCTCGTCGGACGGGACGGCGAGGTACTCGAAGCCCTCCAGGAGCTGACGCGGCTGGCGGTGCACCGGGAGACCGGCGACCGCAGCCGGCTGATGCTGGACATCGGCGGCTTCCGGGCGAAGAAGCGCACGGAGCTCGCCGAGCTGGGCGCCAAGACGGCCGACGAGGTGAAGAGCACCGGTGAGCCGGTGAAGCTGAACCCCATGACGCCCTTCGAGCGCAAGGTCGTGCACGACGCCGTCGCGGCGGCCGGACTGCGCAGCGAGTCCGAGGGCGAGGAGCCGCAGCGCTTCGTCGTCGTGCTCCCTGCCTGAGCGTTCTCTCGGTTCTCGGCCCCGTCTGTCCACAGGCGGGGCCGAACTTTGTCAGCGAGACAGTGACCATGAGCCACGGTCCGGTGGTTCAGAACGGAAGGACGGTTCCCGTGACGGAAGCAGAAGAGCTTCCCCCCGCGCCGGAAGAGGCGAGGACGGTGTTCGGTGACGCCTTTCCGGCGGCCGTCCGGTACGCGGAGCTCCTCGCCGACGTGGGGGTCACCCGCGGCCTCATCGGGCCGCGCGAGGTGCCGCGACTCTGGGAGCGCCACCTGATGAACTGCGCGGTGCTCTCCGAGGTCGTGCCCGAGGGTGTGAGCGTCTGTGACGTCGGCTCGGGCGCTGGGCTACCGGGGATCCCGCTGGCGCTGGTGCGGCCGGATCTGCGGATCACCCTGCTGGAGCCGCTGCTGCGGCGGACGAACTTCCTCCAGGAAGTGGTCGAGCTGCTGGGCCTGGACCATGTGACGGTGGTTCGTGGGCGCGCCGAGGAAGTGCTCGGTACGCTCCAGCCCGTCCATGTGGTGACGGCTCGCGCCGTGGCGCCGCTGGACCGGCTGGCCGGCTGGGGCGTCCCGCTGCTGCGCCCGTACGGAGAGATGCTGGCCCTCAAGGGGGACACGGCCGAGGAGGAGCTGAAGGGTGCCCGGTCGGCCCTGAGTAAGCTCGGTGTGATCGATTCCTCGGTGCTGCGGGTCGGTGAGGGTCTGGTGAATCCGCCGGCCACGGTGGTGCGGGCGGAGGTCGGGGAGAGCCCCGGCGGGGTGCGGTTCGCCGCCAAGCGCGCCAAGGCCGCCCGAGCGGACCGGGTGCGTCGCCGCCGTTGATATCTGGAGCATCGCCGGTGAGTTCGGCCGGTGATGCTCCATCGAAGCAGCCAAGACCATCCACTGCGGAGTGTCGTGACGGTCCAGCCCTGCGGCGAGTGCATCGTGTTTCACGTGAAACGTCGCTCACTGCTGCAGGGCATTATCGGCCGAGGTCGCGCCGCTCCCGCACCGCGGGGCAAGAAACCCCTCGTAAGGGGTACAGGGTTGGCCACAGATATGGATTCATCCACAGAACCACGGGCCTCGCTGGTTCATGACCCCGAAAGCATGGCAGGCTCTCCTCATTGCGAGCCTGAAGTCGAGGAGAGTGAATCCTTGCGGTCCGACGCCAACATCGCGGGACCGATGACCGATCCGGTCCCCGGCCCCCGTTCCGAGTCGTCGGGCGGCGATGTTTCACGTGAAACATCACCGCCCCCGATGGACGACACCCCCATCGGCCGTGCAGCCCAGCTGGCCGTTGAGGCACTGGGTCGCGCCGGTGAGGGCCTGCCACGCCCCGAGCAGACGCGGGTCATGGTTGTCGCCAACCAGAAGGGCGGCGTCGGGAAGACCACCACCACGGTCAACCTCGCCGCCTCGCTCGCGCTCCACGGTGCGCGAGTCCTGGTGGTCGACCTCGATCCACAGGGCAACGCCTCCACGGCGCTCGGGATCGACCACCACGCCGAAGTCCCCTCCATCTATGACGTCCTGGTGGAGAGCAAGCCGCTCTCCGAGGTGGTCCAGCCCGTAGTGGACGTCGAAGGTCTCTTCTGCGCGCCCGCCACCATCGACCTCGCCGGTGCGGAGATCGAGCTGGTGTCGCTGGTCGCGCGGGAGAGCCGGCTTCAGCGTGCGATCGAGGCGTACGAGCAGCCACTGGACTACATCCTGATCGACTGTCCGCCGTCGCTCGGGCTGCTGACCGTCAACGCGCTGGTCGCCGGCGCCGAGGTGCTGATCCCCATCCAGTGCGAGTACTACGCGCTCGAAGGGCTGGGGCAGTTGATCCGGAACGTGGACCTGGTGCGGGCGCATCTGAACCCGACCCTGCATGTGTCCACGATTCTGCTCACCATGTACGACGGCCGGACCCGGCTCGCCTCCCAGGTGGCGGACGAGGTCCGCAGCCACTTCGGTGAGGAGGTGCTGCGGACGAGCATCCCTCGGTCGGTGCGCATCTCGGAGGCGCCGAGCTACGGGCAGACGGTACTGACCTATGATCCGGGTTCCAGCGGCTCCTTGTCGTACCTCGAAGCCGCTCGTGAAATCGCCCTGCGTGGGGTCGGCATGAGCTATGACGTGAAGCATGCCCACGCGATCGGCAACAGTCAGCAGAGCATTTCGGAGGGGACGCAGTGAGCGACCGACGTAGAGGTTTGGGGCGCGGGCTCAATGCGCTGATCCCCCCTGCTCCGCAGGAGAAGCAGGCGTCGTCCTCCGGGGACGCTCCCTCCTCGGGATCCGCATCGGTGATGACGGCGGAGCGTGGCATCGCCGCGGCCAAGGTGGCGACGCTGCCGCAGTCGACCACGCCGACGGCCGCGGAGATTCCCGCCCAGGACACTCCGGCCCCGGCCGAGGTGGCCCCGCCGGAGGGCGTGTACTTCGCCGAAGTACCGATGGACTACATCACGCCGAACCCCCGGCAGCCCCGAGAGGTGTTCGACGAGGACGCCCTCGCCGAACTCGTCACCTCCATCAAGGAGGTGGGACTGCTCCAGCCCATCGTCGTAAGGCAGTTGGGGCCGGAGCGCTTCGAGCTCATCATGGGCGAGCGGCGCTGGAGGGCATGCCGGGAAGCCGGTCTGGAGGCCATTCCGGCGATCGTCCGGGCCACCGAGGACGAGAAGCTGCTCCTGGACGCGCTCCTGGAGAACCTGCACCGCGCACAGCTGAATCCGCTGGAAGAGGCCATGGCCTACGACCAGTTGCTCAAGGACTTCCACTGCACGCACGATCAGCTGGCCGACCGGATCGGGCGCTCGCGCCCGCAGGTCTCCAACACGCTGCGGCTGCTGCGGCTCTCCCTTCCCGTACAGCGCAGGGTCGCGGCCGGAGTGCTGTCGGCCGGGCACGCCAGGGCCCTGCTCTCGGTGGACGACTCCGACGAGCAGGACCGGCTCGCTATTCGCATCGTGGCCGAGGGGCTTTCCGTACGCGCCGTCGAGGAGATCGTGACCCTCATGGGCTCACGGCCGAAGAGCGCGGCACGACAGAAGGGCCCGCGGGCCGGTGCCCTGCCGTCACCGGCGCTGAACGATCTGGCCTCCCGGCTGTCGGACCGCTTCGAGACCCGGGTGAAGGTCGACCTCGGTCAGAAGAAGGGGAAGATCACCGTCGAGTTCGCCTCGCTGGTCGATCTGGAGCGCATCCTCGGCACGCTCGCTCCGGGTGAGGGGCGGGTGCTGGAGAGGGGACTCGACGACACCGACGAGGACGACGCCGACGGCGTGGACGGCCCGGACCGCTCGAACGGCCTGGAGCCCGACGAGCGCTGAGGTTCCGCACACCGCCATCAGGGCGGGCCTTGCCCGGTGCGTACCGGAACACGGCCCGCCCTTTGCCGTCTCCCGGTGTGCGAGGCACCTCTGGGTGGATACGATGCGTTCTGGTATGGCGCATCCACCTTGATTCACCTCAGAGGAAGGGCGGGGCCATGCAATTGGTGAGCCGCAGCCGACTGATGTCCGCCGGACTCGGTCTGGGGGTCGTCGGCGGCTTCGTCGGCAGCCTGCTTCGGGAGCGGAGCGCTCTGTCCGCGGCTCGTGGCGCGGCAGGCGCAGGAAGTGAGGAACTGCCTCGATGGGGCGTCGGCTCGTACCGCTCACGCTGGACAACCTTGCCGACCTCCCCGGGCGATGCAGGGAGTGCGTCTTCTGGGAGCTTGATCCGGTCAGGGGAGAAGCGGCGGTAAGAGCCGGCAGGGCCCGGCAGGAGAAGGAAGCCTGGATCTCGGCCGTTCTGCTGGAGTGGGGGTCGTGCGGCCGGGTGGTCTATGTCGACGACGTGCCCGTCGGCTTCGTCCTGTACGCGCCTCCGGCCTACGTGCCCCGTGCCACGGCGTTTCCGACGAGCCCGGTCTCCCCCGACGCCGTACAGCTGATGACCGGCTGGATCATGCCGGGCTATCGGGGGCAGGGACTCGGCCGGGTGATGGTGCAGACCGTCGCGAAGGATCTGCTGCGACGTGAGTTCAAGGCGATCGAGGCGTTCGGGGACGCGCGCTGGAAGGAGTCGGCGTGTGTGCTGCCGGCGGACCATCTGCTGGCGGTGGGCTTCAAGACCGTACGGACGCATCCCACGTACCCACGGCTCAGACTTGATCTGCGCACGACGCTCTCCTGGAAGGAAGACGTCGAGCACGCGCTGGACAGGCTGCTGGGAGTGGTCCAGAAGGACCCGGCACTCCGGCCGTTGTGATCTCCCCAATCAGACATGAACGGGCCCGTCCCCCCTGGAGAGGGGGACGGGCCCGTTTCACGTGAAACATTCGCGCCGCGGCGTGCAGCGCGTGGTGCTACTTGCTCACCGACGAGCCTTCGCCGATGAAGGCCTCGAGGTCGCGCACGATGGCGGCCTTGGGCTTGGCGCCGACGATGGTCTTGGCGACCTCGCCGTTCTGGTAGACGTTCAGCGTCGGGATGGACATGACGCCGTACTTGGCCGCGGTGGCGGGGTTCTCGTCGATGTTGAGCTTGACGACCTCGATCTTGTCCCCGTGCTCGGCCGCGATGGCTTCGAGCGACGGAGCGATCTGGCGGCACGGTCCGCACCAGGCGGCCCAGAAGTCCACCAGTACGGGCTTGTCGCTCTTGAGGACGTCCTCTTCGAACGAATCGTCGGTCACATGCTTCAGGTCGCCGGCCACGGCGGCCTCCTTAACTTCGTGGGGTGTGGATCGGTACGGATGGTCAGACGGACGCGGTCTTCTCCGGCTCGGCGGCCTTCTCGCCGTCGGCGAGCGCGGAGAGGAAACGCTCGGCGTCGAGGGCCGCGGAACAGCCGGTGCCCGCGGCGGTGATCGCCTGACGGTAGGTGTGGTCGACGACGTCGCCGGCGGCGAAGACACCCGTGAGGTTGGTACGCGTCGAGGGCGCGTCGACCGTGAGATAACCCTCGCCGTCGAGGTCGAGCTGGCCCTTGAAGAGCTCGGTGCGCGGGTCGTGGCCCACGGCGATGAACAGCCCGGTCACCGCCAGCTCCGACGTCTCGCCGCTCTTGGTGTTGCGCAGGGTCAGACCGGAGAGCTTCTGCTCGCCGTGGATCTCCTCGACCGCGCTGTCCCAGGCGAACCGGATCTTCGGGTCGGCGAAGGCCCGGTCCTGCATGGCCTTGGAGGCCCGCAGGGTGTCACGGCGGTGGACGATCGTGACCGACTTGGCGAACCGCGACAGGAAGGTCGCCTCCTCCATCGCGGTGTCGCCGCCGCCGATCACGGCGATGTCCTGGTCCTTGAAGAAGAACCCGTCACACGTGGCACACCAGGAGACACCGCGTCCGGAGAGGGCGTCCTCGCGGGGCAGCCCGAGCTTGCGGTGCTGCGAGCCGGTCGTGACGATCACGGCCTTGGCACGGTGGACGGTCCCCGCCGTGTCGGTGACCGTCTTGATCTCCCCCGTGAGGTCGACGGAGATGATGTCGTCCGGGACGAGCTCGGCGCCGAACCGCTCGGCCTGTGCCCGCATGTTGTCCATCAGGTCGGGACCCATGATGCCGTCGCGGAAGCCCGGGAAGTTCTCCACATCGGTGGTGTTCATCAGCGCGCCACCCGCCGTGACAGCACCCTCGAACACGAGGGGATGCAGCGACGCACGTGCGGTGTAGAGCGCGGCCGTGTAGCCGGCCGGCCCAGAGCCGATGATGATCACATTACGGACGTCGCTCACGGGTTTCTTCCTCGTCTCTGCAGACTGCCTGCTACTGCCAACGGGGGCGGTTCAGACTCTCACCCCACCCAACGGATCCTACGGGCCTCGCATTCCCGCGAGGTCCCGGCGACGCGGGCAGTGTGTCAGTGACGGGGATAGGTCTTCGTCAGCAGAAGCTCACCCTTGACGGGCGGGGTGGCATCGACGCAGGCGGCATCGATGACGTAGGCCCGAACGAGGTCGCCGTCGACGGGATCCGAGAGCACGACGAGGAAGGCGTCGACGCCGTTGTACGTGCCCTTCTCGGCGGCGAGCGGTGAATCCGGACGGCCCGTTCCCTGCTGGACACAGGGCGGCAGCTGGGCCAGGGCCTTCGGTGAGGCCGTGGTGGTCCCTTCCCTGGTGGAGTTCCCCTCGCTCCCGCCCTCCGCCATGTGGGGCACACCGCTGGCGGGGGTGGAGGTGAGGAGGGAGTGGACCTTGTCCTGGATCCCGGTGCCGGAGAAGACGTCGCCGCCGCCGTCGGCCTGGCTCGCCCCCGCGTCCGCCTTGTAGTCGCTGCTGCTGGTGGACGATGCCGTCTGGAACAGCAGGACGCTCACGCCGATCGCGGCCGTTCCGAACACGGCACCGAGGATCGCGCCGCGACGGCGGCGCAGCCGACGGGTGCGACCGGGGCCGGTGGCCGCCCGCGGGTGTCCGGCGGGGCGGCCCGCCCGGGGAGCGTCGGCGGCGGTCGCACCGGGCGCTGTGGCGCCGGGCGTGACGGCCGCAGGGGCGGGCTCGGGCTCTCGCTCGGACTCAGGCCCACGCTCGGGCTCGGGCGAGGCGGTGTCGGCGGTGCGCGATGTTTCACGTGAAACATCGGCGGTCGCGTTCAGCAGTGCCTCGGCGGCCAGGGCGGCGTCGACCCGCACGGCCACGTCGGCGGGCATCCGCGGCGGGCCGGGCAGCGAACCCAGCAGTCCGCGAATCTCCTCCAGCGACTCGTGTACGTCGGCGCACAGCGCGCAGCCGTCCAGGTGCTCGCGCACCTCGACGCTCCGCTCGGGGGAGAGCAGGCCCTCCGTGAGGTCGGAGATCTCCGAGACGTCAGGGTGCTCGGTCGTGCCGGTCGTGGTTGTCACGCTCGCCCACCTCCTCCCTTCACGGCGGCAGGACCTTGTGGTCCCGCGTCTGGTCCGGTGTCTGGCTCTGTGTCCGGTCCTCTGTGCTCTGGTCCCGGCTCCGCTTGGACGGATGGACCCGTCGTCCGGTTCCTTTGTGGTCCGAGACGGGCTCTCGCGCCCGTACCGTCAGCTCCGCCCGTCCCGCCGGTGTACTCCCTCAGATGGGTGAGCATCGGCAGCAATCTGGCCCGGCCACGTGCGCAGCGGCTCTTAATGGTTCCGACGGGCACGTCGAGGACCTGGGCGGCCTCCGCCACGGGGTACCCCTGCATGTCGACCAGAACCAGGGCGGCGCGCTGGTCGGCGGGCAGCTTGGCGAGGGCGACGAGAAGCTGGCGGTGGAGATCCTGGCGCTCGGCGGGTGCCTCGGCGGACTCCTCCGGTTCGAGAAGCTGCTCCAGGCGCTCCGTGTCGTCCACGGGAGACGTCTTGCGGGAGGCGGCTTTCCTCGCCCGGTCGAGGCAGGCGTTGACGGTGATGCGGTGCAGCCATGTCGTGACGGCGGACTGGCCGCGGAATGTGTGAGCGGCGCGGAAGGCGGACACGAGCGCGTCCTGCACGGCGTCGGCGGCTTCCTCGCGGTCTCCCAGCGTGCGCAGCGCGACGGCCCACAGGCGGTCGCGGTGGCGCCGTACGAGCTCACCGAAGGCGTCGGGATCCCCCGCGACGTGACGTGCCAGGAGATCCTGGTCGTTCACGCCGCCGAGTGTGGCGTCTTCCAACGGTGAGCCCCCTCCCCTGGTCAGCGGGATCAGCCTATGACCTTGATCTCCGAGATTCCGCCCCGGAACTGGTCGGCGGATCCGTCCGTGGCCAGTTCCGTGATGTGGATCAGTACGTACCGTGTTCTCACGGGCTTGTCCAGGGCCGCCTTGAGATTGCTGCCGGTCTGCCCCAGTTCGGTGATGCGCTGGGAGAAGTCCGACAGAGCGACAGGTGACGAGGCGTCTTCGCCGGCTGCGAGGACCTCGGCCTTCTGGCCGCCCCGGTACATGGCGACATCGACGCCGTACACATCCTGCACGCTGCCGAGATCGACGACTATGCCGCTGCCCTGCCGGCGGTTGGGCAGATTGCCGAAGTTCGCGTAGCCGGAGTACTTCGGGGTGATCCAGGCCGTCCCCGTGTCGCCGTCCGTCGCCAGATGGACGTCCTGCGCCTTCACACCGTCGCCGTCGGGCGCGAACACCCCGGTCTCGGCGATCTTCAGATTCTTCGGGGTCCGCGGCGCGGGCTTCTGCTGATCGCCGTCCCCCGACTGCGACTGTGTCGTCTCGTCGGAACTCTTGCGGTTCAGCATGTGGTCGGCGACCTGCCAACTGGCGAGTCCCAGCGCGGCGATGAGAAGCGCGGAGACCGTCCACTTCAGCGCCTTGCCGGTACGGCTCTGCAGGGGCGGCGGCGGGATGGGCACGGGCCGCGCGGCGGGCTGCCCGACGGGAGTCGCGGGGCGCGCGTACGAGCCCTGCTGATAGGTGGTGCGCTGGTACTCCGGCGGCGCAGCGAACGTGGGCTCGGGCGGCCGGACGCGCGGCATCCCGGCGACGGCCTTGGCCAGCTCGTCCGGGGTGGTGCAGGGCGGGTCCTGGCGCGAGGCGGTGGCGCCCTCGTTGACCAGCGCGCGCATGGCGAGCTCGGACAGCCCGCGGTGGACCCCCGCCCGTACCTGGTCGGGGGCGATCAGACCGACACCCTTGGGCAGCCCCGCGAGCCCGTACGCGTCCGTCTCGTACGGCCAGCGATGGGTCAGCGCCGCGTACAGGAGCGCGCCGATCGCCTCGGTGTCGGTGCGCTGGGGGCGTTCCGCGCTGATGCCGCGCAGGGCGGCGTTCACCGCGAGGCCACGGATCCGGTACTGGCCGGTGGAGCTGCGCAGTACGGCTCCGGGGGTCAGCTTCAGATGGGCCAGTCCCTCGCGGTGCGCCGCAGCCATCGCCTGGGAGACCTGGCTGACGAGCTGGTAGGCGTCGTGGGCCTCCATGGGGCCGGCGGCGAGGATCGCGGTGAGTTCCGTCGCGTCGGGCAGCCACTCGTGGACGACGTAGACGAGGTCGTCCTCCTCGACGGCGTCGAGGACCTGGACGAAGCGCGGGTCGCCGAGGAGGGCGGAGGAGCGGGCCGCCGCCAGCACGGAGCGGGCCCGGGGGTGGTCGGCGGGCAGGAGATGCACACCGACGGCGCGGCGCAGCTTCTCGTCGACCGCGCGCCAGCTGCTGAATCCGTCCAGACGGGTGACGCACTCTTCGAGGCGGTAGCGTCTGGCGAGCTTGTGGCCGCTGTGGAGTTCGGGTGCCGCCACGGCCGGTGCGGCCTTCTGCCGCTCCGTGCCCTTCGGCTTCGCCGAATCCCCGTCCCGGGAGCCCGGCTTCCCGGACCCCGACTCCTCGGCCTGTGCCGCGGAGTCCTCTGTGTTCTGGGCTTTCGCCACCCCGTCGGCCACCCCGTCGGTGGTGGCCCTGTCCGTCTGGGCGGCCGGCGGTTCGTCACCGCTGTTGTCGGCCACCTCGACGGCGGACGTGCTCCGTTCCGCCACCGTCGCTCCTGCCTCCCCATCCGTTGCGCACTGTCCAACAGCCACGCCAATTGTGCCCACAGTCGGACGCTATGCACGACACACGGCGGTCGACGATGGTTGTGCTCGGCCCTGGACGCTAGCGTCCAAGACGGCCCCGGACCATGCCCACCAAGGCGTTCATCTCCTCGATACGCAGCTTCCGCGCGACGACGAAGAAGCAGGCCAAGAGGACGATCCCGCCGACCGCCAATGCGGTGAAAGAACCCAGAACCTCACTGCCGAGCTTGTCGAGAACGAGATAGCCGACCGAGCCCGCGGCGATCGTTCCGGGGACGGACGCCAGGCAGAGCCGGGCGTACGTACGCATCACGTGCGAGCCGTCCAGATCGCCGCCCAGACGCTTCTTGAGCCTGCGCCAGGCGATGCCCACACCGACGGCGTAGGCGAGGCCGTAAGAGGCGGCCATACCCACGACGGCCCAGCGCGAGGGCAGGACGAGGAAGCAGACGGCGGACGCGGCGGCGTTCACGACGGCCACGATGACCGTGTTGTAGAAGGGGGTTCGGGTGTCCTCGTACGCGTAGAAGGCACGGAGCACCACGTACTGCACGGAGAACGGGATCAGACCGAGGCCGAAGGCCATCAGCATGTAGCCCATGGAGCGCGCCGATTCGATGCCGGACGAGCCGAAGATCAGCGTGCACATCGGGATGCCGAGGGCGACGAAGCTGAAGGCGACGGGGACGATCGCGACGGCCGAGTTCCGCAGGCCCTGCGAGATGTCGTCGCGTACGGCTCCGGTGTCGCCGTCGTGCGCGGAGCGGGAGAGCCTCGGCAGCAGCGCGGCCATGACCGAGACGGTGATGATGGCCTGCGGCATGCCCCAGATCAGCTGGGCGTTGGAGTAGGCGATGTAGCCCGCGCCCTGGGTGCCCGAGTCGACCCCGGCCGCCGTGGAGAGCTGGGAGACGACCAGTACGCCGGCCTGGTTGGCGAGGACGAAGAGCACGGTCCACTTGGCGAGCTTCGCGGCCTTGCCCAGTCCGTGGCCCCGCCAGTCGAAACGCAGCCTGATCCGGAAGCCGGTCTCCCGGAGGTAGGGGATCATCGCCAGGGCCTGGACGGTGAGGCCGAGCACCACGCCGACGCCGAGCAGGCGCTCCGCCTCGGGCGGGATGGACGCGACCGTCATCCCGGAGTCCTCGGCCGTGCCGTACACCCAGATGAACATGACGAGGGTGGCGATGATGATGATGTTGTTGAGGACGGGGGTCCACATCATCGCGCCGAACCGGCCGCGGGCGTTGAGGATCTGCCCCATCACCACGTGCACGCCCATGAAGAAGATGGTGATCAGGCAGTAGCGCACGAAGACGACGGCGACGTCGTTGGCCGCCGGGTTGTCGGCGATGCTCACCGACATGAGGCGGACCAGCACCGGGGCGGCGAACACCGAGAGCGCGGTCAGCGTGCCGAGGATGACGATGACGAGGGTCAGCAGTCGGTTCGCGTACGCCTCACCGCCGTCCTCGTCGTCCTTCATCGCGCGGATGAGCTGCGGGACGAAGACGGAGTTGAGGCCGCCACCGATGGTCAGGATGTAGATCATCGTCGGCAGGGTGATGGCGAGCTGGAAGGTGTCGCCGAGGGTGGCGGCGCCGAGCGCGGCCACGATCAGTGCGGAGCGTACGAAGCCCGTGAGCCGGGAGACGAGCGTGCCCGCCGCCATCACCGCGCTGGATTTCAGCAGACCGGAGGCGCGTCCACCGGACTTCTTCGCGGGCGGCGGCGGCGCCGGAGCCGCCTCGGGTGCGGCGGCCTGCGGCCGGCCCATGCCCTCCTGATCGCGGAAGAGATGCGCGAACGCGTCGGGCTCCGGCTCGTCGGTGCGTGCCCGGGTGACGAGCTCGTCGACGCCTGTGAACTGCACGGTCCTCTGGTCGTCGCCCTGCGGAAGACCGTGTGACGGCCCGTCGGGCTCGGGCGGCGGGGGCTGGGCCCAGACGCGCGGATCGGGCGCGTACTGCTGCGCGGGCGGCTGCTGGTAGAGCGGCATCGTCTCCGGGTGCGTGCCGGGAGGCGGCGGCTGATGCGCGGCGCGGTCGTACATCGCCGCGGACGCCGGGTCCTGCGCCGAGAGGTTCTGCGCGCGGTAGGGGTCCTGGGCGTGGGCGTCCTGGACGTACGGATCCTGCGCGTAGGCGCCCTGGGGGTACTGGTCCGGGCTGTACGGGGGCCGGGCGTACGGGTCGTCGGTGCGCGGCGGCGGGCCGTACGGGTTCTGTGTGTACGGGCTCCGGGCGTGCGGATCCCGTGCGGGGTCGGGCGCGGGGGCGTTGGGGTCGACGGAGGGCGGCTGGGGCGGAACATGCCCTGCCGGATCGCCGCCAGCACCCTGCCCGCGGTCACCGTCGTACGGCGCGTTCATCGTTACCCCACCTCATCGTCCCCGGCCGGCCGGCCACGACATCGCTCAACGGTCCACTTTCTCACCCTTGCCCGACGGGTCCCCGCTTTCCGGACGGGTGTCCGGGGCAGGGTCACTCGGCTGCCCAGGTCCGGCGCCGTCGAGGTCGTCCGGAGTCTTCCGCGTGGCGGACGCCTCGGCCGGCGGCGCCGCGGGATCCGCGGAGGGATCCGAGGCGGCGGTGTCCGGGGCAGGGGACGCGCCGTCGTCGGTGCCGTTGTCGGGGCCGCCGCCGGGGGAGTCACCGTCGTCGGCGCTGTCGCCCCCGGCGTCGCCGCCGGCGTCCGCACCGGCGTCCGCACCGGCGTCCGCGGCGGCCTTGTCCTCCGCAGCCTTGGCCGCCACCGCCCGCTTGCGCTGGCTGTACATCTTGACCCCGGCCAGGACCAACATGAGCACACCGCCGGCGATGACGAGCATCACGGTGGGAGTCAGCTCGGAGACCCTGACCTGGAACGTCATGGGGCTGCCGTACGGCCGGTTGTCGGTCGTGTAGAGCTGAGCCTTGAGCTCCACCGGACCGTTGGCGTTGGCCGCGCCGGTGAACTTCACCACCTGGGTGTGTCCACCGTCGATCTTGATCGGCTGCTCGGTGACCGCGCTGCCGTCGTCCAGCTTCAGACGGGTCGCGTTCGTGGACTGGAGACGCAGGACGAGGTTGTCGACGCCTTGCAGGAGCTGGTTCTGGACCGTCACCGGGATGGTCGCGCTGCGTCCGGACAGGGTCAGCTCGGACTTCTGGATGAGCTGGACCTCGCTGGCGAGGCTCGTCAGATAGCGGTTCACCGAGTCGCGGTACTGCTCGGCGCCCTTGGCGTTGCCACGCCAGGACGTGGAGACCGCCCTGTTCACGGCGTTGGCGAAGGGCGTCGCCACCCGGTCCGGGAGGGTGAGGATGGCCTTGAACTTCCCGAGCCGCTCCCCCATCCCCTTGAGGTCCTCGAACGCGGACGCGGGGAGCTCCTGTTTCCGGAGCTTGTCCGGATACCGCGTCGGGCCGGGCACCTTGGTGTTGGCGTTGGTGTCCGGTTCGGCGGCGGCAGCGGCGACCAGGTCGGACGACTGGGTCCAGCGCTGTCCGTCCAGGCCCTGGAGGGCACGGGCCATGGACTGCGCCTGGCTGGCCGACGGCGTGCGCTGCGGGGCGACGACGATGTCGCGCTGCTTCGAGGGGTCCTGGAGGTTCACGGCCAGCGACTGGGCGAGGAACTTCTGGACCGCGAGCGTGGAACTGCCCGCCTTGGTCACATCGCCATCGAAGGCGGTGGACAGACGGGTGTCGCTGACCACGGCCGTTGTGCCGCCGCCGATGGGCCGCGCCGCGCTCGCCGTGTACGGCAGGTTGTCCTGGATGCTGTCGCTGCGCGAGATCACCTTGTCGGCGCCCGCGGAGGTCGCCACATCGACGATCGACGGGTCGACCGCGCCGTCCGCGGGCCACGCGAAGTCGGTGGCGGGCGGCACATGAAGGATGGTCTCCACGGTCTTCCCGGCCACTTCACTGGAGCTCTGGAGATGGCCGAGGGTGCCGGAGACGCTCTCGCCGCCGTGGGCCAGCGACGCCAGGTCCGGGTCGCCGAAGGGCAGCGCGACGATGTTGGGGTTGTCCTGGACGGCCTTCTCCAGGGAGTTCAGCCAGGTCCTGGCCACGAGCTGGTTCTTGCCCGCGACCGTGGACTTGCCTTGCTTGACGCGGTAGGGGTCGGTCATCGCCTCGACGGTGGCGAGGAGGTCCGGGTCGACGACCCAGGTGACGGGGAGCTGGCTGCCGAGCGAGACGAGCTGCTCCAGCCGGCCGCCGGGGGCCAGCTCCTGGGCCAGGTCGTCGTTCTCGAAGACCGGGGTCTGCTGGTCGTCCGAGCCGGTCTCGGCCGAGACGTGCGACGTGGAGATCAGCGGCCAGAGGTAGGTGAACCTGGTCTTCTTGTCCACCGAGTCCGGCTGCCACGGCAGGAACGTCCGGCGGACGCCCAGGGTGTGGTCGTACGGTTCGGCCGCAGTCCGGCCCGTGAGCGTCACACCGAGCTGGTAGACGCCGTCCGCCCCGAGACCGAGCTTGCTCACCGGTACCGACAGGGCGAAGTCGTAGCTGATGCCCGAGGCGAGCTTCGCGAACTCGACCTTGTACTTGCCGCCGACCGGCAGCGGGTCGTACGTCGTGTCGTTGGAGCGCTCGACGGCGTCGTCGATGGCGGTCCGGCCGGTGAGCTGCGGGCCCACCCGGAGATCGACCTGGGCGTCGGTGACCGTCTTCTTGCTCTTGTTGGTCACCGTGCCGGAGATCGTGAGGGTGTCGCCCTTGGTGGGCGCGCTGGGCGCCAGGGTGTCGAGCGCGACGGAGACGGTGTTCGGACCGGACGGTTCCGCGGCGGCACTCGCAGGGGAGCCCGTGGCAGCCCCTGTGGTGGCCGCGGAGAGAGGCGAGGCGCTCGAGCCCGCCGCGGACGCCTGCGGCGCCGCGAGACCCCCCAGCAGCCCGGCCAGGAGCGGCACCCCTGCGGCCACGGCGGCGGTGCGCCCCAGCCATCGGCGGGCAGGAGAATGCTTCATCCCCTGGATGTCTGCCGCCTCGGCCACGCGCCCGCCCGTCCTCGTCGTCAATGATCGTCGTCAATAGTCGTCGTCGATTGTGCGTCCACGCATGGTAACGATGTGCGCTGTGACGAAGTGCCGGGGACCGCCTCTCATGATCGGAAGAATCTCATGGTGCGGTGGAAACCGGTGACCCGGAAACTCGGGCGCTGCGGTCGGCCGGGGCACGTACCCTTTTCTGTTGTGCCGAACGCCAACGAAGAGACTCCCCTTGCACTGAGTCAGGTGCAGCGCCGCGCGGTCAGCGAACTGCTGCGGGTGTCCCCTGTCGCCGACGACCTCGCGCGCCGATTTCAGGAGGCGGGCTTCACCCTCGCCCTGGTCGGAGGCTCGGTGAGGGACGCCCTCCTCGGTCGCCTCGGCAACGACCTCGACTTCACGACCGACGCCAGGCCCGACGACGTACTGAAGATCGTCCGGCCCTGGGCGGACTCGGTGTGGGAGGTCGGGATCGCCTTCGGCACGGTCGGAGTCCAGAAGGAGGGCCGGGTCGGCGACGATCGGCAGGACTTCCAGATCGAGGTCACGACCTACCGCTCAGAGGCTTACGACCGCACGTCGCGCAAGCCCGAGGTGTCGTACGGGGACTCCATCGAGGACGATCTCGTCCGCCGGGACTTCACCGTCAACGCGATGGCGGTCGCGCTGCCGCAGAAGGAGTTCATCGACCCGCACGGCGGTCTCCAGGACCTCGCGGCCGGTGTGCTGCGCACGCCCGGCACCCCCGAGGCGTCCTTCTCCGACGATCCGCTGCGCATGCTCAGGGCCGCGCGCTTCGCCGCGCAGCTGGACTTCGAGGTCGCTCCCGACGTCGTCGCCGCGATGAAGGCCATGTCCGAGCGCATCGAGATCGTCTCGGCCGAGCGCGTACGGGAGGAGCTGAACAAGCTGATCCTCTCCGGCAACCCGCGCAAGGGCCTGGCCCTGCTCGTCGACACGGGACTCGCGGAGCGTGTCCTGCCCGAGCTGCCCGCGCTGCGGCTGGAGAGTGACGAGCACCACCGGCACAAGGACGTGTACGAGCACTCGCTGACCGTCCTGGAGCAGGCGATCGACCTGGAGGAGAACGGGCCGGACCTCGTCCTGCGGCTGGCCGCGCTGCTCCATGACATCGGCAAGCCCCGCACGCGGCGCTTCGAGAAGGACGGCGGCGTCTCCTTCCATCACCACGAGGTGGTGGGGGCGAAGCTCACCAAGAGGCGCATGACCGAGCTCAAGTACTCGAACGAGCTGGTGAAGGACGTCTCGCGACTGGTGGAGCTGCATCTGCGCTTCCACGGTTACGGGACGGGCGAGTGGACCGACTCCGCGGTGCGGCGGTACGTACGCGACGCCGGCCCGCTGCTGGACCGGCTCCACAAGCTGACCCGCTCGGACTGCACCACCCGGAACAAGCGCAAGGCGACCGCGCTCTCGCGGGCCTACGACGGCCTCGAGGAGCGCATCGCGCAGTTGCAGGAGCAGGAGGAGCTGGACTCCATCCGCCCCGACCTGGACGGCAACCAGATCATGGAGACGCTGGGTGTCGGTCCGGGGCCGGTGATCGGGGCCGCGTACAAGTTCCTGCTGGAGCTGCGGCTGGAGAACGGGCCGATGGGGCGTGACGAAGCGGTGAGCGCGCTGAAGGAATGGTGGGCTTCGCAGAGCTGAGTACGGGGGCGCTCCCCCGGCAAGGCCCCCGGCCGATGTTTCACGTGAAACATCGGCCGGGGGAGGCCCATGGAAGGGGGCGATGTTTCACGTGAAACATCGCCCCCTTCGCGCGTGCTCCCCGCGCTACCCGTACTTCTTCGCGTGCTTCTTCCAGCGGAACAGTCCTGCCGCGGTGCACGCGTACAGCGCCGCCACCCCGAGTACGAGCGGCGCCGAGCGGCCGTCCGGCGGCAGTATCAGCGCGGCGACCCCGGCGGCGCCCACGAAGGCGACGTTGAACAGCACGTCGTAGAGGGAGAAAACGCGACCTCGGTACGCGTCGTCCACCGACGTCTGCACCACCGTGTCCGTCGAGATCTTCGCGCCCTGGGTGGTCAGGCCGAGCACGAACGCGGCGGCGAGCATCGGGGTGGGAGAGAACGACAGTGCCAACGCCGGTTCCAGTACGGCCGCCGACGCGGCGCACACCATCATCCAGCCGAACGAGCCGAGACGCCCGACCGCCGTCGGTGTGACCACGGCGGCGGTGAAGAAGCCGGCCCCCGAGACGAGGAGCGCCACCCCCAGCAGGGCGATCCCGTCTTCCTCGGTGTTCGACCAGGCGTAGCGGCAGAGCATCAGCACCATCACGGTCAGCGCTCCGTAGCAGAAGCGCATCAGCGTCATGGCGATCAGCGCGACCGCCGCGTCGCGCCGCTCGGCCAAATGGCGCAGCCCCTCGCCGAGTCCGCGTGCGGTGGAGGCGAGAGCGGCCTTCAGCCGGGGCTGTACCAGTCCCGGATCGGGGCCCAGGAGATCGCGTGTCATCGTGACGGACGCCAGCGCCGATGTCAGATACAGCGCCGCGCCCAGCAGTACGACGGCGGCGTCGGAGCTGGAGACGAGCAGCCGCACCAGGAAGGCGAGGCCGCCACCCGCGGTCGCGGCGAGCGTACCGGCCGTCGGGGAGAGGGAGTTGGCGACGACCAGGTGTCCGTCCTCGACGACGCGGGGCAGCGCGGCCGAGAGCCCGGCGAGTACGAACCGGTTGACCGCCGTCACGGCGAGCGCGGAGACGTAGAAGAGCCAGTCCGGCATGGAGGTGAGGATCAGTACGGCGGTGCAGGCCGCGAGAACGGCCCGGAGCAGATTGCCGTACAGGATGACCTGGCGCCGCCGCCAGCGGTCGAGCAGCACCCCGGCGAACGGGCCGATGAGTGAATACGGCAGCAGCAGGATGGCCATGGCCGACGCGATGGCGCCGGGGGAGGTCTGTTTCTCGGGGGAGAACACGACGTGCGCGGCCAGCGCGACCTGGAAGACCCCGTCCGCCGCTTGCGACAGCAGACGCACGGTCAGCAGACGGCGGAAGTTGGGCAGACGCAGGAGCACGCGCAGATCGCGCACGACAGACATGTGGATCAGCGTCACACACAGCACGTGCGTCACATGCGAAGGGTCCCCGGGCAGTCTGCCCGGGGACCCTTCGCATGGTGCGTGTTACGGGGGAGATCGGCGTTCCACCGATCCGAACCCCCGAGATTCACCCAGAGGTCAGCGCTCGACCTCACCCTGAATGAACTTCTCCACGTTCTCGCGGGCCTCGTCGTCGAAGTACTGCACCGGCGGGGACTTCATGAAGTACGAGGACGCGGAGAGGATCGGGCCGCCGATGCCACGGTCCTTGGCGATCTTCGCGGCACGAACGGCGTCGATGATGACACCCGCGGAGTTCGGGGAGTCCCAGACCTCCAGCTTGTACTCCAGGTTCAGCGGAACGTCACCGAAGGCGCGGCCCTCGAGGCGGACGTACGCCCACTTGCGGTCGTCCAGCCACGCCACGTAGTCCGAGGGGCCGATGTGGACGTTGTCGGCGCCCATGTCGCGGTCGCGGATCTGCGAGGTGACCGCCTGCGTCTTGGAGATCTTCTTGGACTCCAGGCGGTCGCGCTCCAGCATGTTCTTGAAGTCCATGTTCCCGCCGACGTTCAGCTGCATCGTGCGGTCCAGGACGACACCGCGGTCCTCGAACAGCTTCGCCATCACACGGTGCGTGATGGTGGCGCCGACCTGCGACTTGATGTCGTCACCGACGATCGGGACACCGGCCTCGGTGAACTTGTCCGCCCACTCCTTCGTGCCGGCGATGAAGACCGGGAGAGCGTTGACGAAGGCGACCTTGGCGTCGATGGCGCACTGCGCGTAGAACTTCGCGGCGTCCTCGGAACCGACGGGCAGGTAGCAGACCAGGACGTCGACCTGCTTGTCCTTGAGGGTCTGGACGATGTCGGCCGGCGTTTCGTCCGACTCCTCGATCGTCTCCCGGTAGTACTTGCCGAGCCCGTCATAGGTGTGGCCGCGCTGGACGGTCACGCCCGAGTTCGGGACGTCGCAGATCTTGATGGTGTTGTTCTCGCTGGCACCGATGGCGTCCGCGAGGTCGAGACCGACCTTCTTCGCGTCGACATCGAAGGCGGCGACGAACTCCACGTCCCTCACGTGGTACTCGCCGAACTGCACGTGCATCAGGCCGGGCACCTTGCCGGCCGGATCGGCGTCCTTGTAGAACTCGACGCCCTGCACCAGCGAGGCGGCACAGTTGCCCACGCCGACAATGGCTACGCGAACGGAACCCATCCTGGTTGCTCCCTGTGTGTGATCTCAATGTTGCGATGACGTTCCGCGTTGATGCGGAACCTCATGTGGTGGTGTCCTCGGACGGATCCGGCGGGCCGGGGGCTTCCGGAGGCGAACCCCCGGAAGCACCCCGGAGCCGGGGCAGGCCGTCCTCGTCTCCCGTTGTGCTGTTGGTCGTACCGCTCGTCCTGCTGTCCGTGCCGGTCGTGCTGTTCGACGTGCTGTCCCGCTGGGCGGCGGGGCCGTCCGGCCCGGACTCTCGCCGATCCCGTCCCGCCCGCTCGCTCTCGATCAACTCGTTGAGCCAGCGCACTTCGCGCTCCACGGACTCCATGCCGTGCCGCTGAAGTTCGAGCGTGTAGTCGTCGAGGCGTTCCCGCGTACGGGCCAGGGAAGCGCTCATCTTCTCCAGGCGCTCCTCCAGCCGGCTGCGACGGCCCTCCAGCACGCGCATCCGTACCTCGCGCTCCGTCTGTCCGAAGAAGGCGAAGCGAGCGGCGAAGTGCTCGTCCTCCCAGGCGTCCGGGCCCGTCTGTGACAGCAGATCCTCGAAGTGCTCCTTGCCGTCCGCCGTCAGCCGGTAGACGATTTTGGCCCGGCGGCCCGCGAGTGACGCGGCGAGCGCCTCCTCGGGCGCACTGCCCGGCTCCTCGATCAACCATCCGTTGGCGACGAGCGTCTTGAGGCACGGATACAGCGTTCCGTAACTGAAGGCCCGGAAGATCCCCAGCGAGGTGTTGAGCCGTTTCCGCAGCTCATAGCCGTGCATCGGAGACTCGCGCAGCAGACCCAGGACAGCGAATTCGAGGATGCCTGAGCGTCTGCTCACTTTCGCCTCCTCCGCCGTCCCGTGCTGCTTATGCCGCCCCGATGTATCGACTCGATACATCGGGACGATAGAACACCGATGCTGATGGGACAAGAGGGGCCATGGTGAACGGCGTCACATCACGGATTCACAGCGAGTAACTTGCCTGATTTGGGGTGAAGTTCAGATCTCGGCGGGTTTGACCCTGCGTAGTCTGTGCGGCATGCAGACCACCGGGAACCGCGTGACGTGTGAGAGCGTCGTCGTTCTGGATGCATGCCGGATGAGCCCGACGCCGGGCACATCCGTATTCATTTCGGGGGGACCGGAACTCAACTGCCGCTTCCAGGCGTTCGCGCCTGCCCGAGGAGTAGTCGTTCGATGAGCGAGCACCGTCGCAAACAGGCCCAGCCACAGGGTGGCCAGGGTGGCGGACGAGCCGCGGCCAGGCGTGCCGCGCAGCGGCCGGCAGGCCGTCGCGCGGATCCCTCCCGTGGAGTCCCCACGGCGTCCCACTCCGGCTCCCATGAACCGGAGCCCTCTTACGGAGGCCGAGCCGAAGCCCGCAAGGCCGCCCAGCGGGGACGTCGCCGTGCCGCCGAAGGGGGCGGCGCCGGCGCGGGGGGCCACGGCGGAGGCCGCCGCGGTGGCGGTGGTCCCGATGGTCCCGGCCGGCCGCGTGGCGGGAGGCCGGGCAAGAAGCGGCTGATCGACTACCCGAGGTACGACAAGTACGGCTGGCGTCGCTGGGTGCCGTCCTGGAAGCTCGTGACCGGCCTGTGCATCGCCTTCTTCGGCAGCCTGATGACCGCGGCCACGATCGCGTACGCCATGGTCGGGCTCCCCAATCCGAGTGAGGCGTCCAAGGCCCAGAACAACGTCTACCTCTGGGACGACGGAACGCCGATGGTCTCCACCGGCGGTGAGGTCAACCGCCAGATCGTCAAGATCGAACAGATCCCCACTGCGATGCAGAACGCTGTGATCTCGGCGGAGAACAAGACGTTCAGGGAAGACTCGGGCGTCGACCCCATGGGCATCGGCCGGGCCGTGTTCAACATGGCCACGGGCGGTCAGACGCAGGGTGGCTCGACCATCACCCAGCAGTACGTCAAGAACGCCATGCTCAGCCAGGACCAGACCTACACGCGTAAGGTCAAGGAGCTGTTCATCTCCATCCGCGTCGACGCGGACATGGACAAGCCCGACATCATGGCCGGGTACCTCAACACCTCCTACTACGGACGCGGCGCCTACGGCATCCAGGCGGCGGCCCGTACGTACTACGGCGTGGACGCCAGGGAGCTCGACGCGAGCCAGTCCGCCTTCCTGGCGACGCTCCTGAAGGGTGCGACGTACTACGACCCGAACGGCGCCCCGTCGATCGACCCGAACGCCAGCGCAGAGGCCAACACCGCGCGGGCGAAGAAGCGCTGGGCCTGGATCCTCAACGAGATGGTGCAGGACGGCCATCTCAGCGCGGCGGAGCGGGAGAAGTTCAAGGAATTTCCGATGCCCGACCCGCCGAAAAAGGACGCACAGCTCGGCGGCCAGGTCGGCTACCTCGTGGACCTCGCCAAGGCCTACTTCATCAACAACAACAAAAACAACATCACGGCCGACGATCTGGCCGAGGGCGGCTTCGAGATCAAGACGACCTTCAACAAGAAGAAGGTCAACGCGCTCAACAAGGCCGTCACCGACATCTACAAGGCGAACATCGACGAGAAGAAGCGCCCGAAGACGGACACCCACGTCCAGTTCGGCGGCGCCTCGGTGGAGCCCGAGACCGGCAAGATCGTCGCCATCTACGGCGGGCAGGACGCCACCAAGCACTTCACCAACAACGCCGACCAGACCGGTGCCCAGGTCGGATCGACCTTCAAGCCGTACGTCCTGGCGGCGGCGATGCGTGACGGTGTGCGGGACCCCGAGCTCGGGCCGGAGCAGGACGCCGAGTCGCGTACGAAGGTCTCGCCGGACAAGAGCGAGTACAACGGCAAGAACAAACTGAAGATCAAGGACTACAACGGCGACATCTGGACCAACGAGAAGGGCGAGGAGTGGCACCAGCGCAACGACGGTGACGAGGACTACGAGGACATCAATCTGCGCGAGGCCATGAAGGTCTCGGCCAACTCGCCCTTCGTCCAGCTCGGTATGGACGTGGGCATTCCGAAGGTCCGAGAGGCCGCCGTCGACGCCGGACTGCTGGAGGACAGCCTTCCGGGCGGCAGCAACCCGTCGTTCTCCATCGGTATCTCCGACCCCAGCGCCATCCGCATGGCGGGCTCGTACGCCACCTTCGCCGACAACGGCACACAGCGTGAGCCCTACTCCGTCCAGGAGGTCAAGAAGGAAGGCACTGTCGTCTTCGAGTACGACAAGAAGCCGCAGAGCACTTTCGACGTCGACATCGCGCAGAACGTGACGGACGTCCTGAAGTCCGTGGTCATGGAGAAGGGCGGCACGGGCACCTCGGCGCAGCTGCCGGACGGCCGTGAGGTGGCCGGCAAGACCGGTACCACCGACGGCAACAAGTCGGCCTGGTTCGTGGGTTACACCCCGCAGCTCTCCACCGCCATCGACATGTACCGGCTGGACGACAACGCCGAGAACAAGAACCGCAAGTTCCTGGAGATGTTCGGCACCGGCGGCCAGGACAAGATCCACGGTGCGTCGTTCCCCGCCGACATCTGGCGGGAGTACATGACGGTCGCGATGAAGGGCACGGAAGCCCTGAAGTTCCCCGAGCCCTCGCCGATCGGCGAGGCGGTCTACGGCGGCGGCGTGCCGAGTCCGGAGCCGACGCCGACGGAGAAGCCGTCCGAGACCCCGTCCGAGAAGCCGTCCGAGACCCCGTCCGAGGAGCCCTCCGAGACCCCGGACCCGACCGAGTCCTGTGACCAGTGGAACGGCTGTGAGGACGGAGGCACCGGTGATCCGGGTGGTCCCGGAGGTGAGGATCCAGGCGGAGTCATCGGGGATCCCGGTTCTTCGACCAGTCCACCACCGGAGACCGGAGATCCCGAGGGCGGCGACGGCGGCACGGGCTTCATCGGCGGCCCGGGAGGCTGACGCAGCCCCGGGGCCGGGACGCGGGTCCTGAGGCCGAGGGAGAGTCCGGAAGCGACGCGAAGGCCGCCGCACCAGGGCCGTACACACACCGTGTACGGCCCTGGTGCGGCGGCCTTCGCCGTGCCGCGGCGGCGTACGGCAGGATGGGCGGCATGCCGAGCACAGAAGACATCGCGGTGCCCAAGGACCGGCCGGTCGTACCGCCCACCAGGCGGGACAGGATCGCCGCGGCGGGCAGCGAGCTGATCGGCGGTCCCATCGGCCGCTGGGCCTGGTACGGCACCAGCCGGCTCACGCCGGTACGGGTGGTCGCGCTGGTGGCGATCGGGATGTTCGCGCTCGGCATGGTGCAGAAGATGCCCTGCTACGAATGGGCCTGGTTCCGGGGCGCCAGCTCCCAGTACACGCACGCCTGTTACTCCGACATCCCCCACCTCTTCCTCGGGCGCGGCTTCGCCGACGGTCTCGTGCCGTACTTCGACCGCCTGAGCGGCGACATGCAGTACCTGGAGTACCCCGTCCTGACGGGTCTGTTCATGGAGGTCGCCTCCTGGCTCACCCCCGGTGACGGCTCCATCCAGCACCGCGAGCAGATGTACTGGATGGTCAACGCCGGGATGCTGATGATCTGCGCGGTGATCATCGCCGTCTGCGTCGCCCGCACCCACCGGCACCGGCCCTGGGACGCCCTGCTCCTGGCCCTCGCGCCCGCCTTCGCCCTCACCGCCACCATCAACTGGGACCTGCTGGCCGTCGCGCTCCTGGCGGCCGGGATGCTGATGTGGTCGCGCGGCCGTCCGCTGGCCTTCGGCATCCTGATCGGCCTCGCGACGGCGGCCAAGCTTTATCCCGTACTGCTGCTGGGGCCGCTGTTGCTGCTGTGCTGGCGCGCGGGGCGGCTGCGGGAGTTCGGGGTGGCGCTGGGCGGTACGGCCTTCTCGTGGCTGCTGGTGAATCTGCCGGTGATGCTGTTCGCGCCGGAGGGGTGGAAGAAGTTCTACACGTTCAGCCAGGAGCGACAGGTCGACTTCGGATCGTTCTGGCTGATCATCACCCAGCGCACGGGGCGGTCCCTGGAGGTCGAGACCGTCAACACGTGGTCGATGGTGCTGATGGTGCTGGCGTGCGCGGGCATCGCGGCGCTCGCCCTGACGGCGCCGCGACGGCCCCGGTTCGCCCAGCTCGCCTTCCTGGTCGTGGCCGCCTTCATCCTGACCAACAAGGTCTACTCGCCGCAGTACGTGCTGTGGCTGATCCCGCTCGCGGCGCTGGCCCGGCCGCGCTGGCGCGACTTCCTGATCTGGCAGGCCTGCGAGGTCATGTACTTCCTGGGCATCTGGATGTATCTCGCGTACACGACGAGCGGGGACGCCCACAAGGGACTGCCGACCGAGGGCTACCAGCTGGCCATCGCGCTGCACCTGCTGGGGACGCTGTACCTGTGCGCCGTCGTCGTACGGGACATCCTGCTGCCGGAGCGCGACGGCGTGCGGCGCGACGGTTCGGACGATCCGTCGGGCGGGGTGCTGGACGGGGCGCGGGACGTGTTCGTACTCGGCCGGGCGGCCCGGCCGCGGGCGTACACGGCGCAGACGGTGGAGGCGTCTCAGCGCGTCTCGTGGGGGGTGCGGCCGCCCGGGGCCGCCTGAGCCGCCGACGGACGGGTTGAGAAGCGATGGCCGGTCGACCGCCCTCCCGGGCGCCGACCGGCCATCGCTTTCGTGTCTTGTCCGACAGGCGGTTCTAGCGGTCCACGAGCCGGTCGAACTGTGTCGTCGTGTGCCGCAGATGCGCCACCAGCTCGTCGCCCACCTTGGGCTCCTGCGCGTCGGCCGGCACGAACAGGATCGACACCTGCATGTGCGGCGGCTCGGCGAACCAGCGCTGCTTGCCCGACCACACGAACGGCGAGAGGTTGCGGTTGACCGTCGCCAGGCCCGCCCGCGCGACGCCCTTGGCGCGCGGCATCACGCCGTGCAGCGCCTTGGGTGCCTCGAGTCCGACACCGTGCGACGTGCCGCCGGCGACGACCACCAGCCAGCCCTCGGAGGCGGTCTTCTGCTGGCGGTAGCCGAACCGGTCGCCCTTGACGACGCGCGTCACGTCCAGCACGGCGCCCCGGTACTGGGTCGCCTCGTGGTCGCCCAGCCACAGCCGCGTACCGATGCGGGCGCGGAACCTGGTCTGGGGGAACTGCCGCTGGAGACGGGCCAGTTCCTCGGCGCGCAGATGGCTGACGAACATGGTGTGCAGCGGGAGCCGGGCCGCGCGCAGCCGGTCCATCCAGCCGATGACCTCCTCGACCGCGTCGGACCCGTCCGTGCGGTCGAGAGGCAGGTGCAGGGCGAAGCCTTCGAGGCGTACGTCCTCGATGGCCGCGTGGAGCTGGCCGAGCTCCTCCTCGCGGACTCCGTGGCGCTTCATCGAGCTCATGCACTCGATGACGACGCGGGCGCCCACCAGCGCGAAGACGCCGTCGACCGAGGAGACGGAGCGGATGACGCGGTCGGGCAGCGGTACGGGCTCCTCACCGCGGCGGAACGGGGTCAGGACCAGGAGATCGCCGCTGAACCAGTCCTTGATGCGGGCGGCTTCGTAGATGGTGCCGACGGCGAGGATGTCGGACTCGAAGCGGGAGGTCTCCTCGGAGAGCCGTTCGTGACCGAAGCCGTAGCCATTGCCCTTGCAGACCGGGACGAGGCCCGGGAACTGGTCAATGACCGACTTCTGGTGCGCCCGCCAGCGCGCGGTGTCGACGTAGAGGGAGAGCGCCATGCCGGTCCGGAACCTTTCTCGTGGCTGCGGTGTATGAAGGATATGAACGTTCTTGAGGGTCTTGAGGGCCTTACGCAATTATTGGGCGGGCCGGTGGGGTCGTCCGGCGCCTCGCACCGCAGCCTGCTGATCGTCGGCACTCCGCTGTCCACCGGGTCGGGATACGGGTCGGGATACGGGTCAACGGCGAGACATGTACATGTCGAGAGCCTTGTGGAGCAACTTGTTGAGCGGGAAGTCCCACTCGCCCACGTACTCGACGGCCTCGCCACCCGTGCCCACCTTGAACTGGATCAGACCGAACAGGTGATCCGTCTCGTCGAGCGAGTCCGAGATCCCGCGCAGGTCGTAGACGGTCGCACCCATGGCATAGGCGTCACGGAGCATCCGCCACTGCATCGCGTTCGACGGCCGGACCTCCCGCTTGTGGTTGGCCGACGCCCCGTACGAGTACCAGACGTGGCCGCCCACGATCAGCATCGTCGCGGCCGCGACGTTCTCCCCCTCGTGCCGGGCGAAGTACAGCCGCATGCGGTTGGGGTCCTCGGAGTTGAGGACGGTCCACATCCGCTGGAAGTAGGAGAGCGGCCGGGGCCGGAAGTGGTCGCGCTCGGCGGTGATCTCGTACAGCCGCTGCCACTCGGCGAGATCGTCGTAGCCGGCCTGGACGACCTCGACGCCCGCCTTCTCCGCTTTCTTGATGTTGCGCCGCCACAGCTGGTTGAAGCCCTTGAGGACATCGTCCAGCGACCGGTTCGCCAGCGGCACCTGGAAGACGTAGCGGGGCTGTACGTCTCCGAAGCCGGCCCCGCCGTCCTCGCCCTGCTGCCAGCCCATCTTGCGCAGCCGGTCGGCCACTTCGAAGGCACGCGGCTCGATATGGGTGGCCTCGACGTCGCGCAGCCGCTTGACGTCCTGGTCCTGGATCCCCGACTTGATGGCCGCCGAGTCCCAGCGGCGGATCACCACCGGCGGCCCCATCTTCACGGAGAACGCGCCCTGGTTCCTCAGGTGCGCCAGCATCGGCTGGAGCCAGTCGGCCAGGTTCGGGGCGTACCAGTTGATGACCGGGCCCTCGGGCAGATACGCCAGATAGCGCTTGATCTTGGGCAGCTGGCGGTAGAGCACCAGACCGGCGCCGACCAGCTGGCCGTCCCTGTCGAACCAGCCCAGGCTCTCCGAGCGCCACTCCGTCTTCACGTCCGCCCACGCGGGGACCTGGCAGTGGCTGGCCGCGGGCAGGCTCTGGATGTACGCCAGATGCTGCTCGCGACTGATGGTGCTCAGCGTCAGGGTCATGCGGGGCGCTCCTCGCAGATGTGTCCCCATGGAGTAGGGGGGCTCCGGCTCTCGCGCCGAAGCCTACTTGCCGCAGGAGCGCCCCGGCTGGCCACGGGGCGGGGCGGGCCTCAGCCCAGTACTCCGCCGAACAGTCCGCCGTGCGCCATCCCGAGGTAGAAGCCGACCGCCGAGGAGCCCAGGCCCATGATCAACGCGAACCGCTCGTGGGTCGTCACCGAGACGAACTGGCCGTACAGACCCGTGAGGATGCCGATGAGCCCCGCCCAGGAGCTGAGGAGATGCAGGTTGTCGAACATCCCCGAGACGAAGGCGGTGACACCGACCACCGCGGTGACCCAGAGCAGAACGTCCTGGAGGGGATGGGGCCGGTGATCGGAGGCGAAGAGAGAACCGGTTCTCCTGGATTGCATTGCCTGAGCCATGGGGCACCTCCTGGCGCCTTGCCGGAGGGCGGCGCATCGTAGCGTCGCCCACACCCGATGTGTACAGGGTGCGTCCCTCCCCGGCCGGATTTCAACCGGAAGCCGGTCAAGAGGTAGTCTGTACGGTCTGCACCGGTGTCTGCCCAGGCCAGAACGCGATCCTCGCTCGTCGAGCGGGATTGTCAGTGGCGGCCGATACCGTTGCTCACGCATCACGACCCTCCTGCCACGGAACGACCGTGGCCGCTGAGTCCAAAGGAGGTGGGTTCCACATGCGTCACTACGAGGTGATGGTCATCCTCGACCCCGATCTCGAGGAGCGAGCAGTCTCCCCGCTGATCGAGAACTTCCTCTCCGTCGTCCGTGAGGGCGACGGAAAGGTGGAGAAGGTCGACACCTGGGGCCGTCGTCGTCTCTCTTACGAGATCAAGAAGAAGCCCGAGGGCATCTACTCGGTCATCGATCTGCAGGCTGAGCCCGCGATCGTCAAGGAGCTCGACCGACAGATGAACCTGAACGAGTCGGTCCTCCGGACCAAGGTCCTCCGCCCCGAGACCCACTGAGCTTCTAGCTCAGCGGTTATCGGGTCCGAGTAGCAGCCAGCAGCAGAAGCAATCCCCGCCGAGAGGTTCACCCAATGGCAGGCGAGACCGTCATCACGGTCGTCGGCAATCTCGTCGACGACCCCGAGCTGCGCTTCACCCCGTCCGGTGCGGCGGTCGCGAAGTTCCGTGTCGCGTCGACTCCCCGCATCTTCGACAAGCAGACCAATGAGTGGAAGGACGGCGATGGCCTGTTCCTCACCTGCTCGGTCTGGCGTCAGGCGGCGGAGAATGTCGCCGAGTCGCTTCAGCGGGGCATGCGCGTCGTCGTGCAGGGCCGGCTCAAGCAGCGGTCGTACGAGGACCGCGAAGGCGTCAAGCGCACGGTCTACGAGCTGGACGTCGAGGAAGTCGGCCCCAGCCTGAAGACCGCCACGGCCAAGGTCACCAAGACCACCGGTCGTGGTGCCCAGGGTGGTTACGGCGGCGGCGGTGGCGGCGGTCAGCAGCAGGGCGGCGGCAACTGGGGCGGCGGCCCCGGTGGTGGTCAGCAGCAGGGCGGCGGCGGAGCATCCGCCGACGACCCCTGGGCGACCAGCGCGCCGGCCGGCGGTGGCCAGCAGCAGGGCGGCGGAGGCAACGGAGGCGGTTGGGGCGGAAGCTCCGGCGGTTCCGGTGGTTCCGGCGGCGGCTACTCGGACGAGCCGCCCTTCTAGGGCAGCTCGCTCCCACTTTCTTGATCACACAGGAGAAACACCATGGCGAAGCCGCCTGTGCGCAAGCCTAAGAAGAAGGTCTGCGCATTCTGCAAGGACAAGACCCAGTACGTGGACTACAAGGACACGAACATGCTGCGGAAGTTCATTTCCGACCGTGGCAAGATCCGTGCCCGCCGCGTCACCGGCAACTGCACGCAGCACCAGCGTGACGTCGCCACGGCAGTCAAGAACAGCCGTGAGATGGCGCTGCTGCCCTACACGTCCACCGCGCGATAAGGGGAGGGTGACTTAATCATGAAGATCATCCTCACTCACGAGGTCTCCGGCCTCGGTACCGCCGGCGACGTCGTCGACGTCAAGGACGGATACGCCCGCAACTACCTGGTCCCGCGTGGTTTCGCGATCCGCTGGACCAAGGGCGGCGAGAAGGACGTCGAGCAGATTCGTCGTGCTCGCAAGATCCACGAGATCGCCACCATCGAGCAGGCCAACGAGATCAAGGCCCGCCTCGAAGGTGTGAAGGTGCGTCTGGCTGTTCGCTCCGGCGACGCCGGCCGTCTCTTCGGCTCCGTCACCCCGGCCGACCTCGCTTCGGCGATCAAGTCCGCCGGTGGTCCGGAGGTCGACAAGCGTCGTATCGAGCTCGGTTCGCCGATCAAGACCCTGGGCTCGCACCAGGTGTCCGTGCGTCTGCACCCCGAGGTCGCCGCGAAGTTCGGCGTCGAGGTCGTGCCCGCCTAGGGCTTCGACCGGACTGGCTGACCGGGTCCGCCCGGTAGCCGTTTCGTCCTCAATCGCCGGACGGGCTCAGGCCCGTCCGGCGATTGCGTTTTCCGAGCTGTTTCACGTGAAACGCGGGTGGCGGCGTCGGGATCTCCGGTCAGCGCGTGGCGCCCGTGACCAGCCAGTGGCCGGACCTGGTGCGCACCCACAGCGTCAGCATGCGGACCGCCATCATCAGCGTCATGGCCCACCACAGGGCGGTGAGTCCGCCCCCGAACACCGGCACCAGCAGGGCGACCGGGGCGAAGACGGCCAGCGTCACCACCATCGCCTTCGCGAGATAGGGACCGTCACCCGCGCCCATCAGCACACCGTCCAGTACGAAGACGATGCCGGCGATCGGCTGGGTGACCGCCACGACCAGCAGCGCGGGCAGCAGGGTGTCCTGGACCAATTCGTCGCCCGTGAACAGTGGGATGAACAGCGGGCGGGCCAGCACGATGAGCACCCCGAGTCCCACGCCGGAGACCACACCCCACTGCACCATGCGACGGCAGACGTCCTTGGCGCCCTGGGGATCGTTCGCGCCCAGATAACGGCCGATGATCGCCTGCCCGGCGATGGCGATGGCGTCGAGCGCGAAGGCCATCAGGCTCCACAGCGACAGGATGATCTGGTGCGCGGCGACGTCGGCATCGCCGAGACGGGCGGCGACGGCGGTTGCGATCATCAGGACCGCGCGCAGGGAGAGCGTACGGACGAGAAGGGGGACGCCCGCGTGGGCGCTGGCCCGTATGCCGGCGTAATCGGGCCGGAGCGAGGCGCCGTGGCGGCGGGCCCCCCGTACGACGACCACCAGATACGCCGCGGCCATACCGAACTGAGCGATGACGGTGCCCCAGGCGGAACCGGCGATGCCGAAGCCGGCGCCGTAGACGAGCACCACGTTGAGGACCGCGTTGGCCCCGAAGCCGCCGATGGCGACGTAGAGCGGGGTCCGGGTGTCCTGGAGACCACGCAGGACGCCGGTCGCCGCCAGGACGATCAGCATGGCCGGGATACCGAGGCTGGAGATACGCAGATAGGTGATCGCGTACGGGGCGGCGGTGTCCGAGGCGCCGAAGATGTCGACGAGCCAGGGCGCCAGGGGGAGGGTGACGGCGATGACGGCGGCGCCCAGCAGCAGGGCGAGCCAGATCCCGTCCATGCCCTGCCGGATGGCGGCCTGAAGATCACCCGCGCCGACGCGACGTGCGACGGCCGCCGTGGTGGCGTAGGCGAGGAAGACGAAGATACTCACGGCTGTGGTCAGCAGGGCCGCCGCGATCGCCAGTCCGGCGAGCTGCGGAGTACCGAGATGGCCGACGATCGCGCTGTCGACCATCAGGAAGAGGGGCTCGGCGACGAGGGCGCCGAAAGCGGGCACGGCGAGGGCGATGATCTCGCGGTCGTGTCGCCTTCGGGCCGCCTTGGACCCCGTGTCCGGTCCACTGTCGGGCCGGTTGCCGGGGTCGCTGTCCCGACCGCCGTCGGGGCCGGAACCGGATGCCGTGGGGACCTGTGTCATGCGCTCAATCTAATCTTCCACAGGTAAGACATGCAATGTGGTTGCGATCCTTACCGACTAATGAGATTCGGGCACTGTTGTGCGCCGTTTGCTCGGATCTTGGACCAGTATGGAAAGTTTTTCTCCCCCACAGCCGGTGGATGGAGAAAGGCCAGGTCAGAGCCGGTGTGGCGGAGGGGTCGCGAGGTTGTCCACAGTGCTGTCCCCCGGTCCGTGCACAGGTTCGCCGGAGTTCTCCACAGCATATGGTCCTTCGTCCACATGGCCTGTGGATAACCAGATTGGCGGACGGTCCCCGCGGGCCTACCGTGGACCGACGTCCGACGCGCCGGAACCGGAGTCAGGCCACTCGATTTGTCAGTGTCGTGCCGTAGAAAGAGTGGCACGGCGAGGTCCGCTTGGCGGACGGGAGGAGGTGGCCGGATGACCATCCCCGAGCCATTGGACGACCCCTGGACCGAAGCCGGTCCGGGTGATCGTCTGCCGGTCTCCCGCCAGCGCCGGGGTGAGGGAAGAGGCCGCGACGAGCAGCACGAGCGCGGCAGGGACAACGCCGCGTGGGACGGCGGATCGCCCGGTTTCGAGCGGGTGCCCCCCCAGGACCTGGACGCCGAACAGTCCGTGCTCGGCGGCATGTTGCTCTCCAAGGACGCCATCGCCGATGTCGTGGAGATCATCAAGGGCCACGACTTCTACCGCCCCGCGCACGAGACGGTCTTCCAGGCGATCCTCGACCTGTACGCGAAGGGCGAGCCGGCCGACCCCATCACGGTGGCCGCCGAGCTGACCAAGCGCGGTGAGATCACCCGGGTCGGCGGAGCGTCGTATCTGCACACGCTGGTCCAGTCGGTGCCGACGGCGGCGAACGCGTCGTACTACGCGGAGATCGTGCACGAGCGCGCGGTGCTGCGCCGTCTCGTCGAGGCCGGCACCAAGATCACACAGATGGGATACGCGGCGGACGGCGACGTCGACGAGATCGTCAACTCCGCCCAGGCCGAGATCTACGCGGTCACCGAGCAGCGCACCAGCGAGGACTATCTGCCCCTCGGCGACATCATGGAGGGCGCGCTCGACGAGATCGAGGCGATCGGTTCACGCAGCGGTGAGATGACGGGTGTGCCGACGGGGTTCACGGACTTCGACTCGCTCACCAACGGGCTGCACCCCGGCCAGATGATCGTCATCGCGGCCCGTCCCGCCATGGGTAAGTCGACGCTGGCGCTGGACTTCGCGCGCGCGGCCTCCATCAAGAACAACCTGCCGAGCGTCATCTTCTCGCTGGAGATGGGGCGCAACGAGATCGCGATGCGTCTGCTCTCGGCGGAGGCGCGGGTGGCGCTGCACCACATGCGTTCCGGCACGATGACGGACGAGGACTGGACGCGGCTGGCCCGCCGGATGCCGGACGTCTCGCAGGCGCCGCTGTACATCGACGACTCGCCGAACCTGTCGATGATGGAGATCCGCGCGAAGTGCCGCCGGCTCAAGCAGCGCAACGGACTGAAGCTGGTGGTCATCGACTACCTCCAGCTGATGCAGTCCGGCGGTTCGAAGCGTGCGGAGAGCCGCCAGCAGGAGGTCTCGGACATGTCGCGAAACCTCAAGCTGCTGGCGAAGGAGCTGGAGCTGCCGGTGATCGCGCTCTCCCAGCTGAACCGTGGCCCAGAGCAGCGTACGGACAAGAAGCCGATGGTCTCCGACCTGCGTGAGTCGGGCTCCATCGAGCAGGACGCGGACATGGTGGTGCTGCTGCACCGGGAGGACGCGTACGAGAAGGAGTCGCCGCGCGCGGGCGAGGCGGACCTGATCGTGGCCAAGCACCGTAACGGCCCGACGGCGACGATCACGGTGGCGTTCCAGGGCCACTACTCGCGCTTCGTGGACATGGCGCAGACCTGAGCGACAAGGGCTTCTCGCCGTGCAGCCGCCCAACCGTGCAGCGGCTCAGCGGCGCAGCCGCGCGTTGAGCCGTGCGGCCTGGCGCGTGAGGTGTTCGCGTTCGGGCAGGCTCGCCGCCGACTGGGCGGCTTCGGCGTAGAGCCGTGCCGCGGTCGCCCGGTCTCCGTCACGCTCGTGCAGGTATGCCGCGACGGCGGTGTGGCGGGGCAGGGCGGGGTCGAGCACCGCCAGGGCGGCGAGGCCCGCCCGCGCGCCGTCGGCCTCGCCGACCGCGACGGCCCGGTTGAGCCGGGCCACCGGGCTGTCGGTGAGCCGTACCAGTTCGTCGTACCACTCCACGATCTGCACCCAGTCGGTCTCCTCGGCCGTCCGGGCATCGGCGTGCAGCGCGGCGACGGCGGCCTGGGCCTGGAACTCGCCCAGTCGGTCGCGGGCGAGGGCTGCCTGGAGCACGTCGACACCCTCGGCGATCAGACGCGTGTCCCACAAGCCGCGGTCCTGTTCCGCGAGAGTCACGAGCCTGCCGTCGGGGCCGGTCCGCGCCCGGCGGCGTGCGTGGTGAAGCAGCATGAGCGCGAGCAGGCCCGCGACCTCCTCGTGGTGGGTCCTGGCCGCGAGCTGGCGAGTGAGCCGGATCGCCTCGCCGGCGAGGTCGACATCCCCGGAGTAGCCCTCGTTGAAGACCAGGTAGAGCACCCGTAGCACCGTGGCGACATCGCCGGGTCGGTCGAACCGGACGCCGGAGACGGTCCGCTTGGCCCTGCTGATGCGCTGGGCCATCGTCGCCTCCGGCACGAGGTAGGCCCGCGCGATCTGGCGCGTGGTGAGTCCCCCGACCGCGCGCAGCGTGAGCGCGACGGCCGAGGCCGGTGTCAGGGACGGGTGCGCGCACCGGAAGTACAGCTGGAGCGTGTCGTCCACCGCCCCGCCCGCACCCGGTACGGGCTCAGCCTCCACGCGCACCTCGCGGTGCCGTCGTGAGGTCTCGGCGCGGGCGGCGTCGAGGAACTTGCGCCAGGCCACGGTGACCAGCCAGCCCTTGGGATCGCGCGGCGGGTCGTCCGGCCATACGCGCAGGGCCTCGACCATGGCGTCCTGCACGGCGTCCTCGGCCGACGCGAAGTCCGCTCCGCGACGGCCGAGGACACCGATCACCTCGGGGGTGAGGGTGCGCAGCAGCGCCTCGTCCATGTGCGTCACTCCGTGACGGTCGGGGACGCGCCGAGGAACGGGCGCAGCTCGAGCCACTCGTGGATCGGCTTCCCGCCCGCGCCCGGAGCCGCGGACAGCTCCGCTGCCAGTTCGAGCGCCCGCTCGTAGGTCTCGACGTCGATCACCATCCAGCCCGCGATCAGGTCCTTGGTCTCCGCGAACGGGCCGTCGGTGACCGGCGGCCGTCCCTCGCCGTCGTAGCGGACGAACGTGCCCTTCTCGGAGAGCGCCTGGCTGTCGACGAACTCGCCGGTGCCTTCGAGGCGGGTGGCGAAGTCACGCATGTACTGCACGTGGGCGATGACCTCCTCCGGCTCCCACTGGTCCATCGGCACGTCGTTGACCGCGGTCGGAGCGCCCCGGTAGTGCTTGAGCAGCAGGTACTTCGCCATGGTGTTCTCCTTGGTGCTGTACGGCCCATTGTGGCCGCGTTCACCCCTGGGACGGAGCCGCGCCCGGGTTCTCGACATCCCGCGGTGAAACTTTTCCGGCGAACTTCGAAGACTCCGAGGAGGTCGCCCGCTCCGAGGTCGCCGAGGCGGGCGACCGGGGGCGCTGGAGGCTATCGGATCAGCCCTCCCTAGTCGCTGCCGCCGCCACCGCCGCCACCGCTTCCGCAGCTGAAGCCGCCGGGTTCCGAGGACGAGTGCGTGCCGGAAGCCGAGTCCGGGTCATGGCCGTCCTCGGTGCCGTAGTCGTAGTCGTAGTCAGGGTCGGCGGCCCTGCCCATACGTATCAGCGACCGCCCCAGGCCGGCGGGGATCGCCGTACCCGCGACGATGCGGCGCAGCCGCCGGTCCCGGTGGGCGGCCGGGCCGTCGAGGACGTACGCGGGGAGCGTGGCTGCTTCCCTGGCCGCCTTGAGCTGACTCCTGCCCGCCGGGGTGAGCCGGTGGCGCGCGCGGGTGAGGAGGCCGAGGGAGACCAGGCCGCGCTCGATCTCCGCGACTTCCGGTCCGCCGCGTACGGCTTTCGCGACGACCGCCAGGCTACGTCCGCGTGGGCAGCTCGCGAGGACCGCCCGTTCGACCGGGTGCTCGGCCGGGTGCTCGTCAGGTCCGTCGGCGTCCTCGACCGCGCGCACGCGGGGGCCGACCACCGTGACGGCCCCCCGGTCGCGCAGCGCGAAGAGCGCGGTTTCCAGCACGCGTTGGGGTCCACCGGCCAGATAGGCCACTTCATACGCGTCGAGTCGTCGTTCGGCCGCCGAGACATGCCGCCAGATCATGGTTCGCACAGGAGCCCCCTGTCCCTGATGTCGCCTTTCGCCAGTATGGGGTCGATGCCCGGAACGGGCCCTGGCGCGGCGGCAGTTCAGAGCAAGACTTGAGGTACGGCCCCGGATCGGCTCAGGTCCGGTACGTCTCCCGCTCAGGACCGGTACGTCTCCCGCTCAGGACCGGTACATCAGCCGACGCAGCAGCGCCTCCGCCGGCCCGCGGCGCCCGGCGCGCTCCAAGGCGTACGCCCCCGCCACCGTGACCAGCCAGACTCCGACCGCCACGAGCGCCATCGTGGCGCTCGTCAGGTGCTCACCGAGCCCGAGACCCCACGCCGCCAGCAGCGGGGCGAAGATCAGGGAGTGCGTGAGGTAGCAGGACAGCGAGCGTTTGCCGACGGCGGACACCGCGTCGACGGCGCGTGCGCCCCGACGGTCCGGTCTGCGGGTCCACCAGTGCGCGAACAGGGCGACGGCTGCGACGTACCCGAGCCCGGCGGCGCCGCCGGTGATCTCCCTGAGCGCGGTGAGGACCCCCGACTCGCTCTGCGCGTCGCCGGGGACGTCGATCGCGCCGACGTGCGCCAGCGCGGCGGGCAGCCCGCCGAGCCAGCCGACCGGGACACCGATGAGCGCGGTGCGCCGCAGCAGCCGCAGATGCTGTCCCGGCTCCTCCAGGATCCGCCGGCGCGCCGCCCAGAAGCCGAGCAGGAAGACGACGTAGGCGCCGCCGATCAGGGACGCGGGCGCGGCGGCGAAGGTGACGAACGCCCCGGTGACCACGCGGGTGCCGGCCGCGGCGAGCCAGCTCTCCTCGCCCGCCGCGTACGCCTCGGCGCCCGGCTCCGCGCCGGCGTCGCCCACGGCGCCCAGATCGCCCTGGAGCAGCACCGTCACGACCGGCTGCGCGGCGCTGATCGCCATCAGCGTCGCCCCGATCCACATCCACCACTTGAGCGCGCGGTCGCCGCGCCTGAGGAAGAGCCAACCCAGGGCGAGGCTCAACAGGCCGTAGTAGCCGACGATGTCGCCCGCCATCAGCAGACCGGAGTGCAGCAGGCCGATGACGATCAGCAGCAGACTGCGCCTGCGCAGGATCCTGACGACATCGCGCTCGGCGGTCCCCGCGGCCTTCTGACGCAGGAACAGCTGCGTCATCCCGTAGCCGAAGAGGAAGGCGAAGAGCGGATAGACCCGCAGGTCCAGGACGGTGATCATGGTGAACTGGACGGCCCGGTCGAGCCGGCCCCCGTTCACGGGCTGCCAGCCCGAGGGACCGTAACGCGACGCCCACAGATGGAACGCGGTGTTCGACAGCACGATGAACAGCAGCATGAGCCCGCGCGCGAGATCGGGGGCGAGGGCGCGTTCCGAAGGCCGTACGGCGCCGCGAGGGGCCGCGGTCGGGGGCCCGGCGGCGGTCGCCGGCGCGGGGTCCGATCCGGTGTCGTTCGTCGTCTCGGCTGTCATGCCTCAACGCTAGGAACGGGGTCCGGGGCCGGTAACCCGCCTTCTGTACAGCCGTTTGCGTCCAAGGTATGGCGCTTCGCCACCGCTCGGCCGACCAAAGTACGGCGATACGCTCGTCGGACCCTCCGACCCTCCGACGCAGTCGAATTGGACTGATCCCCATGCCCTCCGCCGCCGACGCCCGCCCCACGTTCGTACTCGTCCACGGCTCGTGCAGCAGCTCCTTCATGTGGGCTCCGATCCAGCGTGAGCTGGCGCTTCTCGGGCACCGCAGCTTCGCGGTGGATCTGCCGGGGCACGGTCTCGACGCGCAGTATTCGGCCGCCTACCAGGCACCGCAGGATCTCGACGCGTGGGCGGCCGAGCCGTCGACGCTGGCCGGTGTCACCCTGCGGGACAACGTCGACATGGTGGTCGACATCGTGCGGCGTGTGGCCGAGCACGGTCCGGTGGTGCTCGTGGGCGCCAGCCTCGGCGGACTGACGACCACCGCCGTCGGCAACGAGATTCCCGGTCTGATCGACCGGCTCGTGTACATCTCCGCGTGGTCGTGCGTGCGGCGTGGCAATCCGATGGAGTACATGGTGGAGCCGGAGTTCGCCGACAGCCTGCTCCCCGGTCTCGGCGGGTTCAACGTGGGGAACCCGGCCGTGCTCGGAGTCGGCCGGGCCAACTACCGGACCGCCGACCCGGACCTGCTCGCCGCCCTCAAGGCGGCGACGATGGCGGAGGCCACCGACGCGGAGTTCCTGGCCTTCATCAACATCCTCCAGCCCGACGAGTCGCTCGCGGTGATCGGTGGCGAGGGGCGTGGGCACGCCGATACGTGGGGCACGATCGCCCGCTCCTACATCCGCCTCGGCAACGACCGGTCGATCCCGGTGGCGATGCAGGACCGGCTGATCGCCGAGGCGGACGAGCTGACGCCGGAGAACCCGTACGACGTGCACACCTTGGACAGCAGTCATACGGGGTTCCTGCTCCAGGCCCCGAAGGTGGCGGGGATCCTCGACGGTCTGGCGCTCTGAGGCCGGGGTGCGCTGATCCCCAGCGTGCTGAGACCTGGCGCACCGATCCCCGGCCTGCCGATCCCCGGGACCGGGCTCGGCGCGCCGAAATGCGGTCGACGGGACAAGTCCCTACCGATAGATGTGGACCATGACCTCACCTTTCGAAGAACTTCTCCCCAGTACGCGACGGGCCCTGCTGCACCGCGTCGCCACCGCGCAGTCCGAAGGGCGCGCCCCCTCGTTCGTCGGCGCGGTCGCGCGTGACGGGCGCACGGTCTGGTCGGGCGGGCGCAGCTGTGTCGACGGTCATGAGCCGGACGCGGACACCCAGTACCGGATCGGCTCGATCACCAAGTGCTTCACCGCCGTTCTGGTGCTGCGGCTGCGCGACGAGGGCCTCCTCGATCTGGCCGACCCGCTGGAGAAGCACCTTCCCGGTACCGGGGTCGGTGAGGTCACCATCGCCCAACTCCTCGGCCACGGGGCCGGTCTGGCGGCCGAGGCGCCGGCCCCCTGGTGGGAGCGCACACCCGGCACGGTGCGCACCGAACTGGCCGACGTGCTCGGCGAGCACCCCGTGCTGCACCCCGCCGGCCGGCTGTACCACTACTCCAACCCCGGCTACACGCTGCTCGGTTCGCTGATCGAGGCGTTGCGCGGCGCGTCCTGGGAGGAGGTGCTGCGGCGTGAGATCCTGGAGCCGCTGTCGATGCACCGTACGAGCACACAGCCCGTCGCCCCGGCGGCCGGCGGCTGGGCCGTACATCCCTGGGCGGACGCGATCCTGCCCGAACCGGCCGAGGATCTCGGCCTGATGGCCCCGGCGGGCCAGCTCTGGTCGACGGCCGACGACCTGTGCCGCTTCGGTGCGTTCCTCGCCGAGGGCGACGACCGGGTCCTGAGTGCCGCGTCCGTACTGGAAGCCCGGACTCCCGCCACGCCTCCCGAGAGTGGTCATTGGGGCGGCGGTTACGGGCTCGGCGTACAGCTCGTCCACGGAGGTGGCCGCACCTACGCCGGGCACACGGGCTCGCTGCCCGGCTTCGTGGCGGCGCTCTGGGTGAGTGTCGAGGACGGGCTGGTCGCCGTCGCGCTCGCCAACGCCACCTCGGGCCCGCTCACCGGTGTCGTCGCCGCCGAACTCATCAATATCGTGGCGGACGCGGAGCCCCGTATCCCCGAGCCGTGGCGGCCACTGCCCGAGGTCGACCAGGCACTGCTGGAGCTGACCGGTCCCTGGTACTGGGGGGCGACCCCGTATGTCCTGCGCCTGACGGCGGACCGCGGTCTGGACTTCACGCCGCTGCGCGACGGGGGCCGCCGTTCCCGGTTCGTGGCCCGACCGGACGGTACGTGGAAGGGGCTCGACGGTTACTACACGGGGGAGACGCTGAAGGCCGTCCGCCGCCCGGACGGCCAGGTGAGCCATCTCGACCTGGGCTCCTTCGTCTACACCCGCGAGCCGTACGAGCCGGGGGACGCGGTCCCGGGCGGGGTGGACGAGCAGGGCTGGCGCGGTCTGTGATGTTTCACGTGAAACCGGACGTACGATGCCGGCGCCAACTCGCATCCCGTCCCCGGGATCAGCCCCCGCTCTCCAGACTCATCTTGAATCCGACGTGGGACGCGGTGAACCCGAGCCGCTCGTAGAAACGCTGGGCGTCCGTACGTGTCGCGTCGGACGTCAGCTGGACCAACTGACAGCCCTGGCGCCCGGATTCGTCGATGGCCCACTGGATCAGCCGGGTGCCGAGGCCGGAGCCGCGCTCGTCGGCGTGTACGCGTACGCCCTCGATGACCGAACGCGTGGCGCCCCGGCGGGAGATGCCCGCGATGATCGTCAGTTGGAGCGTGCCGACGACGCGCCCGTCGCGCTCGGCGACGACCTGGTACTGATTCGGGTCGTCGGCGAGCCGTTCGAGGGCCTTGAGGTACGGGGTGAGGTCGTCCGGCGACTCGCGTGCCGCGCCCAGTGGATCGTCGGCGAGCATCGCCACGATCTCGGGGAGGTCACCGGCGTCGGCCGACCGTATGCGCAGATCGTTCATGGATCGCAGATTACGCCGATGGCGCCGGGGTCGACCGCGTGGGTACGCGCAGCTCCTCCACGGCCCTGACCAGCGGCGCGAGCTCCGGATTCGTCGCCGCCGCGTCCAGGGCCTCCCGCAGCGCGGTGTCGTTCGTCGGCCGAGCCTCGGCGAGGAGTCGCAGGCCCGCCTCGCTGACGTCGGTGTAGATCCCGCGCCGGTCCGTCGGGCACAGATAGCGCGTGAGCAGGGCGCGATCCTCAAGGCGGGTGACCAGACGCGTGGTCGCGCTCTGGCTGAGGACCACCGCGTCGGCGACCTGCTTCATCTGAAGGTGTCCGCCCTCGCCGTCGTGCTGGCGGCTGAGGACGTCGAGCAGTGAGTACTCGCGGACGCTGAGATCGTGCCCGCTCTGCAGGGCCCGTTCGATATGCGACTCGATCCTGCTGTGCAGCAGGGAGAGGGCCACCCAGCCCTGGGCGAGGGCGGTGAGTGCGGGGTCCGTGGCGGTCATGGCGTCATCCTCCGTCGTCTCCGTCGTCTCCATCGACCGGAGCTTCCGGACCCAGGATAGGGCACGTCTGCAATATAGCGCGCTTGCAATTAAACGGCGCCTGCAAGTATTGTCCACGCTCGTAAAGCGCATGCACAAGCAGCAGGCGCCGTAAGCGGCGCACCCGCGAGCGGCGCACGCACGGACATACATCTGGGAAGGGTCACACCCATGCCACTCGCGCTCCTCGCCCTGGCCATCGGGGCGTTCGGAATCGGGACCACCGAATTCGTGATCATGGGGCTGCTCCCCGAGGTCGCCACCGAGTACGGCGTCACCATCCCCACCGCGGGCCATCTGGTCAGCGGCTACGCCCTCGGAGTCGTACTCGGCGCGCCGATCATGACCATCCTGGGCACCCGCGTCAGCCGCAAGCGCATGCTGATGCTGCTGATGGGCCTGTTCATCGCGGGCAACGTCATGTCCGCCCTCGCGCCCACCTTCGGCCTCATGCTCACCGGCCGGGTCGTCGCCTCACTCGCCCACGGCGCGTTCTTCGGCATCGGTTCGGTCGTGGCCGCCGGGCTCGTCGCCCCGCACAAGAGGGCCGGCGCCATCGCGATGATGTTCACCGGTCTCACCCTCGCCAATGTCGTGGGCGTCCCCCTGGGTACGTACGTCGGCCAGAACACCGGCTGGCGCGCGACCTTCCTCCTCGTCGCGGGCCTGGGGGTCGTCGGTCTCGCCGGTGTCGCCAAGCTCGTACCGGAGCAGCCGCGAGCGCGAGGCGTACGGATCCGCCACGAGGTGGCCGCCTTCCGTAACGTCCAGGTCCTGCTCGCCATGGGAATGACGGTTCTCGGCTTCGGCGGCGTCTTCGCCGCGATCACCTACATCACCCCGATGATGACGCGGACCGCCGGCTTCGCCGACTCGTCCGTCACCTGGCTCCTGGTGCTCCTCGGCCTCGGCATGGTCGGCGGCAACCTCATCGGCGGCAGGTACGCCGACCGCCACCTCATGCCCATGCTGTACGTGTCGCTGGGCGCCCTGTCCGTGGTCCTGGCGCTGTTCACCCTCACCGCGCACAACAAGATCGCCGCTGCCGTCACCCTCCTCCTGATCGGCGGGCTGGGCTTCGCGACCGTGCCGCCGCTCCAGAAGCGCGTACTCGACCAGGCGTCCGGCGCCCCGACGCTCGCCTCCGCCGTCAACATCGGCGCGTTCAACCTCGGCAACGCCCTCGCCGCCTGGCTCGGCGGCCTGGTCATCGGCGCCGGCCTCGGCTACACGGCGCCCAACTGGGTCGGTGCCGCGCTCGCCGCGTCCGCGCTGCTCCTCGCCGTCGTCTCGCACACCCTGGAACGCCGCGATGCCCGTGACGGCGACATCGCCACCACGGACACCACCACGGAGACAGCGACGGACACGGTCCCGGCCGGAGCCGTCAGGCGGCCTGGCTGAGGCGCTTCTCCGCCACCTCGCGACCGGCACGCCTGTCGGCCGAGGCCGCCCGGACCCGCCGCCCCCGGCGCGTCAGTCCCCACGGCTTCAGCACCGAGATGACGGTCATGAAGAGATACGCGACGGTCGCCACCGACGGCGCGGCGACCAGACTGATATCCGGCACACCGCCGCTGTCCGCGGCCTGCCCGATCCCCGGCCGCAGCGCGAAGACCGTCGCCGCGCCCGTGACCAGCGTGATCCAGAACTTGACCCAGACCCAGTGGTACCGGGCCAGTCCCCAGGGCGTCCCCAGGGAGAGCACCAGCCCGCTGACGAGCGTGATCACGACGACGGGTGCGAGCAGCCAGTCGGCGAAGACCTCCATCGCACGGTAGGACGCCTCGGTGAGGGAGGAGTCTCCGGTGGTGTACGCGGTGATACCAAGCGTGAGCAGGCCGAGGGTCAGGCCCAGCCAGCTCACGGAGACGGCGACATGGACGACAAGGAGTGCCCGGCGGACGGGCCGCTTGAGTGGTTTCACGTGAAACACGGTGCCGTGATTCGCGGCGTGGGGCGTCTGACGGCGGGAGTAACCGCCCGTACTAACCTCGGCGTACATGGAGAGCCCCGGGAAGAACACCCGCGACCGTCCCCGCACCCTGCATCTGTTCGATCTCGACGGCACGCTGATCCGGGGATCGGCCGCGGCCGTCGAGATCTCCCGGCAGCTCGGTGTGAGCGCCGAGATCGCGGAGCTGGAGCGTGAGTTCCTGACCGCGGGGCTGGCCCCGGACGAGTTCGCCGTCCGGGCCAGGGAGCTGTGGGCCGAACTGACCGCCGCGCAGGTCGAAACGGCCTTCGAGGCGGCGCCGTGGCTGGCCGGGATCAGGGAGGTCTGGGCGGACATCCGTGCGCGGGGCGACTACTGCGCCGTGATCACGCTGTCGCCGGACTTCTTCGTCGAACGGCTGTTGCCGTGGGGCGCGCACGCCACCCATGGCTCACGCTGGCCGGCCCTGCCGTTCACCCGGCCGGTGGACCGGGCGGGGATTCTCGATACGGCGGCCAAGGTCCGGATCGCGAACGAGCTGTGTACGCGGTTCGGTGTCCGGCTCGAGGACTGTGTCGCCTTCGGGGATTCCATGTCGGACGCGGCGATCTTCGCGTCCGTCCCCCGCGCGGTGGCGGTGAACGCGGACCACCATCTGGCCGGGCTCGCCACGCACACCTACCGGGGCGGCGATCTGCGCGAGGCGTTCGACCTGCTGAGCCCCCGCCCGCGTCCGCGTACGTAAAGCGGTCAGCCGGTCTGCGCGTCAGCCCAGGTCGGGCGCGTGCATCGCCCGCACGCCCTCGATATTGCCGTCCAGATAGTGCCGCAGCGACAGCGGTACGAGATGGACGGCGGCGATCCCGACCCGGCTGAACGGCACCCGTACGATCTCGTACTCCCCGCACGGCTCGTCCATCTCCGGCCCGTGCCGCAGCGACGGGTCCAGCGATTCGAGACGGCAGACGAAAAAGTGCTGCACCTTCACGCCGGTGATGCCGCCGTCCGCGATGTGCTCGACGGTGTCGACGAAGCAGGGCACGACGTCGGTGATCTTGGCGCCCAGTTCCTCGTCGACCTCGCGGTGGAGCGCGGCGACGACGGTGGCGTCGTCCGGCTCGACCCCGCCGCCGGGGGTCAGCCAGTACGGGTCCACACCCGGTTTGGTGCGCTTGATGAGGACGAGATGGTCGTCGTCGAGCAGGATGGCGCGTGCGGTGCGCTTGACCACGGGCCGTTCGGTCATGGGAAGAGCGTGGCCCGATACGGCCGTGCCGAAACTCCCCGGGCCCGCACGGTCACCAGTCGACCGAAGCGCGCAGCAGCCATTCGTGCGCCCGCGCGATGTGCGGAAGGGCCAGTGTGCCGGTGCGTACGACGAGAAAGTACGTGCGCAGCGGGGGCACCGGCGGATCGTAGAGAGCGACGATCTCACCGCGCTCCAGTGCGCCTTCGCACAGGTAGCGGGGCAGTACGGCCAGTCCGGCGCCGGCCGCCGCGCTCTCCAGGACGGCGCGCAGGTCCGGTGCGATGACGGCGCCCGCGGCGGCCGGCCGTGAGTCGAAGACCGAGGCCCAGTAGCGGGATACGAGCGGCAGCGACTCGTGGACCTCCACCACCGGAAGCTGTTCCAGGACGACGTGACCCTCGCGCAGCACGTCGTGGCCCAGCCGCGCCGCCCAGCGTGGCGAGGCGACCAGGACGTGCTCCTCGTCGCAGAGCGGGGTCGAGGTGAGCAGTCCGCCGCGTGGCCGGGCGGTGACGATGGCGAGGTCGTGGTGTCCGGCGGCGAGGCCGTCCAGGAGTTCCTCGGCGTCGGCGAAGAAGGAGGCGCGGAGGGCGAGCCCCTGGCTGATCAGCGAGGTGAGCGCGGGCAGGGCGCGTACGGAGGTGAACTCCGGCGGCCCGGCGAGATGGAGCGTCCGTACGCCGGACTCCTCGTCGAGACCGGTCTCGGTGATCTCGACCAGGGCGTCGAGATGCGGCGCGGCACGGTGGGCGAGCTCGTCGCCCATGGTGGTGGGGGTGACGCCACGGGCCTGGCGCAGGAACAGCGGGCGGCCCAACTGGCGTTCCAGGGTGCGTATCTGGCCGGTGACGGCGGGCTGGGAGAGCCCGAGCAGGGCGGCGGCGCGGGTGAACGATCCGGCTCGGTGCACGGTGACGAAGGTACGTAGCAGGGCCAGGTCCATGGCAGCCCTCCTCAACTTCCGGCCGGTCCGAACCCGTCCCGAGCCCGTCGCCGGAACGTCCAACTATAAATAAGTCGATAGGCGGCTGTCGCTACTGTGATTGGACACTGACGCAGAGTCAACTAGCCTTGTTGGCGTGGTTCTTCGCGTGCGGGAACCCGTGGACGGCCCGAGCCACGAGGGGGGAGGCTCGGACCGTCCGTTCCGCCCGGGGTCTCGCGGACCGGGTCAGCCGACGGCTTCCGTCAGAGCGCGCAGCACGTCGGCGAGGAGGTCGTCGGGGTCCTCGGCGCCCACGGAGAACCGGACGAAGCCTTCCGGCACGGCGTCGCCGCCCCACCGCCCCCGCCGTTCCGCCGTCGAGCGCAGACCGCCGAAGCTCGTCGCATCGTCCACCAGCCGCAGCCCGTCCAGGAAACGCTCGGCGTGGTCGCGGTCGGGCAGGACGAACGACACGACGCACCCGTACCGCCGCATCTGTGTCGAGGCGACGGCGTGCGAGGGGTCGTCGGGCAGCCCCGGATACCGCAGTCCGCTCACATCGGCGCGTCCGGCCAGCGCCCGCGCCAGCAGCAGCGCGGTCGCGCACTGGCGGTCGACGCGGAGCTGGAGCGTGGACAGCGAGCGGTGGGCGAGCCAGGCCTCCATCGGTCCGGGGATGGCCCCGGCGATCTTGCGCCAGCGCCGCACACCCGCTGCCAGCTCGGGATCTTCGCAGGTCACATGGCCCAGGAGGATATCGCCGTGGCCCGTCATGCCCTTGGTGTCGCTGGCCACGGAGAAGTCCGCGCCGAGCTCCAGGGGCCGCTGGCCGAGCGGCGTGGCGAGGGTGTTGTCCACGGCGACGAGGGTGCCCTGGTCGTGCGCGGCCCGCACCAGCCGGCGGATGTCGCAGACGTCGAGCCCGGGGTTGGACGGGGTCTCGATCCACAGCAGCCGGGCACCGGCCAGCACGCCGAGCTGCGCGTCGCCGGCGGTGGGCGCGGTCCGTACCTCGATGCCGTACGCAGTGAGCTGCTCCCGCAGCAGCGGCAGCGCCTGGTAGCCGTCGTCGGGCAGGACGACCGCGTCGCCGGTGCGCAGCTGGGAGAAGAGCACCGCCGAGATCGCGGCCATCCCGGAGGCGAAGGCGACGGTCTCGACGGTCCGGCCGGGTGCCTCCAGCTCGCCGATGGCACGTTCCAGATGGGTCCAGGTCGGATTGGTGTCGCGGCCGTAGGTGTACGGGCCCGTCGGCTCGCCCGGCAGATGGAAGTGGGCGGCGAACACGGGGCCCGGCATGGTCGGTTCGTACTTCACGGGGTCGGGCAGCCCGGCCCGGACGGCACGCGTGCCGTCCCCGAGCCCGCTCCCCGCCGCGAGGTCCGGACCGGGCGCGGCGCCCGTCCCGCTCTCCACCGGCGGCTCCACCGGCTCCACAGGGTCCATGGGGGATCAGTCCTTGTCGTCGGGGAGCACGACGTTCAGCGCCCACGACACGACCGAGATGATGAGGCCGCCGAGGACCGCCGTCCAGAAACCCTCGACATGGAAGCTCAGGTCGAGCGTGTCGGCGAGCCAGGAGGTCAGCAGCAGCATCAGCGCGTTCACGACCAGGGTGAACAGCCCCAGGGTGACGATGAACAGCGGCAGAGTCAGCAACTGGACTATGGGCTTGACGACGAAGTTCACCACTCCGAAGATCAGCGCCACGACCACCAGCGCCAGAGCCTTCTTGCCGGTGCTGTCGCCGGTCAGGGTGATGTCATTGATCAACCAGATCGCCACGGCGAGCGCACCGGCGTTGGCAAGCGTCTTGACTACGAAATTCTTCATGGTGAGATCGTGGCATGAAGGCATTCCGACTTGACGAGCTGGAGGCGGAACGTGCCGCCAACGACGGGGCGTATCTGCAGTTTGTACGGGAACGGAATATGTCCGTCGGCCTGTACGCGCTGGACGCCGGCACCATCGACCCGCAGCAGCCGCACCGCCAGGACGAGGTCTACTTCGTCGTGAGCGGGCGCGCCTCGATCACCGTGGGTATGGAGACGACGCAGGTCGGGCGCGGCAGCGTCGTTTACGTACCGGCCGGTGAGCCGCACAAGTTCCACCACATCACCGAGGACCTGAGGGTGATGGTCGTCTTCTCCCCTCCGGAGGGCTGAGGCCGGACCCTCACGATTGCGTCAGGGTCGGATCAGGGGAGTTCCAGGGCCGCGGGGCCTCCGCTCCGCCCCGCGCCGCTCTAGCATCGAAAGCAGCGGGAACGCTCATCACGTATTCACGCTTCTGCGTGCTTCAGGTACTCACGGAACGAGGTAGGGACGATGGCGGTACGGGAGATTGTCGCGGGAATGCCCTGGTGGGTGAAGTGGATCGCGTTGCCCGTGGTCGTGCTCGTCGTGTTCGGCGGGCTGATCGCGAGCGTGGTCGGATTTGTGATCGGACTGCTCTTCAAGCTGCTGATCCTGGTGGCCCTGGTGGGTGGCCTCGTCTACGGGGCGCGGAAGTTCACGTCGTCGCGGGGCGACTGGTAGCCCTCACCGGCCCTCACCGCCTTACCCCTCTTACCGTCGTTCCGCCGCCGTCCGCCCCCGCCGGGGGCGGCCCCCGCCCCGGCCGTTAGCCCGCGCGGGGGAAAGGCGGAGACGAAACCACTCCCACCTCAGAGGCTGCCATTAGAGTGGCAAGCCTCTGCCACACCCTGCGAAAACAGCGTCGCCGGTCGTTTTGGCCAACGCATTGTCCGAGTTCCCGACGCCGGACCTCAGACTCTGTCTCGGGTCCCCAGGGGTGTGACAGGCGCGGGGGCGGCCCCCGCGAGCGGGCGCACGCCCGTCAGCAAGCCCAGGGGTGACCTTTGGCCACAGCGAGCACGTCAGCTGCTCCTACCCTGATCGGTTCCGTGCGGCGCGCGCTGCGTCTGCTGGAGTCGGCCGGCGCCCATCCGAACGGGGCCCCGGCGAAACAGCTCGCCCGTGAGGCCGGCCTCCCCCTCCCCACCGCCTATCACCTGCTGCGCACCCTGACCCACGAGGGCTATCTGCGCCGTGAGAAGGGCGTGTTCTTCCTCGGGGACGCGGTGGACCGCCTGGTGAGCGGCCAGGGCCCGGTAATCGGCCGGCCCCGGCGCACGATGGCCGAATCGATGGAGTACTGCCGCGATCTGATCGGGGCGCCCGTCTATTTCGCGGTCTACCGCGAGGGCGAGATCGAGGTCGTCGCGGTCGCCGACAGCCCGGCCACGCCCGCCGTCGCCGAATGGGCGGATTTCCGTGAGACCGGGCACGCGCACGCGATCGGCCAGTGTCTGCTGAGCCAGCTCGACGAGGCCGCCCGCCAGGACCATCTGGACCGGCATCCCGTGGGCCCGCTCACCCCCTACTCCGTGGCGGACCGGCGCGCACTGCTGTCGCGCCTCGGTGCCAGGGGGCGCACGGGACCCTTTCTGGAGCGGCAGGAGTACGTGCTCGGCCAGGTCTGCGCCGCCGTACCCGTCAGGCACGGGCCGACGGTCGCGGCGCTCGCGACGTCGGTGCCGCTGCATCAGGAGCGAAAACTGCTTCCCAATGTCGAACGGCTATGCAAAGAGATCGGAAACTTGATCGGCTCGCTGGAATTCTCTATCAGTATTTGAAATATCACTCCTTGTGATCTGTTACTGCGTGTTGGACGATTAAGAAGAGGATCAAGGGGCATCAATATCGGACCTTTCACCCCTCAAACCCCTGAAATCCCTCTGAATTTCTTACTCTCCGTAACTGTCCGTCATCCACTGCGGGGTACGTGATGCGCGAGTTGGTTCAGGCAGAAGTCCTGATGAGTTTCCTTGTCTCCGAAGAGCTCTCATTCCGAATTCCAGTGGAACTCCGTTACGAGACGGCGGACCCCTACGCGGTGCGGATGACGTTCCATCTGCCCGGCGACGCCCCGGTCACCTGGGCCTTCGGCCGCGAGTTGCTGGTCGACGGCATCAACGAACCCAGCGGCGACGGCGACGTGTACATCTCGCCGACCGAGCCCGAGGAGCTCTCGGACGTCCACATCAGACTCCAGGTCGGCGCCGAACACGCCCTCTTCCGGGTCAGCGCACCGCCGCTGGTGGCCTTCCTCGACCGTACGGACCGGCTGGTCCCGCTCGGGCAGGAGATGACGCTCGGGGACTTCGAGACCAATCTTGAGGAGACGCTCGGGCGCATCCTCGCCGAGGAGAACGCGGGCTGAGCGCGGATTCGAGGAACGCCGACTGCTGAGTGCCGGCTCCAGCGCGGATTCCGGGGTTCCGGCTCCTGAGCGCTCCCGCGGGCGGAGGGCTACGCCTTGCGGCGCCGCCCGCCTCCGCCTCGCGTCCGCAGGCCCCCGAACGGCCGCCCGGAAGGCGCCTTCGGCGGCGTCCCCGAGGGTGCGTCCGACGGCGCCCCCGTCGCCGTCTCCGGCGTCGCCCCTCCCCCCGGCGTCCCCGGCCGGTCGGCCGACACCACCAGCGCCGCCAGTGCCGTGGTCACCGGCACCGACGCGACGAGACCGATCGACCCGACCAGGGTCCGTACGATCTCCTGGGCCACCAGCTCGCTGTTGGCCACCGTCCCCACGCTCGACTCGGCGATCGAGAAGAGCAGCAGCAGCGGCAACGCGGCGCCCGCGTAGGCCAGTACGAGCGTGTTGACCACCGACGCGATGTGGTCGCGCCCGATACGGATACCCGCCCGGTAGAGGGCGCGCGGCCCCATGTCGGGATTCGCCTGGCGCAGCTCCCACACCGCCGACGTCTGGGTGACCGTCACATCGTCCAGCACACCCAGCGATCCGATGATGACGCCCGCCAGCAGCAGACCGCTCATGTCGATCTCCGGATAGAGCCCGTGGATCAGCCCGGTGTTGTCGTCCGTGTTGCCCGTCAGACTCGCCCAGCCGATGAACAGCGAGCCCAGCAGCCCGATCAGCAGCAGCGAGATGAGTGTGCCGAGCACGGCGACGGACGTACGGGCCGTCAGACCGTGGCACAGATAGAGCGCGATCAGCATGATCGCGCTCGCGCCGACGACCGCGACGATCAGCGGATTCGAACCTTGGAGAATCGCCGGCAGGATGAACAGCGTCAGTACGGCGAACGAGATGATCAGCGCGACCAGTGCCATCAGCCCGCGCAGCCGCCCCACCACGATCACCGCGAGAGCGAAGATCCCGGCCAGCAGTGCCATCGGCGTCGAGCGGTCCACGTCCGTCACCGAGTACTGGAGATCCCGGGGGGCGTCGGGGGCGTAGGCCACCACAACGCCTTGTTTCACGTGAAACTGCCGCGGCGCGTCGGGCTGGACGATCTCGACGAACTTACGGCCCTTGTTCTTACCGGTCGTCACCTCGACCGTCGCCTTCTCGCAGTCCCCGGTCTGTGCTTGCTGCGCCTCACGCCCCTCCGGCGTCGTCGTGTCGCCCGTCGGCGGGACCTGAGCGGCGTTCACGTCCTTGCAGTCGATCTGCTCGATCTTCACCACCTGGCCCTGCTCGGTCTGCCGGTCGAAGCCGACACCGGTGCGTTCGTGCGCCGGGGCGCCGCCGGGCCACAGCACGACGAGTCCGACAAGGACGGCCGTGGCGAAGGGAATCAGCACCGCGGCGATGACCTTGCGCAGGTGCTTGGAGACCGGCGCGGCCGGCCCATGACTGTGCGAGTGGCCGTGCGTATCGGGTGTCTGCTGGGGTGAGGTCACCGACCGATCATCGCAAGAACGGCGGGGGCCCTCTGTTCAGCACGCCCGACATCGCGTTAGCGTGGTGGTGCCTTTACACACGCGGGAGCTCGGAGCACCGGGCTGAGAGGACGCTGACTGTGGAGTTCCGGGGCTTCCCCGGATCCCTGAGCTGCGTCGACCGCCGAACCTGTTACCGGGTAATGCCGGCGTAGGGAGTAGGTCTCATATGACCGTTCAGGACGCACGCACGCCTGCCGCACGAGCCATCGGCTGGCACAAGGGATACGTGGAAGGATCGCGCCCCGATCTCCGGGTGCCGGTCCGTCAGGTGCATCTCACCAACGGCGACGACGTGACGCTGTACGACACGTCGGGGCCGTACACCGATCCCACCGTCGAAACCGACGTACGGCGCGGTCTCGCACCGCTCCGGGAGAACTGGATCGTCGGCCGCGGCGACACCGAGGAGTACGCGGGCCGCCCCGTCCGCCCCGAGGACGACGGCCTCAAACACACCTCGCCCCGCGGGGGTCTCCGCAATCTCGACGCGGTCTTCCCCGGCCGCCCGCGCCAGCCGCGCCGGGGCCGCGACGGACAGGCGGTCACGCAACTCGCGTACGCCCGGCGGGGCGACATCACCCCGGAGATGGAGTACGTCGCCATCCGGGAGAACGTCCCGCCCGAGGTCGTACGCGACGAGATCGCCGCGGGCCGCGCCGTACTGCCGGCCAACGTCAACCACCCCGAGATCGAACCGATGATCATCGGCAAGCGGTTCCTGGTGAAGGTCAACGCCAACATCGGCAACTCCGCGGTCACTTCCTCCATCGAGGAGGAGGTGGACAAGATGACCTGGGCGACCAAGTGGGGCGCCGACACGGTCATGGACCTCTCCACCGGCCGCAACATCCACACCACCCGTGAGTGGGTGCTGCGCAACTCCCCGGTCCCCATCGGCACCGTGCCGCTCTACCAGGCGCTGGAGAAGGTCGACGGCAAGGCCGAGGAGCTGACCTGGGAGATCTACAAGGACACGGTCGTCGAACAGGCCGAGCAGGGCGTCGACTACATGACCGTCCACGCGGGCGTGCTGCTGCGCTACGTGCCGCTCACGGCCCGCCGCAAGACCGGCATCGTCTCGCGCGGCGGCTCGATCATGGCGGCGTGGTGCCTGGCGCACCATCAGGAGTCGTTCCTGTACGAGAACTTCGAGGAGCTGTGCGAGATCCTCGCCTCGTACGACGTGACGTACTCCCTCGGCGACGGCCTGCGGCCGGGCTCGATTGCGGACGCCAACGACGAGGCGCAGTTCGCCGAGTTGCGGACGCTCGGCGAACTGAACACCATCGCCAAGCGGCACAACGTGCAGACCATGATCGAGGGGCCGGGCCATGTCCCGATGCACAAGATCAAGGAGAACATCGACCTTCAGCAGGAGATCTGCGAGGAGGCGCCGTTCTACACGCTCGGCCCGCTGACGACGGACGTCGCCCCGGCGTACGACCACATCACCTCCGGCATCGGCGCCGCGATGATCGCCTGGTGGGGTACGGCGATGCTCTGCTACGTGACACCCAAGGAGCACCTGGGCCTGCCCAACCGCGACGATGTGAAGACCGGCGTCATCACGTACAAGATCGCGGCGCACGCGGCGGATCTGGCCAAGGGCCATCCGGGGGCGCAGGAATGGGACGACGCGCTGTCGGACGCGCGGTTCGAATTCCGCTGGGAGGACCAGTTCAATCTGGCGCTCGACCCGGACACGGCACGGGAGTTCCACGACGAGACACTGCCGGCCGAGCCGGCGAAGACCGCGCACTTCTGCTCGATGTGCGGGCCGAAGTTCTGCTCGATGCGCATCTCCCACGACATCCGCCGTGACCACGGCGGCTCGCAGGACGAGATCGAGGCGGGCATGGCAGCCAAATCCAAGGAGTTCGCGGCGAGCGGCAACCGGGTGTACCTGCCGATCGCCGACTGAGCCGGGCGGCGGACGTCCACGAGTGGCCTCCCCACGTGAGTCGGGCCCCACTCCGTGGTGCGCCGACGTTTGGTGTCCGCCATCGCGCGACCCGTTCCAGTGTCTTGGGAGCCGACGGCAGAGATTGACCGGAGCACAGTCGGCTCCTACCGAGCCGTCTTCGCGGGAAGTGACAGCTTCCAGTCGGCCATATCGGAGAGCGTGTTCGTAGAAGCGTCTGCGTAGCGCAGGTGTGCCCATCCACGTGATGGCACGGCTGATGCGGGTGTACCGCCACGAGGCCGTCATCGGCGTGGTGGAGAACATGACTCTGCCCCGGCCGCCAGGTCGTGCGGGCGGTCGGGGCAGAGGCGGGGCTCATTTGGGCCGGGAATGTGGGGAGGGCAGGTCCGTGTCCATCCTGGCCGGGGATGGATTGGGCCTGCCCTGTCCCGTGGGGGGTTGGTTACTCGCCACCGAGGATCTCGTCGACGGTGTTGGTGAGGCCGTCGGCGATTGCGGTGTCGACCTCGGAGCCGACGATGGCGGCGATGATCAGGGCGACCAGGACGATGACGCCGACGTACTCGACGGCGCCCTGGCCCTTGTCGCTGCGGCGCTTCATCGCGGTGACGGCGGTGTTGGCCCAGGTGCCGACGTAGAGCTTGGCGTTGGTGGCGGCCTTCAGCGTGACGTTCGACATGAGCTGTCCCCTTTTTGTGTCGGCCGGCCGGTGACCGGCCGACTCGTACGAGTCTTTGGTGTCGCCCCGCGTTTCCGGCTTCCTCCTGGCCGGTCCCGCTGGCGACATGAGAAAAGTACGACGGGGCCACACCCACCGGCATGGGCCCCAAGACCCAACCCAGGGCCCAACCCACAACCTGGGCCCTGGACGGGGTCAGGCGGTCTTCAGGTGGGCGAGTGCGGTGATGATGCGGTCGGCGATGTCCGGCGGCCAGGGGAAGGACTCGGCCACCGCTCGCTGGTGGGCGAGTCCGTGCAGGCCCAGCCAGAGCGCGACCGCGTCACTGGACGGGTCGGTGCTGGTGGACTGGCCCGCGGCGGCGCACTCGCCGAGGGTCTCGACGAGGATCCGCATGCTGTCGTCGCCGAGCGCGGCCAGATCCTCCTTGGTCAGGGAGCTGTCGTCCAGGTCGGGCATCCAGAGGCCGCCGAACATCGTGCGGTAGCGCTCGGGATGGATCCGGGCGAACTCCAGATACGCCTCGCAGACGGCGTACATCCGTCGCCGGGGGTCGTCCCCGGCCTTCTCCACCGAGGAGCGCAGGCTGTTCCGCAGGTCGGCGAACTCCCCCTGCACGACGGCGAGCATGATGGCCGGCTGGTCGGGGAAGTGCCGGTAGATCGACGGGGCGGCGATTCCGACCCGGCGGGCGACCGAGCGCAGTGTGATGGCGCGTTCGTCGCCCGCTTCGTCGAGGAGTTCCACCGCGGCGGCGATGATGTCCTCCCGCAGGCGCCCGCCCTCGCCGCGACGGTTGCGCGCGCGGCCCTGTTTCGGTGCGGCCGAGGCCGCTGTTCCGGTGTTGTCCATGCTGTCACCTTACGCCGTGAAGGTTATGGCCGTATCCCCTTGCGAACCGAGACTTACGCTCGTACAGTTACATCTGTAAGCGAACGAGCGAAGCCTTGAAGGGAAATGCCATGACCGCCAGCACCAGCACCAGCACCGTCACTGTGAGCGCCACCGAGATAGTCCTGCCCGGCACCGTCGAGCCGGACGGCCTCGAGGTCCGGACCCGCGATCTCCCGGCGCCGGCCGCGGGCCATGTCGTACTGCGGATGGAAGCGACCGGGGTCGCGTTCGCCGAGCAGCAGATGCGCCGCGGCAAGTACTACGACCAGCCGCCGTTCCCCTTCGTCCCCGGCTACGACGTGGTGGGTACCGTCACCGCCACCGGACCCGGCGTGGACACCGGGCTCACCGGACGCCGGTTCGCCGCCGTCACCAAGACCGGCGCGTGGGCCAGCCACCTGCTGATCGACGCCGTGGACCTGATGCCCGTACCGGACGACGTGGACGCGGCCGCCGCGGAGACCGTCCTCGTCAACGGGATCACCGCCTGGCAGATGCTGCACCGGATCGCCAAGGTCCGCTCCGGCGGGATCATCGTGGTGCTCGGCGCCAACGGCGGCGTCGGCTCCACCCTCGTACAACTGGCCCGGCACGCCGGCATCACGGTGATCGGCACGGCATCCCCCCGCCACCACGCCACCGTGCGTGAGCTGGGCGCGAGCCCCGTCGACTACCGCGACCCCGATATGTACGCCCGGATCCGGGAGATGGCCCCCGACGGCGTGGACGCGGTCTTCGACCACGTCGGCGGCGCCGCACTGGAGCAGTCGTGGCGGCTGCTGCGCCGTGGCGGAACGCTGGTCTCCTACGGCACCGCGGCCTCGAAGGACGAGGAAGGCAACTCTCAACTGCCCGTGCTGAAGCTGTTCGCCCGCCTGGCTGCCTGGAACTCCCTGCCCAACGGCAGGAGCGCGCACTTCTACAACTACTGGGCGGGCAAGCGCTGCCAGGCGTCCTGGCAGCGCCGACTGAGCGAGGACCTCACCCAGGTGCTGCGACTGGTGGCCGACGGCTCCGTCGTCCCGCAGATCGCCGCCAGGATTCCACTGGCCGACGCCGCGTCGGCACTGGCACTCGCCGAGTCCCGCACAGTCCTCGGCAAGGTCGTCATCGTCCCCGGAACGTGACGCCATGGCCCTCGCAGCCGACGCACAAGTGCCCAGACGCGCCCTCCGTACGAGGAACCGCCGGGGCGAGGGCGGCCACCTGCGGGCCGACATCCTGGCCGCCGCGACCGACCTGCTCGATCATGGCGACGAACGGGCCGTCACCCTGCGCGCCGTGGCCCGGCAGGCCGGAATAGCCGCCCCCTCGATCTACCCGCACTTCCCCGGCCGCCCGGCCATCATGCTCGCCGTCGTCCGCGAAGCCTTCGCCGAACTGTCGGGCCGACTCCGGGCCGCCGTGGACGCGGCAGGCGACGACGCCGAACAGTGCCTGTACGCCGCCTGCCACGCCTATCTCGACTTCGCCGCAGCCCACCCCGAGCGCTACCGCGCCATGTTCGGTGAGCTCGCGAAACCCGCCACCACCGGCGACAGGGCGACCGTCAACGGGACGACCGGCGACAGGACCACCCGCGACAGGACCGCCGGACCCGGTCCGGCCTCCCTCGGCGCGGAAGCCCTGCGGGTCCTCTCCGGCGCCCTCGCCGACTGCGTCACCGCCGGACGCTCGGCCAGCACCGACCCCTGCGCCGACGCGGTGGCGCTCTGGATCGGCCTGCACGGACTCGCTCACCAGCGCACCGTTTCCCACGCCTTCCCCTGGCCCGCCGATCTGGTGCGGCACTTCGCGGCCTCGCTGTCGCGCCTCGGCCCGGCCTGATCCCCGGCCGAACCCGAACCCGAACTCCCCCGCATTCAGCACCTACAGGCGCCGGCCACCAAGGCTTTCGCGCCCAGACACCCGGAGGTTTCCGCCATGTCCGTCGCCACCCTCGCCTCGCCCGCCGCCACCGACACCGTCGCTCCGACAGGCCGTACGAGCGAGGTCGACAACCGCGCCACCTACGTCAGCTTCGGACTGGCCTACGTGCTCGGTCACGGCGCCGCCGCCGTCTCCCAGGGCGCCAACCCCCTGCTCGAACTGCCCGGCTGGCTGCCCATGACGCTCCTGGGAATCGGGCTCGCGGCCGGTACCGTCAGCGCGACCGTCGCCGCCGGCCGCGCACAGCGCGCCGCGATCGACCCCGACGAGATCCGCACCGGCAAACTGCTCGGCGCGGCCTGGGTCGTCGCCTTCGCCGCCCTGTTCCTCGCCATCACCGGCCTGACGAACAGCCTCGACATGCCCGATCTCCAGTCCACGCTCTGGCCCACCGGCTCCGGCCTCGTCGTCGGCCTGCTCTATCTCGCCGAGGGCGCCGCACGCCGCAACCTGCTGCACTACGGCCTCGGTTGCTGGCTCGCCCTGACCTCCACCGCGGCGCTCTTCCTCGGCACCCCCGGCCTCTACTGGGTCCTCACCGTCGCCGGCGGCGGCGCGTACGCCGTGGCCGCGGTCCTCGAACGCCGCCGCCTCGCGACCCGCTGACACGCCTTCCGAAGTGAGCCGCGCAGGTGGGAAGGTCCACCTGCGGCGGCTCATTCGGGCTTGTGCTCAGGACCGCCGAAGTCGGGGCTGGAGAAGTCCGGGCTCGAGTACATCGGACGCTGCCCGGCCGTCGCGCCGTCGTCCGGGCTGGAGAAGTTCGGGCGGCTGTAGCCCATCTTCGGCAGATACTGCGCCGGGCGGGCCTTCGGCGCCGGCTCCACACCGGGCGCGGCCAGGGCCTCGCGCAGGAACGGCAGGATCCCTCGATCCAGCAGGGCGACGCGCCACTCCTCGCGGGCCCGTGACACATCGTCGGGCCAGGAGCCGTCCGCATCGCCGACCGCGACCTGCGTCGCGGCGTTGCGCAGGGCCGTGATCAGCAGCCCGGCGGCGGCGACCGCCAGGCCGACGGCCGTGACCGCGGTGAAGAACCAGCCGACGGTCAGCAGCGTGCCGGAGAAGCCGGGCACCGGGCTGAGCATTCGCAGGGCGTAACCGACGAGCAGGAAGACGACGGCCGCCGCGCCCGCCAGGACCGGCACCAGGACGGCGACGACGGCGGCGAGACCCGCGCCGGTCTCGGTGGCCCCGTGCATCGCCGGAGCCAGTACGGAGTTGCCCACCGGCGAGTTCGCCGAGGCGCGGAACTCCTCCCGGACCTTCGCGTAGTGCTCGTACTCGGTCGCGGCTGCGGCGGTTATCAGAGACGTCGCGTTGAGAGCCATCGTGCGCAGTTGCTCGGCGTTGAGCCGCTGTCCGACATCGGCCAGATCCGGACGGTCGTGCGCATGGCGCAGCGTCTCGTCGAGAATCCGCTCGTAGTCGGCGCGATCCTCGTTCAGCAGATGCGGAGCGCTGTTCATGTGCGTCCCCCGATGCTCCGTAGAGCCGGATTGCCCGCTGAGAACGGACGGTTGGCGAAAACGGAGGAGAGCCTGCTACGGATAAGCCGATGGTAGAGCGGTTACGGCACTGGGTGACAGGGGGTTCACCGAAATCACCTGCCCCCACTCTGTTCAGTTATGCAACGGGAGCCGTACGACCAGAAGCTTTCCGGCCATGGTCACTCCGCCGTCCATGGCGATGGCGAGACCGTCCGCGTACACGTGCGGCCCGTCGACCACGGGGCCGGAGTTCTCCTCGCCGTCCGAGGCGTCCTCGGTGCCGACTTCGCCGAGCAGATACGGGATCGGGCTGTGGCCGTGGACGATACGGCTGCCGCCGTACGCGGCCATCAGTTCCCGGGCGGCGTCCGGGCCGCGGTCGTCACGGAACGCGAAACGCTTGGTCAGCTTGCGGAAGATGTCCCAGCACTCGTCCGCGTCGTTGCGGGTGAGGATGGCGCGGACGTTGTCGTTGACGTCCTCGATGGTGGCGCCGTAGTCGAGATACGCGGTCGTGTCGGAGTGCATCAGCAGATGCCCGTCCTCCTCGACGAGGGCGTCGAGCCGCGACATCCACTGGAGATGCACGTCCTGGAGGCGCTCCATGTCCGTCTTCTGACCGCCGTTCAGCAGCCAGGCGGCCTGGAAGGTGGCGGTGCCGGCCCCGGAGTTGACGGGTGTGTCGCCGAACCGCTTGGCGCCGAGCAGCAGCAGCTCGTGATTGCCCATGAGGGCCTTGCAGTAGCCACCGGCGGCGGCCGCCTCGGCGGAGAGCCGCATGACGAGGTCGATGACGCCGACGCCGTCGGGTCCCCGGTCGGTGAAGTCGCCGAGGAACCAGAGGCGGGTGTTGCCCGCGGCCCAGTTGCCCTCTTGGTCGATGAGGCCCTGTTCGGCGAGGGCGGCGACGAGTTCGTCGAGATAGCCGTGGACGTCTCCGACGACGAACAGCGGGCCGAGGCCGTCCGCGTCGGCGGGGCTCTCGGCGGGCACGACGCGCACCTGGGGGCTGTCACCGCGCTTGATCACCGGGAGGTCGCGTTCGGTGGGGGTGTAGCCCTCGGGGACCTCGTCGCGCGGGACCGCGTTGCCCGGGTGGACGGAGGGGGTCGCGTCGGCGACCGGTGCGGCCGGTACGGGCGGCACGGCGGGTGCCGGCGATGCGACGGGCGCGGGCGTGATGTCGGCGACCCCCGTACCGACCAGGCTGCGTGGATCGCGGTGCGACGGGGCGTCAGAGACCTTCGTGGTCACCGGAGTCGGTGCCGGGGCGGGTCGCCCGGCGGGCATGGTGAGCGAGATCCCCCGCGGATCCGTACGGGGCAGGACACCGAGGCTCCCCGGAACGCCGGGCTGCTCGGCGACCGGCCGGTCGGCGGGCGTCTCGGACGCCTTGGCCGCCGTGGGCGGTCCGGGCTCCCCCGGCTGTACGGGAACCTGCGTGTACGGCGGCACCCGGAAATCGCGCAACGTCGCCGTCCGCACCACGGGTCCCTGACCGGTCCCGGCCCCCTGAGTCATCGACCCCTCCACCAACGTCGCGCCTCCGTACACCTTTCGGGCCCGCCTGGTCGGACGGGACATCCCCACCGGAGGTAGGGGAGGGTCCGCGGTGTCGTGCGCCCATCATAGGAATGCAGCCACCCCTGTGTGACGCACCAGGGGTGGTCAATCCGATTCCACCCACGTTTCATCGGCTGTTTTCACACGGATCGCCCGAATTACACGATCTGTGTCCTGTCCCGGCCGTGTCTCCGGTCCGTACCAGGTTCGTCCGCGGGTCCGCTCCTGATCCGTCCCGGTTCGCCCACGGACCGTCCTCGCTTCGCCCGCGTCAGTCTCTCGCGGGAGACCTCGGAGCGCTGACCGTGGTGCGGGGCGGGCGCCGTTGGGACGAGGTCCGGACGATCAGCTCCGTGGGTATCACCTGCTCGACCGGCCGCCCGGTGTCGATCCCCTCGATGGCGTCGATGAGGAGCTGTACGACGGCTGTGCCGATACGGCGAGGCTTGAGCGAGAGCGTCGTGATGGGCGGTTCGGTCGTCGCGTACACGGTGGACTCGCTGCAGCAGACGAGCAGCAGGTCCTCGGGTACCCGCAGGCCGTACCGCCGCGCGGCGGCGAGCAGATCGGTGCCGTTCGGGTCGAAGAGCCCGTACACCGCGTCGGGACGGTCGGGCCGGGCGAGCAGCCGGTCGGCGGCGACGGCTCCGGCGCAGGGGTCGTGCGCGGGGTACGACTCGTACACCGGGTCCTGTCCGACGCGCTCGCACCAGTGCAGATACGCGGTGGTGGAGAGCCGGGTGTACGTGTCGGTGGTGGTCCCGGTGAGCAGCCCGATCCGGCGGGCGCCGGCGGCGGCGAGATGGTCGAGCAGATCGAGTACGGCGGCCTCGTGGTCGTTGTCGACCCAGGCGGTGACGGGGAGGGTGCCCGCCGGGCGGCCGTCGGAGACGACGGGCAGGCCCTGGCGCACGAGTTCGGTGACGACCGGATCGTGGTCGGAGGGGTCGATGACGACGGTGCCGTCGAGCGCGACGTTCGACCAGACGTCGTGGCGGGAGGTGGCGGGCAGGATGACGAGGGCGTAGCCGCGGGCGAGCGCCGCGGAGGTCGCGGCCCGCGCCATCTCGGCGAAGTAGGCGAATTCGGTGAAGGTGAAAGGTTCATCCCCGTACGTGGTCACGGTCAGGCCGATCAGACCTGACTTGCCGGTACGGAGGGTTCGGGCCGCGGCGGACGGGCGGTAGCCCAGCCGCTCGGCGACTTCACGGACATGGCGGCGTGTGGCGTCGGGTAACCGTCCCTTGCCGTTGAGCGCGTCGGAGACGGTCGTGATGGAGACACCGGCTGCGGCGGCCACGTCCCGGATGCCCGCCCGACCTTGCCGGCTGCCCCGGCGGGATGTGTCCGTCCGGCTCACCTGGTGTTTCCCTGCTGGTGTCATGGCGAGCCGATAGTAGGGCTCATCAAGGTGGTAAGGCCGGTCGCATATTCACTCCCCAAGAGTCACGTTTCTGCATGATCAACAACGCTCAATCGACATGGAAATCAAGGTCGTTGAGCGATTCGGTTGTGGTCTGTCAAGCGTTGAGCAGGATGGGCCTGGCGAGTGTCCGATGTTTCGAAGAGGTCTCAACTCACCCCCACGGGGGATGCGCGCCACGGAGTGAGCCACCGGCGCGTGCCAGGTCCGCGAGCGCTCCCCTTGCTGGGACCGGGCTCGGGGGGAGTCGGGGACCGGTCTCGTGGGCGGTATTCGCAGCGCTCGTCAATCCTCTTAAGGTGAGCAGTATTGGTACATCCGCATGAGGCGAGCCGATGATGTGCACGGCCCCCAGAACGCCCGAGGAGGACCCGCGGTGAGCGAGACGAGCCCCAAGCTGCGCGCCGAGCTGGACGGCATTCCCACCTACAAGCCGGGCAGGCCGGCGGCGACCGGCGGGCCCGCCGCTTACAAGCTGTCGTCGAACGAGAACCCCTACCCGCCGCTGCCCGGGGTGATGGAGACGGTGCTGGCCTCGGCCGGCGCGTTCAACCGATACCCCGACATGGCGTGCACCGGCCTGATGAACGAACTGGCCGACCGTTTCGGGGTCCCGGTGTCGCATCTCGCGACCGGTACGGGCTCCGTGGGCGTCGCCCAGCAGCTCCTCCAGGCCACCTCGGGCCCCGGCGACGAGGTGATCTACGCGTGGCGGTCCTTCGAGGCGTACCCGATCATCACCCAGATCTCGGGCGCCGCGTCGGTGAAGGTGCCGCTGGACGCGAACGAGGTGCACGACCTGGACGCGATGGCGGACGCGATCACCGAGCGGACGCGGATGATCTTCGTCTGCAACCCCAACAACCCCACCGGCACCGTCGTGCGCCGGGCCGAGCTGGAGCGGTTCCTCGACCGGGTGCCGGAGGACGTCCTGGTGGTCCTGGACGAGGCGTACCGCGAGTTCATCCGGGACACCGACGTCCCCGACGGCGTCGAGATCTACCGGGAGCGGCCCAACGTGGCCGTGCTGCGGACCTTCTCCAAGGCGTACGGTCTCGCGGGTCTGCGGGTCGGCTTCGCGATCGCCCACGAGCCGGTGGCCGCCGCGCTGCGCAAGACCGCGGTGCCGTTCGGTGTGAGCCAGATCGCGCAGGACGCGGCGGTCGCCTCGCTGCGCGCCGAGGACGAGCTGCTCGGGCGGGTGGGGTCGCTGGTCGCCGAGCGCACCCGCGTGTTCGACGGGCTGCGCGGCCAGGGGTGGACCGTGCCCGAGACGCACGCCAACTTCGTATGGCTGCGGCTGGGGGAGCGTACGACCGACTTCGCGGCGGTGTGCGAGCGCGCGGGCGTGACGATCCGGCCCTTCGCGGGCGAGGGGGTGCGGGTCACGATCGGCGAGTACGAGGCGAACGACCTGTTCCTGCACACGGCGGAATCGTTCCGCAAGGAGATCGAAGAGGACTCACGGGGACCCGAGGGGTCCAAGGAGGTCTGAGGAGGCTCCCGGCAGCCCTCGCGCACCGCTTTCCGGCGCGCGGTCACGGCCGGATGTTCGAAGGGGGACCCCCCCTTGAAGATCCGGTCGGGCCGTGCGCCATACTTTTGCTTGTGAATGTGAACGCGTTCACAAGCGCGTCCCTGTATCCCGGTTCCTCCCGATCAGGCCGGGACCAATAGGGCAAGCCGCCGCCCCCAAAAGGCCGGCTCGTTAGGAGAAGGAGAGACGACGACGTGGACATCGCACTGGCTCCCGAGACTCTCGCGCGATGGCAGTTCGGCATCACCACCGTCTACCACTTCCTCTTCGTCCCCCTGACGATCTCCCTCGCCGCGCTGACCGCCGGCCTGGAGACCGCCTGGGTGCGGACGTCGAATCCGAAGTACCTCAGGGCGACGAAGTTCTGGGGAAAACTCTTCCTGATCAACATCGCCATGGGTGTCGTCACCGGCATCGTGCAGGAGTTCCAGTTCGGGATGAACTGGTCCGACTACTCCCGTTTCGTCGGCGACGTCTTCGGCGCCCCGCTCGCCTTCGAGGCGCTGATCGCCTTCTTCTTCGAGTCCACCTTCATCGGTCTGTGGATCTTCGGCTGGGACAAGCTGCCCAAGAAGATCCATCTGGCCTGCATGTGGATGGTCTCGATCGGCACGATCCTCTCCGCCTACTTCATCCTGGCGGCCAACTCCTGGATGCAGCACCCGGTCGGCTACCGGATCAACGAGGAGCGCGGCCGGGCCGAGCTGACCGACTTCTGGGCCGTACTGACCCAGAACACCGCGCTCGCCCAGTTCTTCCACACCATGACGGCGGCCTTCATGGTCGGCGGCGCGTTCATGGTCGGCATCTCCGCCTTCCACCTCGCGCGCCGCAAGGGCGCGGAGCACCGGAAGAACATCCCGGTGATGCGCACCTCGCTGCGCCTCGGGCTGGTCACGCTGGTGACCGCCGGCCTGCTCACGGCCGTCAGCGGCGACACGCTCGGCAAGATCATGTACGAGCAGCAGCCGATGAAGATGGCCGCCGCCGAGGCTCTCTGGGACGGCGAGGCGCCCGCGCCGTTCTCCCTCTTCGCCTACGGGGACGTGGACGAGGGCCACAACAAGGTCGCCGTGGAGATCCCCGGCCTGCTGTCCTTCCTCGCCCACAGCGACTTCGAGTCCTTCGTCCCCGGTATCAACGACGTGCAGAAGGCCGAACAGGAGAAGTACGGCCCCGGCGACTACCGGCCCAACATCCCCGTCGCGTACTGGGGCTTCCGCTGGATGATCGGCTTCGGCATGGCGTCGCTGGGCATCGGCCTCCTCGGGCTCTGGCTGACCCGCCGGAAGTTCCTGCTGCCGAAGGCACTGCGGACCGGCGAGGACGAGGTGCCGAATCTCGTGCTCTTCCGCAACAAGGCGCTCGGCGCGCGATTCGCCCACCTGTACTGGCTCGTCGCCCTGTGGACGATGCTCTTCCCGCTGATCGCCAACTCCTGGGGCTGGATCTTCACCGAGACCGGCCGGCAGCCCTGGGTGGTCTACGGGGTGCTGCGCACCGCCGACGCCGTCTCCCCCGGCACGTCCCAGGGAGAGGTGCTCACCTCGATGATCGTCTTCACCCTGCTCTACGCGGTGCTCGCCGTCATCGAGGTCAAGCTGCTCGTGAAGTACGTCAAGGCGGGACCGCCGGAGTTGACGGACGACGACCTCAACCCACCCACGAAGATCGGCGGCCACGACACCGAGGACGCCGACCGCCCGATGGCCTTCTCCTACTGAAGCTTGAGGAGTTGATCCGAAACATGGAACTCCACGACGTCTGGTTCGTACTGATCGCCGTCCTGTGGACCGGCTACTTCTTCCTTGAGGGCTTCGACTTCGGGATCGGCGTCCTGACGAAGCTGCTCGCCCGGAACCGCAAGGAACGCAGGGTCCTCATCAACACCATCGGACCCGTCTGGGACGGCAACGAGGTGTGGCTGCTGTCGGCCGGCGGCGCGACCTTCGCCGCGTTCCCCGAGTGGTACGCCACCCTCTTCTCCGGCTTCTACCTCCCGCTGCTCCTCATCCTGGTCTGTCTGATCGTGCGCGGTGTCGCCTTCGAGTACCGCGCCAAGCGGCCCGAGGAGCGGTGGCAGCGCAACTGGGAACACGCGATCTTCTGGACCTCGCTGCTGCCGGCGGTGCTGTGGGGCGTGGCCTTCGGGAACATCGTGCGCGGCGTGAAGATCGACGCGGAGATGGAGTACGTGGGCAACCTGGCCGACCTGCTCAACCCGTACGCGATCCTCGGCGGGCTCGTGACGCTGACCCTCTTCACCTTCCACGGCGCGGTGTTCGCCGCGCTCAAGACGGTGGGGGACATCCGGGCGCGGGCGCGGAAGCTGGCGGTCACCCTGGGGCTGCTCACGGCCGTGCTGGCGCTCGGATTCCTGAGCTGGACCCAGCTCGACAGCGGTGACGGCGCGAGCCTGGGCGCGATGGTCGTCGCGGTGGTGGCGCTGGTCGGCGCGATCGTGGCGATCAAGGCGGGCCGGGAAGGGTGGTCGTTCGCGCTCTCCGGGCTGACGATCGTGGCCGCCGTGGCGATGCTCTTCCTGACGCTCTTCCCGAACGTCATGCCGTCCTCGCTCAACGAGCAGTGGAATCTGACGGTGACCAACGCGTCGTCTACGCCGTACACCCTGAAGATCATGACCTGGTGCGCGGGCATCGCCACGCCCGTCGTGCTGCTCTACCAGGGCTGGACGTACTGGGTCTTCCGCAAGCGCATCGGTACGCATCACATCGCGGACGCGCACTAGCTGACTGGGCGGGTGTTTCACGTGAAACCGATCGATCCGCGTCTGCTGCGGTACGCAAGGGCCACCCGGCGCTTCCTGGTGGCGGTGGTGGTCCTGGGGCTGGCCGGTGCGGGGCTGGTCGTGGCCCAGGCGATGATCATCGCCGAGGTGGTGGTCGGCGCGTTCGAGGACGGGCTGAACGCCGACGGGCTGCGTACGCCCCTGCTCCTGCTCGGCGCGGTCGCCGTCGGGCGCGGACTGGTCGCGTGGCTGACCGAGCTGGCGGCGCACCGGGCGAGCGCGGCGGTCAAGTCCGAGCTGCGGGGGCGGCTGCTGGAGCGGGCGGCCGAGCTGGGGCCGGGGTGGCTGAGCGGTCAGCGGACCGGATCGCTCGTCGCGCTGGCGACCCGTGGCGTGGACGCGCTGGACGACTACTTCGCGCGGTATCTGCCGCAGCTGGGGCTCGCGGTGGTGGTGCCGGTGGCGGTACTGGCGCGGATCGTGACCGACGACTGGGTGTCGGCGGGTGTCATCGTGCTGACGCTGCCGCTGATTCCGCTGTTCATGGTGCTCATCGGGTGGGCCACGCAGTCCCGGATGGACCGGCAGTGGCAACTGCTGTCGCGGCTGTCGGGTCACTTCCTCGACGTGGTCGCGGGGCTGCCCACGCTGAAGGTCTTCGGGCGGGCGAAGGCGCAGGCGGAGTCGGTCCGGGAGATCACCTCGGAGTACCGGCGGGCCACGATCCGTACGCTGCGGATCGCGTTCCTCTCGTCCTTCGCGCTGGAACTGCTCTCGACGCTGTCGGTCGCGCTGGTGGCCGTGGGGATCGGGATGCGACTGGTCCACGGGGACCTGGATCTCTACACGGGCCTGGTCGTGCTGATCCTGGCGCCCGAGGCGTATCTGCCGCTACGGCAGGTGGGGGCGCAGTACCACGCGGCGGCGGAGGGGCTGGCGGCGGCGGAGGAGATCTTCGCGGTGCTGGAGACGGGTGCGGGTGGTTCGTCCGGTGGGGCGGCCAGGGTTTCCGGCGGCGTCACGGAGGTGCCGGACTCGCCGCGGCTGGAGTTCGAAGGCGTGACGGTCCGCCACGAAGGCCGTACGGAGCCCTCGTTGGACGCGGCCACGCTGGTGGTCGAACCGGGGGAGACGGTCGCCCTGGTCGGCCCGAGCGGCGCCGGGAAGACGACGCTGCTGAACGTGCTGCTCGGCTTCACGGCACCCACGGAGGGCCGCGTACGGGTGGGCGGGACCGACCTGTCGTCCCTGGACCTCGACCGCTGGCGCGAACGCATCGCCTGGGTGCCGCAGCACCCGTATCTCTTCGCGGGGACGATCGCGGAGAACGTACGCCTGGCCCGCCCGGACGCGGACGCCGCCGCCGTACGGAAGGCGTTGCGCGACGCGGGGGCGTACGACTTCGTGACCGCGCTCCCCCAGGGCGCGGACACACCACTCGGCGAGGACGGCGCGGGCCTCTCGTCCGGCCAACGCCAACGCCTCGCCCTGGCACGGGCCTTCCTCGCCGACCGCCCGCTTCTCCTGCTGGACGAGCCCACGGCGGCGCTCGACGGCGAGACGGAGGCGGGCATCGTGGAGGCGGTCCGCCGCCTGGCGGTGGGCCGCACGGTCCTCCTGGTGATCCACCGCCCGGCACTGCTGTCGGTGGCGGACCGGGTGATCGAACTGGGCGGGCGGACGCACGGGGCCGGTGGGGCCGGCGCACCGGCCGGCCCGGGCACGGCTGCGGGTCCCGGCGGGGCGTTCGACAGGCAGTTCGGCACAGGCTGGATGCCGGACTCGGCGGACTCGGCGGTCGCGGCTGATGCCGGGACAGCCGTCCGGCCCGACCGGCCGACCGACGCACGTCGGACGCCGGGGTCGGTGACCGCAGAGGCGGTCTCCGGGCCGCCCGGTGGGATCGGTGCCGCTGGGAGTCTGGGCGAACCCGGCGCCGGGGGCGTCGGCCGCGAAGCCGACGCGGCGGGGCTCCGGTCCGGGGCAGGGACACGGGACAACGGCGTCGCCCGTGACGTCCGGGCCCACCCCCTCGCCCGGATGCGGGCCGCCGTCGGGGCCCTGCGGGGGCGTTTCGTCCTCGCGCTGGTGTTGGGGAGTCTGGCCCTCGGCTCCGCCGTCGGGCTCATGGCCGTGTCCGGGTATCTCATTTCGCGGGCGTCCGAGCAGCCGCCCGTGCTGTATCTGATGGTCGCCGTCACCGCGACGCGTGCGTTCGGGATCGGGCGGGCCGTCTTCCGGTACGCCGAGCGGCTCGTGTCCCACGACGCGGTGCTCCGCATGCTGGCCGACCTCCGGGTCTCCGTCTACCGGCGCCTCGAACGGCTCGCCCCCGCCGGGCTGCGAGAGGCCCGGCGCGGTGATCTGCTCTCCCGGCTCGTCGCCGACGTCGACGCGCTCCAGGACTACTGGCTGCGCTGGCTCCTGCCGGTCGGCTCCGCCGTGCTCGTCGGTGTGGGCGCCGTCGGATTCACCGGCTGGCTGCTGCCCGAGGCGGGCGCGGTCCTGGCCGTCGGGCTGCTCGCCGCGGGCGTCGGCGTGCCACTGGTAAGCGGCGCCCGCGCGCGCAGGGCCGAGCGCCGACTCGCCCCCGCGCGCGGCCTGCTGGCGACCCGCGTGGCCGAACTCCTCGAAGGCTGCGCCGAACTGACCGTCGCCGGCGCCCTCGGCAGCCGTATCCGCGCCGCGCGCGCCGCCGACGCGACGCTCACGGCCATCGCCGCACGCGGCGCCACCGCCACCGCGCTCGGCGGCGGCCTCTCCGCGCTGATCTGCGGTCTGACGGTGGCGGCCGCCACGTACGCCGGAGTGGGCGCCGTGCACGACGGGCGGCTCCCGGGCGTCGCGCTGGCCGTCGTCGTACTGACCCCGCTCGCCGCGTTCGAGGCGGTCGCCGGTCTGCCGCTCGCGGTGCAGTACCGGCAGCGGGCCGCGCGCGGCGCCGAGCGGGTGTGGGAGGTGCTGGACGCGCCCGTCCCCGTACGGGAGCCCGAGCGGCCGGCCGCCACCCCCGCGACGCCGTTCCCGCTGGAGGTACGGGGCCTGGCGGCCCGTTACGCGGGGCAGGAGCGCGACGCGCTCAGCGGCGTCGACCTGACGCTGACCGCCGGGAAGCGGGTGGCCGTGGTGGGGCCGTCCGGCGCCGGCAAGACGACCCTCGCGCAGGTGCTGCTGCGCTTCCTGGACGCGCGCGAGGGCGGCGTCAGCCTCGGCGGGACGGACGCCGCCGCGCTGGACGGCGACACGGTGCGGCGCTTCGTCGGGCTGTGCGCGCAGGACGCGCACCTGTTCGACAGTTCCGTACGCGAGAACCTCGCCCTCGCCCGCAAGGACGCGACCGAGGACGACCTCCGCGACGCCCTGCGCCGCGCCCGTCTGCTGGACTGGGTCGACGCGCTCCCCGCCGGCCTCGACACCCTGGTCGGCGAGCACGGCGCACGCCTCTCCGGGGGACAGCGGCAGCGCCTGGCGCTGGCCCGCGCGCTTCTCGCCGACTTCCCCGTCCTCGTCCTGGACGAGCCCGCCGAACATCTCGACCTGCCGACGGCCGACGCGCTGACGGCGGACCTGCTGGCGGTGACCGAAGGGCGTACGACGCTGCTCATCACCCATCGCCTTCAGGGTCTCGACGCGGTGGACGAGGTGATCGTGCTCGACGACGGTCAGGTGGTCCAGCGCGGGGAGTACGCCGAGCTCGTCTCGGTCGCGGGGCCACTGCGGACGATGCTGGAGCGTGAGCGGGGGCCGGTCGCGCTGGTCAGCCGGTCGGCTTGATCAACCGGCTTGATCAACCGGCGTCGTCAGTGGGGCTCGATCATCGAGTCCCACTGGCCGACTTTCCATATTAAATAGGACTAATTAGGGTCAAGGGCATGAAGGCGCCCGAACCCGAGAATTTCCCCGAGGGCGACGCGGCGCGCCGTCTCCAGGGCCAGTCCACCGAGCTGACCGCCCGCGTCCCGCAACTCCTCGAAGCCATGCGCTCCGTCGGCACCGGTCTCGAACTGCACTCCACCCTCGACCGGATCTGCGAGACGGCGGCCCGGCTCGTCGGCGCCCGCTACGCGGCGCTCGGCGTCGTGGACGAGACGGGCGACGGGCTCTCCGACTTCGTGACCTACGGCGTCGACGAGGACGTCGCCCGCCGGATCGGCCACCGCCCGGACGGCCACACCGGACTGCTCGGCGAACTGATCCGCCGCCCCGAAGCCATCCGGCTCACCGACCTCACCACCGATCAGCGCTCGGCCGGTTTCCCCCCGCACCACCCGGCGATGCGGACGTTCCTCGGAGTCCCCATCCGCGTCCAGGGCGAGATGCTCGGGAATCTCTATCTCGCCGAGAAGCACGACGGCACCGAATTCACCGACCACGACCAGCACATGGCGCGGGTGCTCGCGACCGAGGCGGGCCTCGCCATCGGCAACGCGCGGCTGTACGAGGCGGCCCGCCAACGTGAGCGGTGGATCGACGGGTCGGTCGCCGTCACGACGGCCTTGCTCTCGGGCAAGGAGGCCGACCACTCCGGCCGCCTCGAACACCCCGTCGGCACGGAAAGCACCGAGCGCACCGAGCGCACCGAGCGCACCGATTACGCCGACCATGCCCACCACGCCCTCACCGTCGTCGCCGAACAGGCCCGCAAGCTCGCCGACTCGGCCGCCGGCATCGTCCTGCTGCCCACGTCCGACGGGGGGCTGGAGATCGTCGCCGTCTCGTCCGACACCCCGGTCGTCTCCGTCGGCACCCGGATCCCGGGAAGGAGCGCCATCGTCGCCAAGCTGCTGGCCGGCGAGTCCGTGTACATCGAGGACTCCAGCACCGATCAGCGGCTGGTCTCCCCGCAGTCCGCCCACTTCGGCCCGGCCATGGTGCTGCCCCTGCACAGCGACGGCCGGGTGCTCGGCGTGCTCGTGACACCGCGCGCGATCGGGGCCCGTCCCTTCACCGATTCGGAACGCACCCTCGCCACCCAGTTCGCCTCACAGGCGGCCCTCGCGCTGATGATGGCCGAGGCACAGCGCGACAGGGAGCGGCTCGCGGTGTTCGAGGACCGCGACCGCATCGCCCGCGATCTGCACGATCTGGTCATCCAGCGCCTGTTCGCCGCCGGGATGATGCTGGAGACCGCGCAGCGGCAGTCGGACGTGCCCGAGGTGCGTACGGGCATCGGCAAGGCGGTCGACGAACTGGACGTCACCATCCAGGAGATCCGTACGGCCATCTTCGCGCTCCAGCAGGGCTCGTCAGAGGCGCCGTCCGGGCTGAGCACCAGGGTGCTGCGGGAGATCAACATGGCGGCCGTCCCGCTCGGCTTCAAGCCCGCACATCGCTTCGTCGGCGCGGTCGACTCGGCCGTGGGCGAACTCACCGGCAAGAACCTCATCGCGGCGCTGCGCGAAGCCCTCTCCAACACCTTCCGGCACGCGCGGGCCTCCCGTATCGAGGTCACGGTGGACGCGAGCGCCGCACTGCCGGACGGCACGCCCGCCGTCCGGCTGTCGGTCGCCGACGACGGCGTGGGCATCCCGGAGGGCGACCGGCGGCGCAGCGGGCTGCGGAATCTGCGCCGGCGCGCCGAGTCGCTGGGCGGGTCGAGCGAGGTCGGCCCTGGACTGGGCGAGGACGGCGCCGGTACGACGGTGACTTGGCAGGCCCCGCTCTGAACCGTGCCGTCAGCCCTGCTCCGAATCCGCCCGCGCGCGTGCCACCAGTCGTTCGATGACGACGGCGACACCGTCCTCGTTGTTGGCCACGGTGCGCCCGGACGCCGCCGCGATCACGTCCGGATGCGCGTTGCCCATCGCGTACGACGTACCGGCCCACGCCAGCATCTCCACGTCGTTCGGCATGTCCCCGAACGCGACGACCTCGTCGGAGGAGATACCGCGCTCGGCGCAGCAGAGCGCCAGCGTGCTCGCCTTGCTCACCCCGAGGCCGCTGACTTCGAGCAGTGCGGTGGGGCTGGAGCGGGTGAAGGCGGCCAGGTGCCCGGCGGCCGTACGGGCCAGCGTCAGGAAACCGTCGGGTGTCAGGGTCGGGTGGTGCGCCAGCAGCTTCACGACCGGATCGCCGTCGCCCGGCCCGCCTTCCTGGAGAAGCTTCTCGGCGGTGGCGACGTTCGCGCCCGGGTCGTCCAGGAACGGCGGGTACCGCGGCTCGTAGTCGAAGCTCGTCGTCTTCTCGACGGCGAACGAGGTGCCGGGCGCCGCGTCCCGCAGCGCCTGTACGACCTCGAGCGCGACGGCCCGGTCCAGCCCGCGGACCTTGACCAGTTCCCCGCCGCCGTGCAGATCGACGACGACGGCGCCGTTGGCGCAGATGGCGAGGCCGTGCCGGTGCACATGGTCGCTGACGACGCCCATCCAGCGGGCCGGCCTGCCGGTGACGAAGAAGACCTCGATCCCGGCCTCCTCGGCGGCGGCGAGCGCGGCGACCGTGCGGTCCGAGACGGTCTTGTCGTCGTGCAGCAACGTTCCGTCAAGATCGGTGGCGATCAGCCGGGGGCGGGCGGGGAGCGGGGATTCGCTAGCTGAGGTCACCCGCCCATTCTCCCGCACGGGTGTGCACGTGAGTGCGGAGGATCGCACATGTGAGCGCCCTCACGCCGACAGGGGCGGCACACCTGCCGTCATGCCCGCTGAATGCTTGCCGCACCGCCTGCTTCGGCGCCCGCCGCACCGCCTGCTTCGGCGCCCCCCGCACCGCCTGCCGCACCGCCTGCCTCGGCGCCCGCCGCACAGGGTGTCGGAGGCGGCACGTAGGGTCGGGGCCATGCGTCTGAGCACTGTGATTCTTCCCGTCCGCCGCTGGCACGAGGGCGGTCGCGACGAGTGGTCGCGCGCCGAGGAGCTGGGTTTTCACGCGGCGTACACCTACGACCATCTGTCGTGGCGCACCTTCCGGGACGGCCCGTGGTTCGGCGCGATCCCGACCCTGACGGCCGCCGCAGGCGCCACCACCCGGCTGCGGCTGGGCACGCTGGTGACGTCGCCGAACTTCCGGCATCCGGTGACGCTCGCCAAGGAGCTGATCTCCCTGGACGACATCTCCGGCGGCCGGGTCACCCTCGGGATCGGGGCCGGCGGGACGGGCTTCGACGCCGTGGTGCTCGGACAGGAGCCCTGGTCGCCGCGTGAACGTGCCGACAGGTTCGCGGAGTTCGTGACACTGCTCGACCGGCTGCTGACGCAGGACGCGGTGACGGCCGAGGGGACGTTCTACTCGGCGGTCGAGGCCCGCGACATTCCGGGGTGTGTGCAGCGCCCGCGGCTGCCGTTCGCCGTCGCCGCCACCGGGCCGCGCGGGCTGAGGCTGGCCGCGGCGCTCGGCCAGGCCTGGGTGACGACGGGAGATCCGAAGCTCTTCGAGTCGGGCACGGCCGAGGAGTCGCTGGAGGCGGTCCGCGGACAGATCGGCCGGCTCGGTCAGGCGTGCGCGGAGATCGGCCGTGACGCGGCCGGTCTGGAGAAGATCCTGCTCAGCGGCTTCACGCCGGGGCGTCCGCTCGATTCGTTCGACGCGTTCGTGGACTTCGCGGGACGGCACTTCGAGCTCGGGATCACGGAGATCGTGGTGCACGCGCCGATCCCCGACTCCGATTTCGCGATGGATCCCGCCCTGTTCGAGCGGATCGCCACGGAAGGGCTCGCGCAGCTCAGCCGCTGAAGCGGAGGTAGCCCGGCGGTACGGCGTCGGCCAGCCAGACGCCGTTGGCGCTCACCCGGAAGACATGGCCGTCGCGGTGCATCGCGCCCGCGTCCACGGGCAGGACCACGGGCCGGCCGCGACGCGCGCCGACGTGGGTCGCCGTCTCGCGGTCGGGCGAGAGATGGACGTGGTGGCGGTTCATGGGCCGCAGGCCCTCGGCGCGGATCGCGTCGAGGCTGCGGGCGACGGTGCCGTGGTAGAGGTACGCGGGCGGCTCGGCCGGCGGCAGGTCCAGGTCGACCTCGACCGTGTGGCCCTGGTTGGCGCGGATCCTCTCGCCCTCGATGGTGAAGCGCCGTTTGTCGTTGACGGCCACGACATGCTCCAGCTCGGCGCGGGTGATGGGGAAGCGGTGGTCGGCCGTGGCGCGGAGCAGCGCGTCGACCTCCACCCAGCCGTTCGGGTCGAGCGTCAGGCCGATCCGCTCGGGCTGGTGGCGCAGGTGCTTCGAGAGATATTTCGACACCTTCACCGTGCGACGCTCGTCGGGTGTTCCCGCGCCCGGTGTTCGTGTTGTGGTCATTCGCACAGCGTGCCCGGTGGTGTCGGGCATTCGCCACTCATTTCGGCCCGGTCTCGGCAGCGTCGGCCCCGGTCCGAAGTGCTTCGATCCGATCCGAAAACGATCAGTGCCGAAATGTTTGATCCACAGTCAACTCGGTTTATCCACAGGCTATTTGGCGACTCTGTGGACAACTGCCAGGTGGATTAACCTATTTGGTCAAGTTGAGTGTTCTGTCTGTGAGTTGCGGTCAGCGCGTCCAACGTCCTTGCCCCCAGCTCCCGTTCGGCCGCCGCCGCGATGAACGCCGAGGCGCTCTCCTCGCCAACCAGCGCTTGTACGGCGTCGATCGTGGCGGCCGGCAGCCGTACGGAACGGGTCGGCACGCCCGTCGGCTCCGGGTCCTCGGCCATCAGGTGCTGCTGGAGATGACGGGTCGCGAACAGCCGCATGGCGCGCGCCAGTTCGGCGTCCACGGTCTGCCGTGCGAGGGGTCGTAGCCTTCGTACGAGCGACGCCGCCTCAGCCGCGTCCGCGTCCGTCGGCGGGTGATGCCCCAGATACCGCGCGAAGACGTGCTCGGTCGTGAACTCCAGGAAACGCGCGGCGATGTGCTCGACCTGGCCGCGAAGTTCCCGCAGATGGGCGGAGATCGCGGTCAGCGGCACCCCCGCCGAGTACAACTCGGCCGCCACCGCCAGCTCTTGAGGGCTCGGTACGAGGAATTCGTCGTCCCGCCCGGGGATCCGCTCCAGCACCCCGAGCTCCACCGCCTCGGCGAGCGCCGCGTCGTCGGGGGAGCCGCCGAACCGCTCGTCCAGCTCCGCGCGGGTGATCCGGGCGGCGTGCTCGTCCGTCCACGGCCCGTGCACCTCGGCGACCAGGCCGAGCACCCCGCCGAGACCCCGCCCGGTGTTCCACGCCTCCAGCAACTCCTTGATGGAGGCCAGCGTGTAGCCCCGGTCGAGAAGGTCCGCGATCTGCCGCAGCCGGTCCAGATGCGTGTCCCCGTACATATTGGCCCTGCCCCGCCGCTCGGGGGTGGGCAGCAGCCCACGGTCCTGGTAGGCGCGGATGGTCCGGACCGTGGCGCCGCTCGCGTGCGCCAGGTCCTCGATCCGGTACCGGCCGTCCGCCGGGGTCCCCGACACGCCCTACCCCAGCGCGGCGCGGCCGACCGCCCCGGCGGCCGCGCGGGCCGCGGGCGAGGTCGCGAGATAGTCGACGGCCTTGCGGAGCGAACCCTCCTGCGAGGGGTGGTACGACCGCCGGAAGTAGCGGGGCACCGCCGAGCCCAGCTCCCGCCAGGTGGGCAACAGGCCCTTAGCCACGGCCCGGTTGTGCTCACGTAGCGAGTAGCGCGGCCGGCCCGCGAGCTGCGGATCGTGCCGGATCAGATACGCCGCTCCCCACCCCCAGAGCCAGAGCATCACCGGGGCGGTGACGGCCATCGTCTCCAGCCTGCGGGCGTAGCGGACCGGATCGGGGCCGCCGCAGTGCTGGTACATGTCGAAGGCCACCGACCGGTGTTCGACCTCCTCGGCGCCGTGCCAGCGCAGCAGGTCGAGCATGACCTCGTCCGCCCCCGCCCGGTCCAGCGCGTCCGCGCGCAGCACCCAGTCCCCGAGGACCGCCGTGAACTGCTCTATGGCGGCGACGATCGCCAGCCGGAACCGCAGCCACTCGCGCTGGGGCCACGGCACCCCGAAAGGAGGCTTCTCGCCGAGAAGGATCTCGAAGAGATAGTCGACGTGCCGGGTGTACGGCGCGGTGTCCAGCCGCTGCTCCGCGAGGTGGTTCAGCACATACGCGTGCTGCACGCTGTGCGTCGCCTCCTGGCCCATGAAGCCCTTGACGTCCTTGAGGAGAACCGGGTCCTCGACCAGCGGCAGAGCTTCCCTGAAGACCTTGACGAACCAACGCTCGCCCGCGGGGAGCAGCAGATGCAGGACGTTTATGACGTGCGTGGCCGTGGGCTCGTCGGGTATCCAGTGCAGCGGGGTCTCCCGCCAGTCGAACGACACCCGCCGGGGAGCGATCACATGGGCCTGCGCGTTCTCCAGCGGTCCCCGACCGTTCGCCGACGCGTTCACAGCGGTGGCTCCAGACGGGCGATCGCGCGCAGTGTCCTGGGCGCGAAGCGCGACAGCAGCCGGGCTCCCCGGGCCTCCGGGGTGACCGGTACGACGGCCTCGTTGCGAACGACCGCCCGCAGGACGGCGTCGGCGACCTTCTCCGGCGGATAGTTGCGCAGCCCGTACAGCCGGGACGTTCTCCTCCGTCGTCGCTTCTCCTCCTCCGCCGAGACTCCGGCGAACCGCGCGGTGGCCGCGATGTTGGTGTTCACGAAGCCGGGGCAGATGGCCGTGACCCCGATGCCCTGTCCGGCCAGCTCGGCGCGCAGGCATTCGCTGAGCATCAGCACCGCCGCCTTGGACGTGCTGTAGGCGGGCAGCGCCCGCGACGGCTGATAGGCCGCCGCCGACGCGGTGTTGACTATGTGCCCGCCCTGGCCGCGGGCCGCCATCTGTCCGCCGAATATCCGGCAGCCGTGGATGACACCCCAGAGATTGACGTCCAGGACCTTCTTCCAGTCCTCGCTCGTGGTGTCCAGGAACGATCCCGAGAGCCCGATCCCCGCGTTGTTCACCAGGACGTCCACCGTGCCGTACTCGGTGGCGACCTTCTCGGCCAGCTTCTCCATCGCCTGCTCGTCGCTGACGTCTACCGTCTCCGCCCACGCCCGCGGTGCGCCGATCAGCCGGGCCATCTCGGCGGTCCTGGCGACCCCTTCGGCGTCCCGGTCCACGGCGACGACCCGGGCGCCCGACTCGGCGAACGCGAACGCGGTGGCCCGCCCGATGCCGCTCGCGGCGCCGGTCACCAGGACGAGCTGCCCGCCGAACCGCTCCCCGTAGGGGCCGCTCGGCACCAGGTCCCGCACCCGACGGGCCCGGCTCTCCCGGCGCGCCTTGCCGGCCGTGTCGATCGCCACCACGACGTCGGACCCGCTCTCCGGCTCCGGGTCGGGCTCGTGGGCGTTGACGAACTCGGTGATCCAGGAGGCCAGTTGATCCGGTCGCGTACGGGGCACCCAGTGCTTGGCGGGGAGCGTACGGCGCACCAGCTGGGGCACCCAGCGCTCCAGGTCGTCGTAGAGCCGCTCGGAGAGGAAGGCGTCGCCGGTCGGCGTGATCAGCTGGACGGGTGCGTGCGCGTGCGCGTCGTCGCGGGGGCGGCGCAGCCGGGCGCGGATGTTGTCCCGGTAGAGCCAGGCGCCGTGCGCGGCGTCGTCCGGCAGCGAGGCGGTCGGATACGCGTCGACCCGGTCCGCACCCGCCGATTCCCCTTGCGCGCCGCCCGGCTTCGCGGGCTTTTGCCCCGAGGGCACCTTCTCGAACCGCTCAAGGATCTTCGGCCACTGCTTTCCGAGCGGCCCGCGCCAGGCGAGCTCGGGCAGCACCGGGGTGTGCAGCATGTACACGTACCAGGACTTGGCACCCTGGCCGAGGAGCTGGCCCACCGCGCGCGGGGTGGGCCGGGTCATCCGCCGCTTGATCCAGTGCCCGAAGTGGTCGAGCGACGGACCCGACATCGAGGTGAAGGAGGCGATGCGGCCCGACGTACGCCGTACGGTCACGAACTCCCAGCCCTGCACCGACCCCCAGTCGTGCCCAACCAGGTGGACCGGCCGGCGCGGGCTCACCGCGTCGGCCACCGCCAGGAAGTCGTCCGTCAGCTTCTCCAGGGTGAAGCCGCCGCGCAGCGGCTTCGGCGCCGTCGAACCGCCGTGCCCGCGCACGTCGTACAGCACCACATGGAACCGTCCGGCGAGCCGGGCGGCGACCTGGGACCAGACCTCCTTGCTGTCCGGATAGCCGTGCACGAGCAGGACCGTCGGACGCGCCGGGTCACCCAGCTCGGCCACGCACAGATCGATCCCGCCCGTGCGCACCCTGCGCTCACGCGCACCGGCCGGCCACGGAACTGACTGAAGCGACATCACGCACCCTCCGCCCAACGCCGCACATGCGGCAGATCGTCATCCAGCCAGAACGCGCTCTGAGCCGGGTCCCGGGAGTCGGTGACCACCAGGATCTCTTCGAACTTGGCTCCCGTGCCACGGAATCCGAGGTGCGGCTCGACCGCCCACAGCCCGGGTCTCGGCGGGTGGTCGGAGAATCTGTACGGACTCCACAGGGGCGACCAGCCGTCCCGGTGCCCGTGCAGCGCGTCGCTCGCCAGGCCCTTGAGCGACTGCGTACCGAAGCCGAGGACACGCGGTGACCAGCGCCGGTCCTTCACGCGGTCGATCTTGTGGGCGATCACCCCGAAGGGGTAGGCCCGGTGCCTGTTCTCGTACCCCTGCCGCACCATCAGCCGGTCCACGTCCTCGTATATCTCCCGCAGCGGGCGCCGCTCGCGCACTTCGCGCAGCAGCAGGTCGCGATGGGCCCGCAGATCCGCGAGCAGCTTGTCGTGCAGCGGGTCGGGGCCGGGGCCCAGACGGCCCGAGTAGCCGACATCGGCGGTGTAACCCCGGTGGACCGGGGCCAGGTCGAGGATGAACGGCATGCCCTCCGCCAGCCTGCGGTTGGTGGGGAAGAACTGGAGCGGGATCCGGAACCCCTTGAAGGCCGTGCGGTCCCCGAACCAGGCGAAGGGCAGATGGAACCAGTCGCGCACGCCGCGCGCCCGCAGCCACTCGCGCTGCATCCGGGCCGCCTCGCGCTCCGTGACACCCGGCCGCAGGCGCGCGGCCACGGCTTCGGCGCACTCGTAGGCCAGCCGCTGCACGGATCTGAATCCCCGCAGCTCCGCGGCCTGTTCGCCCCTCACCGCTGAAGCCATGCCACCCTCCGTGCCGTGTGCGGTACGCGTTCGTAACTTGACACTGATGAATGTGACAATGTCCGACGGCTGCGTCAAGGGGCCCGCTCAGCCTGTGGATAACTCCCGATCGGGGTCGTTCCCCGCCAATTCCGGCCCGATACAGCCCGATTCCGGCCCACCCCGAACCTTCGGACTGACTTTTGACGCTGCCCTTACGGGTCTGTACACCTCAAGACGGACCCCGAGACAACCGTCAGGGCTGACGTCCGCTGTGGTGTGCGCCACTACCGTCTTAAACGTGACTGTGATCGCTACTGAAGGCCTGAGTAAGCGGTTCCCCCGGGTAACCGCGCTTGACCGGCTCTCCTTGGACATCGGACCGGGTGTGACCGGTCTGGTGGGTGCCAACGGAGCCGGCAAGTCCACCATGATCAAGATCCTGCTGGGTCTGTCCCCCGCCACGGAAGGCCGGGCCGCCGTGCTCGGGTTCGACGTCGCCACCAGCGGCGCCGCCATCCGCGAGAGCGTCGGATACATGCCCGAGCACGACTGCCTGCCGCCCGACGTATCGGCGACCGAACTCGTCGTCCACATGGCGCGCATGTCCGGACTCCCTCCGACCGCCGCCCGTGAACGCACCGCGGACACGCTGCGCCACGTCGGCCTGTACGAGGAGCGGTACCGCCCCATCGGTGGGTACTCGACCGGCATGAAGCAGCGCGTCAAGCTCGCGCAGGCGCTGGTCCACGACCCCAAACTCGTCCTCCTCGACGAGCCGACGAACGGTCTCGACCCCGTCGGCCGCGACGAGATGCTCAATCTGATCCGCCGTGTGTACACGGACTTCGGCATCTCCGTCCTCGTGACCTCGCACCTCCTCGGCGAGCTCGAACGCACCTGTGACCACGTCGTCGTCATCGACGGCGGCAAGCTGCTGCGCTCCAGCTCCACGAGTGACTTCACGCAGACCACGGCGACGCTCGCCGTCGAGGTCACCGACACCGACACCCACCTCGACGGCACCCGCGCCCTGCGCGAGGCCCTCACCGCCGCCGGACTCTCGCTCCACGTGGGCGAGGAGGACGGGCTGCCGGGCGCCGGCCACATCCTGCTGATCGAGGCGACGGGCGAGGAGACGTACGACGTCGTACGCGACACCGTCGCCGACCTCGGTCTCGGCCTCGTACGGATGGAACAGCGCCGCCACCACATCGCCGAGGTCTTCCGCGCGAAGGACGCCGCGTCGGCGGCCGCCGACGCGCAGGCCGTACCGGCGGGGACCGGCACCGCGGAACTCGCACTTCAGAAGGGAGGCGGCAGCGATGAGCACTGACCTCACCCAGATCCACAACATCGGCTACCGCAACTACGACGGCCCCAGGCTCGGCCGCGGCTATGCCCGCCGCTCCCTCTTCTCGCAGTCCCTGCGCGGCTCCTACGGCCTCGGCCGCTCCGGCAAGTCCAAGATCCTGCCGATGATCCTGTTCGCTGTGATGTGCCTGCCCGCGGCGATCATGGTCGCTTTCGCCGTCGGCACGGACCTCAAGTCCCTGCCGGTGCCCTATACGCAGTACGCGATCTTCCTCCAGGCCGTCATCGCGCTCTTCCTGGCCGCCCAGGCACCCCAGTGCGTCTCCCGCGACCTGCGGTTCAAGACGGTGCCGCTGTACTTCTCGCGCCCCATCGAGCGCGTCGACTACGTCGTCGCCAAGTACGGCGCCATGGCCTGCGCCCTCTTCGTCCTGACGGCCGCGCCGCTCCTGGTCCTCTACATCGGCTCGCTGCTCGCCAAGATGGACTTCGTCGACCAGACCAAGGGCTTCGGCCAGGGACTCGTCTCCGTGGCGCTGCTGTCAATGCTCTTCGGCGGACTCGGCCTGGTGATGGCCGCCCTCACCCCGCGCCGCGGCTTCGGCGTCGCCGCCGTGATCGCCACGCTGACCATCACCTACGGCGCCGTCTCCACCGTCCAGGCGATCGCCTTCGGCACCGGTTCGGACAGTGCCGTCCAGTGGATCGGCCTCTTCTCGCCCATCACGCTCATCGACGGCGTACAGACCGCGTTCCTCGGCGCCACCTCGTCGTTCCCCGGCGAGGCCGGTCCATCGGCCGGTGTCGGCGTCATCTATCTGCTGGTCGTTCTCGCGCTCATCCTCGGCTCGTACGCCGTCCTCATGCGCCGTTACCGGAAGGTCGGGCTGTGACCACCATCAACATCGAGCACGCGTCACGCTGGTTCGGCAACGTGGTCGCCGTCAACGACGTGACGATGACCGTCGGCCCCGGCGTCACCGGACTGCTCGGACCGAACGGCGCGGGCAAGTCCACGCTCATCAACATGATGGCCGGGTTCCTGTCACCCTCCAACGGAAGCGTCACCCTCGACGGCGACCAGATCTGGCGCAACGAGTCCGTCTACCGCAAGATCGGCATCGTCCCCGAGCGGGAAGGGATGTACGACTTCCTCACCGGGCTCGACTTCGTCGTCGCCAACGCCGAACTGCACGGCCTCGGTAAGAAGGAGGCGCAGAAGGCACTCGCCACCGTCGAGATGGAGTACGCGCAGGACCGCAAGATCGGCACGTACAGCAAGGGCATGCGGCAGCGCGTGAAGATGGCGTCCGCGCTTGTCCACGAACCGTCCGTGCTGCTCCTCGACGAGCCCTTCAACGGCATGGACCCCCGCCAGCGCATGCAACTGATGGACCTGCTGCGGCGGATGGGCGACTCCGGCCGCACCGTCCTGTTCTCCTCGCACATCCTTGAGGAGGTCGAGCAGCTCGCCGCGCACATCGAGGTGATCGTCGCCGGCAGGCACGCCGCGTCCGGCGACTTCCGCAAGATCCGCCGCCTGATGACCGACCGGCCGCACCGCTATCTCGTACGGTCCAGCGACGACCGCACCCTGGCCGCCGCGCTGATCGCCGACCCGTCCACGGCCGGTATCGAGGTCGACGTCACCGAGGGCGCGCTGCGCATCCAGGCCGTCGACTTCGGGCGCTTCACCGAGCTGCTGCCGAGGGTCGCCCGTGAGCACTCCATCCGCCTGCTCACCGTCTCGCCGTCCGACGAGTCCCTCGAATCGGTCTTCTCGTACCTCGTAGCGGCCTGAGCGGCCTGACAAGGAGCTGTGACGTCCATGTACCACCCCACAGTCGCCCGGCTCACCTACCGGGCCCTGCTCGGCCGGCGCCGGGCCGCCGTCCTCTTCATCCTGCCGGCCCTGCTGATCCTCATCGCCGTGGCCGTGCGGACCTTCAACGGCGTGGACGACCAGATCGCCTCGGACGTCCTGGGCGGCTTCGCCCTCGCCACGATGATCCCGCTGATCGGCGTGATCGCCGGAACGGGCGCCATCGGCCCGGAGATCGACGACGGATCGATCGTCTACCTGCTGGCCAAGCCGGTGAAGCGGCCGACGATCATCTTCACCAAGCTGATCGTCGCGATCTCCGTGACCATGGCGTTCTCCGCGATCCCCACCTTCATCGCCGGATACATCCTCAACGGCAACGGCCAGCAGATCGCGGTGTCCTACACCATCGCCGCGCTGGTCGCCTCCATCGCCTACAGCGCGCTGTTCCTGCTGCTCGGCACGGTCAGCCGCCACGCGGTCGTCATCGGCCTCGTCTACGCGCTGGTGTGGGAGACGCTCTTCGGCAGCCTGATCGCCGGCGCGCGCACGCTCAGCGTCCAGCAGTGGTCCCTGGCGGTCGCCGAGAAGACCGGCGGAGACGGCATGATCACATCCGAGGTCGGACTGCCGCTGGCGGTCGTGCTGCTGGCCGGCGTGACGATCGTCGCGACCTGGTACGCGGGCCAGAAGCTGCGGACGCTGACGCTCGCCGGCGACGAGTGAGTCCGGTCCGGCCCGACGGCATCTCTTCCGTACGGAGGCGGCCCCTGCCCGATCCGGGTGGGGGCCGCCTCCGTACGTACGCCCCGCTCCCGCCCGGAACTTCTGACCTAGGTCCGGCGTACGGATACGCCTAGGGCGCAAGCGGTTATCAGTGGCCCGTTCTGGTCCCAATGCCCGATGACCTGCCCGGATGCCGCGCCTAGCGTCACAACCATGCGAATCGGATTTCTCGGAACAGGTTATGTCGCCCGCGCGGTGGCCGCCGGAGCGGCCGCCGCGGGTCACGACGTCGTGCTCGGCTCACGCGACCCCAAGGCCGCCGCCGACAGAGAACTCGGCCTGCCGGTGGCCGGGTTGACCGAGGCGGTGGAGCACGGCGGGATCGTCGTCAACGCCACCCCCGGCACCGTGTCCCTGGAACTGCTCGGTGAACTGAGGGAGCGACTCGCCGGCAGGATCCTCCTGGACATCGCGGTGGGCCTCACCGACGACATGGCGCTGGCCCACCCCAACTCCAGCATCGGCGAACAGCTTCAGCGGGCGCTCCCGGACACCAGGGTCGTCAAGACGCTTGCCACGATGGACTCCGCCGCGATGGTCGATCCGGGCGGGCTGAGCGGCGAGAGCACGGTCTTCCTCTCCGGCGACGACGCCGGTGCGAAGGCCGAGGTCGGCGCGCTGCTGGGGGACCTGGGCTGGCCCGTCGGCTCCCGGCTGGACCTGGGCGGCATCGAGACGGCGCGCGGGCAGGAGCACTTCGCGCTGCTGTTCATGGGCATCGCGGGCGCCCTCGGGACGTACACCTTCAACATCAAGGTCGTACCGTCGAAAACGGCCGCGAAGTAGCCCGAAGTAAATCGCTGGCGCTCAGCCCCCCGCGGGGGGACAGTGGTGATGTCAGGTACCACTGAACCGGGAGAGGAGCGCGGCGATGACCGGTAATCCGAGTCCGTCGGGTTCCCGACAGGGCAGTCCCGGCCCGGCACCGGAGTAACCACTTCCGCTCCGTGCAGCCGACGGTGACCCGCCCAAGGGGGCGGTCGCTTCGAGCGCGCGTTCGCGCGTGGACCGCCCCCTCCCCACTCCCATGAGCACGCCCCACCGCGACGCACGCGCGCGTCAGTGCGGCTGAAGCAGCCTCTCCAGCACCACGGCGATACCGTCCTCGTCGTTCGACGCGGTGATCTCGTCCGCCACGGCCTTCAGCCGCTCGTGCGCGTTGGCCATCGCCACGCCGTGCCGCGCCCACCCGAACATCGGGATGTCGTTGGGCATGTCGCCGAACGCGATCGTGTCGGCCGCCGTCACACCGAGCCGCCGCGCGGCCAGCGAGAGCCCCGTCGCCTTGCTCAGACCCAGCGGCAGGATCTCCACGACGCCCGGCCCCGCCATCACCACGGCGACCATGCCGCCGACAGTCTCCTGCGCGACCTTCGCCAACGCGTCGTCGCTCAGCTCCGGATGCTGGATGTAGACCTTGTTGATCGGCGCCGTCCACATCTCGGCGGGATCGTCGAGGAACAGCGCGGGCAGCGGACCGTCCTGGACGCGGTAGCCGGGCCCGATCAGGACATCACCGTCCAGACCGTCACGGCTCGCGGCGAGCGCCAGCGGGCCGACCTCCGCCTCGATCTTCGACACCGCGAGAGCGGCCACCTGCCGGTCCAGCGTCACCGACGTCAGCAGTCTGTGCTCGCCCGCGTGGTAAACCTGCGCGCCCTGGCCGCAGACCGCCAACCCGTCGTACCCGAGGTCGTCGAGGATGCTCCGAGTCCACGGCACGGCCCGCCCCGTGACGATGATGTGCGCGGCGCCCGCCGCCGTGGCGGCGGCGAGCGCGTCACGCGTACGCGCGGAGACGGCGTGGTCCTCGCCCAGCAGCGTCCCGTCGAGGTCGGTCGCGACGAGCTTGTACGGGAAGGCGGAAGCGGCGGAGGCGGCGGCGGAGCTCACTTGGCGATCGGCTCCAGCGTCTCGCGCCCGCCCAGATACGGACGGAGCACCTCGGGCACCCACACCGAACCGTCGGCCTGCTGGTGATTCTCCAGCAGTGCCACGATCGTGCGCGGTACGGCGCAGAGCGTGCCGTTCAGCGTCGCGAGCGGCTTCACCTGCTGCTTGCCGTCCCGCGACACCCGCATCCGTACGGAGAGCCGGCGCGCCTGGAAACCGTCGCAGTTGGAGGCGGACGTCAGCTCGCGGTACTTGCCCTGCGTCGGGATCCACGCCTCGCAGTCGAACTTGCGCGAGGCCGAGGCCCCCAGGTCGCCCGTGGCCACGTCGATCACCTGGAAGGGCAGCCCGAGGCCGGCCAGCCACTGCTTCTCCCACTCCAGCAGCCGCGTGTGCTCGGCCTCGGCGTCCGCCGGGTCGACGTACGAGAACATCTCGACCTTGTCGAACTGGTGCACCCGGAAGATGCCGCGGGTGTCCTTGCCGTACGTACCCGCCTCGCGGCGGAAGCACGGCGAGAACCCCGCGTACCGCAGGGGCAGCTTGTCGGCCTCGATGATCTCGTCCATGTGGTACGCGGCGAGGGGCACCTCCGACGTACCGACCAGGTAGTAGTCGTCCTTCTCCAGGTGGTACACGTTCTCGGCGGCCTGGCCGAGGAAGCCCGTGCCCTCCATCGCGCGCGGGCGCACCAGCGCGGGAGTGAGCATCGGCACGAAGCCCGCCTCGGTCGCCTGCGCGATCGCCGCGTTCACCAGGGCGAGTTCGAGCAGGGCGCCGACGCCCGTCAGGTAGTAGAAGCGCGAACCGGAGACCTTCGCGCCGCGCTCCATGTCGATGGCGCCGAGCGACTCGCCGAGCTCCAGATGGTCCTTGGGCTCGAAGCCCTCGGCGCCGAAGTCGCGGGGAGTGCCGATCGTTTCGAGGACGACGAAGTCCTCCTCGCCGCCCACGGGCACGTCCGGGTGCACGATGTTGCCGAGTTGCAGGAGCAGCCGCCTTGCCTCCTCGTCGGCCTCGTGCTGCGCCACGTCGGCCGCCTTGACGGCCGCGGAGAGCTCCCGCGTGCGGGCCAGCAGCTCCGTCTTCTCGTCGCCCGTGGCCTTGGGCACCAGCTTGCCGAGCGTCTTCTGCTCGGAACGCAGCTCGTCGAAGCGGACGCCGGAGGCCCTGCGCCGCTCGTCGGCGGAGAGCAGGGCGTCGACGACGGCCACGTCCTCTCCACGGGCGCGCTGCGAGGCGCGGACACGGTCGGGGTCGTCTCGGAGCAGGCGAAGGTCAATCACCCCACCAGGCTACCGGTGCACGCTTCCGGCACCCCACCCCATATTTCAGCGTGTGGCGCTTTGTCTGAATTGCCGCAATTGGCGAGGGTGAGGGAAGCGTGAATAGGAAGAGGCGCCTCCGTCAATAACGGGCGGCCAAATCCCCGGAATGGGGCATCGATAGGTCGTCCGTTGACCCATTTCCCTTGCGGCGCACGGTACTTGGGTCGACGTTGTCCACAGAGTCGCACTGGTTCCGAAAGTTATCCACAGGCTGTGTGGGGAATCTGTGGATCGGGAGCGAGGTCGCGGTGAAAGCCCATGTGAGGGCGGGAGGATTCCCCCCTTAAACCCGCTTCACGCCCTCCTTCGGGTGGGACTTGATCCCTCTAACGAGTTGATCAACGGAATTGGGATGACACGGGCCACCTGGCGACCTGTGGACGGAAGTGTGGTGACTGAGCCGATTTGTCGACCATGTCGGCCGACACTGTCGACTTGTCCCCAGGGGGACCGACCAGCCTGTGGATAACTTTGGGGACAGCGGGCCGACCGCTGCCCCCATCGGCCTCAGACCCGGCCGTCCTGGCTACGGGCCAGCCAGTCGGCGGCGTCCATGAACTCCGCGTCCGACGTCCCCGCGCGCAGCCGCCGTACGTCCTCCGGCGCCACCCCCGCCCTCGGGTACGACCCCAGGAAACGCACCTTGGGGCTGATCCGCTTCAGCCCCATCAGCGCCTCGCCCACGCGACGGTCCGCGATGTGGCCCTCGGCGTCCACGGCGAAGCAGTAGTTGCCGATGCCCGCTCCCGTCGGCCGCGACTGGATGAGCATCAGGTTGACCCCGCGTACGGCGAACTCCTGGAGCAGTTCGAGCAGCGCGCCCGGATGGTCCTCGCCGAGCCAGACCACGACCGACGTCTTGTCCGCGCCGGTCGGCGCAGACGGGCGCGCGGGCCTGCCCACCAGGACGAAGCGCGTCTCCGCGTTCTCGGCGTCGTGGATCTCGGTGACCAGGGCCTCCAGCCCGTACGTCGCCGCCGCGAACTCGCCCGCGAAGGCGGCGTCGAACCGGCCCTCCTGGACCAGCCGCGCGCCGTCCGCGTTCGACGCGGCCGACTCCCACAGCGCGTTCGGGAGATGGGCCCGCAGCCAGTTGCGCACCTGCGGCTGCGCCACCGGATGACCGGTCACCGTCTTGATGTCGGACAGTGCCGTCCCAGGCCTGACGAGCAGCGCGAAGGCGATCGGCAGCACCACCTCGCGGTAGATCATCAGGGGCTCGCCCGACGCGAGTTCGTCGAGGGTCGCGGTGACGCCGCCCTCCACCGAGTTCTCGATCGGTACGAGGGCTGCCGCGGCGTCCCCGTGCCGTACGGCATCGAGGGCCGCGGGCACCGAGACCATCGGGACCAGCTCCCGCGTGGCGGCTTCCGGAAGGGTACGGAGGGCGGCTTCGGTGAAGGTGCCCTCGGGGCCGAGGTACGTATAGCGCGTGGCCGACATGTGGTCACTTTAGTCCGACCGGCGGACGGCCGCCGACGGCCGCGGACGACCGCGGACGACCGCGGACGCCCCGGGACCGCCGCCGAGGACTCCCGGCCGCGTACCCCCGCTCAGGACTCCAGCAGCCGCTGGCCCACGTACTCGCCCTCCCGCGCCCCGCCCGGCACCGCGTACAGGCCGCTCGCCTCGTGCCGGACGAACGCCGACAGCGCGTCCCCCCGGTCGAGCTTGCGTTGCACCGGCACGAAACCCCTCAGCGGATCGGCCTGCCAGCAGATGAACAGCAGGCCCGCGTCGGGGGTGCCGTCCGCCGCGATCCCGTCGTGGAAGGAGAAGGGACGGCGCAGCATCGCGGCACCGCCGTTCTGCTCCGGCGCCGAGATCCGGGCGTGCGCGTTGTCCGGGATGACGAGCCTGCCGTCCGGGCCCGTCCTGTCGAGGTCGAGCTCGGTCGTCTCCGCACCGCCGGTGAGGGGGGCGCCGTCGGACTTGCGGCGGCCGATGACGAGTTCCTGGCGGCCGACCGACAGGGCCTCCCAGTCGTCGAGCAGCATCCGGATCCGGCGTACGACGGCGTACGAGCCGCCCGCCATCCAGTCCGGCGTGCCGGCCGGCGGCTTCGCCGGGACGAAGATCCGCCGGTCGAAGTCGGGTTCCTCCGGCTTGGGGTTGCCGGTGCCGTCGATCTGGCCCATCAGATTGCGGGCGGTCATCGGACGGGAGGTGGCGCCGGGCGAGCGGTTGAAGCCGTTCATCTGCCACCGCACCTGCGCCGCGTCGCCCGCCTCCTTGAGAAGGGCGCGCAGCGCGTGGAAGGCGACGAGCGCGTCGTCCGAGCCGACCTGTACCCACAGATCGCCGTCGCTGCGGCGGGCGTCGAGCTGGTCGGCGGAGAAGGCCGGCAGCGGGTCGAGCGCCGAGGGGCGCCGGGCGACCAGCTTCGTACGGTCGAAGAAGGTCCGGCCGAAGCCGAAGGTGACCGTCAGCGCGGAAGGCCCCGCGTCCAGCGCGATGCCCGTGTCGCGCTCTCCGGCCGGTTCGCCCGCCATCAGCCGCCGCGCGGTCCGGGACCAGCGGCGCAGCAGCGCGGCGGCCTCCTTGCGCCCGGCGCCGGGCGTGAGGTCGAGGGCGACCAGATGGCCGCGCGCCTGCATCGGGGAGGTGATGCCGGCCTGGTGGGCGCCGTGGAAGGCCGCGGTGGCCGAGCCGACCGTACTGAGCGCGGTCGGCTCGTCGGCGCGGGTGGCGGCGTACGTGGCGCTCCCCCCGGCCGCCCCCGCGACGAGCCCGGCGGCGCCTGCCGCGCCGGCCGTACCGAGCAGCCGCCGCCGCGAGATCGCGGGAGCGGTGCCTGCGCCGTCCGCACCGGGGGAGCCGGCGTCGGTTCCGTCGGTGTCGGTGTCGCTGGTCGTACGGGTGTCGCTCACGAAGTCAGCCGATCTTCACGTTCTTCTCGATGGTCGTCTGGTCGATGTCCGAGGTCCGCACCGTCACCTGTAGATGCCAGTCGCCGGGCATCGGGATCTGTACGGAGCTCGCGCTCCAGTGTCCCGGTGCGAGGCGCTCGGGCACGATCGGGAGCGGGCCGATCTGCTCGGACTTCAGGGTGTACGCGACCTTCACCTCGGGCACGTCCATCGGCTTGCCGGCCGGGTCGTCGATCCACACGTGCATGAGGTTGTTGCCGGAGCGGGCGGGGTCGAGGGTGAGCCGTACGGTGCCCTTGCCGTTCGCGCCGCCGGTGTCGAAGGGCTCGGTGAGGTTGATGGGGCGGGCGGGGGCGGGCGCGGCGGCCTCGGTGCCCGGCCTGCCGGCCTCCTGCTCCTGCGTACGTCCCGGCTCGGTGCCCGTCAGCGCGGTCGTGACGGCGAGCACCACGAGGGCGACGCACGCCTCTATCAGTACGGAGCGGCGCAGCCCGGACCGCTCGGTGTCGGCGTCGCGGACCTGCTTCTTGCGGGCCGTGGCCAACGCCGTCCGCTGACGGGCGAGTTGAGCGGCGCGCTCGGGATCGGACGCTTCGCCGGCGCTGTCCCCGGCCTCGTCACCGGCCTCGGCTTCCGCCTCCTCGGCTTCCGGTTCCGCTTCGGCCTCCGCCCCGGCTTCCGTCCCGGTCGTCGTCCGCTCGCCGAGCAGCCCCGTCCAGCGCCGTGAGAACCAGGCGGCACAGAGCAGTACGGCGATCAGCGCGACCTTGGCCAGCAGGAGCTGCCCGTACCCCGTGTCGGTCAGCGCGGACCAGGAGCCGACCTGCCGCCACGCCTGGTAGAGCCCGGTCACGGCCAGCACGACGACGCTGGTGAAGGCGATCCGGGAGAAGCGTCGCACGGCGGCGCGTTCGATGTCCGGCGTCCGGTGGAGCGCGGTCAGCAGCGACACGAGGCCGCCGAGCCAGGCCGCCACGGCCAGCAGGTGCAGCACGTCGAGAGGCATGGCGAGACCGGTCTGGATCCCGGTCGACGCGTGCTCGGACAGTGCCCATGTCCCGGCGATCCCGGCGGCGACGACCGTGCCGCCCAGGCCAAGTCCGAAGGTGAGGTCGGCCTTCGCCTTCTGCGCCTCGGAGCCCGAGCCCGCGCCGCCCGAGCCCTCCCCGTCGTCCGTCCCGGATTCCGCCTCGGTCCCGGATTCCGCCTCGGATTCCGTCTCCGTCACGCGCTTCGCGTACGCGCCGAACAGCACCGCTATGAAGAGCGCCGCCGCGCCGAGCAGCAGCAGCCGCGAGACGAGCGCGGCCCCCGTCTTGGTGTCCAGTACGTCCGCGAGCCCGCCGAGGTCGAACGCGTCGCCCAGCTTGCCGGACCCGGTGTACGGAGTCCGCAGTAGTAGGAGGACGAGCGTCGCCGCGGTCAGGGTGACCCAGCCGCCGACGACGAGCCGTTGCAGCGGCCGTACGGACGCGCCGCGTTGCCAGCACGCGAGGATGAAGGCGGCCCCGCCGACGAGCAGGACGAACCCGGCGTACGACAGGTAGCGCACCGTGTCGTAGAGGGTGCCGACCAGTCCGCCGCCGGCCTCCTGGTCGGGCACGATGGCCGTGGTCTCCGAGGGCGCCCCGATGGAGAAGGTGAACGCGCCCGAGACGGGGTGGCTGTCGGCGGAGACCGCCTGCCAGGCGACGGTGTACGTGCCGTCCGGCAGCCCGGGCTTCAGGTCGACGGCGTAGCGCACCGTGCCGCCGCCGCTCAGATCGCGCATCTTCGCGACGTCGACGCGCTTGCTGCTGGGGTCGAGGACCCGGATGGAGTTGTCGCCCATGGCGATCTGTTCGGAGAAGGTGAGCGTGACGTCCTTGGGGGCGACGTCGACCACCGCCCCGTCCTTCGGATCGCTCCCGGTCAGCGCGGCGTGCGCCGACGCTGTACCGGAAAGGGTGCCGAAGAGGCCGCAGACGAGTACGGCGGTGACGAACAGCACCCGTATGAGCGGGAGCTGCCGTATGCGGGGGGCGGTGGCCGTCATGGTGGGTCAGTCCCTCAGTGCCGCGTGGGGTTGTAGGTGGTCTCCTTCACGGGAAGGTCGACCTCGATCGGGTCGGTCTTCTCGAAGTGCAGTTCCACGGAGATCCGTTGGCCTTTCACGAGCTTCTTCTTCAGGCCCATGAACATCAGATGGTTGCCGCCGCGGTCCAGAGTCAGCTCGCCCTCGGCCGGGATGTCGAAGGACTTCACCTGCCGCATCCTCTGGTCCTTGGTCTCGTGGATCGTGATGTCGTCCGAGACGTCGCTGGTGACGGACGTGAGCCTGTCCGCCGCGCCGCCGCCGTTGGTGACGGTGAGGAAGCCGGACGCCATGTCGCCGACGGGCTGCGGCATGAAGGCCCCGGTGACCTTCAACTGAGGCCGGTCCTCCGAGGCGTCCGCCGACGAGCAGCCCGCCAGTGCCACCGCCGACGCCAGCGACACCAGCACCGCCCCCACGACAGGACGGCCGCCGCGCGTCCTCACGGGGTCTCGCCCTTGACGAGCTTCGGCAGATCCTTCGTGTAGTCGTCGGCCGTCGTGTCCTCGCCGTACAGGACGTAACCGCCGTCCGTCTTCGGTGAGAAGGCGATGACCTGGGCCCCGTGCATGGAGACGACGCTGCCGTCCTTCTCCTTGGTCGCCGGCTCGATGCCGATGCCGACCTGACGCGCGCCGGCCTGGATGGTCGGGAAGTCGCCGGTGAGGCCGACGAACGACGGATCGCCCGCGCTCGGGAGCCACTTGGCGAGCTCGGCGGAGGTGTCCCGCTCGGGGTCGGTGGTGATGAACACGACCTGGAGCTTGTCCTGGTCGGCCTTGGGGAGCGCCTTCCTGGCGATGGCGATGTTGCTCATCGTCAGCGGGCAGACGTCGGGGCAGTGCGTGTAGCCGAAGTAGATCAGCGTCGGCTTGCCCTTGGTCTCCTCGCGGAAGTCGTACGCCTTGCCCTCGGTGTCCTTGAGGACGAGGTCCGGCTTCTCGAAGGGCTTGTCGAGCACGGTCGCCGCTTTGGTCTTCGGCTGTGCCGAGACGTCGGCCACGGGCTTCGACGCGTCGCCGTCGCCGCCGCTTCCGCAGGCGGACAGGGTGAGTGCCGCCACCGCCGTGAGTGCGGCGGCGGTGAGCACGGTCTTCTTGCGCATGGAGGTAGTTCCCATTGGTGGAGTACGGGCGACGGGCGCGGGCCCTGCGGCGGGCCCGCGCCCGGCGATCAGCTGGCGGGGGTGGCCGGAGCGCCGGCGGAGGACGTACGGCGGCGCCCGGCCAGGACGCCGAAGGCCACACCGGCGGCGCCGACGACGATGCCGACGATGCCGAGGGCGCGCGCGGTGCCGTCGCTGCTGTCGGACGAGGCGGCGTTCTCGGTGGCCCCGTCCTCGCCGTCGCTCTCGTCCGAGGCGTGGTCGGCGCCGCCCTTGGCGTCGTCGTCCTTGGCACCGGCCGCCGCGCCGTGGCCGTCCTCGGTGGCGGCGGTCAGCGCCAGCACCGGCGCCGGGCTCTCGGGCTCGGCGCCCTCCGTCGGCGCGTCGATCCAGCGCACGACTTCCTTGTTGTCGTACGTCTGAAGCGTCTTGAACACCAACTGGTCCGCGTCCTCGGGCAGCTGGCCGATGGAGAGCGGGAACTGCTGGAAGTAGCCCGGCCCGACCCCGCCGTCGCCCGTGGCGGTCCAGGTGACCTTCGAGACGGCTTCGGTGATCTGCTTGCCGTGCATCTCGATCGGCTTGTCGAGCTTGCTCTTGGTGACGGCGATCTTCCAGCCGGGCACGGCCTGCGGCGACACCGACGCCAGCGGGTGCTCGGTCGGGAAGTTCACTTCGAGCTTGACGGTCGAGGCGTCGTCACGCTCGTTCGGCACCTTGAAGTTGACCGTCGCGTACCCGCCCTTGGCGGCTTCGCCGACCGGCTGCACGCCGACGTGCGCGAGGGCCGGACCGGCCAGCAGTACGACGGCGGACGCGGCGACACCGCCGACGACTGCCGCGCGGCGCGCAGTGCGGTTACGGCCGGCGACGGACGGCTGCGAGACGCCGCGACGAGACGTGTTCGTACGAGAGGCGTTCATGACAGGAGACACTCCACGGTGTGGGGAGGACGGTGGACCGCGCGCGGATACGCGACGGCATCGCGACGTCACCGCCCCACGTACTTCGTACGGAGCGTCGTGTCGTCGCGTCAGGCGGCGAGAGTGAATACGGCCGGCGGGCCGCGCCTGATCACCGAATGCTGGAGCGTCTCCCCCGTGTACGACGGCGGGGCGTCGGGGCGCGGGGCGGGCTGTTCGTGCCGCCCCGGCGAGGGCGTGACCGGCAGACCCGAGCGAAGGGCCCGTACGAGACCGAGGGCGGCCCGCAGTGCCCGCAGCCGGGCGTTGTCGGCGACGGCTTCGCCGAAGCCGTCGCCGAGCCCCTGGCCGTGGGCCGAGAGCGTGGCGAGCCGGGCGAGCGCGAGGTCGCCGCGGCGCATGAGCCAGCCGGTCGCGAGGGCGGCCAGCAGATGCGCGAGGAACATGGGCAGGGTGGGCAGCTCGGGCAGCGGCCCGGCGGCGCCGAGGGCCCCTTCGGCGGCCCCGCCGGCCGTACCGTGCAGGTGAGCGCCCTGCGCGAGCCCGCCGGAGACCCCTGAGACCGTGTCGGGGTCGATCCCGGCGTCGGTCACGATGCGGTGTGCGTCGCCGGGACTCAGCGACGCCGGACCGGCCCCGCAGATCAGCTTCGCCGCCATGCGCACCAGTACGTCGTCGGCGCCGGCGCGCATCGTCAGGTGATGCTGGCTCATGCCGAACAGGGCGTGCAGAGCGAGCTGTCCACCGGTCAGCGCGAGCGCGATGGCGGGCAGCGAACGGGCGCGGCCGGCGAGCGGCGCGGCCACGGCGAAGACACCGGCGAATCCGACGACGAGCGTCCACCAGGGGACGGCCTGACAGGCCGCGAGCACATGTCCTGTCGCGGACAGCACGACACAGACCGCGGTGAACACCGCGGCCCTCAGGAGCCGCAGACCGGCTCCAGCGTGTGCGACACGATCAGGCATGGCCGGGTCATCATCGCACTGCGTCCGGCGGCTTCATACGGCAGGTCCGGAAGATCACCCTCTGTCCCTTACAACGGCGGACAGGCCACGCGCTTCCGCCGAATGGGTTGTTTCACACGACCGATGTGCTTACGACACGCCTACAGGGGCAATACGTATCGGTATGTCGAGCTGTGGCCAGGAGGCTGGAGCATGAGCATCTGGTGGTCCCTCCATTTGCGGCGCGAAGCCGCGAGCGTCCCGCTCGCGCGCCGTCTCCTGATGGGCACGATGGAGACCGCGGGCGTCGATCCCGACATTTCCTTCGATCTTTCCGTCGCACTGAGCGAGGCATGTGCGAACGCCGTCGAGCACGGCGGTGACGACAGCCCCGGCGGCCCTTCGCGGTCGTCGGAGGCGTACCGGGTGACCGCGTATCTGGACGGCGAGAAGTGCCGTATCGAGGTGGCCGACTCCGGGCCGGGATTCCCCGCCCGCCGGGCCCTGCGGCGGCCCACCGCCCTCGCCCCCTTCACCGCCGAGGACGGGCGGGGGCTCTCACTGATCGAGCAGCTGGCCGACCACGTCCACTGCCGGAACCGTCCGGGGCGGGGCGCGGTGATCAGCTTCGACAAGATACTGAAGTGGCGCGAGGAGACCCCGCTGGTGGCATGGGGCGGCACGACCGCCGGGGTCTGACACCGCACTTTCCGGCCCGGCCGCGCCTCTCGCACGACCGGGCCGGTCAGGAGACTTCCCGGCTCAGCCCTGCTTGGTGGCCGCCATCCACGCCTCCACGTCGGACGACGTACGCGGCAGCCCCGCCGACAGGTTCCGGTTGCCGTCCTCCGTGACGAGGATGTCGTCCTCGATCCGGACGCCGATGCCCCGGTACTCCCGCGGCACCGTGAGGTCGTCCGCCTGGAAGTACAGCCCCGGCTCCACGGTGAGGCACATACCGGGCTCCAGCGTCCCGTCCACGTACGCCTCCGTGCGCGCCGCCGCGCAGTCGTGGACGTCCAGGCCGAGCATGTGTCCGGTGCCGTGCAGCGTCCAGCGGCGCTGGAGACCGAGCTCCAGGACCCGCTCGACCGGTCCGTCGAGCAGGCCCCACTCGACGAGCCGCTCGGCGAGCACCCGCTGCGACGCGTCGTGGAAGTCCCGGTACTTCGCGCCCGGCTTCACCGCGGCGATACCGGCCTCCTGCGACTCGTACACCGCGTCGTAGATCTTGCGCTGCAACGCGTCGAACCGGCCGTTGATCGGCAGGGTGCGCGTGACGTCGGCGGTGTAGAGGGTGTGGGTCTCCACGCCCGCGTCGAGCAGCAGCAGATCGCCGGCGCGCACGTCCCCGTCGTTGCGCACCCAGTGCAGGGTGGTCGCGTGCGGGCCCGCGGCGCAGATCGAGCCGTAGCCGATGTCGTTGCCCTCCACGCGGGCACGGAGGAAGAACGTTCCCTCGATGTAGCGCTCGCTGGTCGCCTCGGCCTTGTCCAGGATCCGTACGACGTCCTCGAAGCCGCGGACGGTCGCGTCGACGGCCTTCTGGAGCTCGCCGATCTCGAACTCGTCCTTCACGGCGCGGGCCTCGGACAGATAGACGCGCAGCTCGTCGTCGCGCTCCGCCGTGACCTTGTCGGCCAGCGCGGCCTCGATCGACGCGTCGTGCCCACGCACGGTCCGCACCGGGCCCGTCGCCTCGCGCAGCGCCTCGCCCAGCTCCCGTACGTCCTTCGCGGGCAGGCCCAGCAGCTGCTCGGCCTCGGCGAGCGAGTGCCGACGCCCGACCCACAGCTCGCCCTGGCGGCCGTCGAGCCAGAATTCGCCGTTCTCCCTGTTGGAGCGGGGAGTGAGATAGATCGTCGCCCGGTGGCCGTCGCCGCCGGACTCCGGCTCCAGCACGAGGACGCCGTCCTCCGTCTGGTCACCGGTGAGATACGCGTACTCCGTGGAGGCGCGGAAGGTGTACTCCGTGTCGTTCGACCGGGTCTTCAGGCCGCCCGCGGGGATCACCAGGCGGTCGCCCGGGAATCGCGCGGACAGCGCGGCACGGCGGGCAGCCGCGTACGGTGCCTGTTCGAAGGGCTCCAGATCGCGGAGCTCCGTGTCGGCCCAGCCCGACTTCATGTTCTCGGCCAGCTCGTCGGACACGCTCATGTACAGGCCGTTCTTGCGCTGTTTGACGGGCTTCTCGGCCGACGCCTCGTCGGCGTCATCGAGCACTGTGTCCGGATTTCCCAGGGTCTCCGGGGTCTCCGGCGTTTCCGGGATGAGCTCCTCGGCCACGGTCTGCCTCCTCATGTACGACATTGGACCTTTCGGGTCCCGGCACCATCGTATGTCTGTACGGGGGACAGGCCAGGGGGCCTGTGGACAACATGACCGGCGGATGTACCACCGCTGGAGGGGATCCGTCCGGTTCGCTCGGGGAGGGCGCCTCTACTCGAAGAGGGCGGCGAGGATCACGACGTCCTCCGCGCTCCCGTCCGCGCCTCCTACGGAGCGGGCGCCGGGACCCGGTCCGTCCGGTCCGTCCGCCAGCACCAGCCGCAGCACATGGTCGGCGACCGCCCCCGGATCGCCCCTGAGGCTCCTGGGGACGCTCGCCGCCGCCGCGTGCAGCCGCGCGAAGGCCCGGTCCATCGGGTCGCCGGTGCGCCGCAGCAGGCCGTCCGTGTACAGCAGCACCGTTTCTCCTGGCGCGGGTGACAGCTCGACGCTCGGCGCCTCCCAGCAGGACAGCATCCCGAGCGGCGCCGACAGGGTCGTCTCGACGAATTCGGTACGCCGCTCCCCCACGATCAGCGGCGGCGCGTGCCCGGCCCCGGCGAGCACGATCTTGCGCAGCGCGGGCTCGGCGTAGGCGAAGAGCGCGGTGGCGGTGCGTGCCGGTTCGGTCAGCCGCAGGAGCAGTTCGAGGTCGGACAGGACCGCGACGGGGTCCTCGCCCTCCATCACCGCGTACGCGCGCAGGGAGGCGCGCAGCCGTCCCATGGCGGCGAGCGCGCTCGGCCCCGTGCCGCTGACCGAGCCGACGGCCAGCCCCAACGCGCCCTCGGGCAGCGGCAGCGCGTCGTACCAGTCGCCGCCGCCGTGCCCGCTCGTACGGTGCCGTACGGCGAGCCGCACCCCGGGCACCCGGGGGAGCCGGCTGGGCAGCAGTTCGTCGGCGATCGTGGCCTCGCGGGCGCGGGCGGTCTCCAGCTCCAGGAGACGCGCCAGATGCTCGGCCGCGTACCGCGCGTAGAGACCCACCAGATGGCGCTGTCTTTCGACCGGTTCGGCGGGTTCGTCGTAAAACCAGACCGCGACCCCGATCCGGCCCGCGGTGTCGGCCGCGAGGGAGACCGCGTACGTGGCGCTGTAGCCGAGCCGCAGGGCCACTTCGCGGTGCAGCGGGTCGAGGTCGGGGTCGCCGAGCACGTCGCCGACGGACTCGGCCGCCGTGGGGGGCTCCGCGGTGTCGTCGAGCAGCCGTCCGTAGGAGGACGCGTCGCGCGGTACGGTCTCCAGCTGGCCGAGGTCCGCGTGGCTGAGACCGAGTCCTACGGAGGTGCTGGGAATGTGCTCTTCCGCTCGGGCCGCCGGTTCGAGGACGACCAGACCGCGCGATGAGCCGACGAGGGCGGCACCCGCGCGTACGACCTCGTTGAGCGCCGCGTCCACCGAACCGGTTCTGGCCAGGCGTTCGGTGAGTTCGTGGAGGGTGGTCAGGTCGGAGACCCAGCCGGCCAGCCGGTCCTGGATCAGGATCACGGGTGCGCCGGAGGACTCGTCGAGAGGCGCGACAGTGTGCGCGGGAGCCGGAACTACTGAATCGATTCCAGCCACTTTCGGCATGTGCGGAGCGCTCATGGCAACCGGCTTTCTGACTGGTGCGTTTCGCGCAATAGCATCGCAAACCACCGCGTGATTCTGCGCCACTATCAGTGCATCCACATGTACACGCACAACTGAGGCGATGTCCAGCATTGTCCCGGCGGAACCACTGGTGTCTGCGCTACGTTCAACTTGGCGAGAAAATGCTCCCAACGCTGTATTCTGCGATCGACTGAGGGAACTCGACAGGGGCCTCCCCGGTGAAGCGCAGGCGACATCGAGGAGGAGCGTCATCCGGCACGTGATGGGTACGTGAACGGTGACGGACAGGGGCAGTTGGGACTGCCCCGGAACCTGACGGACGGCTCCGGCGTCTTAACCGCCGTAGCCCGCGCGCCATCCCGGAACGGCGGGGCTGTCACAGCGCGACGACAGTCATTGAGTGCGCCACCCATCGCCACGGGTTAGTGAAGACAGACCGCGTTCGGCCCAGGAGCGGTGAGCCCAGCCGCAGGTTGGCAAAGTCCGACTGTGCCCTGTCCACGGGGGCGGCGGAGCGTCGACGACACGCGTCGACTGTACGCACAGCGATACGCACAGTGAAGCCATGCACACAGATTGACCGGTGTGGCATGTGGACCTCGGCGTTCAACGGAAAGGAACGAGCGCTCATGCGCGAGATCCTCGGAAGGCGACGCAGGCTCCTGTTCAAGCGCAAGGGGATGCCTGCCCCACTCGAAGCGGCCCTCACCTGCGCCACGGCGTGGCAGTGGCCCGTACTTCCCGGAGCCGGCCTGAAGACGTCCGGCGGCCGGGGCGATCGTGGCCGCGGCTGCGCCTGCCCGGACCCCGAGTGCGCCGTACCCGGCGCGCACCCCTTCGATCCCGGCCTGCTGGCCGCGACGACCGACGAGCGCATGGTGCGCTGGTGGTGGGCCAACCGGCCCACGGCCCCGATCGTGATGGCCACGGGAGGCACCGCGCCGTGCGCGCTCAGTCTGCCCGCGGCTGCCGGGGAGCGTGCGCTGGTGGCACTGGACGAGATGGGTATGCGCCTCGGCCCGGTCGTGGCGACCCCCACGCGCTGGTCGCTGCTGGTCGCCCCGTACACCCTGGAACGGCTCGGTGAGCTGCTCTTCGCGAAGGACTGGGTGCCCAGCTCGCTCCGCTTCCACGGCGAGGGCGGCTATCTGGTGCTCCCGCCGTCAGACGCGGTCGGCGGTCAGGTCCGCTGGGAGCGGGCGCCGCTGCCCGGCTCGGCGGCGCCGTGGCTGCCGGACGTGGAGGCGGTCGTGGACGCGCTGGTCGAGGCGAGCACGAGCGCACCGGACGGCGGCAGCAGGCTCGCGTACTGAGCCTCCTGCCGAGTTGCGTGTACTGACCGGAACAGGGTCGCGCCCCATGGGTGCGACCCTGTTCCCGTCTGCGCCGTCACTCGTACGGGTGCGACGTGGCCCGAGTTGTAGGGGAAATGGGCGTGCGGCGCTCCGGGTGGCCCGATTCCGCCGGTATCTTCGGCCGACCGTCAAGATCTCCCCGGCAGGTGGGCCCATGAACCTTCGCGTGATCGGGCTCGCCACCGTGGTGGTGGTCACCGCCCTGCTGCCGCTGGCCGCGTCGGCGGGCCCCGCGGGTGGCCCGGCCGCCCGCTCCGGGCCCGATGCCCCGCACCGGCCCGCGGTCCAGCGGACCATGCCCCCGGCGGCGCTCCCGGCCGTGCTCCAGGAGGCGAAGAACGGCGACCTCGCGGCCGTCGAGCGCTGCGGACCGGCGCTCACGTCGCGTGACGGGATCGAGGCCCAGACCTGTGTGCTCAGCGAGAACGGGGACACCTGGGGCCGCACGTACTACCGGAATGCGTCGGGTGGGGAATTGAGTTCCGTGCTCAGTCTGATGGGTCCCGGCGGGCGGACCCTGCAGTCCCACTGCTCCGTCGAAGACGGCGATGAGCCGGGTTCTTGTGAAACTCCGCGTGAACCCACAGCGGGAAAGCCCGCGCGGTACTGGGCGGTGGCGGAGTTCGCGGGAAGTGCCGACGGGACCGGACCGCTGCTGCTCAGATCCGGCAGCAACTCGGCTGCTCCGTCGGCTGGTTGAGCCATCCCGGTGCTTAGCGGAAGCGACGGCCGAGAGCCGTCCGAGCGGCGCGACAACTCTGCAGTCTCCACTCCGGAAATTGCAGGAACAGCCCCGGGGAACGCAGACGCCCGGTCGCTGGCGACGGGGGATGCACCAGCGACCGGGCTTCTAGAACGGTAACAAGAGATCGGCGGTTAGCAAATTCGATCTGATGTATTCGGACAAGAAATTACTTGCCGGTACGGGCAGTTGTGACGACTGTCACCGTGGGCGACGAATTTCCTGAGCTTCAGCTGAGGGTCACCTGGCGGTTGGTGAGACCGCCGCGCGCCCGGCGCTCGTCCCCGGTCAGTGGCGCGTCCACCGCCAGGGCCGCGGTCAGCCGCTCCTGGAGCTCCGCCGCCGGCTTCTCGCAGTCCTCGGCGCGCATCGCGCTGGGCAGGTCCCAGACCGGCACCGTCAGCCCGTGCGCCCGGAAGGAGCCGACCAGTCGCGTGCCCTCGCCGAGGCTCGACGTACCGGCGGCGTGCAGCCGCGCGAGCGCGTCGAGCAGCTTCTCCTCGGGGTGCGGCATGACCCAGCGCAGATGGTTCTTGTCCGGGGTCTCGCACCAGTACGCGGCGTCCGTGCCGGCGAGCTTCACCGTCGGGATCGCGGCGGCGTTGGCGCGCTCCAGCGAGGCGGACACCTCGGGGGTCGCGTTCTCGGCGTCCGGCACCCAGAACTCGAAGCCGGGGTGGACGACCGGCGCGAAGCCGGCCTCCGGGTCGAGCAGGTCCTGAAGGCGCGGCCCGTCGGCCGGAACGCGCTGCGCCGCGACCGGATTGCCGGGCTCGGCGGTCAGCGCGCGCTGAAGCGTGTCGGCGAGGTCGCGGCTGAGGTCGCCGGACGAGGTGTCGTTCTGGAGCGCGAGCAGGACGGAGCCGTCGTCGCGGCGCAGTGCGGGCCAGGCCATCGGCAGGACGGTCGCGAGCGTCACGGAGGGTACGCCCTCCGGCAGCCCGCCCTTGAGCGTCAGCTCGGCGGTCGCGGCGGGCACCAGCTCGCGCAGCGCGATCCAGTCGCATTCGCCGGCCAGCCCGTCGAAGGGGCGCTGGACCAGCTCGGTGACGGCGTGCGCGGCGGCCCGGCCGTGACAGGCCTTGTAGCGGCGGCCCGAGCCGCACGGGCAGGGCTCGCGGGCCCCCACGACCGGAATCGGCCCGTCCGTGAGCTGAGCTTTCGCGGACTGAGCCTTCGCGGCCTTGGTCTGGGGGCGCTTCTTGGCCATGGTGGGCTTCTCCCGATAGCGGCAGTGCGGTGTCGGGCGCGAGCCTAGCCGTACCGCCTGCGGCCGTGGGCGCAACGCCCCATCGGAGCAGGGCCGGTGGGAGTGCGCGTACGGGCTCGATGTGCGCCCGGCGGTGCGCCGGCCGTGATCGGGAGCGTGTCAGCCGAGGTCGTCGAAGGTGTCGGTGAAGTCCAGTTCCGGGACGTTGACGCGCGTAGCGAAATCCTCGCGGCGGTGTCCTTCGGTTACGAGCACCCACACCGTGACCTCGCCGGACGCGCTGTCCCGTACGCCCCAGTCCTGGGCGAGCGAGGTGATGATGTTGAGACCGCGACCGCCGCGCGCGGTGACCGAGGGTGTGGCCGGAACCGGTCGTGTCGGGCCGCCGCCGTCCGTCACTTCGACGGTCAGCCGACCCGCCGGGTCGACCTCCCAGGCGGCGCGCACGTCGCCGTCGCCGATCTCCGCCCGGCCCAGCGGTCTGCCGTGTCGGCAGGCATTGCTGAGCAGTTCGGAAAGGATCAGTACGGCATCGTCCACGACCGCGTCCGACACGCCTCGGTCGCGCAACTGCTCGCGCATCCGATGCCTTGCCTGTCCCACGCCCGCAGGGCCATGGGGAACGGCCATGCTCGACGACGTGGGCACTTCCTGTGCCACCACAAACGCCACCCCCGAGACCTCCTTTGCCCCACGCCACGGTGTGAATGCCCCGATGGCCTGGACCGGAAACCGGCCAAGGGAGGGTCAGTGACGCACTCAACAAGGTCGAACACTTACCGAACGCGCCGGTGCACTCCCAGTCACACCCTGTGTGTCCGAATCCCCGACAAGTCAGGCAAGGCGTCCCAGCTGGGACAGCACCTGTTTGGGGCGGTTGGTGATGATTGCCTCCACTCCGAGGCTCGCGCAGAGTTCGACGTCTTCCGGCTCGTTCACCGTCCAGACATGGACACGGTGCCCCGCTCTGTGAAGCCGCTCCACATAGCCCGGCTGGTTGCGCACGATGCGGATGCCGGGCCCCGCGATCCGGGCCCCCGCCGGCAGCCGTCCGTCGCGCAGCCGGGGCGAGACGAACTGCATCAGATAGACGGTGGGCAGTTGCGGCGCCGCGTCGGCGATGCGATGCAGCGACCTGGCCGAGAAACTCATGATGCGCACGGGCGACTCGTCGGGCCCCGGGCCGTCGAGTCCGAAGCGCGCCAGCATGTGGAGCAGCCGCTCCTCCACCTGTCCGGCCCAGCGGGTGGGGTGTTTGGTCTCGATGGCCAGCTCGATGCGCCGGTCGGTGTCGGCGACCAGTTCCAGCAGGCGCTCCAGCGTCAGTACGGAGGTGAGGGAGCGGTCCTTCCAGTCGGGGCTCTCCTCGCTGCCCGTGTTCTCCATGGCCTCCCTCCACGAACCGAAGTCGAGGGTGGCCAGATCGGCGAGCTCCAGGGCGGAAACGGCGCCGCGTCCGTTGGAGGTGCGGTTCACGCGCCGGTCGTGTACGCACACCAGATGCCCGTCGGCGGTGAGCCGTACATCGCATTCCAGTGCGTCGGCGCCGTCCTCGATGGCCTTCTTGTAGGCGGCCAGAGTGTGTTCAGGGGCGTCCTCGGAGGCTCCTCGGTGGGCGACGACCTGGATGCTGGGCTGCCGTGCGTGAGTCACCCCGCCATGGTGTCACCGAGACGGGGTAAGCGTGGGGCGGTGCCCCTTCGCGGTCATACTGCGGATGCGTCCCGTTTGCCCCGTAATAAAGGATGGCGGGGAGACACACAGGTCCTGCTTACCGTGGTCCGACGTGCTGTGGGAAAAGCTGAGGGCAGAGACATACGAGAGACGTGTACATGTCGAAGAGGCATGCGCGGACAACCGAACGCGGCGGAAAACAGCGGAACTCTTGCCGAAGACTGATGTGGAACCGAGGAGTAAAAGACTGTGAGCACCGAGAACGAGGGCACTGCGGTCCCGTCCGCCCCGTCCGTACCTCCCGTGCCGGTTGCCGCTCCCGAAGGCACACCCGCGTCCGCTCCGGGGGAGTTCACCCAGGATCAGCGGTATCCCGACCAGCCAGGCCGGTCCAGTGAGCCCGGTGGGGCGGGCGGTTTCGGCGGGACCGCCCAGGGGTCGCCGCCGGCCCAGCCGCCGTCGGTGCCCCCGTCCGAGCCCGGTCAGGGTTCCGAACCCACGACGCGGCTGCCCGGAGCCGTACCGGCGTACTACCCCGGCTCGACGGGATCGACCGGATCGGCCCCCGACGCGGGATGGCCGCCGCCCCCGCCCCCGCCGGCCCAGCCTTCCTACGGAGGCGGCGGCGGTGGATGGGGCGAGCCGCCCGCGTCCGGCCCGAAGCCGCCCCGTAAGCGCCCCGGCGGTCTGATCGCGGCGGTCCTCGCGGCGGCGCTGGTCGCCGGTGTCGTCGGCGGCGGGATCGGTTACTGGGCGGCGGACCGCAACGACGACAGCGTCGGCGGCGGATCGACCACGGTCTCGGCGGCCGACGCCCCCGCGCTCAAGCGCGAGGCGGGCAGCACGGCGGCCGTGGCCGGCAAGGCGCTGCCGAGCGTCGTGACCATCACGGCGCAGGCCCAGGGCGGCGACGGCGGCACGGGCACCGGCTTCGTCTACGACAAGCAGGGCCACATCCTCACGAACAACCACGTGGTGGCGTCGGCCGCCGACGGCGGAGACCTGACGGCGACCTTCTCCAACGGCAAGGAGTACGCGGCCGAGGTCGTGGGCCGCGCCGAGGGCTACGACGTCGCCGTGGTGAAGCTGAAGGACCCGCCGTCCGGACTGAATCCGCTCGCCCTTGGCAATTCGGACAAGGTGGCGGTCGGAGACTCGACGATCGCGATCGGCGCGCCGTTCGGGCTCTCCAACACCGTCACGACGGGCATCATCAGCGCCAAGAACCGCCCGGTGGCCTCCGGTGACGGCTCCAGTGACAAGAACTCGTACATGAGCGCCCTCCAGACCGACGCCTCCATCAACCCCGGCAACTCCGGCGGTCCGCTGCTGGACGCGCGGGGCGCGGTCATCGGCATGAACTCCGCGATCCAGCCCTCGGGTGGCGGCGGTGGCGGCGGCGGGGCCCAGTCGGGCTCGGTCGGGCTGGGCTTCGCCATCCCGATCAACCAGGCGAAGAATGTCGCCGAGCAGCTCATCAAGACCGGCCAGCCCGTCTACCCGGTCATCGGCGCGACGGTCTCCATGGCGGAGGGCGGCGACGGCGCGACGATCTCCGGCGACGGCGGGGGCGGCACCCCGGCGGTGACGCCGGACGGGCCGGCCGCGAAGGCGGGGCTGAAGTCGGGTGACGTGATCACGAAGTTCAACGATGTGCCGATCGACAGCGGCCCGACGCTGATCAGCGAGATCTGGACGCACAAGCCGGGCGACAAGATCAAGATCACGTACACGCGCGACGGCAAGGAGTCGCAGGTCGAGGTCACCCTGGGCGAGCGCAAGGGCGATTCGCAGTAAGGGACTTGACGGAACGACGCGAGGGATCGCGACGGACGGGGCGCCTGCTACGGCGCCCCGTTGTCGTGCCGACGTCCGTCCGTGGTGCCTGTGGGACGTGTGTGAAACGGTGATTTAACCGCCACGGCCGTGCGGCGAAATATGCCTCGGTCACCTTTCTTCCAGATCTGGCCTGATCAGTCCGTCTGGGAGAGGTACGGCATGCGAGGAATTCTGCGTCGAACCGCGTTGCTGACGGCGGTCGTCGCCCTGACCGCCGGCACGGCCACCGCCGCCGAGCAGCACAAGTCCCCGGCCGAGCGACCCAAGGTCGCGGTCATCGGCACCGGCGGAACGATCGCCGGCGTGAGTCAGGGCAGGGTGGACTTCCAGGACTACCAGTCCGGCAAGATCCCCGTCTCCGAACTCGTCGGCGACCTCGAGCCGGAGGTGGACGAGATAGCCGACGTGTCCACCGTGCAGTTCGGCAACAAGGGCTCGGGCAGCTACTCCATTGCCGACTTCCGCGAGCTGACCCTCGCGGTCGACAAGGCCCTCCGTACGAATGACGCGGCCGTCGTCACCACCGGCACGGACACGATGGAAGAGTTCGCCTACTGGCTCGATCTGACGGTCCGCAGCGACAAGCCGGTCGTCCTCACCGGTGCGATGCGGCCGTGGACCGTCCTCGGTACGGACGGCCCCGCGAACCTGTTCAACGCCATCCAGCTCGCCGCCGGCCGTAAGACCACATGCTTCGGCAGCGTCATCATGCTCAACGACGAGATCCAGGCCGCGCGCGAGGTGCGCAAGACGGACGCGCTGCGCATGGACACCTTCAACAGCGGCGCGAGCGGGTCGCTGGGAGTCGTGGACCAGGACCGCGTCCGGATCAACAGGGCGCCCGCGCGGGTGGAGAAGTGCGGCAAGGGGAGTTGGCGCACGCCTTTCGACGTCGCGAAGATCGCGGAGAAGGACCTGCCGAAGGTCGAGATCGCGTACAGCTACCAGGGCGCCGGCGGCGAGGCCGTGAAGGCGTTCGCCGACGCGGGCGCGGACGGTGTCGTCACGGCGGGTACGGGCGCGGGCGGCATCTCCTCGTCGATGTCGGCGGCCCGCACCGACGCCACCAAGCAGGGCGTGGTGTTCGCTTCCACCACCCGTACGGGCAACGGCGCCGTCTACGACAAGGAGAGCGGCGGCGCGGTGATCGGCGCGGCGGACCTCAGCCCGCAGAAGGCCCGCATACTGCTGCTGCTCTCGCTGGCGAAGACGGACGACGTGGCGAAGATCCGCACCTGGTTCACGAGCCTCGGGACGGCGGAGTTCAAGAGCCACGGGTAGCGGTGAGACGGTCGGTGAGGAAGGCGCGCTCCGCGTCGTTGTCCGAGAGCGCGATGGCCCGCTCGTACGCGAGCGCGGCATCCGCCGTCCGCCCCAGGCGACGCAGCAGATCGGGCAACGCGTCGTAGAGCACCAGGATCTGGTCCCAGTCCGTCTCGGCGTACGTCGGCGCGGACGCGTGGAGCGTGGCGATCGCGGCCTGGAGCGCGAACCGGCCGGGACCGCCGCCGCGCGCTCAGTCCACGAGGGCGGCGGCGTACGCGTCCTGGACGCACTCCTCGGCCAGGTCGAGGTCGCGGGTGACGCGCACCGTCGCGGCGAGCACCGAGGCCCACTCGCGACGGTGCGCGTCCTCGACCGCGACCCGGACCGGGTCGGGTTCCGGGTTGTCGCGGGCGGGACCCGGTGCCGGCCCGGGGGCCGCGTCCGGATCCGGAGCCACGTCCCCGTCCCCGTCCGTGTCCGCGTCTCGGTCCGAGGTCACTCGACGGGGAGCAGCGGCCGTACCTCGACGGCGCCGTCCATGATCGGGAGCAACTTGCCGACGGCGACGGCGGTTTCGAGGTCCGTGGTCTCGACCACGAAGAACCCGGCGATCACTTCCTTGCTCTCGATGAACGGCCCGTCCGTGACCAGCCCGTCCTTGTGGATCGTCCGTGTGGCCGCGCTCGGCTCCAGCCTCTGCTCGTGGACGACACGCGCGCCCATCGCCTCGATCCGCTCCCCGACGCGCATGTGGCCTCCATGACGTCGGGCGGGATGTCGGCGACGCAGCCCGGGGTCTCCTTCTCGTAGATCAGGATCGCGTACTGCGGCATGCCGTTCGCCCTCCGTCTCTTCCGCCGCTCACCAGTTGCCGGTCTCCGGGCCCATGGCCCCGTACTCGACCTTGCCCGCCCGCGCGTACGTGCTGATGACGACACCGCTGTCGGACTTCGCGGTGTCGAGCAGCTTCAGCCCGGCAGGGACCGTGCCCCTCCCGAAGAGCCGCTTGCCGGAGCCGACGAGCACCGGGAAGACCAGCACCTGGAACTCGTCCACGAGGTCGTGTTCGATCAGCGTCTGAATCAGATCACCGCTGCCGTGCACCTGGATCTCGCCGCCCTCGCCGCCGTCGCCCTCCTGCTTGAGCGCGCGGACCGCGTCGGCGACATCGCCCGTCAGCAGCGTCGAGTTCTGCCACGCCACGGTGTCCAGCGTCCGCGACGCGACGTACTTCCGCACGCTGTTCATCTTCGACCCGATCGGGTCGTCGGCCTCGGCGAGCGGCCAGGTGGCGGCGAAGATGTCGTACGTCCTGCGCCCGACGAGCAGCGCGTCCGCGCGGCGGACCACGGTGGTCATCCGCTCGATGAGATCCGCCCCGAAGTGCGGTACGGACCAGCCGCCGTGCTCGAACCCGCCGTCCCGGTCCTCGTCACTGCCGCCGGGCGCCTGCATGACCCCGTCCAGGGAGACGAATGTGGTCACCATCAGTTTTCGCATGCGCGTTTCCTTCGCTCGTACGGCGTCCGTACGCTCGTCGCTCCGTGCCGCGCCGGTCGGCGGCCTCACTGACACGGCGAACGGGATCGCCCGCGATCGACAGCACGGGAGCCACGAAATTCTCCGCGCGGCGACCCACGGCCGTACGGCACCGCCCACCGGCACCTGATGATCGGCTTCCGGAGGCCGTTTTACCCGCTCGAAACGAGCGTTCAGCAGAATCCACCCACATGAAGATCGAACAGGTCAGGTGGGACAACACGGACGCGGTCGCCCTGCGCGCACGGCAGCGCGCCGAGATCGCCGAGCGGTACGGCACACCGGACAGTGAGCCCGGCGTGCCCCCGTCGCAGACGGACATCGCCGTCTTCTTCGTGGCGTACGAGGACGGCGGGTCCGCGGTGGGCTGCGGAGGACTGCGTGCCCTCGGCGCGGGAACCGGTGAGATCAAGCGCATGTACGTCGCGCCGGCGTCCCGCGGCTCGGGCGTCGCGCCGCGCGTCCTGCTCGCGCTGGAGGAGTGGGCGCGGGGTCAGGGCTGGTCAAGTCTCCGTCTGGAGACGGGAGATGCCCAGCCCGACGCGGTCCGCTTCTACACCCGCTCCGGCTACGAACCGATCCCGCCCTTCGGTCCTTACACGGAGTCGGACAACTCCCTGTGCTTCGAACGCCCCCTGTAGCCGGCGCCCCACCGCTCGCAGAGCGGACGACTCCACTCTGGCAAGATCGTCATACGAACGACGCTCCGGCTGTGGGGACTTCACCCCCGGTCGCACAAGGAGCGGCAAGGCATCAACGGGGAGCACAGAAGACATGCGCATGTGGACTCGTGCCGTTCCAGCGGCACTTGGCGCCCTCGCGCTGACCCTGGCACTGGGCAGCTGCAACGACACCGATTCGGGAAAGAGCGGGAAGGGATCGGGCTCCGGTTCGGGCTCCGGCTCGTCGGACGACAAGACGACGTACCGCCTGGGTGAGGCAAGTCCTCCCCAGGAGAGCACCATGCAGGCGACGAAGGACAGCACGTTCACGGTCACACCCACGAAGGTGCGGACGGGGACGGAGGCAGACATGGCCGAGTCGGGCCTGGACCTGGCCGAACTGCCGGGCCCCAAGGTCCCCGTGTACGTGTGGACCACCCTCACCCACAAGAGCGGCAAACCCATGCCGGTCGGTGACATGGACGGCGACCTGGTCGTCCGTACGGACCAGGACGACCGCACCAAGGCCCTGCTCGTCCTCATGGGCGACGCCACCTGGCCGGACTGCCCGGCGCCCGACACCGAGAAGGAGCTGAGCGAGGGGCAGTCGGCCGAGATCTGTACGACCTTCCTGATCACGAGGGGCGAGAAGGCCGCGGCCGTGGAGCTGACGCAGGGCTTCTACAACGAGCCGCTGGAGTGGCCGGTCAAGGGCTGAACGTCGGCCGCGGCGCTCGTCGCACCGCGAGTCGCATGGCGGGTCGCGTCGCTCGTCGCGCCGCCGGTGCGCGCATCCCGGACGACGGGCGACGTGCCCGCTCGCAGGTGTTCCGGCGTCGACGACGGCTTCACCTTCCGTACGAAGGCGGCCCGCAGGGCGTGGTACGGCGCGCCGGGGTCGAAGAACGTGGCCCGCATCTCGGCCAGTTCACGCTCCCGGTACGCACTCAGCGGCTCGACCGCCTCGTCCCGTTCACGGGCCGCCTTCTTCTCACTGACGCGCTGCTGCGTTCCCGGTGCCGACGCGAGACGCGCGGCCCGGCGCGCGACCGCGGAGCCGAAGTCCCGGGGCGTGCTGTCGATGACGACGTCGACGAGCCCGATCTCGCGCGCGCGGGCCGCCGTCACCGGGAGGGCCCGCCGCGTCAGGCGCTCGGCCTCCTCGGCCCCCACCCGGCGAGGCAGCGTGTACGTCCAGTACTCCGACCCGTACAGCCCCATCAACCGGTAATGCGGGTTGAGTACGGCTCCGCCGCGGCACCAGACCTGGTCGGCGGCCAGCGCCAGCATGGCGCCGCCCGCCGCCGCGTTGCCACCGAGCGCGCCCACGACCAGCCGGTCCGTGGTGGTCAAAATGGCCTCCACGAGGTCGTCCATGGCGTTGATGTTCTCCCAGGACTCGCGCGCGGGGTCGGCGGCGGCCTCGATGACGTTCAGGTGGATGCCGTTGGAGAAGAAGTCACGGCTGCCGCCGAGCACCAGCACCGTGGTCGGCCGGGCACAGGCGAAGCGGTACGCCGTGAGGAGGCGCCGGCACTGCTCCGTACTCATCGCGCCACCGGGGAAGGTGAACGACAGGAAGCCGACCGGACCGTCCTCGCGGTAGCGGATGTCGCTCCATGTCCGGAGGCCGTCGGACTGCTCTCCGGGCGCCTGCTCCCCGGGCACCTGTTCTCCCGACGCCTGCTCCCCGGCCGCTTCCCCGGACTGTTGACCGGGGCGATCCCAGGGCGCGGCGATCTCGGGCAGCGCCGGAAGCCGGTCACCGAGGGCGAGAGCGGCCGGCAGCTTGAAGGTGGCCGGGCCGCCCGCCCTGCGCCGGGGGCGCAGCTCCGGGATCCACACCGCACCGTCCACCGTCGCCCGGCAGAGCGCGCCGGACCGGGTGGCGAGCAGTTCTCCGGGGCGACCCCGCAGGGTGTCCTCGGCGTGGCCGCCGTGCAGGTACCACTCCTCTTCGAGGAGTTCGTCCAGGACACCGGGCTGCGAATCGGCCCCGCGCAGTTTCCGTACGACGGTGTCGGTCGGGTCCGATGCCCAGTCCACGCGCCGCAGACCCTGCTCGAAGTAGGGCCGGACGCATACCTCCACGCCCGGGCCGGTGGTCGTCTCCTGCGACCGCGGAACGTACGTCCCGGACGCGAAACGCTCCACGGCGAGCAGCACCGCTTCCAGCGCGGCGTCGGAGACCTCGTTGCGGTAGAGGTCGCTCTTCCCGACGGCGGGCGGTACCGGACACCGGGCCGAGGCCCACACCGCCCCGCCGTCCATCTCTCCCGACGCTTGGAGCACCGTCACCCCCCAGTCGGTGGCGCCCGTGTGGATCGCCCAGTCCAAGGAGGACGGCCCGCGGTCGCCCACCGGACCCGGGTGGACGATCAGGCAGACGTGGGCGGACCAGATGTCGGGCGGGATCGCGGTCTTGAGCATGGGGGCGACGATCAGTTCCGGGGCGGTGCGGCGTACGGCTTCGCGCAACGGCTCGTCGCCCAGCGCCAGTTCGAGAGCGACGCGGTGTCCGCGGTCCCCGAGTTCGGCGAAGACGCGCTGGGTCAGACTGTTGAAGGCGCTCGCGACCAGCAGGATGTCCATGACCAGCTCCTTGACCGGCTCCTTTACGCCGGTCCGAGGCACGGACGCCGGCCATCGGCGATCATGACCCGGGCCCGCCCGCCGTCGTGGAAGCCCCGCCCGGGGGCGCGCCCGGAGACACCCGACCGGTGCTACGGGGGCGGGTCGTGGTGGAGCTTCCGCTCAGCCGGCCTTGTCGACGGAGACGTTGTCGAAGGCTGCGGCAGTGTCGAAGACCCGTACTCCGTTGGCTCCGCTGCGGTACGTGTCGTCTGTCACCGAGATCGCCGGTGTGGCCATGTCGTCGACGTACACCTTGATCGTGGAGCCGACGGCCGAGATCCGCAGATGGTGGTCCGGCCGGGTGGGGAGGGGCAGTTGGGCGGACTTCAGCGGCGTCCAGACGCCGTCGTCCGCCCGGCCGAGTACGACCTTGCCGGTCGGGCCGATGCCCGCGTAGTAGCCGGCGTAACTGTCGACACCGACGGCCGGTCGCGCGGCGCGGAAGATCAGGCCGGCGTCACCTCTGCTCGCGTCGTGGTTGCCGTTGCGGTTGGCGCTGCCGCTGCTGTTGCCGTTGCCCGCGGTGACCGTGACGTCGGCGTCGTACGTGAAGTCGGCGAAGTTTGTGTCGAGCAGCGCCTTGCCACCCTGCGAACGCTTGGCCCGATAGCTCCCGTCACCGGCCGACCACGACCCGCCGTAGGTCTTCCAGCCGAGGGAGTTGCCGTCGGCGAAGTTGTCCCTGACCCGCATCGTGACGGGTTCGATCGTGCCGTCCGCGTTGAAGTGCATGCGGTCGTAGGCCAGTTGGCGGTTGTTGCCCGCGCTCTCGCTGAGCGGCCTGCGGTGGTAGACGATGTACCAGATGTCCGTTCCGGGCACGTTGAGGACGGAGTTGTGCCCGGAGCCCTTCGCGACCGCGGGGTCCTGGGCGAGTACATTCTCGATCTTCTCGAAGGGGCCGGTCGGTGAGTCGGACATGGCGTACGAGACCGAGTAGTCCGGACCGGTCCACCCTCCCTCGGACCACATCAGGTAGTACATGCCGTCGCGCTTGAACATCTGCGAGCCCTCGACATAGTCGGCGGGTGTGATCTCCTTGTACGTACTGCCGTCGGCGAACGTCCCGAGGCTGGTCATGTCGTCGTTGAGCTTGACGACGTTCGCGTGTCCCCAGCCGCCGTAGTACATGTACGCCTGACCGTCGTCGTCGATGAAGACGTCCTGGTCGATGGGCTGGGCGCCGTTGTGGAACTGCCCGATGAGCGGGTGCCCCAGAGCGTCCGAGTAGGGCCCCTCGGGCTTGTCCGCCACCGCGACGCCGATACCGCCGAGGCTGGAGTCGTTCTGGATGTCGTTGGCGGCGAAGAACAGGTAGTACTTCCCGTTCCGTTCGACCGGCGCGGGCGCCCACACCGCGTACTCGGCCCAGGAGACGTCCTCCGTCGTAAGCACCTTCTCGTGCTTCGTCCAGTTGACCAGGTCGGTCGACGAGAAGGCGTCGAGATATGTCTGCTCCGCGTACGTCTTCGACGTGGTCGGGTACACCCAGTAGGTGTCGTCGTACACGGCGACGTCGGGATCGGCGTACCAGCCGTCCACGAACGGATTGCCGGCCTCGGCGGTCGGGGAATCCGGCACCGCGACGGCCTTGGCGGTGGCCTTCGCGGTGGTGACGGCGGTGGCGGTGGCCGTGGCGGGTGCGAACATCGCCACGAGGCAGCCGGCGAGCAGCGTGGCTACGGCCTTGGCGTGGAGTCTGAGCATTCGAACGTTCATCGTCGGCAGCTCCGCATGTGGGGGGTCGGCAGCACGCGCACCGTTCTCCACGAGGACATTCCCGCACAGTAAGCAACAGGAACGTACACGTTCCATCAATGCTGCACGCGCCCCTGAGTACCCGTCAATACGCCCGCGTCTCTCCTGTCCGTTCAACGTGCCTCTGTCGCGGGGGAGTTGGATCCGCCCTTCCCCCTGTCGCGCCGGTGATGGAGGATCTACGCATGACTCAGCAGCGAACCGACGGGACACCGTCGGCCGAGCCGGCCACCGCCTACCTGGAAGCGCTCCGCGGGCGGTTGACCGCCGACGGATGCCGGGTGGCCGCGACCCCCTGGGACGACCACCAAGTGGTCATCGGCAGCCGATCGGACCGCAAGGCACGGTGGTTCGGCACCAAGGTCCAGCTGTTCGTCCTCGCCGCTGCGGTCCCCCAGGTCGACGACGCGGTGCTGGCCGACTTCACCGGGTGGGCCATGGAGTACGCCGGCGACCTCCGCGGCGGCCTGCCCGGCGCCCGCAACGCACTGATGGTCCTGCCGACCCTGATCAGCGCCAACGTCCGGCCGTCGGCGACGGAGTGGGCCGCCAGGGACGCCCGGATCCTCGGAACGACCGTGATAGCCCGCCCCGTCGTGGTCCAGACACCGACCCCGGGGGCCGGCCGCGCCACGATGTACCGGGGCGGAGTCGTATGGGGCGGAATGTTCACGACTCACGTCCTGGAAAAGGCGTCGCTGTACTACCCCTGACCGCTCGCACCACGCCCTGCTCCGGGTCCCGGCCCGACCCGCGATGGAACCTGTTCGACGCGGCGCTGTTCCAGGTATCTCTCAGACGCAGTCGTTGGTGACGTCCCAGCAGGTCTCCTCCGGGAAGGGATCGCCACCGCCGTCATCGTCCGGGGGTGGCGTGTACGACGGCGGTGGTTCGTACGGGGGCGGTGGCGGTGTCCAGGAGCTCGGCGTCGGCCGCGGTTCCTTTGGACGCGTCGTCTTCTCGGCCGAGGTCGGTTGCACGGCATCCCGGGTCCGGCCGGTCACGGGTTTGTCCTCGGGGGGCTCGGGGGTGGTGTCCTTGGAGGTCTCAGGGGCTGAGGACGGACTCGCCTTTTTCTCCGGGGAAATCGTGACTGATGGTCCGCTCGTTGGGCTGTCCTTCGGGTCCGCGGTGCCGCCCCTCGGACGGAGAAAGTCTGTGGCCGTGGCTGTCAGGACGACGATCACGACAGCAACAGTGATGGCCAAGCCTCCCCGCCTTACGCGGCGCAGGGCTGCCGTCTTCGGCCGCGGTGGAGCGGAGTTCGCTCGCTTCGGGGTGGTGGCGGAGCTTTCCCGCACCACATCCTCGGCGAGGACACCTGGGTCACCGCCAGAAGCCGGCTCGGCGGGTGATGGAGGCGCGGCCTGCGTGGCAGGCGGTTCTTCGGAGGTAATGGTGCCCGGGTCGGTGCCAGTGCCAGTGCTGGCGGCGGAGGCGGCGGTGTGGGGCTCGGGGTCCGGTCTTGGCTCTCCGCCGCCCCAGTCCGGGGCCGCGGGTTCCTCCATGGCCATCGCCAGTCGGCGGCGGGCTTCCAGCCAGGTGTCGACGGTCGCGGCGTCGACGCCGCACGCGCGGACGAAGGCGGTCAGGAGTTCCTCGCGGGGGAGGTCCTCCCGGGCCAGCACCCCGGAGACTGTGGCGCGGGGCAGTGCGTCACCCGCTTCGCTCGCTCTGCGTTCCAGCTGCCGGTAGCTGAGATCGGCCCAGCCGCGCAACTGGCGCATCGCGCGTACGAATTCCGCCGGTGTACGCGCTGCCTCCGGATCCGGCCCTGTCCCTGGACCTGTCTCTGTCCCCACGTGTCTCCCCCTGTCCCCCGCATGTCCCAAGGACACTAATGCGAAAGCGAATTGGGAGAGAGTACGAGAGCCGGAGATGGCGGAAAGACCCGAGGTTCGAGGCGGTCCCGGCTCTGGTCACGGTGTGATGTGGCGGTAGCTGTCGACACCGGACGGGTTGGGGAGCGGTGCGGTGGTGATGGTGCGGCCCTTGCCGGGGGCGTGGATGACCTTGCCGTCCCCGATGTAGAGCTGCACGTGCCCGCCGTTGTTGCTGATGATCAGGTCGCCGGGGACGAGTTCGCCCCGGGTGGTGGCCTTGCCGGCCTTCACCTGGCCCCAGGTGGTACGCGGGAGTTGCACCCCGGCCTTCTCCCAGGCGCGCATCACCAGACCTGAGCAGTCGTAACCGCGCGGGCCGGTGCCACCCCAGACGTACGGCTTGCCGAGCTGCGCCCGCGCGAACGCGACAACCGCCTTGGCCCCGGACTTCGGCGCCTCCTCGGGTGTCTCCTTCTTCGGATCCTTCTTCTTCGGCGGATCCGACTTGGGCGGGTCGTTCGCCGGCGGATCCGTCTCCGGCTGACCGGTCTCCGGCAGGCCCGTCCGCGGCTGCGCGGATTCCGGGTCGGCGGGGACGCGCAACGTCTCGCCGGCGTAGATGAGTGTCGAGGTGCCCAGATCGTTGAGTCCCTGGAGGACCTTGACGCTCGTGCCGTGAGCGCCGGCCAGGGCGTAGAGCGTGTCACCGGGGCGCAGGGTGACCTTCTCGACGGCGATGGGGCCGGGCCGGGCCGCGCCGTCCGGCTTCTCCTTCACAGGCTCGGGTATGACCGGCCCGTGCGGTGTCTGCGGGGCAGGGACGGGCGTCGGCGTCGGCCGGACCTCCAGGGACGAGGACTCCGAGGGACCGTGCACTGCCAGCAGCACCCCGCACACCAGCGATAGCACGAACATCACCACCAGCGAGGCCACCGACCACAACCGGTCCGCACGGCTGGTCCGAGTCCGCGGTTTCCGGTGCGACACCGGCCCCTTCGCCTCAACCCGCGGCTGCCGCGGGGGCCTGAGCAACGTCTGCTGTGCCATCTCACAACTCCCTCTCGGGCCGCGACCTCCGCGGCTCCAAGACGAGGCTGTAGCGCCGTGACGGTGTCCCGCCAGATCCTCAGGCGTCCGGGACAGTCCGGGACCGTCCGAGCTTCCGAACGCCCCTCACCACCGGCGGCGAAACACCTGCGGACACCACCTCTGACCAGCACGGACGAACCCGGACTGTCCAGGACGCCGCAATCCATTGCCCCGCTCTGCGGGAAGCCGCAAAGCTTCTGCCATCGCCCCGCACCACCCGGTCTGCGCCTGAACAAGACGCCCTCCACCGGCAGATGCCGGGCACGCCCTGCCACTCAGTCACCAGCGGCAGGAGCGCCCTCACCGAACACCGGCCCCCGCCATCCGGCGCGGCCATGCCCGAAACCATCACGTCCACAAGGAGCACCACCATGCGCAGCACACGAGCCCGCACACTGGCGGTTGCCACCGTCGCCGCAGGCCTGCTGGCCGGCGGCATCACCGCCGGCACCACGGACGCCTTCACCGCCGACAAGCCCAGCGACACGATCGCCAACACGGCCGCGGGACAGCCGAAGAACCCGTCCCAGGCGCAGGGCGAAACCGCGGCGAACACGGCAGCGACGCTGCCGGACGAAGGCGCCCTTTCCGGTCGGACGACGTACTACCTGAAGTTCGACAAGAACACCGTGACCAACTCCAGGCTGTCTCTGATGCAGAGCGTCGTGGGCCCCGACAGGGTCGTCAAGAGCTACAAGGCCGGCTCGGGTGTCATCGAAGACCCCTGCGCCAGCAACGCGGGCTGGCTGCCCAACGGCGACTACAAGATTGAGTTCCACCGGAAGAACTTCGTAGGCAAGATCAACGGCTACGTCATCAAGGTCTCCGACAAGCGGTGCCACAACAACACCAAGCGGGACGCGCTCTTCATCCACAGTGAGATGAAGTCCAACGGCAATCAGGGCACGGCCGAGACCAAGAAGTGGACCACCAACAACCCCAACGACTACGCGTCTTGGGGCTGTATCAAGCTCAATCCGTCCAACATCAAGGACCTGTTCAACAAGATGGACAGTGTGGGCTGGGAAAAGCTGACCAAGCTGAAGGTCATCAGCTGACCGCCCGTTGACCTGACAGCGACGTAGCCGGACTCTCCGAGCCCGCCACAATCCGCTGCCCAGCTCCGCCTCATCGCCCCGCACCGCCCGGTCCGCGCCTGAACAAGGCGCCTTCCACCGGTCGGTCGCCAGTGCGCCAATGCACCCGCGGCAGGAGCGCTCACACCGAATACGGCGCCCGCCACCTGGCGCAGCCCAGAACCAGCACGTCCAAAAGGAGCACCATCATGCGTATCCGCAGTGCCGAAACCAACCGGATTCGTCCGCTGGCGATCGCCGCCCTCGCCGCCTGCCTCCTCGCCGGGGGCACCGCCGGCGCCGGTGCCGGCGGCCTGTTCACCACCGGCACTCCCGCCAAGGCGGCCGGCGACACCATCTCCAACTCGGCCTCCGCCCAGCAGCAGAACAGCTCGGCCACCGCGGCCACCGCGGGCAAGTGCCAGGGCTCCGCCATCGGCCTTCCCGGCAAGTGGATCACCGGGCAATCCGACTGCGCCTTCATCGGCAGCAAGACCACCAAGACGCTCACCTACGAGCTGTGGGGCGACAAGTACGCCGGCCAGCAGCGCGGTGTGGTCGAGGTCTTCGGCATCTCCCCCCAGGGCAAGGGAACCTGGTACAAGGCCGGCGGCATCGCGGGCGGCACCGGCTCGACGACCACCCGCATCAGCGTGCCCTGGGGCAACAGCGCCGCCACCCCGAAGATCCGCGTCATGTCCACCTCGCCCGCCGCCCTCGTGTCCAAGGTCAGCTTCTCGCACTGACCAGACCCAAAACCGCCCCCGGTCGGACCTACCAGCCCAACAGGTCCGACCGGGCCCGGTAGCAGGCGATTTTGCCTGGGTGACCTGGATGAAGAGGCGAACGGACACATACAGGATCCGAAGGCCACCAAACCCTGGACGGGTGGCGGGAGCGTCACCGCGCCGTCTTCCGAGCGGGATCTCTTACTGCCAGCCGCCCGACGCGAAGGTGACTCGTAGCGTCTCGGTGGCGTGGCTGCGGTCGGTTCGACGGAGGTCGTGGCCAACCTCTGACCAGGAATGAGCACCGGGGAGGTACAGCCGGTAGGCTGTAGCCGCTCCGCCGCTGGTGGGCGGGGCGTGGGTGGGTTGCCCGAGCGGCCTAAGGGAACGGTCTTGAAAACCGTCGTGGCAGCGATGTCACCGTGGGTTCAAATCCCACACCCACCGCAGCAGGTCAGAAGGGGCGTTTCCGACTCGGAGGCGTCCCTTTTGGTGTTGCGCCTGCCTCAGACTTCGCTCGGGTCGTTCAGAACCGTCCCTCTCGTGCAGCGCGTCCTTCAACCGCGGCAGGTACATCAACGACGTCTACTCTCATCCGAGTTACGCCGTTGACCAGGCGGCGCGGCGGGTCGGTGAGCGGTACACGGCGCCGATGCTCGATGCGGGCCGGGCGACGAGCCGCCCTGGGGCGCCACGGGTTACGTTCCCGGGCTCTCGCCCGAGCAAGTCGTATGGCTGCACGGGCCGTTACCGGCCGGCTCCCCGCACACTCCGTGCCTCGGCGGTGCGCAGGCGGTCGTCGCCCGAGTCGCAGCTGACCGCCGCCCTAAGACGCGTTCGTCGTCGACCGCCCCGCGCACGTTGGCCAGCAGCAGCCATGCGGCCGCCAGCGCGCACCCGTCGCCCATCACCCCTGCGCGCCGCATCAAGTGAAATGGGCCTCACTGTACGGGAGTTGGTAGTTCTACCGGCTGGTATGTCCTTGTTCCGGGAAAGGCGACCAGTTGTGGGTGCTTGGTCATAATCTGGCCGCCTGCCGGGCCCTTTGGGGGGTGCCCGGCCTCGATCAGAAGGACGCACATGCGCTATTCCCGCACGCTCTCGACCGTCGCCGCGACCGCCGCGGTGGTCGCCGGAACGGTTCTGTTGCCCTCGCAGGCGCAGGCCGCCGGGTCGGTACATCTGTACAAGATCTACTACGACAGCCCGGGCACGGACAGCCGCTCCAACGCCAGTCTCAACGGCGAGTACGTACAGATCCGCAACACCACCACCAGGGCGGTCAGTCTGACGGGCTGGTCGGTCGTCGACGGGTCGAATCACAAGTACACGTTCGGCAGTTACTCCCTCGCGCGAGGCAAGACCGTGACCGTGCGTACGGGGAGGGGCACGAACACCGCGGCCAACCGCTACCAGGGGCGCGCCGCGTACGTCTGGAACAACGACCGCGACACAGCGACGCTCAAGAAGTCCACCGGGGCGACGGTGGACACCTGCTCGTACAACTCGACCCGGGTCGACTACAAGGTCTGCTGATCCGAGGTGCGCCGGCGTTCGCCCCACTCGAAGAGGGGGCGGGCGCCGGCGTCGTCGGCCCGAGGCCCGCCCCGGGGCCCGGTCATCGATCCTCCACAACTCGAGGCACAACCAGGGCTGGAATTCCGGTGTCTAGCAGGTGACCAGTGGGACACGCCGTCCCGCTTCTGTACGTTCGAGGAGACTCACCGTGCGCCAGCACAAGCGCCTCTCGCGCCTGACTTCGACAACCGTGGCCGCGGTCGCGGTCGCCGCGGCCCTCCCGCTCGTCCTCGCGCCCGGCGCGTACGCGGACGAGCCCATCGCGCCTGATCTGACCGTGTCCGAGCTGTCGGGGAATCAGCTCAGGCCCGGCGAGGTCCGCGACGACTCCGTCACGCTCACCAACAACGGCACCGCCGCCACCGACGGTGTCACCTTCCGGCTGCGGCTCACCCGCGGGCTGGCCTTCACCCAGCCCGTCGACGGCTGCACGTACTCGACGGTCGGGGACAAGATCAAGCAGGCCGTGTGCGAGCTCGACGTCGGCATCGCGCCCGGCGAGAGCTACACGGTGCCGGTGAGGTTCAAGGTGCTGAAGAAGGCGCTGATGGAGGTCGTCGAGTACGGCACGAGCCGCACCGGTGAGGACCCGGGGGAGGGTTACGACGAGGCCCACCGCCGGCTCGCGCTGGACACTGCCAGCTCGGCCGACCTCGTCGCCACGGGGGACAAGGCCAAGGGGAAGCCGGGCAGCGAGGTCATCGTCACGCCCTCGATCCGCAACGACGGACCGGGCTGGATCCAGAACAACGAGAGCGACGACCACCCGGCGCTCCTCGTGAACATCCCCAAGGGCACGAAGGCGGTCGAAGTCCCCGAGGAGTGCAAGCCGTTCGGGATCGACGGACCGACCGGTCCTTCGGAGCCGGGGCACCCGAAGTACGTGTGCCAGGAGGACGACTACACCCTGGAGGTCGGTGAGACCGAGGCGTTCGCCTTCGTACTGAAGATCGACAAGGGACGGAAGACCGACACGTCCGGTCAGGTCAAGGCCACCTCCAACTACGACATCGAGCCCGTCTACGACATCAACAAGGCCAACAACAAGGCCACGTTGAGCATCGACGTGCTGTAAGGCGTGCTGTACGACGTGCCGTAGGCGGAGAACGCCGAGGGGCGTTCACCGGTATGACTCCGGTGAACGCCCCTTCCTACGTACTTACGCCGGCCCCGCCGTCAGGCGTGACGCCGACGCGATCGTCGCGCGCGCCTCGTGTTCGGTGAGGCCCGTCCGTACGGCGGCGTCGACGAGCGTCTCCGCGAGGGAGTCGCCGAAACCGTGCTCGTACGCCCGGCACGCCGCCCAGAACAGGCGGGTGTTGCGCTGGCCCGCGTGCGCGGCGAGTACGAACTGGACGAGGCCGTGCCCCTGCGCCGGACGGCCCCGATGCCCTCCCGGTCCCGAGTGGCGCCCGCGCTCGGGGGGCGTGAGCAGGCGCAGCAGGGCGCGTGGGCAGGGCGCCGGGGTGAGTCCGGCGGAGCCGGGGGCGAGGCGGTACGCGCCCCGGGCGGTGACGGAGCCGGGGCCGACGAGATAGCCGCCCGCGCCCCGTACGTCGATGCCGGGTGCCAGGCGGCTCGCCGAGTTGGGGACGGTGATCCCTGCCGGACCCGACAGCCAGATGTGCCGGCCACCGCTCGGGGTGAGCACGACCACGGTCTCCGGCAGGGTGAACAGGTGCTGGAAGGCGAGCTGCTGGAGCGCGGCGACCGAATCCGGGGTCGGGTCCGGGGCCGGGTCCGGTGCGCCGTTCGGGCCGCCCAGCCGGCCGCCCGCATGGCTGTCCGCCGGGGCCGTCGTCGGTGTCACGTCCAGGTCGACGCCGATCAGATGGTGCGGCGCCCGTCCGCAGGCGATGCCGTAACCCGTCGCCCAGGGCGCGGCGGCGAACAGCGCACGTACGGCGGCGGGGTCGGTCGTGGCGTCGTGCACGCCGTGACCCGGGAGGCCGCACTCGCCGCGGCACATGCCGGGCCCGCCCGCGCCGCTGACACCTCCCGCGTCCCCCGTCGCCCCGGAACCGGGCTCGTTCCGGTGTGGTGAGCGCAGGGCGGGGAGCTTGCTGGGGGACAGCGGGATGACGGGGAACCCGTTCTCGGCGGCGGAGAGGGCGTAAGCGAGGGCCAGGGTGGTCGTGTGCCGGGCTGTGATGGCCATAGGTCTATGTTCGCACTGATGTTCGAAGAACGGGAGTGGGAAAGTTTGGCCGAAAGCGTGCTGAAACGCTTCGCCTCTTGGGGGAGCCGGGTTGTGGCGTGGTCTGTACGGGGCGATACGAGCAGAACTGGCCTGTTGATGTCATGAAGGGGGTTTATCGACTTGTCCTCACGCTTGCGAGGGAATAACCCCCTCAGGGCTGGTTCGCCGGGGATTCGGTGGGCAATTCTTGATCCGCGACGTCGAGCACAACGTCGGGGCGGTCGGCCAACTGCCCGGACAAAAGCCGTACTTCTCGTTCACGAAGATCTCGTTCCTGGAGGAACTGACATGGCAAGCTTCCGTACCGCCCGCGTCTTCGCCGCCGTCGCCGCCCTGCCCCTCGCCGCGGCCCTTTTCACCACTTCGGCGTCGGCCGACGACTTCGCGGACGACGGATCGAACGCCAGCGTGGCCACGATCGTGGGCAGCGGTGTCGGTGACGACAATTCCGGTAACTCGACGACCACCCAGCAGGTCGCGACGGGTGCCGGTGCGTCCAACCAGAACAACACCGCCAATGTGAACGGCTCCGGCTTCACGGTGATCGACCAGTCCAACGAGAATGTCGCGGTGAACTTCGTCAATCTCTGGTGATACGCGGCCCGACGGGGGACTTGGCTGAGGGGTGAGCGACGGTCTGCGCGACGGCACTTCGGTGTCGGAGCGCAGACCGTCCTCGTATGCGCCTCGCGCGCCCCGTCCCGCGCGCCACGCCTCCCCTCCACTTCAAGGTGTACGGCTCCGACACCACCGCCCTCGCGTGCGCGGCCCGCAAGGCTCGCACCTGCGGGGCCCGTCCCCACAAGGGCTCACGGCCGTTCCACGACGAGGCATCGAAGATCCACGGCGACCCCTGCCTCGGGTGTCGACCCTGACGAGCGTCCACCGCTCCTCCACCTTCAGGAGGTGGAGCCGACACTCCCCCTACTCCCTGAGGCGGACGCAGCTTCGGGACCTGGGGGCGATCCCCTGGGAGGGGCCCGCTCCTAGCGTGGAAGCCATGACCACGCCTGTCTGCGCGAGCGCCTCCAAGGCCGCCTCGTTTTCGCCGTATCACCCGAACTCACATCCACCCGCCCACCCCACGCACCAGTCGCAGTCGCATCCGCACGCGCCCTACAAGTCCTTCTCGTCGTACGTACGGGCGCGGGGGCCCGTGCTGCTGCGTACCGCGCGCTCGCTCACCGCGAATCCGAGCGACGCCGAGGATCTGCTCCAGACCGCTCTCACCAAGACGTACGTCGCCTGGGACCGGATCGAGGACCACCGCGCCCTCGACGGATACGTCCGCCGCGCTCTCGTCAACACCCGTACCTCGCAGTGGCGCAAGCGCAAGGTCGACGAGTTCGCCTGCGAGGAGCTGCCCGAGCCGGCCGGTCTTCCGGCGCCCGACCCCGCCGAGGAGCAGGTGCTCCACGACGCGATGTGGCGCGCGGTGATGAAACTGCCGGACCGGCAGCGCGCGATGGTGGTGCTCCGGTACTACGAGGACCTCAGCGAGGTGCAGACCGCCGAGGTGCTGGGGGTCTCCGTCGGCACGGTGAAGAGCGCGGTGTCGCGGGCGCTCGGGAAGCTCCGCGAGGACCCGGAGCTGGTGCCCGTCCGCTGAGTCGCAGCCGTGTTTTCTACTCCCGGGTAGTGACATACCGCGTGGTATGTGCGCAGAATCGCCGCACAGCTTGTCGACACGCCGCGCTTCTGTCGCGTAGCGCCAGCGCCCACCGGGAGGACGCCGTGCTGAGCACCATGCAGGACGTACCGCTGACAGTGACCCGCATCCTGCACCACGGGATGACCATCCACGCGAAGTCGCAGGTCACCACCTGGACCGGGGAGAGTGAGCCGCAGCGCCGCAGTTTCGCGGAGGTCGGTGCGCGCGCGGCACAGCTCGCCGGCGCCCTGCGCGATGAACTCGGTGTCACGGGTGACGAGCGGATCGCCACTCTTATGTGGAACAACTCTGAACATGTCGAGGCATACTTCGCGATTCCCTCCATGGGGGCCGTCCTCCACACGCTCAACCTGCGCCTTCCGCCGGAGCAGTTGATCTGGATCGTCAACCACGCGGCCGACCGCGTCGTCCTCGCGAACGGCTCACTGCTGCCGCTCCTCGTGCCGCTCCTCCCTCACCTGCCGACGATCGAGCACGTCGTCGTCTCCGGCCCCGGCGACCGGGGGCCGCTCGCCGAGGCCGTCGCCGCGACCGACGGCCGCGTCCAGGTGCACGAGTACGAGGACCTGATCGCCGGGCGCCCCACCACGTACGACTGGCCCGAGCTGGACGAACGCACTGCCGCCGCCATGTGCTACACCTCCGGCACCACCGGTGATCCCAAGGGCGTCGTCTACTCGCACCGTTCGATCTATCTGCACTCCATGCAGGTCAACATGGCCGAGTCGATGGGGCTGACGGACAAGGACACGACTCTCGTCGTCGTACCGCAGTTCCATGTGAACGCCTGGGGCCTGCCGCACGCCACCTTCATGACCGGCATCAGCATGCTGATGCCCGACCGCTTCCTCCAGCCGGCACCGCTGGCCGACATGATCGAGCGCGAGAAGCCCTCGCACGCCGCAGCCGTGCCGACGATCTGGCAGGGGCTCCTCGCCGAGGTCACCACCAAACCGCGCGATCTGAGCTCCATGGTCCGCGTCACGATCGGCGGTTCGGCCTGTCCGCCCGCGCTGATGGAGGCGTACGACAAGCTCGGCGTACGGCTCTGCCACGCCTGGGGCATGACGGAGACCTCGCCGCTCGGCACGACGTCCAACCCGCCCGCCGGTCTGACCGCCGAGGAGGAGTGGCCCTACCGCGTCACGCAGGGCCGCTTCCCCGTCGGCGTCGAGGCGCGGCTGACCGGCCCCGGCGGCGACACCCTGCCGTGGGACAACGAGTCGGCCGGTGAGCTGGAGGTACGCGGAGCCTGGATCGCCGCCGCGTACTACGGCGGCGCCGACGCCGAACCGCTCAGGCCCGAGGACAAGTTCAGCGAGGACGGCTGGCTCAAGACGGGCGACGTCGGCGTCATCAGCCCCGACGGCTACCTCACCCTCACCGACCGCGCGAAGGACGTCATCAAGTCCGGCGGCGAGTGGATCTCCAGCGTGGAACTGGAGAACGCGCTCATGGGCCATCCGGACGTCGCCGAGGCGGCGGTCGTCGCCGTGCCCGACGACAAGTGGGGCGAACGACCGCTCGCGACAGTCGTGTTGAAGGTGGGCGCGAGCGCCGACTACGAGTCGCTCAAGACCTTCCTCGCCGGGAAGATCGCCAAGTGGCAGCTCCCGGAGCGGTGGTCGGTGGTGGATTCGGTGCCGAAGACGAGCGTCGGCAAGTTCGACAAGAAGGTGATCCGGAAGCGGTACGCGGACGGGGAGCTGGACGTCACGCAGCTCTAGAGCCGGGGCGGGACGCTCCCGTCTTGCAGGGCACCAACTGCCCCTTCTAGAGGGTCAGTTGGTGCCGATCTTCGCGAGCAGCTCCACGATCCGCGACTGCACGTCCTCACTCGTGGACCGCTCGGCGAGGAAGAGCACGGTCTCCCCGGCGGAGAGCTGCGGCAGTTCGGCGCGGTCGATGCCGGTGGAGGTGTAGACGACCAGCGGCGTACGGTTCAACTGGCCGTTCGCGCGCAGCCAGTCGATGATGCCCGCGCGCCGGCGCCGTACCTGCATCAGGTCCATGACCACCAGGTTCGGCCGCATCTGGCCCGCGAGCATGACCGCTTCGCTGTCCGTTCCCGCGCGCGCCACCTGCATGCCGCGGCGTTCCAGCGTCGCCGTCAGCGCGAGCGCGATCTCCTCGCTCTCCTCGATCAACAGCACCCGCGAAGGGTGCTGTTCGCTGTCGCGCGGCGCCAGGGCCTTGAGCAGTACGGCGGGGTCGGCCCCGTACGCCGCCTCGCGCGTCGCCTGCCCGAGCCCGGCCGTCACGAGGACCGGGACCTCGGCGGCGACGGCGGCCTGGCGCAGCGACTGGAGCGCGGTCCGGGTGATCGGACCGGTCAGCGGGTCGACGAACAGCGCCGCGGGGAAGGCGGCGATCTGCGCGTCGACCTCCTCGCGGGAGTGCACGATCACCGGGCGGTAGCCGCGGTCGCTCAGGGCCTGCTGGGTGGAGACGTCGGGGGCGGGCCAGACCAGCAGCCGACGCGGGTTGTCCAGCGGCTCGGGCGGCAGCTCGTCGTCGACGGGGCGGGGCTGGGGCCGGTTCGCGACCTCGACCGCGCCGCCGGGGCCGTCCAGTGGCTGGGGACCTTCGGCGCCCTCGTCCGGGGCTCCTATGGCGTAGGCGCGGCCCTCGGAGTGGGGGCCGTGGCCGAGTGAACCGCCCTGGCCGCCGTGGGAGGGACCGGAGGCGTGCGGGGCCTGGGGCGCGGAGCCGGAGGCCGGCCCGGTGCCGGTGCGGGGGTCTTCGGGTTCCTGCGGGGCGGACAGCCTGCGGCGGCGGCCCGAGCCGAGGGTCTGGTTCTGCTGCTTGGTGATCTGCTGCGCGAAGGGCACGCCCTGGCCGAGCGTACGGACGCTGAACGCCCGTCCTTGCGTGGAGTCCGCCGGGACCGGCTCCTCCTCGGGCATGGGCTGGGCGGGGGGCAACGGCTGTGCGGCGCGGGGGTCTTCGGGGGCGGTGCCCGTGCCGTTGCCGTTGGCTGTGGCTGAGCCCGTACCCGTACCCGTGCCTGTGCCTGTGCCGTCGGTGTCGTCGTCCGTGTGGGTGTGCTCGGCCGCCGGGGCCGGGGCCGGGGCCGGTGCCGGTACGGCTCCGGGTACGGGCCACGACGGCTGCTGGCCTGGCGCTCCCTGGCCGGGCGCTCCCGGCATCACGCCGACGCCCGAGGCTGTGGGCATCGCGGGCGCCCAGCTGTTGGGGTCCATGGCCGGGGCGTCTGCCTCGGCCGACGCGAGTGCTTCACGCGGGTCGTTCGTGGACGCGACCGGGTGCGGCTTCAGCGGCGTGTGGTCCGCGCGGGGGTCCGACCGCGCGGTGTCGTGACGCCCCGGCATCGACGCGTCGGGCGCGCCCTGGGCGCCGGGCGCCGGTGCGCGGTCGGCGTCGGCCGGGGGGAGCGCGAACTGCGCGCGGGGCGGCGCCGCATCGGCGGCGGGCGCCGGGCGCTGCTGCGCAGGCGCCAGCGCACGCCGGGGCCGGCGGACGGCCGGCGGCTGCGCCGGGGTCTCCTGCGGCACCTGTGGCCGGGCTTGCTGCTGCGCCTGTTGCTGGGCGGCCTGCTGCGGTACGGGCGACGAGCCGGAGGGCAGTGCCGGGAGGGCGTTCTGGCCGTCACGCCGGGCACGGCGCCCCGTACCCGCCGCCGCGGCCTCCTGCTGTGCGCCGTGCTGTGCTCCGTGCGGTACGCCCTGCGGCGGTACGGCCTGGCCGAGGGCGGCGCGGCCGGTCGGGTGCGATCCCTCAGCGGCCGTCACGACCGCTCCCTCGGAAGCCGCGGACGACACTGCGGGGGGAGCGGGAGGGCCCGACAGCGCGAGTTCGGCGCCCGGTACAACCCCGGCCGTGTTCTCCGCCGGGCTCGGCCGGCCGCGCCTGCGGCCCGTACCACCGGTGCTCCCGCCCGAATCCTGCGCCGGGATGAGCTCCTGCTGCGGATTCTGCCGCGCGGCCGTCTGCGGGTCTGCCCCCGAGTCCGACCCCTGGCCCGAGCCCGAGCCCGATTCCGACCCGGAGTCCGGGCCGGGAGCCGATTCCGTACGAGCCCTGCGCCGCCCCGTGGGCTCGCCTGGCTCCTCGCCCGCCGCCCCGAGGAACGCGTCCGTGGAAGCTCGCCGCGCGCGCCGTCGCCCACCGCCCGGCCGGCCGGAGCCCCCCGTCGATCCGGCCTCGGGGGCCGAAACTTCCGGAACCTGGCTCTGGCTCTCCTCGGGGTCGGGCGCGGGCGGCTGGAACGTACCCGACCCCTCCCCCAACGGCACTTCGAGTACGTACGCGCTGCCGCCCATGCCCGGCATCTCGTGCGTCTGCAACACCCCGCCGTGCGCCCGCACGATCCCGCGCACGATCGGCTCGTGCACCGGATCGCCCCCGGCGAACGGCCCGCGCACCTCGATCCGTACGACATCGCCGCGCTGCGCCACCGCCACCACGATCGTCGAGTCGACGTAACCGCCGTCCGGCACCGCCCGCGTCCGGCCGGTCGAGTCCACGCCCGCCACGTCCGCAGTGAGATGCGCGAGCGCCGTCGCCAGCCGTACCGGGTCGACCTCCGCCTCGATCGGCGGCGCGTGCACGGCGAACTGCGCCCGGCCGGGGCCGATCAGCTCGATCGCGCCCTCGACACCGGCCGCCACGACCGCGTCGAGCAGCACGTTCACCTTGGTCAGCTGGTCCAGGCCCTCGTCGAGCCGCTGGTAGCCGAGGACGTTGTCCACCAGCGTCGTCATCCGGGCGTACCCGGCCGACAGATGGTGCAGCATCTGGTTCGCCTCGGGCCACAGCTGCCCGGCCGGGTCGGCGGCGAGCGTCGACAGCTCACCGCGCAGCTCCTCCAACGGCCCGCGCAGCGCGCCGCCCAGGACGGCGGCCAGCTGGTGGTGCCGGCGGGCCGTGTTGTCGTACCGCTCCGCCAACTCCTCGATCTCGGCGGCGTAACGGTCGCTGCGGTCCGCGAGTTCGGCGGTGTGCCGCTCGACGGCCTCGGCGAGCTCCGCCGTATGACGCTCGACCGTCTCCGCGAGCTCCGCCGCGTGCCGCTCGGCGGTCTCGGTGGCCTCGGTGGTGTGCGCCTCGACCAGTTCCTCGTAAGGACGCCGGTCGGTGAAGGTCATCACCGCGCCGACGAGTTGCTCCCCGTCCCGTACGGGCGCGGTGGTCAGGTCGACCGGCACCTGCTTGCCGTTCTTCGCCCACAGCACCTGCCCGCGCACCCGGTGCTTGCGGCCCGACTTGAGCGTGTCGGCGAGGGGCGACTCCTCGTACGGGAACGGCTCACCGTCCCCGCGCGAGTGAAGGATCAGCGGGTGCAGCTCCTGGCCGCCCAGATCACTGGCCCGGAAGCCGAGGATCTGCGCGGCGGCGGGGTTGACGAGTACGACGCGGCCGTCCGTGTCCGTACCGACCACGCCCTCGGCGGCGGCCCGCAGGATCATCTCGGTCTGCCGCTGCGAACGCGCCAGCTCCGCCTCGGTGTCGATGGTCCCCGAGAGGTCGCGGACGACGAGCATCAGAAGCTCGTCGCCGGTGTAGTTGTGCAGGTCGTAAGCCTGCTGGCCGTCCTCCAGATTGGCGCTGGTGACCTCGACGGGGAACTCGTTGCCGTCCGTACGCCGCGCGATCATCCGCGTCGGCTTCGTACGGCCCCGCTCGTCCCTGGCCTCCGGCCGGCGCATCGAACCGGGGATCAGCCGCGGGTCGAACTCCGGCAGGAGATCGAGCAGACCGCGGCCGACCAGGGCCGTACCGGGCGTTTCGAAGGTTTCAAGGGCGATGGTGTTGGCGTTGACGACGGTGCCGTTGCCGTTGACGAGCACCAGACCGTCGGGAAGTGCGTCAAGTATCGCCGCGAGGCGAGCAGCGCCTCGGGATGGCCTGCCACTCACGACGACGCTTCCTCCCTGAACCACTGCACCTTGCGGACGGCCGGTCCCATCTTGCCCCTCTGAGTCTCAGCCTGTCACTGGAGGGAGTCTAAGCGCTGGCGACGGGACGGGACGGCGGATGAGGGGGAGCTCTCACCAAGGTTGTGTGCGGACCCCGTACCCACCGCGTCAGCCCCTGGCGGCGGGGAGTACGGGAACGAGGTTCTGCCAGCGGGAGATCTCGCAGCCGTTCTTGCGGCTGAACGTCGCGTCGACGCTCCGCCCCTGCCACGTCCCGGTGACCCGCGCGGTGGCGGGCCCGCCCATCTGCATGGTGCACATCTGGCCCTCGGGGACCGGGGCGAACGGGTCCTTCCCCTCGCCGGCGAACTCGTCCAGCCGCGTGCACGCGGACCTCGCCTCGGGGTGCGTGCCGCCGGTGGGGCCGCACTTCAGCTCGTACGTACCGTCGGCGCGGGTGATGTTGGTGTCGGCGACGGTCACGGTGAGCCGGTCCTGCGTACGAGCCTGCTCCTGCTCCTGGAACAGCGGCGGCAGCGCGGTCCACGCGAGATCGAGGGGCCCGGCGGCGGCGGTGGGCGCGAAGCCGGCCACGGCGGCGAGCGAGACGGCGAAGGCGGCGGTGACGGTGAGGGAGGAACGACGCGACACGGGAGCTCCTGACGGCAGACGATTCCGAGGGGCCCGACGGTGCGCCCCGCCATCACTAACGCGCGTGAGCCCCAGTCGTTGCGCACCGACCCGGGACGCGAAGAAGCGCTTTGCCCTGCGGGCTTCCCGCCTAGTACCGTGGGCGGCGATTGGTGACACAGCGCTCGGCTGTGTCATCATCTGACACGCACCACCCGCGCCCGCGCGGGTGTGCTGGAGGCGTCGCCTAGTCCGGTCTATGGCGCCGCACTGCTAATGCGGTTTGGGACTTAAATCCCATCGAGGGTTCAAATCCCTCCGCCTCCGCGCATGAATCACCGAAGCCCCGTCCACCTGGCCGGGGCTTCGGCCGTTCCGGCGTGTTCCACGCCGTTCGGTGTCGGTCGTTTCGGGGTGTTTCCGCAGCTCAGACCTGGTCCGGTTAATGGATTTCACGTCACGCCGCAGGTCATGTAATGTTGTTCTCGCAACGCAGACGGGCCCTAAAAGCCCAGCACGCCAAGCACTCGTAGCTTAACGGATAGAGCATCTGACTACGGATCAGAAGGTTGCAGGTTCGAATCCTGCCGAGTGCACAGCAGGTCAGAGGCCCCATCGAGGAATCGATGGGGCCTCTGACGTGTGCCGTGACGGCAGCGGGGGCGTCGGGCGGCGGGGTCGGCCGGGTCGGTTCTTGATCGGTAGGGGTGTCGCCTCCTGCCAGGGACCTGTTGGGGCCGCTGCAGTTGCCAAGTCCTTCCGCGTCTCCGGTGGACCTCGGCCGTCCAGGGCCCAGGTTGTGGGTTGGGCCCTGGGTTGGGTCTTGGGGCCCATGCCGGTGGGTGTCGGGCGCTCGTATGTTTCTCATGTCGCCAGCGGGACCGGCCAGGAGGAAGCCGGAAACGCGGGGCGACACCAAAGACTCGTACGAGTCGGCCGGTTACCGGCCGGCCGACACAATAAGGGGAAGCTCATGTCGAACGTCACGCTGAAGGCCGCCACCAACGCCAAGCTCTACGTCGGCACCTGGGCCAACACCGCCGTCACCGCGATGAAGCGCCGCAGCGACAAGGGCCAGGGCGCCGTCGAGTACGTCGGCGTCATCGTCCTGGTCGCCCTGATCATCGCCGCCATCGTCGGCTCCGAGGTCGACACCGCAATCGCCGACGGCCTCACCAACACCGTCGACGAGATCCTCGGTGGCGAGTAACCAACCCCCCCCACGGGACAGGGCAGGCCCAATCCATCCCCGGCCAGGATGGAACGGACCTGCCCTACTCGCGTTTCCGATTCTTCGTGGATCGTGTCGAGAAGCCCGGTGTGGCTTCGACGTCTCTCATGGAAGGGCTCGCGTAAGGGATCGGGACCACAGGGCCCGGGACGTAGAGCCATGGAGGGACGGCCGTGCAGACACTGACTGTCGATGTGTTCATCTCGGTGGACGGGTGGGCCGGCGGAGAGACGTCGCCGGGGTATTTCGGGTACTTCGGTCCCGATCTGGAGAAGTGGATCACCGCCGAGTCGGCCCTGCCGCAACTGGTCGTTCTCGGGCGACGCACCTACGAGGCGCTCGCGGGGCTGCCCGAGGAAGCGCGAGACGCGGGCTGGCGGCGGATGAGCCGGCTGAACACGGTCGTGTTCTCGACGACGCTGGAGACGGCCTCGTGGCCGAACACGCGGATCTGCCGTGACGACCTCGTCGGGGAGATCAGGCGGCTCAAAGACGAGAGCGACGTTCCGCTCCGCACGATGGGGAGTCTCTCCGTGGCTCGACAACTTCTCGACGCGGGCCTCGTCGACCGGCTGCGGCTGATGACGTTCCCCCTGCTCGTGGGGCCGTCGGGCCGAGAGCCGTTCTTCGCGGATGTGCTGTCGGCCGACCTGGAGCTGGTCGAACACCGTGCCCTGGACGGCCGGGTGCTGCTGCTCGAGTACCGGCCGACAGGCCGCGACATCCCTCGGGCCTGAGCGACGAGCGGTGTTCCAGGAGTCGTACGGTGGCCCCTGCGGCGGCCTTCGCCGCCTCGATTCCGGGGGATGCCGTGTTGTGGGACGACCTCGTCGCCAGGTACGCGTGGGCCGATGCCGACGAACCGGGGGCGTACACCTTCTCCGTGGTCGCCGGGAGTGCCGAGGACGAAGTGATCCGGGCGTTCGGGGGTGATCCCAGTGAGACGCGGCGAATGACCTTCGCAGAGGCCGCCGATGAGCAGGCGGATCACCTCTACGAGGACTACGAGTTGCTTCGCGTAGTCACCTTCGGGGAGCGCGTCGTCGCCATCGAGTGGGGGTACCGCGGTAGCGATCCGGAGATCGCCCGGCGGGCGTCGGCCGGTGGTGGTGAGTTCTTCAGTGTGTACCGGGACGTCAACGCCCGCCATCAGGTCCTGCACGCGTTCGACGGCCGGGTGGACGGCATGTTCGAGCCCGCCGAGCTGGAGGACGCGGCCTGGCTGGATCCCAGGCCCGAGGTCCCCGTCTGGGCGGCGGATGTCAGCTTTCATATGGACACCCTCTGCGCGGAATCCTTCGCGCTCATGGAACGCACGATGGGCGTCGCGGTCGATCCGGCCTGGATCGGCACCTCACTGCGCACCGTGCTCCTTGCCCCGGCCGACGGGCTCCTCGACGGCGCATAAACGTTTGTGGGGCGGGCCGGGCGCGGTGATTATCGCGGGATGAGTGATGTGGCGGCCGTGCAGGCCCTGGTTGTTGTCGATGTGCAGCGTGCCTTCTTCGGCGGGGAGGGGGCAGTGCCCGGGGCCCCGGTGGTGCGGGAAGCGGTTGAAGGGATGCTCGGGCGGGCGCGGGAGAGTGGCGTGCTCGTCGTGCATCTGCAGAACGACGGGGCCGTCGGCACGGACGACGAGGTCGGGACCGCGGGGTGGGAGCTCGCCCTGACCGTCATCGAGGGGGACCGCGAGGTGGTCGTGCGGAAGCAGCACGACGACGGGTTCGCGGGGACCTCGCTCGGCGCGCTGCTGGTGGGCGCCGGGGTGAAGGGGATCGCCGTGTGCGGGGTGATGTCCGAGATGTGCGTGTCGGCCACCGCGCGGACAGCACTCGCGCGTGGCTACCGGGTCGTGCTGCCGCACGACGCCCACGCGACGTACGACGTCCCGGCCGCCCACGGCATCAGCGACGCCGTCCCGGCAGCGACCGTCTCGCGCGTCGCCGAGTGGGCGCTCGGGGACGAGGCCGAGATAGTCGCACGCGCTGTTGACGTGCGCTTCGAGGCGGACGGGCGGTGAACGCTCAGGCCGGGACCACCACGATCTGAGACTCGTCCTCGTAGACGATCCTGCCGGGCGCGACCGGCGAGGTGAGCCGTACGCACGCGACGTCGTGCGCCGCCAGCAGATCGAGATAGCCGGGCACCCGCGCGAGCAGTTCGCCCGCCGTCGACTTGAACCAGGCCGTCGCGCCCGGGTTGACGTCGTGGTCGTAGACCGTCGCGTCGGCCTTCGTGGGGTCCGGGTAGGCCGCGTCGTACCAGTCGTTGTTCGTACGCCAGAAACTCCACTGCTCCGGGGTCAGCCTGCCGTCCCGCGCCAGGCCGTTGGCCAGCGCGAAGACGCCCGGGAAGTGGCCGCGCGGGCTCCGGGTCGGGGACTGGAAGCGGATGTAGTGGAGGGTGGGGGTCGTGAGGAGCGGCATTTCGCACTTCTAGCAGATCGGGAGCACGTATGGGGTGGCGGTGCGGTGGGCTGCGGTGGGGCGCCGGCGGGGCCGAGTTGGTGTGGCGGGACGGCGGGCGGGAGCGGCGCAGCGCGCTCGGGTACGGGCGTGACCTCGGGTTCCGGGTCGTCGGGGAGCGGCGCTGCACCGGGGTGCGGGGACAGGTCTGTCCCCTCGGCGCCGTCGTGGGCGGGCGGAGCACCGGCGGGCAGTGCCCGGACTGCGCGCGGCTCGACCGGTCGCGTTCGGTGGCCGCCGACACCGTCGCCGACGACCCGCAGCCGTACATGGTCTATCTGGCGTGGTTCGGGCCCGGCATGGTCAAGGTCGGGATCACCGCCGAGGCGCGCGGGTCGGCGCGCCTGCTCGAACAGGGCGCCGTGGTGTTCACCCGGCTCGGGCGCGGGCCGCTGATGGCGGCGCGGCGGACCGAGGAGTTGCTGCGTACGGCGCTGGGTGTGCCGGACCGCGTTCCGTACGCCGCGAAGCGTGCCGTACGCGCCACGTTGCCGACCACGCCCGGTGAACGGGACTCGGAAGTGGGCGAGTTGTACGTGCGGGCAGTCGGGCTCGCCGACTGGCCCGAATCGTTGGAGCGCGTGGACTACGAACCGGTGGACCACGTGGGCGTGTTCGGGCTGGCCGGGTCCCCGCCCGTGACGGGTGTGATCGGCGAGCTGGTCGACGGAGGGCGCGTCGCCGGGCGGCTCGTGGCCGCCGCCGGGCCCGATCTGCACCTGGAGTGCGATGACGGCGCGGTGCTCGTGCTCGACACAAGGCTGGCGAAGGGGTGGGAACTCGCCGCGGCGGGAGACCCGGACTCGGACACCGGGGGCGTGACCGTACCCGTACGCGAAGTGGTCGGCAGCGACCGCGCCGTACAGGACGGGCTGTTCTGACCATGGTCCGTGGTCCTTCGGGTACCCCTGGACAGCACGTCGCCCGGATCGGAGGCTAGAGGGATGGATGATCAAGCAGCCGCGGAGATCGAGGCCGTGAGGGAGTTCCGGGACCGGCTCTCTCTGCCCGGACTCATCGACATACACACGCACTTCATGCCCGATCGCGTCCTGCGGAAAGTGTGGGCGTACTTCGACAGCGCCGGACCCCTCACCGGCATGGAGTGGCCCATCACCTACCGGCACGAGGAGGACCAACGCGTCGCGCTCCTGCGCGCGTTCGGCGTCCGCGCGTACACCTCGATGCTCTACCCCCACAAGCCCGGCATGGCCGACTGGCTCAACGGCTGGGCCGCCGGATTCGCCGCGCGGACGCCCGACTGCCTCCAGACCGCGACCCTCTTCCCGGAGGAGGGCGTGGAGACGTACGTACGCGAGGCCGTCGAGTCCGGCGCCCGGATCTTCAAGTCGCATCTCCAGGTGGGGGGTTACGACCCCAACGACGAACGCCTCGACCGGACATGGGGGTTGCTCGCCGACGCCGGCGTGCCGGTGGTGATGCACTGCGGATCGGGCCCGCAGCCCGGCAAGTTCACCGGGCCGGAGCCCGTCGGCCGGCTGCTCGCGCGCCATCCGCGACTGCGGCTGGTCGTCGCGCACATGGGGATGCCGGAGTACACGGACTTCCTGGATCTGGCGGACCGGTACGACGGGGTCCTGCTCGACACGACGATCGCGTTCACCGACTTCAGCGAGGGCTTCGCGCCGTTCCCGGCCGGGCCGGAGGCCAAGGCCCGGCTCGCGGTTCTGGGGGACCGGATCCTGCTCGGTACGGACTTCCCCAACATCCCCTACCCGTACCTCCACCAGTTGGAGGTCCTCGAAGGCCTCGGGCTCGGCGACGACTGGACACGCGCCGTCTGTTACGGGAACGGGGTCCGCCTCTTCGGGCTGGAGTTGGAAGGCTGAACCTGGGCGTGGAAGGGAGACGCTGATATTCTGAAAGGCTGCTCACTTCCGTGGGCAGAGAGATCCGTGGGCAGAGAGAGGAGTGCGGTGCCGTGAAGTGGACGCAGAACACCACTCGGTCGACCTGGCCGCCCGCCCGGAAGCTCCGGGAGTACGGGCGGCGGGTTCCGAGAGGAACGAGATGTCCCGTACGGACAAGACCAAGCCGCCGTGGGTACGCCACGCGGAGCACGACCCCCTGCCTGTGCACGACCACCGTTACGGCGCCTGCGACCTGCCGCCCCGCCCGACGCGGGAGGACACCGACACCCGTTGCCGGTGGGCACACACCCTCATGGCGCTGATCACCCGGCCCTGCTGCGCCGGATGCAAGGTCCGCTCCCACATCAGGGAACGGCAGGAGTGGGCCAGGGCCGCCAACCGCAGGGAGCGTTACGCGGGGCGGCGCGAGGCACGCCGTTTCGCCGCGGGGGACACGACCTAGCGCGCCCCGTCCCCGGCCCCGTTCTCAGGGAATTCACAGGAAGCGGCAAGGACGTTCTCAGGGGGCCTCCGCAGTCTTGGCATCATGACCGTCACCTCGCCCAGGGGGCGCACCGAGATGATCAAGCCGGACGGGAGCCCCGTCCGGGTCCTCGTCGTGGACGACGAGGCCTCGCTCGCCGAGCTCATGTCCATGACCCTGCGCTACGAGGGGTGGGAGGTCCGCAGCGCCGGTGACGGGGCCGGCGCCGTGCGTTCGGCGCGGGAGTTCCGGCCCGACGCGGTGGTGCTGGACGTGATGCTGCCCGACATGGACGGCATCGCCGTCCTCGGGCGGCTCCGCGAGGAGTTGCCGCAGGTGCCGGTCCTCTTCCTCACCGCCAAGGACGCCGTGGAGGACCGGATCGCCGGGCTCACCGCGGGCGGTGACGACTACGTCACCAAGCCCTTCAGCCTGGAGGAGGTCGTGGCACGCCTGCGCGGGCTGATACGACGCTCCGGCACCGCCGCCGTACACAGTGAATCGACGCTGGTCGTGGGCGACTTGACCCTCGACGAGGACAGCCACGACGTCAGCCGGGCGGGGCAGTCCATCCATCTCACGGCGACCGAGTTCGAGCTGCTGCGCTTCCTGATGCGCAACCCGCGGCGCGTGCTGAGCAAGGCCCAGATCCTGGACCGCGTGTGGTCGTACGACTTCGGCGGCCAGGCGAACGTGGTGGAGCTCTACATCTCGTACCTGCGACGGAAGATCGACGCGGGCCGGCCACCGATGATCCACACCCGGCGCGGGGCGGGGTATCTGATCAAGCCGGGAGAGCCGGGGGAGTCGGGAGAGTAGTGGTGGCCGTCCGGGGCCGAATACGACCGAGAGGCGTACGTACGGCCTTGAAACGGGCCCCGAAACGCTGGTCGCTTCGCACGCGCCTCGTCGTTTCGGCCGTCTCCCTGATCGCGGTCGTGGCTGCGGTCATCGGCGCCGTGACGACGATCGCGTTCCGCTCGTACCAGTACGACCAGCTCGACGCCCAGGTCCACGCGATCGCCCAGCGGGCCGCCGGGCCGCACAAGCGGGCCGACCGGCCGCCGGACGACGTCCCGCCGCCACGCCTCACGGAGGTGAAGGAGCCGCTCAGGACCATCACCGGCGGTGGCGCCCCGATCGGTACGGTCGGCGTCGAGCTGACCGGCACCGGTCCGGGCGATGTCGGCCGGGGCATGATCAGCGCCCAGACGGGCGGCGACGACCCGGGCCAGCAGGTCACCGGGCACGCCCTCAACGACTCCGAGACGGCCGCGCTGGCGACGGTGCCGCGCGACGGCGACTCGCACACCGTGACCCTCTCGGACCTCGGTGACTACCGCGTCGAGTACGTGGAGGGCGTCAACGGCTCCTTCCTCGTCGGAGTCCCGCTCAGCGACGTCCAGGACACCCTCGCCACCCTGATCGTGGTCGAGATCTGCGTCACCGTCGCCGGTCTCATCGCTGCCGGGATCGCGGGCGGGGTGCTCGTCGGGGTGGCCCTGCGGCCGTTGCGGCGCGTCGCCACGACCGCGACCCTCGTCTCCGAACTCCCCCTGCACAGCGGCGAGGTGGCGCCCCTGACGCGGCTGCCGGACACCGAGGCCGATCCGCGTACCGAGGTCGGTCAGGTCGGCGCCGCGCTCAACCGGATGCTGGGGCACGTCGGGTCGGCACTCACCGCGCGGCAGGAGAGCGAGACGCGGGTACGGCGCTTCGTCGCCGACGCGAGTCACGAGCTGCGGACTCCGCTCGCCTCCATCCGCGGCTACGCCGAACTCACCCGCCGCGGCCGGGAGGAGATCGGCCCCGACACCCGGCACGCGCTCGGCCGGATCGAGGCCGAGGCGGAGCGGATGACCGGGCTGGTGGACGATCTTCTGCTGCTCGCACGGCTCGACGCCGGTCGGCCGCTCGCGTACGGGACGACGGACCTCTCCCCGCTCGTCGTGGACGCCGTCGCAGACGCCCGGGCCGCCGGGCAGGACCACCACTGGCGGCTGGAGTTGCCGGACGAGCCCGCGCATGTGCACGGCGACGGCCCCCGGCTCCATCAGGTGCTGGTCAACCTGCTGGCCAACGCCCGGACGCACACCCCGCCGGGGACGACCGTCACCGCGCGCGTGCGCACCACCGCCGACGGCCAGGACCGGTGCGTCGTGCTGGACGTCGTGGACGACGGGCCCGGCATCCCGCCCGCCCTTCTCCCCCACGTCTTCGAACGCTTCGCGCGCGGCGACGCGTCCCGTTCCCGCTCCGCCGCCACGGCGGCCGACTCCACCGGTCTCGGCCTCGCCATCGTGCACGCCGTCGTCACCGCGCACGCCGGCGACGTCCAAGTACGGAGCGAGCCCGGCCGCACCGCCTTCACCGTGCGCCTCCCGGCCGATATCACCGCCACCCGAACCCCCACCTCCACCTCCACCCCCAGCCCCAGCCACACCCCTGTCTCACTCACCTGAACTCACAGCCGCACCACAGGCTCACCACACCGCCGTGACAGCCTGACCGCCGAGTGTCGGCCGTATGCGAACCGACACCGACACCCCGTGGGGCAGCCTCCCGGCCAGGGAACATCTCCCGGTCGAAGTGCTCGACGCGAGGGCCCCCACCGGCGTCCCCGTGCTCGACGTGACCATTCCCGTCCACAACGAGGAGCGGGACCTGGAGTCGTGCGTGCGGCGACTCCACGACCACCTCGCCCGCACCTTCCCCTACCGCTTCCGCATCACCGTCGCGGACAACGCCAGCACCGACCGCACGCCCGCCGTGGCGGCCCGTCTCGCGGCGTCGATCCCCGAGGTCACCGCGTACCGGCTGGAGGAGAAGGGGCGCGGGCGGGCGCTGCGTACCGTCTGGTCGCGCTCCGACTCCCCCGTCCTCGCCTACATGGACGTCGATCTGTCCACCGATCTCAACGCGCTGCTGCCGCTCGTCGCGCCGCTGATCTCGGGCCACTCGGACCTGGCGATCGGCTCGCGCCTCGCGCGCTCTTCGCGCGTCGTACGGGGCCCCAAGCGGGAGTTCATCTCGCGCGCCTACAACCTGGTCCTCAAGTCGTCGCTCTCCGCGCGCTTCAGCGACGCGCAGTGCGGCTTCAAGGCGATACGGCGCGAGGTCGCCGAGCGGCTGCTGCCGATGGTCGAGGACAGCGGGTGGTTCTTCGACACCGAGATGCTGGTGCTCGCCGAACGGGCCGGGCTGCGGATCCACGAGGTGCCCGTCGACTGGGTCGACGACCCGGACAGCCGTGTGCACATCGTCAGTACGGCGGTCGACGACCTCAAGGGAGTCTGGCGGGTCGGGCGCGCGCTCGCGGTCGGCGCGCTGCCGCTCGACCGGCTCGCGCGGCCCTTCGGCGACGACCCCAGGGACCGCGAGATCGGCGGTGTGCCCGGTGGGCTCGCGCGGCAACTGGTCGGCTTCTGCGTCGTCGGCGCGCTGTCGACCCTCTTCTATCTGCTGCTCTACTCCCTTTTTCGTACGGCCTCCGGGGCTCAAGCGGCCAATGCTGCCGCGCTGTTGGTGTCGGCGGTCGCGAACACCGCGGCGAACCGCCGGCTGACGTTCGGTGTACGGGGCCGGGAGCGTGCCGTACGCCACCAGGCCCAGGGCCTCGTCGTCTTCGGTATCGGGCTCGCGCTGACCAGCGGCTCGCTGGCCGCGCTCGACGCCGCGTCCGGGAACCCCGCCCACGGCACGGAGTTGGCCGTACTGATCTCCGCCAACCTCGCCGCGACGGTGCTGCGCTTCCTCCTCTTCCGGGCGTGGGTCTTCCCCGACCGGCGCGGCGGCGACGAACGGCCCACGGTCCGGAAGGACATGAACACCCGGGAACGGAGCGCCCGATGACCCAGGCCCTCGCCACCGGCGCACCTGCCGCCGGACCCACCCGCCACGCCCCGTCCCTTCTCGCGCGACTCCGCCGCGGCAGGCCCGAGGACGCGCCCTGGGTACGTCCCGCCCTCCTCGGCCTGCTGCTCGCGGCGCTGGTCGTCAACCTCTGGAGTCTCGGCGACTCCGGCTACGCCAACTCCTTCTACTCCGCGGCCGTCCAGGCCGGCGGCGAGAGCTGGAAGGCCCTCTTCTTCGGCTCCTCCGACGCGGGGAACTCCATCACCGTCGACAAGCCCCCGGCCGCGCTGTGGCCGATGGCCCTGTCGGTACGGCTTTTCGGTCTCGGCTCGTGGCAGATCCTGGTGCCCGAGGCGCTGATGGGTGTCGGCACGGTCGCCGTGCTGTACGCGGCCGTACGCCGCCGCTTCAGCGCGTCGGCCGGGCTCGTCGCGGCCGGTGTGCTGACGCTGACGCCCGTCGCCGCGCTGATGTTCCGCTTCAACAACCCGGACGCGCTGCTCGCGCTGCTGATGACGGTCAGCGTCCACTGCGTGCTGCGGGCGCTGGAGGGGGCGCGGACGCGCTGGCTGGTGTGGGCGGGGGTCGCGATGGGATTCGCGTTCCTGACGAAGACGCTCCAGGCGTTCCTGATCCTGCCGCCGCTCGCGCTCGTGTACGCGGTGTGCGCGCCCACGACCGTACGCCGCAGGATCGGTCAACTGATCGCCGCCGGCCTGGCGTTGGTGGTCAGTGCCGGTTGGTGGGTGGCGATCGTCGAGCTGTGGCCGGCCGCGTCCCGCCCGTACATCGGCGGCTCGCAGAACAACTCATTCCTCGAACTCACCTTCGGCTACAACGGACTTGGCCGTATCAGCGGCGACGAGCCCGGCAGCGTCGGCGGAGGCGGGGGTGGGGGAGGCGGCCCGCGCAGCGGTGAGACGGGGCTCGGCCGGATGTTCGGCGACAGCATCGGCGGTCAGATCTCCTGGCTGCTGCCCGCCGCCCTGTTCCTGCTGGTCGCCGGTCTCGTGCTGACCCGGCGGGCCCGGCGCACGGACCTGGCCCGTGCCTCGTTCCTGGTCTGGGGCGGTGCGCTGCTCATGACGGCGGGGGTCTTCAGCTTCATGGCGGGGATCTTCCACGAGTACTACACGGTGGCGCTCGCTCCGTACATCGCCGCCCTGGTCGGTATGGGCGTGACGCTGCTGTGGGAGGAGCGCGCCAAGGCCCTCGCGTCGGCCGCGCTGGGTGTGACGGTCGCGGGGACGGCCGTCTGGGCGTTCGTACTGCTCGGCCGGACACCGGACTACCTGCCGTGGCTGCGCTGGGCCGTCCTGGTCGGCGGGGTGATCGCGGCGCTCGCGCTGACGGTCGTGGGCCGGATCGGGCGGGAGGGGCGGTTCCGCACCCTCGCACCCCGGCTGGCGGTGGGCGCCGTCGTGCTGGCGGTCGCGGCGTCGCTGGCGGGCCCGCTCGCGTACACGCTGTCCACGGTCAACACCCCGCACACGGGCTCGATCGTGACGGCGGGTCCGGCGGCGGCGCGCGGCGGGTTCGGCGGCGGTGGCGGTCCTGGTGGCGGCCCCGGCGGTGGTCCCGCGGGCGCCGGTGGCGGCGATGACGGTCCCCGGGGCCAGCGGCCCGGCGGCGGCCAGGCTCCTCCCCAGGGTGGCGGGGCTCCGCAAGGCACCGGAGGTGGTGGCCGAGGTGGCGGCAGTGGTGGTGGCGGTATGGCCGGACTGCTCGACGGCCAGGCCGTCGGCTCCGAGGTGGTCGCGGCGCTGAAGAAGGACGCCGGTGACTACACCTGGGTCGCCGCGACGGTCGGCTCCCAGAACGCCGCGATCAGCCAACTCGCCGCCGAGGAACCGGTGATGGCGATCGGTGGCTTCAACGGCAGCGATCCGTCCCCGACGCTCGACCAGTTCAAGAAGTACGTCGCCGACGGCGAGATCCACTACTTCTTCGGAGGAGGCGGCTTCGGCGGCGGAGGCGGCGGCGGTCAGGACGGTACGGCTTCGTCCATCTCCACCTGGGTGCAGTCGACGTTCAAGGAGGTCACCGTCGGCGACACGACCCTCTACGATCTGACCGCCGCAAGGTAGCTATACGACGTAAGAGAGTTTCTGTACGGTGTGCGGGGCCGACAGGCCCCGTACACCGTAGAGGAGTCTCCGCACGCCTTCGCCGCGCTGCTGCTGCGCCGTGCCGAACGGGCCGACCGGCAAAGTTGCCCGCGGCATAGCATCAGATCCGCACGAACGGGGCGAGTAACCGAGGAGGCTCAACATGGAGTCGGCAGCCGACAAGGCCAACCAGCCCCGGCGGACGAGCGTCTGGCTGGAAGGGAAGCCCGCTGCCCGCGGCCGTAAGAGCGAACGCTCCGACCATCCCACCGGACTCGACCGGGACCGGATCATCTCGGTCTCGGTACGGCTGCTCGACGCGGAGGGGCCGGAGAAGTTCTCCATGCGGCGACTGGCCGCCGAGCTGGGCGTGACGGCCATGTCCCTGTACTGGTACGTGGACACCAAGGACGACCTCCTCGAACTCGCCCTGGACTCCGTCTTCACGGAGATCGGAGTCGCGGACCATGAAGCGGAGGACGGGGCGGGGGACGAGGCGGACGACGCGCCGGACCCCGACTCCGACTGGCGCGACGACCTGCGCGCCATCGCCGGCAGCTACCGCGCCCTCCTGGTCCGCCACCCCTGGGTCTCGGCGCTCGTCGGCAAGTTCCTCAACATCGGTCCGCACTCGATGGAGTTCTCCGCCGCCGTGCTGCGGGTCATGCGCCGTACGGGACTGCCCGCGCACGGCCAGACGGGCGCGCTGGCCTCCGTCTTCCAGTTCGTCTACGGCTTCGGCACGATCGAGGGCCACTTCGTCCAGCGGTGCGCCGAGGCGGGTATGACGCAGGAGCAGTACTACCGGCACGCGATGGGACGGATGAGCGAACAGCAGGAGTACCGGGGCCGGTTCGAGCAGACCGAGGAGATGATGGCGGCCCGTGGCGGCGACACGGTCGAGGAGATGCGCGAACGGGACTTCACGTTCGCGCTCGAACTCCTCATCGCGGGCATCGAGGCGATGCGGGCGCGGGGCTAGGTCCGCCGGACAGGCCCCTAGATCCGCCGGACAGGGCCCGGGCCGCCGTCGGCACCCCTACTCCGGCGGAGCCAGCCTCGCCGGGAACCCGCCCGTCGCGATCGGGCTCCAGCGCTCCGGAGTGATGCGGATGATCGACTTGCCCTGCCGCACCATCGCCTCGCGGTACTCGTCCCAGTCCGGGTGCTCCCCCGAGATGTTGCGGAAGTACTCGACCAGCGGCTCCACCGACTCCGGGACGTCCAGCACCTGAGCCGTACCGTCGATCTGCACCCACGGCCCGTCCCAGGTGTCCGACAGGACGATCACGCTCGCGCGCGGATCACGCTTCGCGTTCCGCGTCTTCGCCCGCTCCGGGTAGGTGGAGACGACGATCCGGCCCGAGTCGTCCACGCCGCAGGTCAGCGGCGAGCCCTGGGGACGGCCGTCCGAACGGGTGGTCAGCAGGATCGCGTGATGCCTCGGCCGGACGAACTCCAGCAACTCGTCGAGCGCCACGGTGGTGTTGGTCGCGATGTTGGGTGCCATGCCTCGCACCCTACGACGCGACCGTGTCCGCCGGACCGACCTCCCGCACCGCCTGGATGTCGAGTTCCACCCGCAGCGTCGTGCCGATCATGGACATCCCCGTCTGCACCACCTGGTTGTAGTTCATGGCGAAGTCGCTCCGCCGAAGCTCCGTCGTCGCGCGGAAGGCCGCCCGCTCACCGCCCCACGGGTCGGCCCCGGTCCCGAGGTACGACATGTCCAGCGCCACCTTCCGAACGACTCCGTGCAGCGACAGTTCGCCCCGTACCGTCCAGCGGTCCGGACCGGCCTGGCTGACCCCCGTGCTGTGGTACGTGATCTCCGGGTACCGCTCCGCGTCCAGGAAGTCCGGCGACCTGAGGTGCTTGTCCCGCACCCCGTTGCCGGTGTCGATGCTCGCCGCCTCGATGACCGCGTCGACGCGGGAGTGCTCCGGCACCGCCGCGATCGCGATCCGGCCGCCGAAGTCGGTGAAACGGCCCCGCACGCTGGAGATCCCGAGGTGCTGCGCGACCGTGGCCACGGAGCAGTGCGCGGGGTCCAGGTGCCACACACCGGGCGGCGGCAGTTCGACATTGCCCTGCCGGATCAGGACGACCGTCCCGGCGTCGGCGACACCGCTGGAGGTGACGAACGCGGTGGCGGCGGCGGGCGCGTAGCCGACGGCCGTCACGATCACGGTGTACGGCCCCGGCGCCAGTCTCACGTCGGAGGCCACCAACCCGTCGGCGTCCGCGTCGGCGCGCACCACCTGCGCGCCGGTCCGGTCGGTCAGGGTCACGGCGGCGTTCTGGACGGCCCAGCCGTCCGGTGTCCGTACCTGTGCGCGAAGTCCCATCCCGTACATCTCCTCGGTCGCAGTTCTCGTGAAGCTCGTCCGGCCAAGAATCGGGCCCCGGCGCGGTGGTGGCACGCCGTCCCCAGGCTGCCACCCCCGCACCGGGGCCCCTTCCGCCGGACGCGGGCGCGCCTCCGCTCGGGAGCGCGCCCCGTCCGGGGGCTTCGACGGGCGTTACTCGCCCGGGTGCGTGAGCTCGACATCGTGGCCGTCTACCCCGTGCCCGGCGACGGTCAGGGCGCCGGCCACCGGCGGGTAACCGGTCGCTATGACCGTGTACTCGCCCGCGTCCAGGTCCGCGAAGCCGTACACCCCGTCGTCCCCGGTCGTCGCCGTGGCGACGACGTTCCCGGCAGCGTCGATCAGCGTGACACGCGCGTCCGGCAGCGGACGCCGGTCGGCTCCCGCCCGGACCGTGCCCTGGACGAGCGCGCCCGACCGCAGAACGGCCTCGACACGGGTCACGCCCTGGGCGCCGATCTCCACCGGCAGGGCCAGCGGCCTGAATCCGCTCGCGTTGACGGCGACGGTCACCGAGCCCGGCAGCAGCTCAGCGAAGGCGAACTCGCCCCGCTCGGCGGACTTGCCGGTCGCCAGCACATCACCGCGTACGTCGGTCACGATGACCATCGCGCCCTCGACGGGCAGGTCGCCCTCCTCGCTCCGTACGGAGCCGGTGAGGCCGCTCGTACCGACGAGCAGGATGTCGTACGCCAGCGGCTCCGCGCCGACGGCCACCGTCGCGGCCTGCGGCTGGAAACCGTCGGCCGAGGCGATGAGGACGTACGAGCCGGGCTCCGGCGCGTCCACCTCGTAGCCGCCGCCGTCCGCGGCGACCGCGCGGCCCAACTGACGCCCGGCCGGGGAGATGAGGGTGACCGCGGCCCGTGGCACGGCCCCGCCCTCGGCGCCGCGTACGAGGCCGTGGATGGGGATGCCGCCGCCGGGTGCTCCCGTGACCGAGCCCGTGCCCGTACCGGTGCTCGCCTCGACGGCCACCGGCGTCTCCATACCGACATCGACGCCGCCACCGACACCGATGGCGACCGGTACGACCGACTCCACCGGAACGACCGGCGCGCTCTCCAGGCTCTCCTCCGCGTCACCGGCGGCGCGCGTCTTCAGCGCGACCTCCTTGATGAACAGCGTGATGAGGAAGGCGAGCAGCGCGGCCGGCGCCGAGTAGAGGAAGACGTCGGCGACGCCGTGCCCGTACGCGGCCTCGACGACGGTCCGCATCGGTCCGGGCAGCGCGTCCAGGTTCGGGATGCCTCCGCCGCCCGTACCGGCGTGACCGGCCGCCGCGGCCTCCGGGCCGAGATCGGCGAGACCGTCCTTGACGTACGAGGCGACCCGGTGACCCAGCACCGCGCCGAGCGCCGAGACGCCGATCGCGCCGCCGAGGGAGCGGAAGAAGGTGACGACGGAACTCGCGGCGCCCAGGTCCTCCGGGGAGACCTGGTTCTGCGTGCACAGGACCAGGTTCTGCATCATCATGCCGATGCCGAGGCCCATGATCGCCATGAAGACCGCGATGTGCCAGTACTCGGTGTCGTACCGGATGGTGCCCAGCAGCCCGAGGCCGGCCGTCACCAGCACACCACCGCTGACCAGCCACGCCTTCCAGCGCCCCGTCTTGGTGATGATCAGGCCCGAGACCGTCGAGGAGAGGAAGAGCCCGCCGATCATCGGGATGGTCATCACGCCGGACATCGTCGGCGACTGGTCGCGCGCGAGCTGGAAGTACTGGCTGAAGAACACCGTGCCCGCGAACATCGCGATGCCGACGAACAGCGAGGCCAGCGAGGCCAGGGTGATCGTGCGGTTGCGGAAGAGGCGCAGCGGGATGATCGGCTCGTCGGCCCGCGACTCGGTGAAGAGGAAGAGCGCGCCGAGCACGACCGTGCCGGCGAGCATCGCGTACGTCTGCCAGGAGACCCAGTCGTACTTGTCACCGGCGAAGGTGACCCAGAGCAGCAGCAGCGAGACGGCCGCGCTGATGAGGAACGCGCCGGTCCAGTCGATCTTGACCTTGCGCTTGACCACCGGGAGCTTGAGGGTCTTCTGAAGCACGATCAGCGCGACGACGGCGAAGGGGACGCCGACGTAGAAGCACCAGCGCCAGCCGAGCCACGACGTGTCGGTGATGACACCGCCGATGAGCGGGCCGCCGACGGTGGCGACGGCGAAGGTCGCGCCGAGGTAGCCGCTGTAGCGCCCGCGCTCACGCGGGGCGATCATCGCGGCCATGATGATCTGGGCGAGCGCGGTGAGACCGCCGACGCCGATGCCCTGGATGACGCGGAAGACGATCAGCATCCCCGCGCTCTGGGACAGTCCGGCCGCAGCCGACGCGACCACGTAGAGGGTCAGGGCTATCTGTACCAGCAGCTTCTTGCTGAACAGGTCGGCGAGCTTGCCCCACAGGGGAGTGGTGGCCGTCATCGCCAGGAGCGACGCGGTCACCACCCAGGTGTACGCGCTCTGTCCGCCGCCGAGGTCGGAGATGATCTCGGGCAGGGCGTTGGTGACGACCGTCGAGGAGAGGATCGCCACGAACATGCCGAGCAGCAGACCGGAAAGCGCCTCCATGATCTGACGGTGTGTCATCGGCGTGCCGGGTGCGGCGGCGGGGGAGCCGCCGCCGTGCTTGGCGTGGCCGCCCCGTACACCCGTTGGTGTGGTGGTCGTAGCCATTGAATTCCTTTGTCTTAACCGTCTTGACTCTGTCGCCGCGCGGGCGTCTCTCGCGGTGCGGCCTCAGGTACGGGTGAGGGGGTGGGTACGGGTGCTGCGGGTGAGGGTACGGGTGCGACCGCGGGGCCGGAACCGTAACGGCCGGGCCGACAGTCGCCGAAGTCCTCACGCAGGCGCGCCAGCATGGTGTTCAGCTGTCCGACCTCGTCGTCGGTCCAGTCGGACAGCGTGCGGGCGAAGATCTCGGTCGTCCGTCGCGCCAGTTCGTCGAGCAGTTCGCGGCCGGCCGGTGTGAGCCGCAGGATGCGGGACCGCCGGTCGGCGAGGTCGGGCGCGCGCTCCATCCAGCCGCGCTCGGCCGCGTGTGCCACATGCCTGCTGGTCACGGACATGTCCACGGCCAGCAGCTCGGCGAGGCGGCTCATCCGCATCTCGCCGTGCCGCTCGAGCAGGGTCAGTACGGCGGCCGAGCCGCCCGGACAGTCGGGTGGCAGGACGCGGGAGAGTCCCCGTTTCACGGCGCCTATGGCACTGAGCTGGCGGGCCAGTTCCGCGTACTGACTCTTGGCGGCCATGACCCCTCCGAGAAGACACCGCGTGCCTGTTGCACCTATGTTGTTGCTTTGGGCAACCATAGAAGCGGTTGGTTGCTGAAGGCAAACTAAAAGAGGTCATCAGCGGTAAAGGAACCCAAAAGGCTTCGCATATGCGAGGTCAATGGTGCGCAGGGGGCGGGAGAGGACCGGGAGAAGCTCGGGAAGAGGCATCTTCACGGGCCCTGACATGCCTTCGGTCGGCCCCGGGGGTTGGGCGGGGTCACGGTGTTCGCTAGGGTCCTGGCACATGGCACACAACCCCCATGCCCCGCAGGGCCCCGAGGGAAATCCCGACCCCGCGGGCAACACCCAGATGTTCCGCGCCTTCGTCGACGAGGGTGAGCCACAGCGTCGACAGGCACCGGAGCCGAGCGGATCGAAGACCGGACTGATCGTCGGCGTCGTGGCCGTGATCGCGATCCTGGCCGCGGTCGCCTGGCTCGCGCTCGGCTGACCACGGACGGACAGACTCCGGGACCGGTCCCACCCGGCCGCAGGTCCCACTCATACGGTGGCGCTCCGCTCCATGCGGGGCGCCACCGCTGCGACGACCACCCGAGGCTGTGCTCCGCGACGGGGCCGTGCTCGCGGTGACGCCCGCGATCAGTCCGCGATCAGCCCTTCCCGCAGCTGTGCGAGCGTGCGGGTCAGCAGGCGTGAGACATGCATCTGCGAGATGCCGACCTCCTCGCCGATCTGGGACTGCGTCATGTTCGCGAAGAAGCGCAGCATGATGATCTGCCGCTCACGGGGCGGGAGTTTGGCCAGCAGCGGCTTCAGCGACTCCCGGTACTCCACGCCCTCCAGGGCCGTGTCCTCGTACCCCAGACGGTCCGCGAGCGAGCCCTCGCCTCCGTCGTCCTCGGGGGACGGGGAATCCAGCGAGGAGGCCGTGTACGCGTTTCCGACCGCGAGGCCGTCGACCACGTCCTCCTCCGACACACCCAGTACCAGGGCGAGTTCGGGGACGGTCGGCGAGCGGTCCAGCTTCTGCGCCAGCTCGTCGCTGGCCTTCGTGAGCGCCAGCCGCAGCTCCTGGAGCCGGCGCGGCACGCGCACGGACCACGACGTGTCGCGGAAGAAGCGCTTGATCTCGCCGACGACGGTCGGCATCGCGAACGTCGGGAATTCCACGCCCCGTTCGCAGTCGAACCGGTCGATCGCCTTGATCAGGCCGATCGTGCCGACCTGGACGATGTCCTCCATCGGCTCGTTGCGGCTGCGGAACCGGGCCGCCGCGTAACGCACCAGTGGCAGGTTCAGCTCGATGAGGGTGTCACGTACGTAGGTGCGCTCCGGGCTGTCCTGGGCGAGCACGGCGAGCCGCAGGAAGAGGGAGCGGGACAGAGTGCGGGTGTCGATGGCTTCCGGCTGGGACACGCGCGGTTCGGCCGCACGGTCGAGAGCATCCGGCGCATCCGGCGCATCCGGTGCCTGCTCGCTCTTGTTGAGCGTGAGCACCTTCGAGCTGCCCTGTTCTACGGACATGCCACCCCCTTGAGGTCGCTGACGGTCGCGGTGGCCGCTCCCGTCGAAGGAACGCAGCCTCCACCTGAATACCGGCGGTGGGGCTGCGGCAAACGCGGTTCCAGCAGAATGTCACATGTCGTCAACACGCTGTAGCGCCAAGTCGACATATCTGCACCGGAATATGGGGGTATGCGAATTTGCTGCCGGTGGGGGCGCTGCGGGGTTACTACCCGGAAGAGCTACGCCTCGATCCTGTTTGCGGATCGCAAACGCGCGAAGCTCCGCGCCAGGAGCCTTGACACATGCATCTGGGAGACGCCGAGTTCCTGGCTGATCTGTGACTGCGTCAGGTTGTTGTAGTAGCGCAGCATCAGGATCCGCTGTTCCCGCTCCGGCAGTTGTACGAGCAGATGCCGGACCAGATCGCGGTGCTCGACACCGGCCAGCGCCGGGTCCTCGTAGCCGAGCCGGTCGAGCAGGCCGGGCAGTCCGTCGCCCTCCTGGGCGGCCTCCAGTGACGTCGCGTGGTACGACCGGCCCGCCTCGATGCAGGCGAGGACCTCCTCCTCGGAGATCTTCAGCCGCTCGGCGATCTCGGCGGTGCTGGGCGAGCGGCCGTGAGCCGTCGTCAGATCCTCCGTGGCGCCGGTGACCTGGACCCACAGCTCGTGCAGCCGGCGCGGTACGTGGACGGTGCGCACGTTGTCGCGGAAGTAGCGTTTGATCTCGCCGACGACGGTGGGCATCGCGAAGGTCGGGAACTGTACGCCGCGGTCCGGGTCGAACCGGTCGATCGCGTTGATCAGACCGATCGTGCCGACCTGGACGACGTCCTCCATCGGCTCGTTACGGCTGCGGAAGCGGGCGGCGGCGTACCGCACGAGCGGCAGATTCGCCTCGATGAGCGCGCTGCGGACCCGGGTGTGCTCCGGGGTGCCGCGTTCCAGATCCTTGATCTGCGAGAAGAGGAGCTGTGTCAGCGCCCTGGTGTCGGCGCCCCGTGTCTGTGACGTCGACGGTCGTGGATCGGTCTCGCTCGGGGTCTCGACGAGGCTGGGGGGCCCGTTGGGGCTCGGGGGCTCGGCGAGAGGGGTCTCGGCCCCGTTCTCGGCCCCGTTCTCGGACCTGGTTTCGGCCTGGGGCTCTGCCTGGGGCGCGGCTCGGGGTTCGCTCTGGGGCGGCATTTGAGGCGTTGTACTGGCCGGCACGGTCACGCCACCCCTTTGCGGTCAACTACGGTCAACTCATCCGTCAAAAGCGGTCATAGCATCACAAGACATGCCCACTGTGTGCAAGCACCAGAAAACTCCGTGTTGACGAGGAATGCGCTGCTCACGCTCGAAAAGCCCCACACCGATGAGGCGTGGGGCCGGGAGGGCGACGGGAGAGCCGCAGGGGAGCGTCAGTGGAGCCAGGGGCTCGAAAACCGGTCGGAATCGATCAGAACTCGTAGTCGGCGATCACCCAGGTGGCGAATTCTCGCCACTGTCCGACGCCCGCCTGATGGTCGGGGTGCTCCAGATAACGGGTGAGCGCGTCCGCGTCCGCGACCGCCGAGTTGATGGCGAAGTCATAGGCGATCGGCCGTTCGCTGATGTTCCATCCGCACTCCCAGTGCTCCAGCTCCGGGATCTTGCCGCCGAGCTCGGCGAAGGCGCGCGCGCCGGCGACCACCCGCTGCTCGTCGCGGGAGACACCCTCGTTGAGCTTGAAGAGGACCAGGTGGCGGATCAAGGCGGTCTCCCGGGGGTGCGGCGGGCTGGAAGGTGAGCGGCGCGGGCCGCCCGGCGGTTGGCGCGGTTACGGCGCCTTAGGCCGTGCCCGCCGTGGCTACTGTACGAGCTCGGTCATGAACTCGCCGACGCCCTCGGCCGCGCTGGCTATGCCCTCGAACCCCACCTGGACAAGATCGGCGGACCGTTCGGGTGAAGTGATGATCGTATAAAGCACGAAGACAATGACCAGATAGAGCACGAGCTTCTTCGTTTGCACCATCAGCGCTGCCTTCCCTGCCGTCCCCAGTGCGATCGCGTGAGTCTAACCGTACGAATGGGCCGCTTCGGAGAACGATTTCGATCACCTGCGTGACCGCTTCTGGCCACACCGCATCGACGTCCGGTCCCCGCCGCCCGATCGGGGCGCTGTGCGGGACATGTGCCCGGCTCGCACCGTCAGGATCTGAACGGACACTCCGCAAGACATATCGCGAACCGGAGCAAATGCCCCGCCAGGTCGGTCAGTTGTTGATCGAAGGGCGGTCGGCGAAGGCCGGTTCGTGCACAACTCTTGACGTGTACGAAACACGGGAGAACCATCTGCCGTAACGAGAGAGCGCTCTCCGGGTTCTGCCCGATCTCTCCGTGTGCGTCCCGAACTCCCCCTCGTCGTCCGAGACTTCAGGAGACCTGCCCATGCACGCTCCGCTGTCCGTTGTACCGGTGTTCAGGAGACCCGCGTCGGTGCGCCGCCGCGGCATCGCCGCGTCCGTCGCCGCCACCCTGGTCGCCTCCCTGCTGATGCTCATCCCCGGCACCACCGCCGCGAGCGCCGCACCGACCCTGCTCTCCCAGGGCAAGCCGGTGACGGTCTCCAGTACGGAGAACGGCGGCACTCCCGCCACTGCCGCCGTCGACGGCGACAACGGCACCCGCTGGTCGAGCGCCGCCGCCGACCCGCAGTGGATCCGGATCGACCTCGGCTCCACGGTCGCGGTCAACCAGGTCGTGCTGCGCTGGGAGACCGCGTACGCCAAGGCGTACAAGATCGAGCTCTCCACGAACGGCACCACCTGGACCAGCGCGTACTCCACCACCACCGGCCCCGGTGGCAACGAGACGCTGAACATCTCCGGCGACGCCCGCTACGTACGGCTGACGGGCACCACCCGCGCCACCCAGTACGGCTACTCACTCTGGGAGTTCCAGGTCTACGGCGAGAGCGGCGGTCCCGGCGGTCCGATCCAGGGCGGCGGCGACCTCGGTCCCAACGTCAAGGTCTTCGACCCCTCGACGCCCAACATCCAGGGCACGCTCGACCAGATCTTCCAGCAGCAGGAGTCGGCCCAGTTCGGCACCGGCCGCTACCAACTGCTGTTCAAGCCGGGCACGTACAACAACCTCAACGCCCAACTCGGCTTCTACACCTCGATCTCCGGTCTCGGCCTGAAGCCCGACGACACGAACATCAACGGTGACGTGACCGTCGACGCCGGCTGGTTCAACGGCAACGCCACGCAGAACTTCTGGCGCTCGGCCGAGAACCTCGCGCTCAACCCGGTCAGCGGCAGCAACCGCTGGGCGGTCGCGCAGGCGGCGCCGTTCCGCCGTATGCACGTCAAGGGCGGACTGAACCTCGCGCCGAACGGATACGGCTGGGCCAGCGGCGGCTACATCGCCGACAGCAAGGTCGACGGCACCATCACGCCCTACTCCCAGCAGCAGTGGTACACCCGCGACAGCGCCATCGGCGGCTGGGGCAACGGCGTCTGGAACATGGCGTTCTCCGGGGTCGAGGGCGCGCCCGCGCAGTCCTTCCCGAACCCGCCGTACACGACGCTGAACAACACCCCGACCTCCCGCGAGAAGCCGTTCCTCTACCTGGACGGCAACACGTACAAGGTCTTCGTCCCGGCCAAGCGCACCAACGCGCGCGGCGTCTCCTGGAACGGCACCCCGCAGGGCGAGTCCCTGCCGCTCGACCAGTTCTACGTGGTCAAGCCGGGCGCCACGGCGGCCACGATCAACGCGGCACTCGCCCAGGGTCTGCACCTGCTCTTCACTCCGGGCATCTACCACGTCGACCAGTCGATCAACGTCAACCGGGCGAACACGGTGGTCCTCGGCCTCGGTTACGCCACGATCATCCCGGACAACGGGGTGACGGCGATGAAGGTCGCCGACGTCGACGGCGTGAAGCTGGCCGGCTTCCTGATCGACGCCGGACCGGTCAACTCCCCGACCCTGCTGGAGGTCGGCCCGCAGAACGCGTCGGCCGACCACTCCGCCAACCCGACGACCGTCCAGGACGTCTTCATCCGCATCGGCGGCGCGGGCCCCGGCAAGGCCACCACCAGCATGGTCGTCAACAGCGACGACACGATCATCGACCACACCTGGATCTGGCGGGCCGACCACGGTGAGGGCGTCGGCTGGGAGACCAACCGCGCCGACTACGGCCTCCAGGTGAACGGCGACGACGTGCTCGCGACCGGCCTGTTCGTCGAACACTTCAACAAGTACGACGTGCGGTGGAGCGGGGAGCGTGGCCGGACGATCTTCTTCCAGAACGAGAAGGCGTACGACGCCCCGAACCAGGCCGCCATCCAGAACGGGAGCATCCAGGGCTACGCCGGCTACAAGGTGGACGACTCGGTCGTCACCCATGAGGGCTGGGCGATGGGCAGCTACTGCAACTACACCTCCGACCCGAACATCCGTCAGGAGCACGGCTTCCAGGCGCCGGTGAAGCCAGGGGTGAAGTTCCACAACATCCTGGTCGTCTCGCTCGGCGGCATGGGCCAGTACAACCACGTGATCAACAGCATTGGATCGCCGACGTCGGGTACGTCGACGATCCCGTCGAACGTGGTCAACTTCCCGTAGTCGGACAGCGCGACACGTGACACCTCAGGGCCCGGCCTCTTCATGAAGAGGCCGGGCCCTGATCGCACGGAGGCCGCCGCGGCCGCTGCGCGCATCACGGGCAAAGGCGTTCGAAGTACGCTTTCTGGTACATCGCACTCATCGGGAGGAAGCCCATGCCCACCCGACCCTTCCGGTTCGGCGTCAGCATGCCGGCCATCGGATCGCGCTCCGCCTGGCAGGCCAGGGCCCGACAGGCCGAGGACCTCGGTTACGACGTACTCCAGGTCCCCGATCATCTGGGCACACCGGCCCCCTTCCCCGCCCTGGTCTCCGCCGCCGACGCGACCACCACCCTGCGGCTCGGCACCCTTGTCCTCAACGCCGGCTTCTACCGGCCCGCACTGCTGGCCAGGGACATCGCGGACACCGATCAGCTCACCGACGGACGGCTGGAGGTCGGCCTCGGCGCCGGATACGCACAGGCCGAGTTCCGTACGGCGGAGCTGCCGTACCCCCCTCCCGCGGACCGCGTCGTCCACCTGGCGCACACGGTCGCCGAACTGCACCGCATGTTCGCCACCCCGGACCGGCCGCCCAAGGTCCACCGGCACCCCACCCCACGGCTGATGCTGGGCGGCCTCGGCGACCGGGTGCTGCGGCTGGCCGCCCGCGAGGCCGACATCGTCGGCTTCCCGGTCATGGCACTGACGACCCCGCCGGGGGCGGACCCGCAGCAGGTCCTCGCGGACCGGGTCGCCCACGTCCGCGCCGAGGCGGGCGCGCGCCTCGGCGCCCTGGAGCTGCACCTGTTCGTGTCGGCGGTGGTCCTGACGGCCGCGGCCGAGGCCCTGACCCCGATCCGCCGGACGGCCCCGAACCTGACCGAGGACCAGATCCGCCGCCTCCCCAACGTCCTCGCGGGCCCGCCGGCGCAGCTCACCGAGACGCTGCACCGCTACCGCGAGACGTACGGTCTGAGCTACTTCTCGGTACGCGAGGAGCACATGACGGACTTCGCGAAGGTCATGGCCCACCTGCGCTGAACCGCCACACCGGCCCGGCGCCCCCGCCCCCGGCAACGCGAAGGGGCGGACCTCATGAGGTCCGCCCCTTCGTCGTACAAGCGGTAGCGGTGGGATTTGAACCCACGGTGACGGGTTACGCCACACTCGCTTTCGAGGCGAGCTCCTTCGGCCGCTCGGACACGCTACCGAGAGAGAGCTTAGCCCAAGGTGGCCCTTGCTCAGAAATCGATAACGCGGCGGTCCCGGAAGAAGTCCGTCAGCAGCTGTGAGCACTCGTCGGCGAGCACCCCGTGGATCACTTCAGGGCGGTGGTTGAGACGCCGGTCCCGTACGACGTCCCAGAGCGAGCCCGCCGCGCCCGCCTTCTCGTCGAGCGCCCCGTACACGACCCGCGCCACCCGCGACTGCACGAGCGCGCCCGCGCACATCGTGCACGGCTCCAGCGTCACCACGAGCGTGCAGCCGGTCAGCCGCCAGGCGCCGAGCTCCGCCGCCGCCCTGCGGATGGCCAGGACCTCCGCGTGCGCGGTGGGGTCGCCCGTCATCTCGCGTTCGTTGTGGCCGACGGAGAGCACCGAGCCGTCCGGGGACAGCACAACGGCACCGACCGGCACATCGCCGGCCGGAGCCGCGCGCGCGGCCTGTTCCAGGGCGAGGCGCATCGGCGCCCGCCACGGCTCACGCACCGGGTCGGCCGCCGGTTCGCTCGCCGGTTCGCCCACCGGGTCGTGCTCGGTCACTAGCGTGCGGTCTCCAGCACCTCGGAGGCGCCGAGCGCGTCCGCGATCTCGGACATGGCGTCGGTCTCCAGCGCCAGCAACTCCGCTTCCGACAGGCCCAGGTCCGCGAGGATCCCGCGGTCGCCCGCCGGTCCAGCGGGAACCGCTCCCGGTCCGGCCGCGACAGCGGGGCCGGTGCTGTCGTCCGTGTCGTCCGTGTCCTCCTGCTCTTCAGTCTCGCCGTCCTCGGTACCGTCGAGGTCCAGCGTGTCCAAGGCGTCGTCGAGGTCGTCATCGTCCCCGCCGAGCAATTCGTCCGTGAGGATCTCCCCGTACGAGGAGCGTGCGGCCATGGCCGCGTCGGAGACGTAGATGCGAGGATCCTCCTCGCCCTCCACGCGGAGCACGCCGAACCAGGCGTCCTCCTGCTCGATGAAGACGAGCACCGTGTCCTCGTCCACCGAGGCTTCGCGGGCCAGGTCGGTCAGATCCGACAAGGTCTCCACGTCGTCGAGCTCTGTGTCGCTCGCTTGCCATCCGTCTTCGGTGCGCGCGAGCAGTGCGGCGAAGTACACCGTGACTCTCCCACTGGTCAGAGGTGACGATTCGGCGGTGCGCTGCGCTCTGCCCCGCCCACTACTCGGAATCGTGGCAGAAAGCGGGCGATTGCGAGAGGTCTTCCGCCGTTGCGTCGTGCAGGCATTTTTTTGGACCGGTCCGGACGTATGCCTGGGCCGGGGGGTGACAGGCCGGTGGGGCGGGCGCCCGCGGGTGCCCAAGTGGCCGTCCCACGACGGCCGGAGGGCCGCCGGGTGACCGGCGTGCGACTACCAGCGGAAGGTCCGCATCCGCATCTGCTGGCGCATCCGGGCCGCGCGGGCCTGGCGAGGTTTCACCCGCTCGCGCAGGGCCTTGGCCTCGTTCAACTCCCTCAGGAACTGCGCACGCCTGCGCCGGCGGGCCGCGCCGCTCTCGTCGGAGTCGACATCGGCCGTGGGAACAGGTGGCGGGTCGGCTATGGGATCAGGCGTGGGTTCGGACCCCGGGGCGGGCGTGGCGTCCGCGTACGGGCGCGAGCTCGGCCGCGAGCCGTCCGGCCCTGCGTCGACCGCCCCGTCCCCGCCGCCCCGCTCCCGCGGATTACGCCGCTGCCGGTCCGGCATCGCCGCCTCACCACCCCACGACTTGGTTGGCTGTGTCCCCTGTGCGCGTGTCCATCCACCTTCCCTGCGAGCAGGGGATTGATGCCCGCGGGGGCCGTCGGCCGGGCCACGGTTACTGTGGAGCCATGCGGATTCACGTCGTCGACCACCCGTTGGTCGCGCACAAACTCACCACTCTGCGCGACAAGCGCACCGACTCCCCTACCTTCCGACGCCTCGCCGACGAGCTGGTCACCCTGCTCGCGTACGAGGCCACCAGGGACGTGCGCACCGAGCAGGTCGACATCGAGACTCCGGTGACGCCGACCACGGGTGTGAAGCTCTCCTACCCGCGGCCGCTCGTGGTGCCGATCCTCCGGGCCGGTCTCGGCATGCTCGACGGCATGGTGCGGCTGCTCCCGACCGCCGAGGTCGGTTTCCTCGGGATGATCCGTAACGAGGAGACGCTTCAGGCGTCGACGTACGCGACCCGGATGCCCGAGGACCTCTCGGGCCGCCAGGTGTACGTCCTGGACCCGATGCTGGCCACCGGCGGCACGCTGGTCGCGGCGATCCGTGAGCTCATCAAGCGCGGCGCCGACGACGTGACGGCCGTGGTGCTGCTCGCGGCGCCCGAGGGCGTCGAGGTGATGGAGCGCGAGCTGGCGGGCACGCCGGTGACGGTCGTCACGGCGGCGGTCGACGAGCGGCTCAACGAACGCGGGTACATCGTGCCGGGGCTGGGCGACGCGGGTGACCGTATGTACGGAACGGTCGACTAGGTCCTGTCGGGCAAGGCAGGACCCAGGACGGGGCAGGGCCTGAGGCGAAGACTTCCCCCTAGCCCTTGTGGTCGCAGGCGCCGCCGGGTGCGGGCCTGGTCAGGATGGCCAGGGCCCGCTCGGCGTCCTTCTGCACGCTCAGGCTCTTGAAGGCCGTGCCGAGCAGCAGGTCGACGTCCCTGGTCTTCCGCTCGTCGTGCTGGGGCTTCGCGCCCTTCAACTGGGCGCCGAGCACCGTGAAGGAGCTGTCGGCCGCGGCCGGGGCGCCGAGCAGTATCCCGGTGCCGGGGATCTTCTTGTCGAACGCCGCCGGTGCGTTGCCCACCTTGCCGATGACGAAGCCGCGCTTCTTGAGCTCGTCGGCGGTGGTCTTGGCGAGTCCGGCGCGCGGCGTCGCGTTGTAGATGTTGACCGTGATCTGGGCCGGCTTCGGCAGCGTCTTGACGGGTGCCGCGGACGGGGACGGTTTGCAGTCGGGCTCGCGGCCCGACGCTGTCGTCGTTTTCTTCTCCGATCCGTCGTCCGCCGTGAACACGTCGATGAGCTGTACGGTCCCCCAGCCGGCGAGGCCGAGGGCGACGACTGTGGCGATGGCCGCGAGCACGATCCTGCGGCGGTTCCGGGGGCGACGCATGCGGGGGTACTTGGCACCCGTAATGCGATATTTGCCGCCCATGCCAGGGGGGGTGAGCATGCTCATGGCCGCAGCGTAGTGCGCGCCGGTAGTGATTCCTACTAAATGATCAACAGGTCGGGCCTCTGGAGGCCGGAAAGACCCCGAAAGGCTCAGTCCCGAGTCGGTTGAGTCCCCGTCAGCCTGTTGGTCGGCCCACTGGCCGGTCGGTCAGTCAGGCTCACCGATGGGTCGACGGCCGGCGGCCGGTCGGTTCAGCCCAGGTCCAGTTCGAGCACGCGGGCGTGCAGTACCTGCCGCTGCTGGAGTGCCGCGCGGACCGCGCGGTGGAGGCCGTCCTCCAGGTACAGGTCGCCCTGCCATTTGACGACATGCGCGAAGAGGTCTCCGTAGAAGGTCGAGTCCTCGGCGAGCAGCGTCTCCAGATCCAGTTGCCCCTTCGTGGTGACGAGCTGGTCGAGGCGGACCGGGCGCGGCGCGACATCCGCCCACTGCCGGGTACTTTCCCGGCCATGGTCGGGGTACGGTCGCCCATTTCCGATGCGCTTGAAGATCACACGGAAAGCCTACCGGGCGAGCGCCTCCGGGCGCAGCCATGGCGCGGTGGCGCAAAGGGATCCATACGGGTCAAAGTAGGAGAGACGTATGAGTGGAACCGCCCCGTCCGGTGACGTCGCCGCCCATATCGCCTCCTGAGGAGGCCCGAGCGCGAACGGCGGGCGTCGAGGGAACCCGCTCCCTCGACGCCCGCCGTGAATACCCGCCGTGAGTGGCTGTCAGGCTGTGGGTGACTCGGACCGACCGGGTGTCAGGCCCTGGTCTCCTGCCCGTGCTCGTGGTCGTGGGCGTTCGACGCGCCGACGCCGGTGTCGCCACCCGTGGTGCGCTCCGTCTTGGCCGTGGACTGCGTCTTGGCCTTCGCGGTGAGCGGGCTCAGGTCGTGGGCGTACTGGCCCACGGCGTTGGCGATGACGTCGATGTTGACGTCGAACGCCTCCTTGTTGATGTTGTCCAGGTCGTCGCAGGCCGCGTGGTAGCAGGGGTCGTACGCGACTCCGGCCTCGCCGCCGAACTTCGCCGCCTGCGCCTCGGTCTTGATGCCCTCGGCGCCGGTGAAGGTTCCCCCGGAGGGGATGCCGACCTCGATGAACGGCCCGTAGTCGGAGCGGCCGGTGAAGTCGGTGCCCTCGTGCGGGTAGTCCTTGCTGTCGAGGAAGTCGGTGATGCCCTTCTCCAACTGCGCCGAGCCCTCCGGCCCCGGGCCCTCGCCGACGGCGTCCGAGTCGTCGCCGTCGTAGACGAACTGGCCGAAGTTCGGCGAGGCGATCATGTCGAAGTTCAGGTAGAGCTTGATCTGTTCGGCCTGCTCGGGGCTGAGGCCCTTGACGTAGTCCTCGGCGCCGAGCAGCCCCAGCTCCTCCGCAGACCACCAGGCGAAGCGCACCTTGTTGGCGGTCTTCTCGCGGGACTTGGCGAGATCCAGGGCGACTTCCAGCAGACCGGCGGAGCCGGACGCGTTGTCGTTGATGCCCGCGCCCTCGGTGACGGAGTCCAGGTGGGAGCCGAGCATCACCGTGTTGGCCGCGTTGCCGCCCTTGGTCTCGGCGATGACGTTGCGGGTGGTGCGCTTCTCCTGGAGCTGACGGATGTCCAGGGCGACCGTGACGGGGCCCGCCGCGGCCTCGGCGGCGAGCTTCGCGCCCTCGGCCTGCGTCACACCGCCGGTCGGGATCCTGGCCGCGGCCGGGTCGCCCAGGGTGCCGCTGAGGGCGCCCTCGGTGTTGTTCGAGACGATCGCGGCGACCGCGCCCGCGGCGGCCGCCGTCTGCTGCTTCGTGGCGAAGTCGCAGCCGCCGCGCTGGATGAGCGCGATCTTGCCGGTGAAGGCTCCGGCGGCGTAGTCGGTGGCCTCGCAGCCGGTGGTGGCGTCGACCGGCACGACGGCGAGGTCGGCCTCGATACCTCCCACGGGCGTCGACTTCGTGTACGACATGGCCGTGATCTCGGAGTCGCGCGGCGTCGGCGCGGTGACCTTCAGCGTCTCGGCCCGCGTCTCGATGTACGTGAACTCGAAGCTGTCGTACGAGACGTCGTAACCGGCCTTCTTAAGGAGGCTGTAGACGTACGCGGCGGAGGCGTCGTGGCCGAGCGAGCCCGCGGCGCGGTGGCCGTCGGCGGAGTCGGCGATGTCCTGGAACTTCTTCAGGTGCTTGTACGCGTCCTTGCCGGACGCCTCCTTGACGAGCTTCTTGGAAAGCTTCGCCGCGTCCTTCGCCGGGTCGGGCCTGTTGTGGGCGGAGGCGGAGGATGCGGACAGCAGAAGCGGGGCCGCGAGCGCGGTGGCGGCTGCGACTGCCATGAGTCTGCGGGACGTTGCGTTCACAGGGGTCCTTCCGATGCGAACGAATGCGAGCGGTGCGGAGTGAAGCTAAGGAAAGTTAGCGACCAGGGGTGCCCCAGGGGAACAGATGTGCCACAAGTCGTGCACTCGCGCCCGCGTCCGCTCAGCTCTTGGCGCGGCTCGGGGGGCTCATGGCCGCCTTCGCCGCCTTGGCGGCACGCTTGGCCTCCTGCTTGTGCTCGCGGACCTTGGCCAGGGTCTCGGGCCCCGTGATGTCCGCCGCCGAGCGGTACGAGCCCTCGTCGCCGTACGCGCCGGCGGCCTCGCGCCAGCCCTCGGGCCGTACGCCGTACTGCTTGCCGAGCAGGGCCAGGAAGATCTGCGACTTCTGCTTGCCGTAGCCGGGGAGTTCGGTCAGCCGCTTGAACAGCTGGGCGCCGGTGGCGGCGTCCTTCCACACCGCGGCGGCGTCGCCGTCGTAGTGCGCGACCAGGAACTGGCAGAGCTGCTGCACGCGCTTGGCCATGGACGCCGGGTAGCGGTGCACGGCCGGCTTCTCCGAGAGCAGCGCGGCGAAGGCCTCGGGGTCGTACACCGCGATCGCGTGCGCGTCCAGATCGTCACCCCCCATGCGTACGGCGATGGCGTACGGCCCCGAGAAGGCCCATTCCATGGGCACCTGCTGGTCCAGCAGCATGCCGACCAGCGCGGCCAGCGGGCTGCGGCTGAGGAGTTCGTCGGCCTCGGGCTGCTGTGCGATCCGAATCGTGGTGCTCATGGGCAGATGGTGGACCGGGAGGCGGAAAATTTCACGGAGGCCACGCCCTGACGGTGTGTTCATATGACTGTTTTATGGCGCGGATGGCGGTACGTGGCGAGGGGTAGAGCTGGACACGGACAGCTGCCGGAGTCCTCCGGAATCCTCGGGAAAGGCCGCGCACCAGTGACACAGCCCTTCGAACTGCCGGATTTCTACATGCCTTATCCGGCGCGTATCAATCCCCGTCTGGAGGAGGCCAGGGAGCACTCCCGGACATGGGCCAGGGAGATGGGGATGCTGGAGGGCTCCGGCATCTGGGAGCAGAGCGATCTCGACGCGCACGACTACGCGCTGCTGTGCGCCTACACCCATCCCGACTGCACAGGGCCGCAGTTGTCGCTGGTCACCGACTGGTATGTGTGGGTCTTCTTCTTCGACGACCACTTCCTGGAGATCTTCAAGCGGACGCAGGACCGGGAGGGCGGCAAGGCGTATCTGGACCGGCTCCCGGCGTTCATGCCGATGGATCTCGCCGACGGGTTTCCCGAGCCGACGAATCCGGTCGAGGCGGGACTCGCCGACCTCTGGAAGCGCACGGTCCCCTCGATGTCCCTGGACTGGCGGGCCCGGTTCGCCGAGAGCACGGAGAATCTTCTCAACGAATCCCTCTGGGAGCTCGCGAACATCAACGCCGAGCGGATCTCGAATCCCGTCGAGTACATCGAGATGCGCCGCAAGGTCGGCGGGGCACCGTGGTCGGCCGGACTCATCGAGTACGCGGCGGGTGCGGAGGTGCCGGCCGAGATCGCCGATTCACGTCCGATGCGGGTCCTGCGCGACACGTTCTCCGACGGGGTCCATCTGCGGAACGACCTCTTCTCGTACCAGCGGGAGATCGAGGAGGAGGGCGAGCTGAGCAACGGCGTCCTCGTCCTGGAGACGTTCCTGAAATGCACGACACAGGAGGCGGCCGACGCGGTCAACGACCTGCTGACCTCCCGCCTCCACCAGTTCGAGAACACGGCACTGACGGAGCTGGGCCCGCTCTTCGTGGAGAAGGGCATCGACCCGGTCGCGGCGGCCGGGACCCTGGCGTATGTGAAGGGCCTGCAGGACTGGCAGTCCGGCGGCCACGAGTGGCACATGCGCTCCAGCCGGTACATGAACGGCGTGGACGCGGGCGGGGGCGCGGCGTCCGATGAGACGGCGGGCCCGCTGTTCTCGCTGACGCCGGTCGGGCGCGGGACGGCGGCGTCGGACTATCTCAAGAGCCTCACCAACGGCTCCCCCGCCAGGGTTCGCCGCCACAGCCACGTCCCGTACCAGCGCGTGGGGCCCTCGATCCTGCCCGCGTTCGAGATGCCGTTCGAGGCGAGGCTCAGCCCGCACCTGGAGGCGTCGCGCGAGCACAGCGTGGCGTGGGCGCGCCGGATGGGCATCCTGGAGGCGCAGCCCGGTATCCCCGGCTCGGACGTCTGGGACGAGGACCGGATCCGCCGCGTCGACGTCCCGCTGTGCGCGGCCGGCATCCACCCCGACGCGACCCCCGAAGGGCTCGACCTGACGTCGGACTGGCTGGCCTGGGGGACGTACGGCGACGACTTCTTCCCCGTCGTCTACGGCAACAGCCGCAATCTGGCGGCGGCGAAGGTCTGCAACGAACGGCTGTCGCTGTTCATGCCGATCGAGACGCTCGACACCCCGCCACCGCTCAGCGCGCTGGAGCGCGGCCTGGCCGACCTGTGGGTCCGTACGGCGGGCCCGATGGACACGGACGCCCGCCGGACTTTCCGCGCGTCCGTCGAGGACATGACGGCGAGCTGGGTCTGGGAGCTGACCAACCAGATCCAGAACCGCATCCCGGACCCCGTCGACTACATCGAGATGCGCCGCGCGACCTTCGGCTCCAACATGACGATGAGCCTGTGCCGCATCGGCCACAGCGACGTCGTGCCTCCGGAGATCTACCGCAGCGGCCCGATGAAGTCCCTGGAGAACGCGGCACAGGACTACGCCTGCCTGATGAACGACCTCTTCTCGTACCAGAAGGAGATCGAGTTCGAGGGCGAGGTCCACAACGGCGTCCTCGTGGTGCAGTCCTTCTTCAACTGCGACTACCCGACGGGCGTCGCCATCGTCCATGACCTGATGAAGGGCCGCATGCGCCAGTTCCAGCATGTCGCGGCCAACGAACTCCCAGTCCTGTACGACGACTTCGGCCTCGACGCCGAGGCGCGCGCGGTCCTCGACGGGTACGTGAAGGAGCTGGAGAACTGGCTGTCCGGCATCCTCGTCTGGCACGACGGCTGCCACCGCTACAAGGAGGAGGACCTGCTCCGCGACCGCGCGGGCATCACACGCTGGCTCCCCCCGACCCTCAGGGGCCCAGGCACGTCGGCGACGCGAATCCACCTCCCGGCGCCGCCGACGCCGCCGGGCAGCCGTGGCCCGGAGCAGGAAATGGTTGTTCCAATTGCCGCAAGTGCGCAGTGAGTTGGTTACTTCGGGCGCTAAGGTTCACTTCTCGCACCGTGAAGATTCGGTGTGTTTATGGGGGTGGAAGCGTGTACGAGATGGTCAAGGGGGCCAACACCGGACTGGCGGTCCTGAGCGAGGACACCGAGTCCGTGCGGGTGGGGCTGAGCTGGAGCAGCGAGGAGGGTGACGGGGACGCGGACGTCTCGGTGCTGCTCCTCGGCGACGGGGGGAAGGTCCGCGGTGACGCCGACTTCCTCTTCTACAACAATCCGCTTGCCGCCGACGGCAGTGTGCAGTTGCTCGGGAAGACGCCGACGGACAGCGGCAGTGAGGACCGGATCAGCCTGGATCTGCACACGATGGCGCCGGATGTCGAGCGCGTCGTCGTGGCGGCGAGCCGGTACGACGACGCGCGGTTCGGCGACCTCAACGGGTTACGGCTGACGGTTGCCGACCGAACCGGTGAGGATCTGCTGGGGTTCTCCATCGAGGACGCGAGCACGGAGAGCGCCTTCGTCTTCGGCGAGTTCTACCGGCGCGGCGGCGAGTGGAAGTTCCGGGCGGTCGGACAGGGCTACGAGACCGGGCTGGCGGGCCTGGCCACCGACTTCGGCATCGATGTGGACGACGCGGAGCCGGGAGCGGACCTGGAGCCGGGCGTGGACGCGGGTCCTGGCATGGACGCGGTTCCGGGCGTTGAGACGGATGCGGGCGCTGCGGCGGGCGCCGGCGAGGTGGGGTCCGTCGTCGCTCCGGTGGCCCTGTCGGGCGAGGGGGCCCTGGCGGCGGTCGCCACCGTTCCCTCCGCGGCCATTCCGGCACAGGTGGCGGGCGAGAGCGCCGCACCCGCGGCGCCCGGGAAGGAAGAAGCTGTGGCGCCGCCGCCCGTACGACGGCCGCGTACGGTCAAGAAGAAGGTGACGATCCCGAAGGTCACCAAGAAGTCCCTGGCCGAGAACGACTCGTGGCGACCGGCCCGCCTCTTCCCCGTGCCGTCGCTCAAGAACGACCGGGAGCGCGAGACGCGGGCGACTTCGGTCCTGCTGTCGGTGATGACGCAGGTTCCCGAGTTCGGGCGCCGGCTCACCGCCCCGTTCGGCGCCCCGGTGGGGCGGATGGAGACGTTCACCGAAGTGCTCCTGCGGCACGGCGATACGCCGAAACGTCCCGACGGTGTCATTCGCGTGGAGCGGGCAGGCAAGTTGTGGACGGCGCTGGTCGAGACGAAGACCAACGGCAATCCGCTCAGGGCCCAGCAGGTCCAGGACTACATGGACATCGCCGCCCGGCGTGGCTACGAAGCGGTCATCACCCTCTGCAACGACGTCGCGCTGGAGGGCAGCCCGCTCGTCGATGTGCGGATCGACGGCCGCCGCAAGCACAAGGTCGTGCTCTGGCATCTCTCCTGGGCCGAGGTCGCCCACCAGGCCCAGATGCTGATCCGGCACGAAGGCGTCGGCAACGCCGCGCACGCCTGGCTGTTGCAGGAGTTGCTCCACTACCTCCAGCACGAGAACTCCGGCTGCCACGGCTTCCAGAACATGGGTCCGGCATGGGTGCCGGTACGCAAGAGCATCGACGACGAGACGCTGTGCCAGGGCGACCCGCGGGCCGTGGACGTGGTGGAGAGCTGGGAGCGTCTCGTACGACAGGTGTGCCTGCGACTCGGCGGTGAACTCGGCCAGAAGGTCCTGCCCGTGCGCCGTGTCAGACGCGCCTCCGACCCCCACGCGCGGCGCGCCGTACTGGCTGATCTGCTGTGCCACGAGGGGCGGTTGTCCGCCGAGCTGCGCATCGAGGGAACGCCCGGCATTCTCGCGCTCGCCGCCGATCTGCGAACCGGCAAGCTGCGCACGTCGATGGACGTTCCGGTGCCCGACCACGGCTCTCCGCTGATCTCGGCGAAGCGTCTGATCAGGCAGCTCGCGGACGCGCCCGCGGATCTGCACGTGCAGACGCTCGTGGGCGGAGGCGGGGACGGACCGCGCGGGACGTTGGAGCGGCTGCGTCCCGAACCGGCCGACCTCCTGCCGAAGGGCGAGGCGCGGAGCGATGTGGAGATCACCGGCTTCCGGCTGTCCCTGTTCAAGGGCATGGGCAATACGCGCGGCAACACCGAATCCGGCTTCATTCGCAGTGTCGACGATGCCGTGGACCGCTTCTGCGCGAGCGTTGTCGCGCCCCTCGAACGGCGTCCCGCCCGAAGGGCGCAGCCGGAGCGGCAGGGATCCGAACCGGTGCCGGCGGCTGGTTGATGCCGGGCGGGTGAGGGGAGTTGGGGGTCGATGGCCCCCACACGCGGAATGAAAGAGAGGGATACGCTCGCCCCCAGGTCTGTGGAGGGGGAGTGGCATCGTGCGGGGGCGGTTGCTGAGCGGGCGTTACGAGTTGGGGGAGTTGCTCGGGGCCGGCGGGATGGGGGAGGTCTGGCGGGCGCGGGACCGCGAGTTGGGGCGGGAGGTCGCCGTAAAGCTGCTGCTCGCGCCCGGAGGTGACGGGGAGCGGCGGGAGCAGTTGGCTCGGTTCCGGCGGGAGGCGCGGGCCGTGGCCTCGCTGGACAGTCCGCACATCGTCGCCGTACACGACCACGGTACGGACGGCGACAGCCCGTACCTGGTGATGGCGCTGGTGGACGGCCGTACGCTGCACGACGTCCTCGCCGAGAGCGGGCGCGTGACCGTGGCGGACGCGCTGGGCTGGACCATCGATGTGTGCCGGGGGCTGGAGGTCGCGCACGCGGCGGGAATCGTGCACCGCGACATCAAGCCGGCCAACATCATGGTCACGGGCGAGGGCGTCGCCAAGGTCGTGGACTTCGGCATCGCCAAGTACACCGAGGCCCGGTCCAGCGATCCGCAGCTCACCCAGACCGGGCAGGCGCCGTTCGGCAGCGTGCTGTACATGGCGCCCGAGCGTTTTCAGCAGCGGAACGGTGACGGGCGTACGGATCTCTACGCACTGGGGTGCGTTCTGTACGAACTCCTCGTCGGGCGACCGCCGTTCGTCGGTCACGCCGCCGGGATCATGTACAACCACCTGAACGACGAGCCGTTGCGGCCGAGCCGTGCGCGGGCCGAACTCGGTCCCGACATGGACCGGTTGATTCTCTCGCTGATGGCCAAGGACCCCGACGACCGGCCGTCGGGCGCGCGTGCGGCGCGGGAAGCGCTGGAGCTGGTGCGGTCGTCGGTGGTGGGGTCGCGGGACGAGTCCGGGGGCGAGGTCGAGGCGGTGGCCGAGGCTGTGGGCGCCGTCGCGGCTGCGCCCGAGCCCGAGGACGAGCGTCCGCCTGCTCCGGTCGCCCCCGTCCCCGCTCCCGCCCCTCGTCCGCACTTCGTCGCGAAAGTCTCCGCCCCGCCCCCGCCTCCGGCAGCCGCACGGCGTCGTCCACGCAACGCCCTCGTCGGGGCCGCCGTGGCGCTCGTCGTGCTCGGCATACCGACCGGGTTCGCGATCTCCTCGTCTTCGTCGTCCTCGTCGTCCTCGTCCGGCGGGTCCTTGCCGGTCGAAGGTCCCAGTGCGGCGGTGGCGGACCAGTACGTCGTCGGTGTCCCGTACGACTGGTCCCTCGACGAGCAGCACGGCGAGGAGCGCGTGGCGATCGTCGAGGCCGCGTTCAAGGACGCGGCGCGCGCGTCGGGCGAGAAGCTGCCGGTGCGCGTCGTCCCGGTCAAGGACGACCAGGAGACCCCGGCGACCGAGCTGCTGAAGAAGTACCCGGGCATGATCGCCCTGGTCGGTGATGTCAGCAGCGTCGACGGCGTCGAGACGGACTTCGACCAGGGCATGGCCGCCGTCGACACCTGCAAGGGAGGCTCGGGCCCGGACTTCGCCTTCGGCATGATGCCGTCGAAGTTCGACATGGGCGCGCAGGAAGGCCGCTATCTGACGGGCGCGTACGGCGTGAAGAAGGTGATCGTCGGCTCCGACTTCAACTGGGACGACGACATGGCCGAGGACGATCCGAACTACCGCACGCTCGGGCACGGGCTGCGCGAAGCCGGTATCGACGCCGTCGAGTCCGTGGACTACCCCGAGGACATGGACGAGGAGGACGTCGCCCGGGACGTCGGCGAGCAGCGGCCGGACACCGTCACACTGCCCAACGCCCGGCAACGCGAGGGCTGGGTCGACGCCCTTGAGAAGTCCGGGCAGTTGATGGTCGTGCAGGAGGACTACGAAGCGTCCTGCGACACCGACGACGATCACGAATACACCGACAAGGAAGACAAGTTGGTGCCGGACGGCACGTTGCGCTTCCGGTCCTTCCATGACGAGCGCCAGCCGAAGGCCGACTGCGAGCTGTTCCCGAAGCTCTGCACGAGTCCGGCCGCGCTGCGGAAGATGTTCGAGGTGCGGGGCGGGGTCGAGCTGTACGACGGCGCGCTCGTGCTCGCCGCCGGGATCGGGAAGGTGATGGACGACGGGGCCCTGCCGGAGCCGGACGGGACTACGGACACCGATCCCGGGCTCGCGCGGGCCTCGCTCAGGAAGGCCGTGGACGGCGTCGACGTCAAGGGGTTGCTGGGCCGCTACCGCTTCAAGGACCACCAGGCGCTGAGCCGGCCGGTGTGGATCGATGTCCGTGAGAAGGGCGAGTGGAAGCAGCTGGGGACGGTCGGCAGCCTGACCGGCTGAGTCGCGGACCGGCCGAGCGGCTCACTCGCTGCGTTGCTGGTTCGGTGGTTCGGTGGTTCGGTGGTTCGGTGATTCACCGAGAGCCGTACGTCAGGCGCGCAGCCGTGCCGCCCGCATCATCAGGTAGCGGCTCTCGGGCACGCTGAGCGTGCGGTTGGCCGCCGACCGGTAGGCGGCCAGGGCCCCTTCCGTATCGCCCGACTTCTCCAGCAGATGCGCCCGCACCGCGTCGAGCCGGTGGTTCCCGGACAACTCCTTCTCAAGACCCTTGAGTTCCGCGAGCCCCGCCTCCGGGCCGTGCGCCATCGCGACGGCCACCGCCCTGCTCAGCTCGGCCATCGGCTCGGGCCCGGGAGCGCGGCGTACCAACTCGTCGTACAGAGCCACGATCTGGAGCCAGTCGGTCTCCTCGGCGCTGCCCGCCTCGTCGTGCAGCGCGGCGATCGCCGCCTGCAACTGGTAGGGACCGGCCGGTCCTTGGGACAGCGACTCCTCGACCAGCGCCGTACCCTCTGCGATCGCGGCGCGGTCCCAGCGGGTGCGGTCCTGCTCGTCCAGCGGAACGAGTTCGCCGTGCGGTCCCGTACGCGCCGCGCTCCGCGCCTCCGTGAGCAGCATCAGCGCGAGCAGACCGGTCACCGCGCCCTCCGTCGGCAGCAGCCGCCGTACCGCCCGGGTCAGCCGGATCGCCTCGTGCGCGAGGTCGGAGCGGTGCAACTCGCTGCCGGAGGTGGCCGTATGGCCCTCGTTGAAGATCAGATAGAGCACCTGGAGCACAGTGGCGAGGCGGCGGTCACGGTCCTCCGGGCCCGGCTGCCGGAAGGGCACGCCCTTGATCTTCTGCTTCGCCCTGCTGATGCGCTGCGCCATCGTCGCCTCGGGCACCAGGTGCGCGCGGGCGATCTCGGCGGTGGTCAGACCGCCGACGGCGCGCAGGGTGAGTGCGGTACGGCCCGCGGCGGGCAGTTCGGGATGGCAGCAGAGGAAGAGGAGGGTGAGGGTGTCGTCCTCCGAGGGGGCGCGGCTCTCGCCGGGCGGCGGCGCGGTGAAGGCGTCCCTGGGGGTCAGCGCGGCGGCGCTCTCCTCGCGTCTGCGCCGGGCCTCCTCGCTGCGGAGCTGGTCCACGAGCCGGCGGGACGCGGTCTTGATCAGCCAGCCGCGGGGGTTGTCGGGCAGCCCGGCGTCCGGCCACTGCTGGGCGGCTGCGATGAAGGCTTCCTGTACGGCGTCCTCGGCGAGGTCGAAGTGGCCGTAGCGGCGGACCAGCGCGCCGAGGACCTGCGGCGCGTGCAGGCGCAGCAGGTCCTCGGTCATGGCGGGGCGGGCCGGTGGGCCCGGACCGTTCTTCGTACCGTCGTTCACACCGCGTATTACACCCCGTCGTGCCGGGGCGCGCACGGTGTCTCAGCCATCGATGCCCGGTCCGTTCGGGATGGGCCGGATGACCACCGGGTACACGGGGACGCCTTCGGGCTGGGGGCACGTCGCGACGCGGGCGGCGATCTCGGTGACCCGCTCCAGGCTGGCGCAGTCGAGCACCCAGTAGCCGGCGAGGAGTTCCTTCGTCTCGCCGTACGGACCGTCCGTGATCACCGGCTTTCCGTCCTTGTCCGCGCCGACGAAGCGGGTCTGGGAGGGGGCGCCCAGACCGTTCGCGTCCACCAGCTCACCGGACTCGGCGAGGTCGTTGTTGATCTCTCCCATGAAGGCGAACATCGCTTGCAGGTCCTTCTCGCTCCAGGCCGCGCTGTGCTCGGACGCCTTGCCGTTCATCGCGTCGTAGTCGGCCTGCGAGCCCTGGACCATCACCAGATACTTCATGACGTACTCCTTCTGTCCTCAGCTGCCGGTCGTCCGCCGACCGCTGTCTGTCGGCTGCCGGCTGCTGCGTGGTCACCCCTTGTGGGCGACTCTCACAGGGGACGTCGGAGCCGACGACGGGTTCTCTACAGCTCGCGGCATTTTTCTTTCGAATCACTCCGTCGGCTCTGGCGCCGTCCCCATAGCGGCCCCCGGACCGGCCCCCCCGAGTCGCGAGACGTAGCGATGCTACGGATTGGGGTAGCGTTGATACCTCGAACATGTTAGCGTTGTTGTTGTCGGAGAGTGGAGATCGCGCTCCCGGCTGAGATCCCATCGATGGAGGGAGCAACGTCATGAGCGAGCAGCCGAGCACAGCGCGCCGCGTGGTGATCGTCACCGGAGGGTCCCGCGGGATCGGCCGGGAGAGCGCGGAGCGCCTGGCGGCGGACGGACACGCCGTCGTCGTCAACTACGCGGGGAATCGGACCGAGGCGGAGGCGGCGGTGGCCGCCATCACCGAAGCGGGCGGGACAGCCATGGCCTTCCGCGCCGATGTGGCCGACGAGGTCGCGGTTTCGGCGCTCTTCGACGCGGCGGAGGAAGCCTTCGGCGGTGTCGACGTGCTCGTGCACGCGGCGGGCGTCATGTCGGTGAAGCCGCTGGTCGATACGGAGCTGGACGCGCTGGACCGTATGCACCGCACCAACATCCGCGGCACGTTCGTGGTCGACCAGCAGGCCGCGCGCCGGCTGCGCAGCGGCGGGGCGATCATCAACTTCTCCAGCTCGGTGCTGGGCCTGTCCTTCCCGGGATACACGGCGTACGCGGCCAGCAAGGGCGCCGTCGAGGCGATGACCCTGATCCTGGCCAGGGAGCTGCGCGGACGCGACATCACCGTCAACGCGGTTGCGCCCGGACCGACCGCCACGGCCCTGTTCCTGGACGGCAAGGACGAGGAGACCGTCTCGAAACTGGCGGCGCAGCCGCCGTTGGAGCGGCTCGGCCGCCCGGAGGACATAGCCGAGGTCGTGTCCTTCCTCGCCGGACCGGCGCGCTGGGTCAACGGCCAGGTGCTGCGCGCCAACGGCGGCATCATCTGACGTCGTGCGCCTGGCGCCGCCCATCCATGCATCCGCGTCATCGACAACGTCAGCGCCGCCCGCGTCATGTGCATCGGCCGCGCCATCCACACCGTCCGCATCGTCCTGCGATCGAATGAGGAGTCCTGTCATGAGTGACGCCGCGAAAATCATCGTGATCACGGGGGCCGGTTCCGGCTTCGGAGCTCTCGCCGCCCGCGCTCTCGCCCGCGCCGGGCACACCGTCTACGCCGCGATGCGCGACACCACGGGCCGAAACGCGGGCCGGGTCGCCGACGCGGAGGCGTACGCCACGGAGCACGGAGTGGACCTCCGTACGGTGGAGCTGGACGTGCTCTCGCAGGAGTCGGCCGACGCCGCGACAGCCACCGTGCTCGCCGAGGCGGGCGGGCTCGACGTCATCGTCCACAACGCCGGTCATATGGTCACCGGGCCCACCGAGGCGTTCACGCCCGAGGAGCTGATGGCCGTCTACGACACGAACGTGCTCGGCACCCAGCGCGTCAACAGGGCCGTACTGCCCCATCTCAGGGGCCGGCGGAGCGGGTTGGTCCTGTGGATAGGTTCCACGTCCAGCCGCGGCGGCACCCCGCCCTATCTCGCGCCGTACTTCGCCGCGAAGGCCGCCATGGACTCCCTCGCCGTGTCCTACGCCGCCGAGCTGGCCCGCTTCGGCATCGAGACCAGCATCGTGGTGCCGGGCTCCTTCACCTCGGGCACCAACCACTTCGTCACCGGCGGACACCCGGCCGAGCAGACCGTCGTTCCCGCCTACGAGGAGCGGTACGCCGGTCTCATGGACCAGGTCGCGCAGCGCTTGGCCGACCTCGCGCCGGCCGACGCCGACGTGTCGCAGGTCGCCGACGCCATCGTCGAGGTCGTGGACGCCCCGTACGGCAAGCGGCCGTTCCGGGTCCATGTGGACCCCGCGAACGACGGCTCCGAAGAGGTCAGCCGGGTCGCGGACCGAATAAGGGCCGAGTTCCTCACCCGTATCGGTCTGGCCGACCTCCTCGCCCCGCACACGGCTGCTTCCGCCACCGTTCCCGCCGGCCCTCCTGCCGCCGGTCCTTCGGCCGCTCGGCATGCGTAACAGCGCTACGGGGGCCTTGATACGGTCGTCCGCGATGAGCACACGAGCGCGGATCCTGGAAGTCGCGGCGCGACTGGTCGCCGAGTCGCCCAACGGCGACGTCTCCACGCGTGCCGTGTGCGACGCCGCGCAGGTGGGTGCCCCGGCGCTCTACCGGTACTTCGGGGACAAGGAAGGGCTGCTGTCCGCCGTCGTGGACTACGGCTTCGACAAGTACCTGGAGACCAAGCGGCAGCGGGCTCCGGAGGACGACCCGATAGAGGATCTGCGCAAGGGCTGGGACAGCCACGTGGAGTTCGCGCTGGACAACCCGAATCTGTACCGGCTGATGTACTCCCCCGCGATGCGTACGCCCCCGGCGGCGGCGCTGGAGTCCCACGAGATCCTCACCAGGGACCTGAGGCGGGCGGCGGCGGACGGCAAGCTGCGGCTGGCGCCCGAGGCTGCGGCCCAGGTCGTCATGTCGGCCAACGTCGGGGTGGCGCTGATGCTCGTCGCCCGGCCCTCGACCTTCACCGACAGGGACACCTCCCGGCGGGTCCGTGACTCCGTGCACGCGACCGTCTTCACCCCGGAAGTGATGGCGGACAGCGCCGCGCGGGCCGCGACCAGGACGCAACTGCCTGCGGCGGCGGCCCAGTTGAACGTACTGCTGGGGCGGTCGGCGGAGTCGGGGCTCAGCACGGCGGAAGTGGCACTGATGACGGAATGGCTGCGCCGGCTCTCCACGACCTCCGAGGACGACGAGTAGCCGCCACTCGGCTCAGGCGGGGAGATCCGCGCAGGTGTCGGACGCGGGGAGTTCGTCCGCGAGGAATACCGTCTGCGCCATCATCTTGAACCCGGACATCTTTTCGCGGAATGTCTCCACGGACTCCTCGGGGTGCACGGAATCGATCACGGCGTGCTCGCCGACGGCGTTGAACTGGTGGCTCACCCCGCGCGGGATCTGCATGTCCACGAAGGAGCAGGGCGGCACGACCAGGTTGTACCGCGTCCGCACCACACCCGGCGGGGTGTCGGGCAGCGTGTCCTCGAAGGAGCGCAACGTGAATGGAGTTACTCCGGTGACACCGGTGATCTCGAACGGGGAGAGGCTGCTCACCCGGATCCGCGTCGCCGGGCCTGTCATCATCCGCACGAATCGCAGCCCGGTGTGCATATGCATACGCGAACAGACGCCCCGCTCCTCCACATTGTAGAAATCCATCAGATAGCGATCGGCGAAGAAGTCGTCGAAGGGCGCTTCGAGCATATAGACGTCGCCCTCCTCGAAAGTCTGGAAACGCGTTATCCCGTCGCCGTTCGGCGTCGTGGCCGATTCGCTTCTCTTCGCGTCCCGCACGATCTTGGTGAAGGCGTTCACCACGGCCAGGGCTATGTCTTCGGGGAGTTGCAGGACAGGCGTAACGACATTTCTTGCCGCGTCCGTGAATTCGGCGACGTCGTGGACCTCGTTCTCCGCGTTCGCCTCATGTTTCATTCTTGTATGGGAATTGTCCATGTGAATCAAGCTCCGTCGTCTAGGATCTGTCCGGTCGACATAACGAAACCACGCGCTTGTCGGGGCAGTTGGAGGGGGCCGCCGTGATCTGCCCGCACTGTGAGAAGAGCCTTCGCCACAGAGAGCGAGGGGGCAGGACCTGCTCGGTCTGCAAGCGCACCTTCGCGCTCGAACCGAAGGACAACACGCTCCGTCTGCACGACATCCGGATGCGCAAGCTCATCGAGAAGCTCGGCAACGGCGAGGGACTGCGCTACACGCCCACCCAGCTCTGGTACGCCGCCGCGCGCAACCACACACCCGACGGGGTCGTGGCGTACGGATGCGTCGCCACCTTCCTCGTCGCCCTGACGTCTTTCATCCTGCTGGTGGTCAGCGGCGCCTCCGAGTTCGATCCGGACGTGGTGCGCCCCGCCGTCCTGGTGGGCGTGGCGGTCCTGGCACTGGCTCTCCTGCTGACGGCGAGCGGTTCCCGGCGCGCGAAGCGGACCGGCACGGTGCGGGTGTCGATGCCGCTCGACCTCTTCCGGACCGCGATCATCGACCGCTGGGCCGCTGTCTACGGCGGCCCGCCGGCCGGGCTGAGGGACGAGGGACGCGCCCGGTACCCGGTGGTCCCCGAAGTCGGGGAGTCGGGCCCGAGGCTGGCGCTCCTCTGTCCGGACCGCGCCGTGCTGGCCTGCCTCGCGCTGAACGGTGTGCACAAGACCCACTCGCTCGCGCTGGCGCAGTCGGTCGACCAGCTCCAGAACATATCCACCGGCCCGACCCGGCCCGGCGGGCCGAGTGAGTCGGGAGTCGTGGGGATAGTCCTGCACGATGCCAGCCCCGCGGGACTTGCCTTCGCCTCCGCGGCCAGGGCCGCGCTCGGTGACCGGGTGGTGGTCGCCGGGATGCTGCCGCGCACCGTGATGGACAAGGACAAGGCCGTACGGCTGCGGAAGCCGCTGGACCGTGGGGACCTGGACGCCATCCGTATGTCGTCGTCGGCGCTGACCGCGGCTGAGGCCGACTGGCTGACCCGGGGCTGGTGGTCCCCGCTCGCGGCCGTTCCGCCGGCGAAGCTGCTGGCCGTGGTCGCGCGGGCGGTGGACCGGGCGGAGGGGCTGGCCGACCCCGACCGGGGCCGCGCGCAGCAGATCGGATTCCTCACCTGGCCGACCGCGTCATGACGGAATCGGAGCAGGCCGGGCGGACAAGGCGCGTGGGCGACGCCATCCTCGACCGGGCGCTGCGGACGGCCGCCGAGAAGGCCGCCGAGCCGGGGCAACTGCACTTCACCGAGCGGCAGTTGTACTACGAGGTGTGCCGGGTGCTGATGCCGTGGCACCGGGCGCCCCGGCGTGCGCAGTTCACCTCGGCCCCCGCGGTGACGTACGACGCCTACCTCGCCGCGCTGGGTCGATATGGTCCCGCCTCGGTGGACGGTTTGCTGCCGCCCGTCGTGCCGAAGCCCCGGCAGGCACCCGGACGGCACACTCCGGAACCCGACCTGTTCGACTACGGCCTGCCGAGGCTGCTGGTCTGCGAGTCCGACGACATCGCCGCCATGCTGCGCGCCAACGGGGTGCCGATGGAGTCGGCGTGCCCGGTGTACGGAGCCTCCGAACTGCCTCTTGAAGAAGGGGTGTTGAGGATGCTCGCGCTGGCGGAGCGGGCGACGGTCTATCTGCTGCACGACGCGAGCGCGCGTGGACTCACCTTCCCCGCGCGGTTCGTCAGGTCCGTCGAGGTACCGGACGGGGTGCGGGTCGTCCCGCTGGGACTGCGGCCCCGGCAGGCGGGGGCACTGCATCTGGTGCACGGCCGGGGCCCGGCGTACGCGGCCGTTCCGGCCGCTTTTCCCGCCGCCGGTTCCGGTCCCGGCCGGGGGCCCGGTGCCGGTCAGGGTTCTGGTCAGGGGCTCGCGTTCGAACTCGGTCGCTGGGAGCGCGACTGGCTGCGGCGCGGCAGATTCGTGGAGGTCGCCGCCGTGAACCCGGCGTCACTGATCCGTACGGTGCACCGTCTCGTACGGGAAGTACGCACGCCGCGCTCGCAGTTGACCGAGCTTCGTCAGGTACGCCGGGCGGGTTTCCTGAGCTGGCCCACCGCATGAGAGGAACCGCAGTGCCGCAGCCGCAGAGGCGGGAGATCACCTACACCGACGAACTGCTCGCCGACCGGACGGTCCACCGGCGCTACTCGGACGGCGGTCAGGAGTGGCGCAGCGCGGTCGGCGGCGGGGGGCGTCGGGTCGTGCAGTGGCGGGACGAGCGCGGTGGTTCGGGCACCGACGAGCTGCTGGGAGGGCGGATCGTCAAGCGCGTGTACACCAACGGGCGTCGGCCCATCTACGGCAGGGAAGCCGGTTACGGCCGGACGCTGTGGAGCGACGGGGTGCTGACGGTGAACCGGACGTCGTTCGGCGGCCGGCTGGGCACGGTCCTGGGCGCGGTCACCGCCGGGGCCGTCATCGGCGGTCTGACCATGCCGCCCGCCTTCCTCTCCCCGGAAGAGGAGGAGGAACTGCGCCGACAGGCCGAGGCGAGCTCGTCGGGCGGTGGCGGTGACGGCGGTGGGGGTGACGCCGGCTACGGGGACTGGGGCGACGGATCCGGCGACTCCGACGACGACTTCGGCTGAGCCGGGGGCCGGGGCCGAGGGCCGGGCCGGGACCTGGGCGGTACCGGCGAGGGTGCGTTGGGATCACGAGAGAAGAGAGAGGGGGCGTGATGTCCCGCTGGTGTGCGTGTCTGACCGCCGACGATCCGCCGGGCAGGTGGCGGCCATGGGCGGCCGTCCCGTACCGACGCGGGCAGGACGTCACTCGCTCGGCCTGCTCGACGGGCCCGGCGCCGCCGCGGGGCCGTACCGGGTGGGCGACGTGTACGCGATCGGCGAGGTCACGCTCCACAACGCGCCCGAACTCCGCGCCCGGCTCGCTGCGGGTGGGGCGGGAGCGGCCGGGGCGACCGGTTCTGCCGGATCGGCGGGGGCCGGCCCCGTTCCCCGCGACTGCTCCGACGGTGAACTGCTCCTGCGCGCCTACGTCAGATTCGGCGCCTCCGGGCTGGCCGCCGCCGACGGCATGTTCGCCCTCGTCATAGCCGAAGGCGACGAACTCGTCCTCGTACGCGACCACATGGGCGCCCGCACCCTCTTCCACGCCCGCGCCGGCACGGGCGACCGCGCCGCCTGGGCGGCCTCCACCTCCCTGCGGGCGCTCCAGCGCTGGCCCGCGCTGGACACCGGACTGCATCTGCCCGCGGTCCGGTCGTTCCTCACGTTCGCGTATCTCCCGGGCCGGGAGACCCTGTTGCGCGGGATCCACGAGGTGCTGCCGGGGCGGTGCGTACGGCTGAGGCCCGACGGTTCCTCGGTGGAGGAGACGTACTGGGAGCCGGCCGAGGTGGCCGACGAGCGCCCCGCCGCCGAACACGTACGCGAGCTGCGCGAGTTGCTGGAGTCCGCCACCGCGCGGCGGCTGCCCGCCGCCGAACCGGTCGGCGTACTGCTCTCCGGCGGCGTGGACAGCAGCCTGGTCACCGCGCTCGCCGCCAAGCTGCACGACCAGGCCGTCAGGTCGTACTCGATCAGCTTCGGCGGCGACGCCCCGAACGAACTCGCCTACTCCGGACTGGTCGCCGCCCACTGCCACACCGAGCACCAGGTGCTCACCGTGCCGGGTGAGGCGGTCGCGGCGCGGCTGCCGGAGACCGTCGCGCTGCTGGACAGCCCGGTCGGCGACCCGCTCACGGTCCCCAACCTGATGCTCGCCGAAGCCGTCGCGGCCGACGGCATGAGCGTGGTGCTCAACGGCGAGGGCGGCGACCCGGTCTTCGGCGGCCCCAAGAACCTGCCGATGCTGATCCACGAACTGCACCGCGAAGAGGCGGGCGTGGACTCCAGGGCGCGGGCCTACGTGGACTCGTACCGCAAGTGCCACTCCGACCTGCCGGTGCTGCTGACGCCCGGTGTGCTCGCGGAACTGGCGCAGGCGCCGCCCGTGACGGATCTGCTGGCGCCGTATCTGACACAGGGGCGGATGAACAGTCTGCTCAACCAGTTGCTGCACACCAACCTGCGGACCAAGGGCGCCCACCACATCCTCACCAAGGTGGAGCGCATCACCGCGTCGCAGGGGCTGGAGGGCCGGGCTCCGCTGTTCGACCGTGCGGTCGTCGACCACGCCTTCCGGGTGCCGCCCCGGCTGAAGCTCGCCGGTACGAGCGAGAAGTGGATTCTCAAGGAGGCGGTACGGGACCTGCTGCCGCCGACGATCGTGGACCGGCCCAAGAGCGGGATGCGGGTGCCGGTCCAGCAGTGGCTGGACGGCCCCCTGCGCGAACTGGGCCACGACCTGCTGCTCGGCGGGTCCGCGCGGGCCCGCGGCCTGTTCCGCGAGGACACGATCCGCTCGTGGCTACGGAGGGAGGGGACGCTGCTGCCGCGCCAGGGAGGCAAGTTGTGGCTGGTCCTGACGCTGGAGCTGTGGCTGCGTTCGTTCGAGGTCGGCGCCTGAGCCGGTGCCTGGGCCGGTGCCTGGGCCGGTGCCTGAGCCGGGGCTCGGGGTCGAGTTCCGGCCCTGTCCGACCCGGCGCCTATCCTGCGATGCCATGACCACCTCCCGGATGGACGACCCCTGCGACGGCGCGGGCGAACTCGAAGCCCTGCGCGGCCTGTTGGCCAGCGCCAAGGCTCCGCAGGCCCGAAAGGCCGTACGGGAACTGCTCGTCCGGGCGGCCGACGCCCCGCCCGTCGACCCCGCCCAGGCACTCGAACTCGCCGCGCGTTTCGCCGCCGTCGGGCAGCCGACCACCGACACGCTCCTGAAACTCTGGCCCAAGGTCGCCGACCCCGACCGCTTCGCCGAACTGCTCCTCGCCCCCGCCTACGCGCGCGAGAACCGTACCGATCTCAAGGTGAGCAAGACCGTCCCGGAGGGCCTGCGGCATCTCACCCCGGTCCTGCGGACGCTCCATCTGGACCGCTGCGCCGGACTCACCGACCTCGCGCCGCTCGCCGAGTTCGAACAGCTCATCAGCCTTGATCTGGCGGGCTGTTCGGGCTTCGACGATCTCGCGCCGCTCGCCGCCCTCACCGCTCTGGAGAGCCTGCGTCTGCACCGCTGCCGCAAGGTCAAGGACATCGCCCCGCTGCTCACCCTGCGCGCGCTGCGCCGGCTCGACCTCAGCATGACGGGCGTCGCGTCGGTCTCCGGCCTCGGCGCCGCACTGCCCGGCCTGGAAGCACTCAGCCTCCAGGGATGCCGGGGCCTGCGCGACATCCGCCCGCTCGGCGGGCTGCGCAGGCTCGCCACGCTCGACCTGGGCTGGACCGGCATCAAGGACCTGTCAGCCCTGACGGACGTCGGCGCCGTCACGGAGCTGGACCTCACCAGTTGCGCCCATCTCACCACCCTCAAGGGCATCGACGCGATGCCCGCCCTGCGCGTCCTGCGTATGGACAAGCTCCGCCGCCTGAAGTCGCTCGACGGCCTCGGCCACCACCCGGACGTCACCGAACTGGTCCTCACCGAGTGCGTCGAACTCCACGACCTGCGCGCGATCTCGGGCCTGCCCGGTCTGCGGACCCTGGAACTCGCCGACTGCGAACGACTCACCTCGGTCGCCGGGGTCGAAGCGCTGACCGGACTCGACCTGCTCAGGGTGCGTAACTGCACGGCGCTGAGCGACTTCTCGTCGCTGGCCGGCGCCCCCGCCCCGCGCCGCCTGTTCCTGACGAACGTCGACGGCGGCCCCGACCTCGGATTCCTGCCGGAACTGCCGGGCCTGCGAGTGCTGTTGATCGACCGGTTCCGTACGATCCGTACGCTCGGCGGTGCGCCGGACCTGCCCGACCTGCGGATTCTCGACGTACGGCACTGCCCATCACTCGCCGATCTCGGCCGCGTCGGAGACCTGCCCCGGCTCCGGCGGGTCCAGATCTTCGGGTGCGACGTCCTGCACGACGCGGACGGACTGGCCGGCCGGGCGCCGCTGGACGAGCTGCGGCTGGAGGGCGTATGCCAACTGGAGTCCCTGGACGCCCTCGCGGACTCACCCACCCTGCGCAAGATCAAGATCGAGTCGTGCGACCGGCTGAAGGCGCCGCCGATGGGAGGGATGAAGGCGCTTCGCGAGCTCGAGTACAGGTATCAGGCGTGGCCCGACTTCGACTTCCTGACCGGCAGCACATCGATCGAGTCGGTCAAGGCGTACTCGCTCGGGCTGCTCGACGTCTCCGCGCTCGCCGGGCTGCCCGCCCTGAGCAAGGTGGACTTCTCGCTCTCCTCGGCCACCGAACTGGCTTCGCTCGCCCCGGTATTGGAGATCAGCGGGCTCACGCACGCGGTTCTGAGCGAGTACGTCGCAAGGCACGTGCCCGACGGGGCCGAAGTGAGGGCGGAGCTGAAGGCGCGCGGCGTGAGCTCGTATACGTTCTGAGCCCGTACGCGTACTGAGCCGCGCAGGCGGACAGGGCCTAACTCTCCTGCGCCCTCGCCCAGGCGAGGTAGTCCACGATCACCTCGGGCGGGTTGGCCGCCTCGGCGAGCCGGTCCAGGTCTTCGGCCCGGTACATGTCGAACGGCAGGACCGGTACGGGGCGCCCGAGGACTTCCGTGAGCTTGCCGCTCGTGTGCAGATGGCGGGCGAGGCCGACGCAGGCGTCGTCGAAGTGGGCGATCAGGAGATCGTCCCGAGCCTCCTGCTCCTCGTCCACCTCGTCGTTGTCGGGGTCGTCGAAGTCCTCGTACCAGAGGCCGAGTTCCTTGATCTCGGCGAGATGCAGGGCGGCCCCCACCGGATCGTCCGTCGGTTCGGGACCGTGGCCGAGGATGCCCGCCGTCTCGTCCAGCGGCCAGTACGCGTAACTCCAGCGCACCTCACCCGGGTCACCGCCCGTACCGCCCCGCGCCGCCAGTACGCGCCGTACCTCGCTCTCGGTGTTGTAACCGATCGCGAGGTACGGGTGGCGCCAGTCCAGCGAGTCTTGGCGCCAGATCCGGAAGGAGATCACATAGATCTCGTCCCTGAGCGGCACCGGAAGCGCCTCCAGTGCCCGCTCACCGGCCCGCCGCATGTGCTCCTGGAACGCTGTCATGGCGCGCACGATCGCACACGACAGGGGCCCGGAACACGGCGGGGGCCGGAGCGCGGCGGAAGTCAGCCCTCCTTCGTGGAGTACGAGTGCGCACCCGTGCCGGCGAGCGCCCCGCCTTCGACGATCAGGTACTCGTCACGGATGGGAGTCCCGGCGAAGTACGACTCCAGAATCTCCCGCGTGCCGGCCGCGTACCGCGCCTGCGCGGAGAGCGACGAGCCCGAGATGTGCGGCGTCATCGCGTGGTGCGGCATGGTGCGCCACGGGTGGTCTGCCGGGGCAGGCTGCGGGTACCAGACGTCGCCGCCGTAGCCCGCCAGTTGACCGCTGCGCAGCGCGCGGTCCACGGCGTCGCGGTCGACGATCTTCGCACGCGCGGTGTTGATGAGGTAGGCGCCCCGCTTCATGGTGCCGATGAGCTTGTCGTCGAACAGGCCCTCGGTCTCGGGGTGCAGCGGCGCGTTGATGGTGACGACGTCGACGTGCGGCACCATGTCGGCGGTCGACTCGTGCCAGATGAGGTTCAGCTCCTGCTCGACGGCCTCCGGCAGACGGTGGCGGTCGGTGTAGTGCAGGCCCACGTCGAACGGGGCGAGCCGGCGCAGGACGGCGAGCCCGATGCGGCCGGCCGCGACCGTACCGACCTGCATGCCCTCCAGGTCGTACGAGCGCTTGACGGCGTCCGCGATGTTCCAGCCGCCGTCGAGCACGATCTGGTGCGAGGGGATGAAGTTGCGTACGAGCCCCAGGATGGTCATCACCACGTGCTCGGCGACGCTGATGCTGTTGCAGTACGTCACCTCGGCGACGGTCACGCCGTTCGAGATGGCGGCGTCGAGGTCCACATGGTCGGAACCGATACCGGCGGTGACGGCGAGCTTCAGGTTCTTGGCGGTGGCGATGCGCTCGGCGGTCAGATAGGCCGGCCAGAACGGCTGGGAGATCACGATGTCCGCGTCGACCAGCTCGCGGTCGAAGACCGACCCCGCGCCTTCCTTGTCGGACGTGACGACGAGGGTGTGGCCGCGGCTCTCCAGGAAGGAGCGGAGGCCGAGTTCACCGGAGACGCTGCCCAGCAGATGGCCGGGGGTGAAGTCGGTGCCCCCGGGGGTGGGGGTGGTCTGGCCGCCCGGATAGTGGTCGATGACCGGGAGGTCGTCGCGGGCGTAGGTGGTGGGCTGGCCGTCGGTCGGGTCGTCGTACAGCACACACAGGATCTTGGCCATGACGTTGCGGCTCCTCGTCCGTTGCTGCGGAATGCCTCGGAAGGTGCCACCCACGGTGAGTCCTGGCGTCGGGCCTGGTCAAAGCGTTGTTCTCTATGCCGGGATAGACGACAACTATCGTCGCCGCGGGGGTGGTTCGGGCCCGGGACCTCGCGTACGGTCAGGGCGCCGGACTGAGATACGTGTCGAGCAGGCCGTCCAGCACCTCTCGCACGCTCACCCGGCGCGCGGTCTCCAACAGCGCCTTCGCCAGCACCGGTTCGGGGCTCCGGTCGGCGATCACCAGCCCCACCCGCGGGCCGTGCGCGGGGTGCTCCAGCGGGACCACGCGCATCGTGGCGGGCACGCCGAACATATGCAGCCAGGCGTGCGAGATGACGCTCGACCACCGGCCCGCCGCCATGTGCGTGTAGAGGCCCGCGACGGTGTCGGTCTCGATGGCGGGGGTGACGGTCGCGCCCTCGGCGGCGAAGTACTCGTCCATGATGCGGCGGTTGCGCATCTGCGGCGACAGCAGGCACAGCGCCAGCCCGGCGACCTCGGCCCAGCGCACCGAACGCTGTTCGGCGAGCGGGCTGTCGTGCGGGGTGAGGAGCAGATACCGCTCCTCGTACAGCGGCGTCCTGCGCACCTGGCGAAGGCTTTCGTCGTCCAGGTACGTGAGTGCGATGTCCAGCTCGAAGGAGGTCAGCCGCCGAGTGATGTCCCGCGACGACAACGACTCCAGCGACACGCGGACGAGCGGGTGCTGCTCGCAGAACGGGGTGGTCAGAAGGGACGCGGCGGTCAGGGCGGTGGGGATGGCACCGAGCCGCAGCGTCCCGGTGAGACCGCCGCGCATGACCGACAACTCGTGGTGCAGCGCGTCGCGTTCGGCGAGGATCCGGTGCGCCCACAGCAGCACCCGCTCGCCCTCGGGCGTCAGCCCTTCGAAGCGCCGTCCGCGCCGCACGATGGGCACGCCGAGTTCGTGCTCCAGCTTGCGTATCGCGGCGGAGAGGGAGGGCTGCGACACGAAGCAGGCGTCGGCGGCCCGCGCGAAGTGCCGCTCGCGGGCGAGCGCGACCAGATACTCCAGCTGCCGCAACAGCACGACGACCCGCTCCCTCCTCCGCGTCCCTGCCCGGTCGGACCCCTCGGCCGGTCCACTGCCTGGTCCACCGCCGGGCCCTTCCGCCAGGCCATCCTCACGTATCGGGAGCGGTTCCGGTACGGGTCCGCGACCACCGACAGCCGCGTCGCATCTACCGCACTCCCCACGGCTACTCCGGCGTCGACCGCCCGTACCGCGCCGCCAGGTCCCTCAAGTGGGCCACCAGTTCCGGTGGTTCCGTGACGTCGAAGTCGTGGCCCAGCATGCCGAGGTGGACGGCCAGCGTCTCCAGCGAGTCCGCGCCCGTGTCCAGGACGCAGGTCGTCGCGTCGACCGCCTCCACCACGCCCACCGCCGGGTTGATCCGCTCGGCCACCGCCTCCGCCGGTGCGTGGACCGTCACACGGGCGCGGTGGCGCCAGCCCGCGGCCGAGACACGGCGGGATACGTACGCGGCCACGTCCCCGTCCGGCGGCGGGCGGGGGGCGAAGCGAGGACCGGCCGGGAGACGGGGATCGATCCGGTCGACGCGGAAGGTCCGCCAGTCGTCGCGTTCGACGTCCCAGGCCACCAGGTACCAGCGCTGGCCCCAGTTGACGACCCGGTGCGGTTCCACGACACGGCGCGTGGACGCGCCGCTGTGGTCCCGGTAGTCGAAGCGCAGACGTTCGCAGTCGCGGCAGACGGACGTCAGTGTCGTCAGCAGGTCCGCGTCCACCTTCGGGCCGGGCCGGTCCGCGGGCACCGGGACCGTGTACGTCCGCAGCGCGTCGACGCGTCTGCGCAGCCGGGACGGCAGTACCTGCTGGAGCTTCGCCAGGGCCTGGAGCGAGGTCTCCTCCACGCCGGCGATGGCGCCCTCGGCGACCGTACGCAGGCCGATCGCGACGGCCACCGCCTCCTCGTCGGCCAGCAGGAGCGGCGGCATCGCGGTGCCGGCGGTCAGGCGGTAGCCGCCGGTGGCGCCGCGCGCCGCGAGGACGGGATAGCCGAGTTCGCGCAGCCGGTCGATGTCGTTGCGCACCGTGCGCCCGCTCACGCCGAGCCGTTCGGCCAGTTCCGAGCCCGGCCAGGCGCGCGGTGTCTGGAGCAGGGAGAGCAGGCGCAGGAGTCGTGCGGAGGTTTCCAGCATGAGTGGCAGTCTGTCCTGTGTTTAGGAACGAAGTCTTCCTATTGCGACTCTACTGTTCTGTCCATGGAGAACAACAGCGGCAGCAGCCGCACCAGCGCCGATGTCCGTTCCACCGACGTCAGCCCTACCGACGGGGGCTCCACCGACGTCAGCCCTACCGACATCCGCCCGTTCCGCATCGAGATCCCGCAGGCCGAACTCGACGACCTGCGCGACCGGCTGCGCCGTACCCGCTGGAGCGACGAGGTCCCCGGCGTCGGCTGGACACGCGGCGTCCCGGTCGGTCATCTCAGGAAGCTGGCCGCGTTCTGGGCGGATGAGTTCGACTGGCGCGCGGCCGAGGCGCGGCTCAACGAGTTCCCGCAGTTCCGCACCGAGATCGACGGCCAGAACATCCACTTCCTGCATGTGCGGTCGGCGAACCCCGCCGCCACGCCGCTGCTGCTGATGCACGACTGGCCCGGCTCCTTCACCCAGTTCGCCGAGGTCGTCGGCCCGCTGACGAGCGATTTCCATGTCGTCGTCACATCGACGCCCGGCGTCGGCTTCTCCGGTCCGCTCAGCGGTCCCGGCTGGAACAACGGCCGGATCGCGGGCGCGTTCGTCGAGCTGATGTCCCGCCTCGGATACGAGCGTTACGGCGTCCAGGGCGGCGGCGGAGGCGCCTGGATCGCCACCGAGATGGGCCGGCAGGCGCCGGAGCGGGTCGTCGGCGTCCACGTCAACGGCTTCATCACCTTCCCCTCGGACGACCCGGCGGACTTCGACGGGCTCACCGAGGGCGAACAGGCGCGCCTCGCCCGCCTCCAGGAGTTCCGCGACGACAAGATGGGCTTCAACGCCATCCAGTCGACCCGCCCCCAGACCCTCGCGTACGGGCTGAACGACTCGCCCGTCGGCCAACTCGCCTGGATCGTCGAGAAGTTCAAGGAGTGGACGGACACCGAGGCGGAACTGCCCGAGGACGCGGTCGGCCTGGACCATCTGCTGACCAACGTGAGCGTCTACTGGTTCACCGGCACGGCGGGGTCCTCCGCGAACCTCTACTACGAGTCGGCGCACGACCCGGGCGCCTGGGCGCCGAAGGAGCGCGGCACCGTTCCCACGGGGGTCGCCGTCGCGCTGCCCACCGACATCGCCGTCCGCCGCTTCGCGGAGCGGGAGCACAACGTCACGCACTGGACCGAACTGGAGCGTGGCGGCAACTTCCTCTCGCTGGAGCAGCCCGAGTTGTTCGTCGCGGACGTGCGCGCGTTCTTCCGTTCGGTCGGCGCGCTGTAGGGGGAGAGGCCGGCGTTCAGTGCCTTGGACGACGGGAGTTCTCCGCGGCCCACCGCACCAGCGCCGTCGCCGCCTCACCCGTACCGCCGTGGCCGAAGCGCTCCGTCAGGGCCCGCGCCCTGCCGGGGGCGAGGCCGAGTCCCGCCGTGGACTTGGCCACTTCGTCGGCCAGCCGGTCGCGCAGCGCCGACAGGCCCCGGGCGTCGGAGAGCCGGCGGATCACCGCCACGATCGCCCGCGTCAGCGCCTCCGGGACGGGCGAAGGCGACGAGGCCGGGACGTCGTAGTCGGCGGGGCCGCCGAGGTCCGGCCAGTCCAACCGCGCGTCGCAGAAGCCGTGTTCGGAGAGCAGGCGGGCCTGGAGGTGGTGGGTCTCGTTGGCGGACGGCAGCCACAGGGTCGGTACGCCGGTCGCCGCCGCGTCGTAGATGTTGCCGAGGCCCGGCGTCATGCAGGCGTACGCGGCGCCGCTCATCAGGTCCAGCACGGTGTCGCCGTCGTCGGTGCGGATGTCGGTACGGACTTCGGTAGGCATGTCGGTACGGACCTCGGTACGCGATTCGAGGTCGCCGAGCGCCGCCGTGACCCCGCGGCTCGTCGTGACGACGACGGACCGGCCGGCCGGCTGCGCGGCCCGTACGGCGTCCAGCATCAGCCGCGCGTACGCGGCGGCGTCGGACGGCTCCCAGTACGGGTTCTGGAGACCGCCCAGGTTGAGCAGCACGTGCCGACGCCGCCCGTCCCCCGGCCGATCCGGCCGCCAGATCTGACGGGGCGGGAGGAACGGGATGATCGGCGGCACGATCACCGAGTTCCGCCGCAGCGCCGGGTCCGCCGCGATCCGCTCGCGGACCCCGAAGAAGTCCTGCGCGATGTACAGCGCGGCGTCCCCGGCCGTGGCCGGGATCTCGGGCCAGAACCAGGTCAGCGCGTCGTAGACCGCCACGTCCAGCCCGGCCCGCCGGGCCAGCGCGGCCTCCTCGAAGTCCATGGCAGTGACGAACAGGTCGTACCGGGGCGCCAGCCGCCGCAGCCACGCCAGCCGTTCACCGTCGGAGAGGCCCGTGGTCCCGTACACCGCGTGATACGGCGGCCGGTGTTGGAGGTCCAGCGTGTGACCGCCACCGAAGTAGGCCAACTCGCCGCACAGGGGCGCCAGTTGACGGGCGAGGGCCGCCGTCGCGGCGGGTGGCCCGAAGCCGAAGGGCTGGGCGTTCAGCAGGAGGCGCGGCCCGGCCGCGCCGGTGTCTGCCAGGTCGTCTGCCATATCGGCTACCCCAGAGGGACGGATCGGTGTGCTCGGTCCCGGCGCACGATACGTGAGATGACTACCCTGAGTGAAAACTCGATGACTCAACGACGTTACGACCTGACGGCGCCGCGCCGCCGCGAGACGGTGCCACGGCGTGACGGCGACCCCGATCTGGAGCGCGATGGACACCACGACCCCCGAAACCGGCACGCTGACGGTGCCCGGCGCCGTCCTGCACTACGAAGTACGCGGCAGCGGTCCGCTCCTGCTGCTCATGGGCGGCGGCAACTCCGACGCCGCCGTCTTCGAGGGCCTCGCCGCCCACTTCGCGGTCGACCACCGCGTCCTCACCTTCGACCCGCGCGGCAACTCCCGCAGTCCACTCGCAGGACCCCCGGTCGACCAGCGCATCGAGGACCACGCCGAGGACGCGGCCCGCCTGCTCGACCGGGTGGCCGTACCCGACGAGCCGGTCCAGGTCTTCGGCAGCTGTTCGGGCGGCCTCATCGCGCTCCAGCTCGTGCTGGGACTCTCCGTCCGGCGACCGGAGCGCATCGTCGCCCTGGTCGTCCACGAACCGCCCGCCTTCGCGCTCCTGCCGGACGCCGTCGAGCGGCTGGCCTTCCTGGACGCCGTCCACGCCACGTACCGCCGCGAGGGGATCCCGGCGGCGATGGAGCTGTTCAGCGCCGTCTTCGGCGGCCGTCCCGCACCGGTGCTGCCCGAGGCGAACGACAACACCGACTTCTTCCTGGCGCATGTGATGCGCCCGTTCACACGTTTCCTGCCCGACTTCGCGGCGCTCGCCCCGTTGGCCGGGCGCGTCGTGGTGGCCGGCGGTGAGGACTCGCGCACGCACGACGTGCACCGCCCGGCGGTCGCGCTGGCCGAACGCCTCGACAAGGAACTGGTGATGTTCCCCGGCGGCCATGTCGGCTACGCGAAGTGGCCGGACGAGTTCGGTGTGCTGCTCCGTGCGGTGCTGGCCGAGTCCGCGCCCGCGAGGGTGGTGGAGGGCGCGGGGTGACGTGTGGGAGGTGGGGCTGTCAGAGGCCGCCGCCGTGGGTGACGCGGATCTTGGACTGGCCGTGCGGCAGGTCCTCCCAGTCGGGCATGAAGCGCGCCGACAGGCCGTGCTGTTCGGCCAGGCCGATCAGTGTCTCCGTGCGGTAGTAGAAGTCCTCCCGCAGCACCTGGTGCTCCTCGCCCTCCGTGCGGTCGAAGGTGAAGTCGAACCAGCCGCCCGGCGCCAGCACCCGGCCGACGTGGGCCAGGCACTCGTCGATCACCGGGAGCGGCGAGTGCGAGAAGACGCTGTGCGCGTGGACCACGTCGAAGTGGGCGTCGGGGAGGAAGCCGAACCTCAGGTCGCGGACCGGGGTGAGGGTGGGGAGACGGTCCTGGAGTCCCTGGCGGACCAGGGTGTCCTGGGCGGCGGCGAGTATGTCGGGGGAGATGTCGATGCCGTAGTAGTGCCCAGGCTCCAGATGGCCGATGAACCGCCAGCCCGCGCGCAGGTTGCCGCAGCCGATCTCCAGCATCCGGTGTTCGGGGCGCAGTCCGTGGCCGATGAGGTAGTCGAACTGCATCGAGCCGAGGGCCAGCCACCGTTCGTGGCTGCGGCTGCCGACCGCCGCGTCCGGGTCGGCGCGGGTGTCGGAGCGCATCACGGCGCGGTAGTAGGAGATGTGGTCCGGCCAGCGGTAGCGCAGCCAGGTGTCCCGGGCGGCGCGGGCCAGATAGCGCGGCGCCCGGTCCGGGTGGCGCAGCGCGTAGCCGACGCGGTGGCCGAACGCGGCGCGGTTGACGGTGACGTTCTTGGCGGGCATGTGTCGATTCCCTTACGTGCCGGTGGTGTCGGGGCGGTGGCGGGGGCGCTGTCACCAGCCTCGGCCGGGTCGGGGCATGGTGGTACGGCGTACCGGCCCCGTTTCGCGACCGGTTCGGGCGACAGCCGTGTCAACCGATCGGCTGATGCGGGACCGGGGCCGGCACGTTAGGACGGAACACGTGGCCCGTCCGGCTGCGAACCGACAGTTGGGGAGACGGCGGCATCCATGCGGTCCGTGACGACGAGGGTTGGGGTGACGACGACGGCTGAGGTGGCGAAGGGGGCCGAGGTGGCCGAAGGGGCTGAGTCGACGACACACCCGCCGGTGGTGGCGCCGCGCGCCGATCCCGACCCCGACCGGCGGTGGCTCACGGCCGTCATGCACGCCGCGTTCTTCCTGCTCCTGGGCGCCTCCCTCGCCCGCTATCTGATCCGCCACGAGAGCGAGGGGCACACCGGCTGGGTCGTCGCGCTGTTCGTCGTGTTCGGGCTGCTCTACCTCCTGGGACGGTTCCTGGCGCCCCCACCGCCCTCCGGTACGCGGCCCGACGCGCGCTACTTGGCATGGGTTGGCGCCGTGCTGACGGTCTGGGTCGTGCTGCTCGCGCTCGCGCCGAGCGCCGCGTGGTGCGCGATGCCGCTCTTCTTCACCGGCCTGCACACCCTGTCGACGCGTACCGCCGTGTCCCTCGCCGCCGTACTGACGCTGCTGGTCGTGGCGTCCAAACTGCGTTTCGCACAAGGCGAGTTCGACCCCAACGCGGTCATCGCCCCGCCGGCCGTCGCCGCCGTCGGCACCGCCGTACTGATCCACCTCAAACGCCAGGCGGCCCGCCAGCGCGCCCTGATCGACGACCTGGTCCGCACGCGCCGCGACCTCGCCGCCACCGAGCGCCGGGCCGGGATCCTGGCCGAGCGGCAGCGGCTGTCCACGGAGATCCACGACACCCTCGCGCAGGGCCTGTCCAGCCAGCAGATGCTGCTCCAGGCCGCCGAACGCGTCTGGCACGCCGACCCGGACGCGGCGCGCGGACACATGCGGGACGCGGCCGAGATCGCGTCCCGCAGCCTCACCGAGGCACGTCGGTTCGTCCACGACCTCGCCCCGGCCGACCTCGCCGAACGCACGCTCGCCCCGGCACTGGCCGCGCTCGCCGACCGCGAGAGCGGTGCGGGGCTGACGGTGGTCTTCCACCTGGACGGCGCGCCGGGCCCGCTGCCGGAACGGGTCGAGGCGGCGCTGCTGCGCATCGCGCAGGGCGCGCTGGCCAACGTGCGCGAGCACGCCGGCGCGACACGGGCCGCGTTGACCCTCACCTGCCTGGACGATCAGATCTCGCTGGACATCGCCGACGACGGCCGCGGTTTCGCGGTCGCGGAGGCGGGCGGCGCGTCCGCCGCCGCTAAGGGGCGACCCGGACGCGGACACGGACTGCCGGCGATGCGGGCCAGGGCAAGGCAGTTGGGTGGCACGCTCACCGTGGAGTCCGAGCCGGGCGAGGGCACGGTCGTATCGGCGGCCGTGCCTCTCGCTCGCGCTCTCGCGCTCGACACGTCGGAGAGGGGCACATCATGAGTACGGGCGCGGGGCCGCCGGAGCCCACAACTCCCGTACGGCTCCTGCTCTGCGACGACCACGCGGTCGTACGCGCCGGTCTGCGCGCGCTGCTGTCCAGCACCGACGGCATCGAGGTGGTCGGCGAGGCGGGCAGCGGCGAGGAGGCGCTGGCGGTGGCGGCGCGCGTACGGCCCGACGTCGTACTGATGGACCTCCAGCTCGGCGACGGAATGGACGGCGTGACGGCCACCAGACATCTGCTCACGGACGACGTGTACGGGGCCGAGGGCACAGGGGCACCGCGCGTGCTGGTGCTCACGATGTTCGACACGGACGCCGACATCACCCGCGCCATCGAGGCGGGCGCCACGGGCTATCTGCTCAAGGCGGAGCAGCCGGAGGAACTGTTCGCCGCCATCCGGGACGCGGCATCCGGCCGCGCCACCCTCTCGGCGCCGGTCGCGGACCGGGTCCTTGCCCAACTGCGCAGCCCGCGGCCCGCCTTGTCGGAGCGGGAGCTGGAAATACTCCGGCAACTGGCACTTGGGCTCGGAAACCGCGACATCGCCCGTGCGCTCTTCATCAGCGAGGCGACGGTGAAGACCCATCTGGGCCGTATCTACGGCAAGTTGGGGGTCGACACCCGCTCGGGGGCGGTGGCACTGGCGAAGGAGCAGCGTCTGTTGTCCTGAAAGCTGCTGCCCTGACCGCCGTCTGCCGATCGCGGTTCGGTACTCAGCGGTCGACCGTCCACGCCGCGTCGGCCGGCGGTCCGCCCGTCGCGAGAATATGGCCGACGATCCGAAGCGCCTCGTCGAGCGGCAAGGTGTCCTCGTCCGGATACTCGTCGCCCTGCCCGTTCGCCAGGACGAATCCGTCGCTCCAGCCCTCCGCCCCGGGGTCCGTGGCATGCTCGCCGGGGTCACCCTCACCGGCGAGGAGCACGACCATCGCGCGTTCGGCATTGGTCACGACGGCGAGCAGCCGACCGGACGACCCGGCCAGCCACGACTCGAACGACCCGCGCGCGATCCGGCGCCTGAGCTCCGCGACTGCCTCGTCGGGAGCCACGGACAACGCCCCGTCCCCACGCTCGTTCCCGTCCATGAACACCCACGACTCGACCACGGTCATGTCCCCGAGCCCAGCGCCCGCGCCCCGTCCATGTCCAGCAGCGCGCCCCGGTCGAACTCCGCCTCGAAGCCCACCTTCCCGAGCGTGTCGCGCCCCACGGCCGATATCCGGTCCACGTCCCGGCGTTCGGCGGGCGGCAGCGGTGCCCCCACGGACTCCCGAGCCGTCGCGGCCGCGCCCAGCAGCATCGCGGACTCGCCGTACCGGCCGGCCACGGCCCGTGCTCCCGCCAACCCCTCCAGCGCCAAGGCCATGGCCCTGGGATCGCCGAGTTCGCGTGCGGTGTCGAAGCCCTCGAGATGCAGGGTGCGGGCGGTCTTCGCGTCGCCGCGCAGTTCGGCGACGAAGCCCAGTTCCGCCAGGGCCAGCGTGCTGCCGGGGCCGTAACCCACCTCGCGGAACCAGGCCAGCAGCCCGCGCATATGGCGCTCGGCCAGGTCGTAGGCGCCCTCCAGACGGGCGCCGAGCCCCAGTCCGATCTCGGCGTCGACCTCTCCGGACCTGAAGTTCTGTTCCCGCGCCAGCTTCAGGGCCCGCTCGTGGTACGTACGGGCCTGTGCGTGGTCGCCCGTGAGGAGTGAGATCCGCCCCAGGCCGGTGAGGCGTTTCGCGGCCTCGGTCCACAGCCCGAGCTGTTCGGCGATGGCCAGCCCCTCGCGGTGGAGGTCGGCGGCGTGCCCGTAGTCGCCGGTGATCTGACTCAGCGTCGCCAGCGGGAACACGGTCTGGAGCCGCCCCCACCGGTCGCCGGTCTCGTCGAACAGCCGCGCGCTCCGCTCGCCGTCGCGCTTGACCGCGTCGAGGTCACCACGGGCCATCGCGTGCCGGGCCCGTACGCTCAGGGCCGCCGCCGTCCCCCAGGTGTCGCCGACGGCGCGGAACGCGTCCAGGGACCGGTTCACCAGGCTCTCCCCGGTGGCCACGTCGCCGGATCCCATCTGCGCGAAGCCCAGGAACCACAGGGCTGTGGCACGGCCGGCGGGGTCGTCCACCGTGTCTGGTCCGTGGGACGCCGGTTCGCCTTCGTACGCCTCCAGCACGTCGCGGATCCTCCGCTCCGCGTCATCGGAGTCGCCCTCCAGCAGGCCGACGCCCGCCCGCCAGGCCATGGCCAGGGCGCGATCGGGGGTGAGTCGCCCGGCGGTGGATCCGATCGCGGATCGGGCGCCGGATCCGTCCGGGGATCCGGTCGCGAGCGCCGAGTCGAGGAACCGCCGGGCCTCGGTCGGCCGGCCGCGCAGCACCCAGTACCAGGCCAGCGCGTTCACCGTACGCAGGGCCCGTTCGTCGGTCCCGGTCCCCTGCCGTACGGCGAAGTCGAGCGCGCTCCGCAGATTGGCCGCCTCCCCGTCCAGCAGCTCCAGCCATCGCCGTTGCTCCGGACCCCGGAGCAACGGCGCCGCACGCAGGGCGAGTTCGGTGTAGTAGCGGCAGTGCCGTTCGCGTACGGCGGTCAACTCGTCCGCCGCTCCCAGTTGTTCGAGGCAGTACTCCTTCACCGACTCCAGCAGCCGGTAACGGGGACCTTCCGGCCGGTCGGACAGCACGACCAGGGACCTGTCCACCAGACGGGCGAGCAGCTCGATCACATCCGCCGGCCGCACGTCGTCCCCCGAGGAGACCGCCTCGGCCGCCTCCAGCGAGCAACTCCCGCTGTGAACCGCCAGTCTGCGCAGTACGACGCGCTCGGGCGCTGTGAGCAGACCCCAGCTCCAGTCGATCACCGCGCGCAGGGTGCGTTGGCGGTCCGGCGCGTTCCGGGGGCCGACGGCCAGCAGTCCGAACCGGTCGTCGAGCCGGGCGACGAGACCGTGAACGCCGATGGTCCGCACCCGCGACGCGGCCAGTTCCAGGGCCAGCGGGATGCCGTCGAGACGGCGGCACAGCTCGGCGACGGCCTCGGAACCGGCCTCGCCGCCCGTGTCACCGCCCGTGCCGGTTCCGGTTCCGGCGCCGACACCCGCGCGTGCCGTGAAGAGCGCGACCGCGCTCGGCAGGGGCAGCGGCGGTACGGCCCACACCTGTTCCCCGCTGATGCCGAGCGATTCCTGACTGGTCGTCAACACCGTGAGACCGGGGGCGTTCAGGAGCAGCGCGGCGGTCAGCTCGGCGACCGGATCCACGATGTGCTCGCAGTTGTCCAGGACGAGCAGCAGCCGTCTGTCGCGCAGCGCGCCGCCCAGCCGACGGGCCGGGGACGACAGCGGCCCGCCCGCACCGCCCCCACCTCCCGCGCTGCCCGCCTCCTGGATGTCGAGGACACGCATGACGGCCTCGGCCACCGCGTTCACCACGTCCGGGTCGGCGCGAGGGCCCGGGGAGCGGTCGAGGGCGGCCAGTTCGACGAGCCACACGCCGTCGGGGTACGCCTCGGCGCCCCGCCGTGCGACCTCCACGGCCAGCCGGGTCTTGCCGACCCCGCCGGGACCGGTGAGAGTGACCAGCCGGGAGGCGGCCAGCAGGTCGCGCACGGCCGAAGTTGCCTCGTCCCTGCCGACGATCTCCGTGATGGGCGTCGGCAGATTCGTACGTACGCCGGGACGGGACTCCGTCAGCGCGAAGTCCTGCCGTAGAACCGCCTGTTGGAGAGAGGCGAGCTCGCGTCCGGGCTCCAGGCCCAGCTCGTCGGAGAGCCGGCGCCGGAGGTCCTCGTAACTCTCCAGCGCCTCGGTCTGGCGCCCCGCGCCGTACAACGCACGCAGGTGTACGGCCCGCAGCCGTTCCCGCAGCGGATGCGCGGCGACCAGGCCGCCGAGTTCGCCGGCCAGTTTCGCGTACTCGCCCAACGCCAGCCGTATCTCGGCCTGTTCCTCCAGAGCCGTCAAACGCGCTTCTTCCAGACGGCTGATCTCCGCGAGGGCGAACGGCTCACCGGCGAAGTCCGCGAACGCCTCGCCCCGCCAGAGCCCCAGCGCCTCGGACAGCAGATCCGCCTTCGTACGGGGTACGGCTTCGGCCCGCGCCCGTTCCAGCAGCGCGGTGAACCGCTCCGCGTCGACGGCACCGGGACCGCTCCGCAGGAGATACCCCGAAACCCCGGCCCCGGAGACCACCAGGTCCCGGCCGCCCGGCTCGGCCCGCTCCAGCGCGCGGCGCAGTTGCGAGACCTTTCCCTGCAACGTGTTACCGGGGTCGTCCGGCAGCGCCGCGCCCCACAGTCCGTCAACGAGCCGACCGACGGAGACGGCACGTCCGGGCGACACCAGCAGATGGGCGAGCAGCGCGCGGACCTTCGCGCCGGGGATCGGAACGGGATCACCGTCAGCCGTCCACACGGCCAGCGGACCGAGCACCCCGAATCGCATACGTCTCACCCTAACGCGGCCACTCACCAGCCCTGTTGGTCCGAGGGCGGCCGACCGACAGCGGACCGACAGCCGATCGACAGCCCCGCTCGGCAGAGTTCTTTCTACCAACACGGCCCACCGAGCAGAGGAATGAAATGACTACTGAGTCCACTCAGACCGCATCGAAGCAGACCACGCCGGAACAGACCACGTCGAAGCAGACCGGGCAGCCGTCCGACCTGCCGTCCGTCGCGGTGATCGGTCTCGGCAACCTGGGCCGCGTCCTGGCCTCGGCCTTCCTCGACCACGGCCACCGCACAACGGTCTGGAACCGCTCACCGGCCAAGGCCGACGACCTGGTCAGCAGAGGCGCGATCCGGGCGGCGACGGCCGCAGAAGCCATCGCGGCGGCGGACCTCGTGATCGTCTGCGTGCTGGACTACGACAAGGCAGCACAGATCCTGACGCCCGCCGCCGACGCGCTCCGGGGCCGTACGCTGATCAACCTCACCTCCGGAACGCCCGAGCCCGCCCGCGAGTTGGCGGCCTGGGCGGTGGAACAGGGCGCCGAGTATCTGGACGGGGCGGTCTACGCGGTACCGCAGACGATCGGTACGCCGGACGCGTTCGTCCTCTGCAGCGGCTCCTCGGCCGTCTTCGAGACGTACCGCGAGCAGCTGGACCTCCTCGGCGCGCCCACCTTCGTCGGTGCCGACCCGGGCCTGGCGTCGCTCTACGACATCTCGCTGCTCAGCGGCATGTACGGGATGTTCGCGGGCTTCTTCCAGTCGGTCGCGGTGGCCGACTCGGCCCGGATCAAGGCCACGGACATCACCGGCCTCCTGGTCCCCTGGCTGAACGCGGCAGCCGCCGCGCTGCCCGGCTTCGCGGCGGAGATCGACTCCGGCGACTACGCCACGGAGACGTCCAACCTCGACATCAACACGGTGGGCCTCGCCAACATGCTGACCGCCACCAAGGCCCAGGGCATCGGGGTGGACCTGCTGGCCCCTCTCCAGACCCTCTTCGAGAGCCAGATCGCGCAGGGCCACGGCGCGCAGAGCCTCTCCCGGGCGATCGAATCACTTCGGGCCGGGCGCTGACGCCCCGTTGGCCGAGAATGGCCTCTTTCGCCCCGCGTGTCCCCCGGCCAGACTCTCCGGGCCGGGGGACACCGGCGTATCGGCCGGAGTTGAGGGATGTATGACGCCGGGGGATGTATGACGCCGGGGGACGTATGACGAGGAAACGCCGGCGCAGGCGCCCGTCGGCCGCGCGCAGACGGTACGAGGTGCGGCGGAACGGCCTGTTGGGCGGCGGCGTCCTGACGCTGCTCGTGCTGATGACCTTCTGGGCCGAGATCTGGCCGTACGTCGTCGGCGCCGCCGTGACCGGTGCGGTGGGCGGCGTGGCCTGGTGGCTGTGGCGTACGGACCGGCTGGTACGCGACCGGGACACGCGGTGGAAGGAGGCGGACGCGATCCGGACCGGCCATCGGTCGCTCGCCGAGGTGGACGCGATGAGCTGGCAGGAGTTCGAGCGGTACGTCGCCGGGCTGTGCCGCCGCGACGGCTGCACGGACGTCGAGGTCAGCGGCCGGTCGGGGGACCTGGGCGCGGACGTGATCGGGACGCTGCCCGACGGCCGGCGACTGGTCGTCCAGTGCAAGCACTACGCCCCGCACCGCTCCGTCCCCAGCGGCGACATGCAGAAGTTCGTCGGCACGGCCTGGCTCCACCACAAGGCGGACGTCGCGGTGTTCGCGGCGACGTGCCCCTTCAGCAAGGCCGCACTCGCACTCGCGGTCCAACACGGCATCCTCGCCGTCCACCGCGACCTGCTGGGCCTGTGGAACACCGGCACCCCACTACCCGATCTGCTCCCCCTGAACGGCACGGGCCAGGGCGACGGCGCCCACCGCAAACGCTGGAAGAACACATACGGCACCTGACGGCGCCGCCGGCGTACGCCCCGTAAAACGCGAGACGGTCAGGTCGGCCCGTGAGTACGGACCGACCTGACCGAAATAGCTGGCTCAGACGTCAGACGTCAGCCGTCAGCCGTCAGCCGTCAGCCGTCAGACGCCGGACGTCAGCCGCTCAGAGACTGAGCCGCTCAGACGAGGTCGAACCGGTCGAGGTTCGAGACCTTCGTCCACGCCGCGACGAAGTCCTTCACGAACTTCTCCTTCGCGTCGTCGCCCGCGTAGACCTCCGCGACCGCGCGCAGCTCGGAGTTCGAACCGAAGACGAGGTCGGCCCGGCTGCCGGTCCACTTCACCTCGCCGGTGGCGGAGTCGCGGCCCTCGAACGTGTTCTCGTCCTCGGACGTCGCCTTCCACGTCGTGCCCAGGTCGAGCAGGTTGACGAAGAAGTCGTTGGTCAGGGCCCCGGGGGTCGCCGTCAGTACGCCCAGCGACGACTGCTGGTAGGTCGCGCCCAGGACACGGAGACCACCGACGAGGACCGTCATCTCGGGAGCGCTCAGGGTCAGCAGGTTCGCCCGGTCGATCAGGAGGTACTCGGCCGGCAGCCGGTGGCCCTTCCCGAGGTAGTTGCGGAATCCGTCGGCGACCGGCTCCAGCGCGGCGAACGACTCCACGTCGGTCTGCTCCTGCGTCGCGTCGGCGCGGCCCGGAGTGAAGGGCACCTCGACGTCGAAGCCGGCGGCCTTGGCGGCCTGCTCGACGGCCGCGGCTCCCGCGAGCACGATCAGGTCGGCGAACGAGATCCGCTTGTCGCCGCCCTTGGTGTCCTGCGCGGAGTTGAAGCTCTCCTGGACGCCTTCGAGCGTACGGAGCACCGTCACGAGCCGGTCGGGGTCGTTGGCCTCCCACCCGCTCTGCGGCTGGAGACGCAGACGCGCGCCGTTGGCACCGCCGCGCTTGTCGCTGCCGCGGAAGGACGAGGCAGACGCCCACGCGGTCGACACGAGCTCGGAGACCGGCACGCCCGCGGCGAGGACCTGCTCCTTCAGGGAGGCGATGTCCTCGGCGTCCACGAGCTGGTGGGCGACCGCGGGCAGCGGGTCCTGCCACACCAGCGTCTCGGCCGGGACCTCCGGGCCGAGGTAGCGCACGACGGGGCCCATGTCACGGTGGGTCAGCTTGAACCACGCGCGGGCGAAGGCGTCCGCGAACTCCGCGGGGTTCTCCAGGAAGCGCCGCGAGATCTGCTCGTACGCCGGGTCGACGCGGAGCGCCAGGTCGGTCGTCAGCATCGTCGGGGCGTGGCTCTTCGACGCGTCGTGGGCGTCGGGGACGGAGCCCGCGCCGCCGTTGTCCTTCGGCCGCCACTGGTTGGCGCCCGCGGGGCTCTGGAACAGCTCCCACTCATAGCCGTAAAGGATCTCCAGGAAGCTGTTGTCCCAGGTGATCGGGGTGTTCGTCCAGATGCCCTCGAGACCGCTGGTGATCGTGTCGCCACCCTTGCCGGTGCCGTGGCTGTTCTTCCAGCCGAAGCCCTGGTCCTCGATCGCGCCGGCCTCCGGGTCGACGCCGACGCTGTCCGCCGGGCCCGCGCCGTGCGTCTTGCCGAAGGTGTGGCCGCCCGCGATGAGCGCGACGGTCTCCTCGTCGTTCATCGCCATCCGGCGGAACGTCTCACGGATGTCGCGGGCCGAGGCGAGCGGGTCCGGGCTGCCGTTCGGGCCTTCCGGATTGACGTAGATGAGGCCCATCTGGACCGCGCCGAGGGGGCTCTCCAGATTCCGGTCACCGCTGTAGCGCTTGTCGTCCAGCCACGTGGTCTCGGGACCCCAGTAGACGTCCTCCTCGGGCTCCCAGACGTCCGCGCGACCGCCGGCGAAGCCGAAGGTCTCGAAGCCCATCGTCTCCAGGGCGACGTTGCCGGCGAGGATCATGAGGTCGGCCCACGACAGGCTCTGGCCGTACTTCTTCTTGACGGGCCAGAGCAGCCGGCGGGCCTTGTCGAGGTTCCCGTTGTCCGGCCAGCTGTTGAGGGGCGCGAAGCGCTGCTGCCCGGCTCCGGCGCCGCCGCGGCCGTCACTGATCCGGTAGGTGCCGGCGCTGTGCCAGGCCATCCGGATGATGAACGGACCGTAGTGACCGAAGTCAGCCGGCCACCAGTCCTGCGAGGTGGTCAGGACTCCCGCGATGTCCTGCTTCACGGCCGGCAGGTCGAGGGACTTGAACGCCTCGGAGTAGTCGAACTCCTCGCCGAGCGGGTTGGCCACGACGGGGTTCTTCGCGAGGATCTTCAGGTTCAGCCGCTCGGGCCACCACTCGCGGTTTCCGCCGCCCTGGGTCGGATGCGGGGCCCGCCCGTGCGCGACCGGGCAGCCACCCGCGTCCTCCGACTTCGCGTCTACGACGATTGCATCATGGTTCTCAGACATTGAAATCCTTCCGGACCAGGCGGATCAAGGTGCTCAGGAGAGGCTGCGGCTGTCGGACGCGGTCAGGCGGGGCCCCCGCCGACCAGGCTTGACGCGGCGTACGGGCTCTGCCGCGTAAGCGAGTGGGGAGCCCACACGGCCCCACACGCGACGTTCCTTGGCTATTCGCCGGAACCGATCCTACGATGGACGGAGTCCAAGTCAAGAAGCGAGCTAAACGTACATCCAGTAATAATCCGGACGCCCGGCGGATGTCCGCCGGTATTTTCGGAATCCATTTTCGGAAGCTCGCGAACGCGAACAGGTGAACCGACATGAGCGACCTGCTGGAGCGACTACGAGGGCGCGGCTGGCGGATGACCTCCCAGCGCCGGGTCGTCGCGCAGGTGCTCGACGGCGACCACGTACATCTCACGGCCGACGAGGTGCACGCGCTCGCGGCGCGGCGGCTGCCCGAGATCTCCCGGGCGACCGTCTACAACACCCTGGGTGAACTGGTCTCCATCGGCGAGGTGATCGAGGTCTCCACCGAGGGCCGCGCCAAACGCTACGACCCCAACGCCCACCACCCGCACCAGCACCTGGTGTGCTCCAACTGCGGCACGATCCGCGACGTCCACCCGACAGGCGACCCCCTGTCCGCCCTCCCGGCGCAGGAACGGTTCGGCTTCACGGTGTCGACGGCGGAGGTCACGTACCGGGGGCTGTGCCCGTCCTGCGGTTAGGGCCTGTCCGTCCGTACGCGGGGAACCGGATACGCGCCGTGCAAGGGTGCCCGGTTTCCGCCCGTAATCCGACCGGAAACCGGTCCGTACGTCCGCGCGCGCCCGTCGCGCGATTTCAACGCGCGAACTGCTCGTGAACTGCTCTGTGCAACGTCGAAGGCCCCCGCTGCCCGCAGCGGGGGCCTTCGGCCGTTACCTGAGATCCGATCGCGGGAATCGGACGGTGATGGCCTCCTTGGCGGGGTGACTCAGTCGGTCACCGTGATGAGCAACGGTCCCCCGGGTGGGGTCGTGCTGTTGCCGCCGGGGTAGCCGTACGGCGCGCGCAGTCCCGCGACGTCGGTCACGGTGAAGCCGACCGTGTAGACACCCGGCTCAAGTCCCTCGCTCAGAGGTACGGACAGTACGAGTGGGCCCTCGGTCACTGGGCTCAGACCACCGGAACGGCCGTCGACCGAGGCTCCGTCGGCGTCGTAGACGGTGAGGCTGAACTGGGTGACGCCTACGAAGGACGACACATCGAGGGTGAGTCTGGCGGAGTCCGGCAGAGAGCCGGCGGAGAAGGTCGTCCTGTCGAGTGAGGCCGCGTTCACCACCGGCGGGGTGTTGTGCGGAATCTGCGTCGCTACCAGACTCAGGGCCGGTCCCTGGAAGGCCGAACCGTAAGCGGCCGAGTTACCCGCACCGTCGGTGAGACCGATCCCCGTAACCGTGCACTTCCTGGTGTAGATCGGCCCCGCAGTGATCTGCACCGAGATCGTCCCGTCGGGCGCGATCGCCGGGTTCTCGGTGACCGAGCCCCCGCACTCTTCCGACAGCACCGTCACGGACCGGATGCCGTCCCGGACGCCGGACGGCTTCAGCTTGACGGTCAAACGGGCGGGGAGGTTCCAGTTGTTGAACTGCTCCGGGCTGATAACGAATTCCGAAGCCCGCAGCGTCTCGTTCCGGGTCACGTGCACGCTCACGGGCTCCTGCGACAGGTCCCTGATCACGCTGACGTTCCCCGCGGCGTCGGTGAGCCTGAGCCGCGACGCCGACCAGTCCCCGGCGGGTGCCCCGGCCGGAATGGTGACATCGACCGTGCAGAACACGTCGTGGTTGTCGTACGCCTCGTACTCACCGCACTTCGACGAGCCGTCGTCCCCCGGCACCAGCCGCATCGATCCGCTGACCGCGGCACCCTGCGGGCCGCTGAGGAGGAGCTGTCCGCGGAGGAAGCCGGACTCGGCATCACTGATGAACACCCGGTAGCGCGCGGTGACGGACTCATCGGCGTTGTAGAGGTACTCGGGCTGGTCGAGCACGAACCCGAAGCTGTCGTGCGTCGGTCCGGTCGAGTCGACGAGGTGCGTCGCGGTGTACTCCGTGTCGAAATCCGCCAGTCTCTGGCGCCCCACCGTGGCCTTGCCGCCCTGGTCGTCCCTCGCGGTGACCTTCACGACGGCCCAACGCGCCGTGGACCCGGCCGCGTACTGCGGTACGGGAAAGTCGTAGCTGTAGTCGGCGGATGCCATCGTGCCGGCGACGGGATTCGCCTGGTAGGGCCAACGCGGCTGGAACGAGAACGTCAGATCGTGCGGCGCCCCGATCAGACCTCCGTCGTCACCGACCTGCTGAACCGTGATCGCCCCGAACATGTCGGTCGCCGCGGCGTTGCCGTCCGTCATGGTCCAGTCGACGGTCACCGTGGCGCTGCCGGACGTGGCGTCCACCGTGTCCTGCTCGACGGCGAGCGCCGTCAAGGCGATCCCGGCCTGCCGCCGCTCCTCGGCCTGCGCCGGCGCCCCCACCAGCGTGCCGACGAGCAGCCCTCCCACAGCGGCTGCCAGAACCTTCAACGCCCAAGGTCTCTTCTTGACCAGCTCCACGAATACCCCTCCCTCAGAACCCACCGCACGGCGGGCCGGGCGATGGTAACAACGCCAACTTCCCTGCTCCAGCAGGTTTTTCCCGCCCCGCCAAGGACGGTGGAGCGACAAGCGCAAGTCGGTCACGGGGTGGGGCCGCAGCCGCGCCCGGGAGACGCACTCGCGGACGCGCATGACTGGGCCGGCGGCTACGGAGGCTCGCGCGGTAAGCCGGGAGTTGTCCGAAGCGGAACGGACAACGTCGAAGGCCCGCCATCGCTAGCGACGGCGGGCCTTCGACTATTGCCCGGTGAGAGCAATGGCGGAGGATACGAGATTCGAACTCGTGAGGGGTTGCCCCCAACACGCTTTCCAACTCTGCATGGCCGCGTTCATCCTGGTTCGTGTGGGTCCACTCACCAGGTCACGGGCAGGCCTGCCAGGATGATGAACGACCGCGTACGGCTGCGAACGAGACTGCGGATGAGACTGCGGTCCGCGGGTGCCTACCGATTTCTTTGGATCTTGCGAGTCTTCGTCCCTGTGATGTCACTCGCATGTAAAAACCTCCGAACTTATGCAATTTAGGGCTGACGGCAGGGCGGTATGCAAGGTGGTGGAAAAAAGCTCCTTACAGGAAAATGCAGCTCGCATTGCTCTTTCGAGGGACGTTCGATTGATGCGGCCTCGCCATTTCGATGTCATCAAATATGCGAGTGCGCCATTTAGGTCATGGCCGCAGCAGTAGGCGGGCTTATCGTCAACTTCCGCCATGGCATCTGTGGCGATGTCTACGATTGAGGCTACGTCGGAAATGCCGACACGTGGCTTCTTCGACCGCTCAATAGCCGAGAGTACCGTGCGTTCTATATCGACGCCTCGGGCGCCGGCAAGGGCTACTTCTCTAAAAGGGGTATCGGAAAACCTGATACCCCACCCACCCTCGAAATTTAGTTTCCGCAGGATGCCAATAGGAAATGCTAGCTCCGTGACTGGCTCCAGGGGGGAATCCCAACTTCCCAAACCGATAAACTTCCGGACTTCTTCTCGATCGCAAAATGCCCCAACGACCCTTCGGCAAACGTCACCTGAGTAGAACACGGTGGCATCGATATCGTAAAAATCAGTCTTGACGGCTAGTGACGAGACGGGGAGGCGGTCTTTCTCCCAATCGCGGTCGATCAGTGCTGCAATATCTCTGAGATTGCGCTGCTCGGCGATTAGCATTGCCTCAAGTACCGAGTTTTTTCCGTATCCCGGTATTGTTTCACATGTGTAGTCGTTAATGTGTGGATCAAGTACCGCACAGTCCGAATCGCCCTCGCACACGATGTATTTTTTAGGGCTCGGTGCGGTCTGGAGTAGCATGATGTACGAAAAGAGGTCATTTCCGTCAAGGTCATTCCGCATCGTCACCTCCAGAGCTTTTCGTCCGCGTAGCCTGGCTCCAGGCCAATAGTTTGAGACCAATACTTGCCGATAATCTGAGGTGAATGTGTTGCTACGATGAAACGGGACGAGTTGATGGCGGCGATGCGTACGATATCGTTTAGGAATTCTTTTTGCCAAGTGACATGTAGAGAGATCTCCGGCTCGTCGATCAGGACAAGACTGCTCTCCCCTGCATTGAAGAGTAGGTCATAGGTAAGGACGAGTTCATGCTGCTCTCCCGATGACAGTTGGCTGGCCTTAATTTCCTTCCCGGTCGAGGTCACGACCTTGAACCCATCGCGGTCCAGGATCAGCTCCTTATACAGGAACCTGGAGTTTACGATTTCCCGCAACAAGGCCACCCGGTCAAGCAGGTACTGGAATGTATCGAGCTTGTCTTCTGTGTCGTTGAGATACGTCCAGAGGACTCTTTTTTCCCAGGGTTCAAGGGCTCGGTCAGGGAGGGGCAGTTCGCCGGATGCGTCTAGTACTGAGATCTGCGTCAAGCGGCGGCGAATCTCACTTTGCTGGGAGTAGCGAGATCGAATGGATTCCTCTGTGATCTCGGGAGCCAGTCCTGTTTCGGATAGGAGCCTGCGAGGGAATGACCTATCCAGGCCCTGCGAGACGCGAGAATTCTGGGCAAGTGCGTCTCCCAGCTTGCGCGAAAAATCCTTACTAAATTCAAGTACGGTCGATTGGCTCTTCTCTTCCTTGCCGTACCTGGAGTTGGCTGTGGCCAGGCTGATGAGTCGCTGTGTCTCGATGAGATGCACGGTGATCGACTTGAGTAGCTCCGAAATTTCCTCTGGGGCGTCATCCACCCTGATTCCGAGAGCGCGAGATGGTAGATAGTGTTTGTACTTACCAAGAAGCTCCCGGGTGGTTAGAATTTCGCCGTCTGCAATATCGCGCCACCGTCCGGCTGCCATTCTTCTTACTGGAATGTCAGACTTTTCGAGGAAGCGAGCCAATGCTGGGATGTTCGATTCCACTGAACTCTCTGCCGGTTGCCACGGGATCTCACCCCTACCTGGCTGGAGTAGGCGCATTTGGAATGATGCCCCGCTGGCTTCTTCCTCTGATAGGCCGGGAAGGGCTTCTTGGCCCAAACGTTCAACGAAAAGAATGCAGCCATCGCTAAAAGTGAAAACTGCACTACGGAAGGGGATTTCGGAAATTGCGTATACGTCAAGGGCGAATGTCGCCTCGATAAGTTCCAGTAGCTTAGTCTTTCCGATTCCATTCGGGCCATGCAGAATAACAAAATCGAGCTCAATTGGGAACTCTACTTTATGATCGAAACGTCCCAGTAGCTGACTGACCTCCACGCTAATTAGCTTGAGATCTGTGCTCTCCGACTCTTCTTCAATAGTCATGGCTCCGTCTTTCATGGTCCAGAGTGAGTGCAGAATGGTTGTAATCTATCGGCTGCTACCTCCCGGCGTCTCGGGTTTGGTACCTGCCCAGGAACTGAGCGGGACGCGCGTGGACTGGTTGGTGTGTCCCCCCCCGCTCTGGCGAACGCGTGCTGGGGGACTACGCGCCGCAGGGGCCAGGAGCTTCATAGCGGACTGGGTGAAGCTCGTGGCAGGCTTGATGGAACGATGGCTAAGAGAGGGGCAACGGGTGCCGCAGCAGGCCAGCCCGCGGGGGACCTTCCTGAAGATCGCGGATGCTCTCCGGGGGCAGATCGAAGCCGATGAGGACATGTCTGAACTCCCCTCCCTCCGCACGTTGATGCGCGACTACGCGGTATCTCGTGGCGTGGCACTGCGAGCCTTCGCAGTCCTGCAACGGGAGGGGGTTGCTGAACCGGTCCCGGGGGGGCGGTGGCGAGTAGTCAGGTCAGGTTCAGGAGAGGATCGTCGGCCGTTGGTTGAGCGCTTGGAGGACGTCATCACGGATGACAATCTCGCGGTGGGGGCAAGCTTCCCTAGTACCACAGAGCTCAGCGCTCGGTTCGGTGTCTCGCGGCCCACTGTGACCAAGGCTCTCGACAAGCTGGAATCCGCCGGCCTGCTCTCCGAAGCCCGACAAGGTAAGCAGCGCACCGTGCGGGCGCTGCCGAAGCGAACGGAGTCTCTGGAATCTTGACGACCACGGGATTGACCGAGTGGGCCTACCCTCTCGCGGAGAATCTGCTTGCCGAGCCGTTGCCGCGTCGGTGGGCGCATTGCCAGGGTGTGGCCGAACGGGCTCGGACCCTAGCCCTCATCCTCGGAGACGATGCCGACCTGCTGGAGGCCGCAGCCGTTCTGCATGACATCGGGTACGCGCCGGACCTGGCTAAGACCGGTTTTCACCCGCTGGACGGTGCTCGGTACCTCCGGGACGTCGCGCATGCGGACGAGCGCATCGTGCGCCTCGTCGCTCACCACTCCTGCGCGTGGATGGAAGCCGAGGCGCGTGGGATGCGCGAAGAGCTGGAAGCCGAGTTCCCGCGTGAGCACCCTGACCTTGCCGACGCGCTCTGTTACTGCGACATGAACACGACTCCAGACGGCACGTCGACCAACCCAGTGGACCGGGTGAACGAGATCACCGGCCGGTACGGGCCCGACAGCCTCATCGGTACGTTCATCCGTCGCGCGGAACCGGAGATCCTCGCCTGCACTGCGCGGGTCGTGCTGCGGCTCGCAGAGGTCAAGCGTCAGCCGATGTAGGGCGCCGGTCGCGCCTTGTCCGTGGCGTGCTCGATACGTAGCCGCATGGTCGGGTGGATGTCGTACGTGGACAGGTCCGTTGGGGGAACCCAGCGGACCTGAGTTGTTTCGTCGCTCGTTCGGACGTCACCACCGACGGGGCGAGCGCGGAAGCAGATGCTGAACTGCTGCCGTGCCTCTCCGTCGTCGTAGAGCATCACGTGCCCGGGGTCGGTGTAGATCCCTGAGATGCCTATGACTTCGGCCTTGATGCCGGTCTCTTCCCAGACCTCGCGCACCACGGTGTCACTGATGGACTCGCCGACGTCATGTCCGCCACCGGGGAGTGCCCAACGGCCATTGTCCGAACGCTGGATGAGCAGGACTGCGCCTTCATGGTTCTGCACGAACGCTACGACGGAAGGAACCACCGAGTTGGCCGGCGGGGCGTCCGGGTCGTGGAGGTAGTCAATGCGTCCCATGTTTCAGGCTCCCACCATGTCGTCGTCGGTGACCGGGCGTGCGCTACCCCAGGTCTGTTCGATGCTACGGGCGTAGGTGTCGAAGAGGCCGCCGCCAGGCAGTCGGCGCAGGTGCAGGACGGGGGCCATGTAGGCGCCGATTCCGTAGACGTGCGTGTTCACGAGCATCTCGTCGTCGGATCGGAAGAGTGAGTTGTAGAGCGTGGCGTCATGGAGCCGGAAGTCGATATCTGGGTGGCTCGTGAGGAGCGGCTGGTAGTTCACCAGGGCATTGCGGATTTTGCCGTCCATGATGCGGTGCCCCTCGTCTATGCCGCGCTGCCGCACAGCGTCGCAGCCGGGGTCTCCCAGCATGATCCGCACCTGCGCGTTGCCCTCAACCTTGGCTTTCAGCAGGCCGTGGAAGAGGGGGTCCTCCGAGAGCCAGAGTCCGGAATAGACCAGCACATCAATGTGGCTGCGGGCCCGTGCGTACAGCTCTCGCCATAGTCCGTTCGGGACCATGTGGCGGTGCGGGTAGACCGTGACGATCTCCGCCTTGCTCAGGTCAGTAGCGCTGTCGACAGCCCTGCCGTCGTCCCACAACGTCGTGACGTCCACAGCGAGCACAGAGGCCGTCGCGTACTGGTGCCGCCGGTACGGAACTTTCCCCTGTGTGATCCAGCGCTCCACCGTCTTGGCGTTCACGTCGATGGCTTCGGCCAGGTCGCGGACGGTCATGCCCTGAGCGAGCAGGGCGGAACGTAAGCGCTCGTTGGTCATCTCTACCCCCGGTGGGACGTCTTGGGACTTCTCGACGGTAGCCAGATCGACCCAAGGTGTCTACGGGAGGGGTAACCAACGCCCGTGGCCTGCACTGATGCTGAGGGTGCGCCAAGAAGTTCCGGAGCAAAGCCCAGAGGTTCCGCCGATGAGCTTGACGGCAATCAATGCAGTACCTGTAATAGAGGTACTGCATCACCTCGCGAGGTGATCGCAGTGAACGGTTCCACCTGCGCCCGGAGAGCCCCGTGAAACGGGTTCGAAGGAAGCGCTCGTTCCTTGAGAACTGAACAGCGTGCCAAGAACGAATGACGGGGTGGAAGTCCTCGTCCCCGCGGTGACCGGGTGATGTCACCCGGCGACACCGACCTTCTGTGCAACGGCTCTGGAGAACACCTGAGAGCACCTGGGTGCCACCCGTATGCACGCCGCCCTGCTGGCGTCAGAGCAGCGACGATGACGCACCCGATTTCCCGGGCTCGGGACCTGCTGGCCGTGGCATCGGCCGACAGGTGAAGCCCTGTGGCCCTCCGCTCGGAGGCTGATCGCTTCGCTGATCATCGCCACCGTCTGATCCCGCTGTACCCGGGGTGGTCGCCTCTCGCCAAAAGACCGCGACCGCCCCGGTTCCCGATCCCTTCGTAGTCCTGGAGTTCTCATGCGCATGTACATCGGCGGCCACCAGGTCGTCTCGGACATCGACTTTGTAGAACTGGCCCTCGGTACCCCGCTGGATCTCTGGCTGGGTGTGGAGGGTGAGAGCGAGATGGAGCGGGCGGCCCGTCTGGACGCGGCCCGCGGCATCCTCGCCGACAACCCTGACTTCCCCGACCGCGTGAGCCAGGTCGCCGCCGAGGCGATCGAGGCTCACGCCCCGGAGCTCTTCAACGTCGCTCTCCTCCCCACCCGCCGGGCGGCCGGCCGTCGTCAGTACCGGGGCGGTGCGGCGGCATGACGACCACAACGCACAGTGTGGATCGGCCGGCGGTTCCGCCGCTGACCCGTCCGGAACTGGGATTGGCCGGTGTCGGTGCGCTCGCCGCGGCCGGTGTCGGTGCGCTGGGGCTGATCTCCTCGTTCGACGCGGTCTCGGCTGCGGCGGCCCGGTGGGGGTTCAGCGAAGCGTGGATGGTCCCGGTCGGCATGGACGTGTCCATCCCCGTGTTCTCCGTGGCGAACCTGCTGCTGATCCGGATGGACATGGCGCTGGCCTGGGTCCGGTTCGTTCCCTGGATCCTGACCCTGGTGACCTGCGGACTGAACATCTCCGCCGGATACGGCCTGTGGGCCAAGGTGGCGCACGGGACGATGCCGCTGCTGTGGGTGGTGTTCTCCGAGATCGGCGCCCACGTCTACGCCTCTCGTATCGGCGCGGTGACCGGCCGACGGATGGACAAGATCCGTGCTTCACGGTGGCTGCTCGCCTTCCCCTCCACCTTTGCACTGTGGCGCCGGATGACGCTGTGGGAGGTCACCTCCTACGCCGATGCGCTGGCCCGCGAGCGGGAACGCCTGCTCGCCCGTGCCGAGCTGCGTGAGCGGCACGGCCGCCGGTGGCGCTCGCAGACACCCCGCAGGGAACGCGTGCTGCTCAAGCTCGGGGAGCTCAACCCCGCCACCGAGCAGGACCCGCCCGCCACGGTTGACTCAGCACCGGCCCCGGAGCCGGAAGGCAACCAGGAACCGAAGCCGAAGCCGCCTACGAAGCCTGCTCGCCGCAGCGTCAAGCCGAAACCGAAGCCGAGGCGGACCCCGGACGAGATCCTGGCAGAGGCCCGGGAGGTCACCGAGGCGTGGCCGGACGCAGCACTGACCGCGGACGGGATCCGTATGGCGGTGCGCGTCTCTGCGGCAACCGCCCGCAGCCTGCGCGACACCCTGAAGGCCGAGCGCGCCGCTCTCCCGCTGCACTCCGTGGACATCGAGCAGGACAACGACGGTGACGACACGGATGGGGCGGTGGCGGCATGAACACCCTGTTATCCGCCCTCGTCGCGGCCGGGCCGATTGCGGCTGGATGGTCGGTTCACTCGCTGTGGCTGCGCCGCTCCCTGCGTAGCGCTCGTAGGGACCCGCTCACCGGGCTGCACACACGGGACGGCTTCACCCGCCGAGCCGCCGTCCTGCTCAAGAATCCGCGGGCGGTGGTGGTCCTCGCGGACGTCGACCGCTTCAAGCAGATCAACGACAACTACGGCCACGCAGCAGGGGATGCCCTGCTGCGGGCAACCGCGGACCGGCTGGGCCACTACGTCGGCCGGGCCGGTGTCGCCGGACGGCTCGGGGGCGATGAGTTCGCCGCCGTCGTCATCGACGACCACGGCACCGTCTCCGACCTCTTGGCAGTCCTGCACGGCGTGCTCGCCCGCCCTGCGGACGGCATGGACGCGGCGGTGCACACCACGGTGTCGCTCGGCTGGGTCCGTGCCGTGGACCACCCCGGTGAGGACCTCTCCGGTCTGTTGCGTCGTGCGGATGAGGCGATGTACGCGGCCAAGCAGGGACGGGCCGGGGTGCGTCGGGCAGGGCTCGGCAGGCTGCTCGCCACGTGGTCCGGCCGTCGTGCCGGCCGACGCGGCACCGCGCTTGCAGGACCGCGGGACGCAGCCTGATGTCCCCCGCGTTCGGCAAGTGCTACGACCCGACCGGGGCGATGCACGGCATACCGACGTTTCCGTGGAAGTACGCCCCCGACGGCTACGCCACCCGCCGCCAGCTCCGTGCCCGCGGGCTGCGGCCCGGCGGGCAGGAGGTGGCCGCGCAGATCATGCGCCGCTCGCGCCGCCGCAAAGCCGGTGTGGCCGTCGCCTACCTCTACCGCATCGACCGGGCCAAGCCCGTACGTCCCATGACCCCGGGCCGCATCGCGGCGCTCGCCAAAGCGATGCTCGCCCGCCGCACCTGCCCGCAGTGCCAGCAGGACGCCGGGTACTGCATCCCCACCTCGCTCGGCATGTGCCCCTCCTGCGCCTACCTCGACGAACAGCGCGCCGCCTGAAATCCACAAAAGATCACGCTCACAGAACTGTGAGCGTTGAGCCCCCTCACGGACGCGATCCTCGAACCACGGGCCCGACCGCTCACCTCTCACAGCGTCGGCCGGGCCCGTGTCCACTCCCTTGTCCAGGAAGGACAGTCAGTGAATCACGACGACGAAAGCGAACTCTTCAACCGACTCGAAGCCGACATGAACACCCCCACCGCACCCGACTCGGTCGGGGAAGTAGTCGACCTCGACAAGGCTCGGTCGGCCCGGACCGAGTCGGCCGACCCGCACGCCGACCGGTCGCCCGACTCGGATCCCACCGGGTCGGGTAACGGGTCGGGCGACCCGGACGAGCCGATGATGGTCGACGGCCCGGCCGAAGCCGGGCCCGGATTCATGGGCCGGATCATCGGGGCCAAGCGCCGGGCGATCGTCCCCGCCTGGCTCCGGTCGACGGCCGAGCTGCGGACCGCGACCCGGTGGGCCGCAGGCCACTACGGCCACCTGGCCGGGTACCACGCACTGCGCTCCCCGTACTACGCCGCCCGCCTCACCTTCCAAGCCCCGGTCGGGGCGGCGAAGTTCGTGGGCGGGACGATGCGGTGGGTGGCCGACCGGGAGGGCGAGCCGGTCCGGCTCGCGTCCGTCCGGCGCGAGGACGCAGCCGAGTACCTCAAGCTCTCTCGCCAGCGTGACGGCCGGGTCCGGCTCCGCACCCTCGTTGCGGTGCTGGGCATGTTCGTCGGGCTCGGTGTCGCGCTCGCCATCTACGTCCTTGCCCCCGGCTGGCTCCAAGTCCTCTCTGTCGGGGCTCTGCTGCTGGCCCTCGGGTCGGCCGGCACTCAGGCCGACGCACCGGTCATCACCCGCGCCGTGGAGATGACCAAGGCACCCAAGCTCACCAGTGACATCGTGCTGCGAGCTCTCGGGGCTCTCGGGATCACCGCGATCAACCAGGTGCAGAGCAAGGGCCGGGACGGGTTCACCTTCACCGCCCCCATCACCCGCGACGGCCCCGGCTGGCGTGCGGAGGGAGACCTCCCCTACGGCGTCACGGTCACCGACGTCATCGAGCGCCGCGACAAGCTGGCCTCCGGGCTGCGTCGCCCGCTCGGGTGCGTGTGGCCCGAAGCTATCCCGGACGAACACACCGGCCGACTCGTGCTCTGGGTCGGGGATCAGGACATGTCCACAGCCACGAAGCCCGCATGGCCCCTGATCAAGGGCGGATCCGTCGACCTGTTCAAGCCGGTCTCCTTCGGCACGGACCAGCGCGGCCGATGGGTCGAGATCACCCTGATGTACATCGCCGGGGTCATCGGGGCGATCCCCCGCATGGGCAAGACGTTCCTGCTCCGCCTGCTCCTGCTCATCGCAGCACTCGACAACCGGGCCGAGCTGCACACCTACGACCTCAAGGGCACCGGCGACCTGGATCCGGTGGGCGAGCGGGTCTCGCACCGCCACCGGGCCGGAGACGACGACGAGGACATCGAATACGCCCTGGCCGACCTGCGGGAACTGCGCACCGAGCTACGGCGTCGGGCCAAGATGATCCGGTCCTTGCCACGGGATATCTGCCCGGAGTCGAAGGTGACGTCCGAGCTGGCGAACAAGCCCAAGCTCGGGCTGCACCCGATCGTCATCGGGGTGGATGAGTGCCAGGTCTGGTTCGAGCACCCCAAGCACGGCGGGGAGTTCGAAGAGATCTGCACCGACCTGGTCAAGCGCGGCCCCGCCACTGGCATCGTGCTCCTGCTCGCCACACAGCGCCCGGACGCAAAGGCCCTGCCCACCGGCATCAGCGCGAACGCGTCGGCCCGATGGTGCCTGAAGGTCATGGGCCAGCTGGAGAACGACATGGTCCTCGGCACCAGCAGCTACAAGCGGGGGATCAGGGCCACGATGTTCAGCTGGAAGGACAAGGGAATCCACTACTTCGTCGGTGAAGGCTCCGACGCCCGGATCGTCTCCTCCGTCTACGTCGACGCCCCCACCGCCGAGGTGATCGGGCTGCGGGCCCGCCGCCTGCGCGAAGCAGCCGGAACCCTCACCGGCCACGCCGCCGGAGAGGTCTTCGAGGACCGGGAGTCGTCCGGCTTCGATCTCCTCGCGGACATCCTCGCGGTCGTGCCGGCCGAAGAGCCGAAGCTGTGGTCCGAAGTCGTCGTGGCACGCCTGGCCGAACTCCGGCCGGACGTCTACGGCGGGTGGGAGCCCGAGCAGCTGGCCGCAGCCCTCAAGCCGCACGGCGTCAGCACCAGCCAGGTCTGGGGCAAGACCGAAGCCGGGAAAGGCGCCAACCGGCGCGGCATCGAACGCTCCCACATCCTCACATCGATTGCTGAGCGTGACGGAAACCGAGACGCGGGCTAACCCGGTTCGCCGCTAGACCTAGCAGCACACCCCGCTAGGTCTAGCGGCACCGCTAGCGGCACATTCCCCGCTTGATCAGCGCACTAGCTTCTAGCGCCCCACCTGCGCAAACCCCCGAAACAGGCCCGGGAGGCCCTTCATGACCCCTGCCCTGCTCGCTAGCGCACTCCTCCTGCTCATCACCCTCAGTTACAGCGGTCTGTGTGCGGTCTCGCCGTTCGGGGACTGCCGCAAGTGCCGCGGCTGGGGCTTCGCGACCAAGACCGACCGCAAGGGCCGGGCCAAGCGCGGCAAGGACTGCCGCCGCTGCAAGACCACCGGCAAACGCATCCGCATCGGACGCCACCTCTACAACGTCGCCGCCCGCCTCCACCGCGACGGCACCCGCTGACCCTTCCACGCATGCGACCGGCGACCACCCGTCATGAGACGGGCCCCGCTCCGAGCAGGAGCTAGGCGGGCGTGGTCGCCGGTCAAGGCCCCCGAGCTTGCCAGCACCCCGGGGCGCCCAGAGCTTATCCACCCCTTCCCTCCCACCGGAAGCGAATACCGCCATGGCCGTCACCGTCTCGCTCGTCCTGCTCTTCGGACTCGTCCTGTTCTTCCTGCTCCGCTCCAACACCCTCGGCTGGGGCGCCGCGTTCATCGCCGTCATGTTCGGGTTCTTTCTCGCCTCCACCGGCGCGTCCGGCCCCATCAACGAACTCACCACCGCCGTCATCGACGCCATCCCCGACCTGTAGGAGGCACCGTCATGAACGAACCTCTCGTCCAACGCCACTGGGCCGCACTCGCCGCCCCCAAGGCGGCCCCCGCCGTCGCCACATCCACCGTGCTGATCCTCGGCCGGATCTGGAACGCCAACGGCGCCGAACACTCCATCGGCAACGCCGCCTTGATGGTCGTCCTCGCAGCAGGTGCCGCAACGGCCGGCGCTTTCGCCGCCGTCGGACGCGGGGGCGGTGACGGGGTCCTCGCCGGGACCGCGTTCGCTACTTCGGGAACCTTGGCCCTCGCCGGAGTTGCCGGATACACCGACGGCCTCCCGCTCCCGATCCTCCTGTGGGCCGTGGCCACCGCCGTCGCCTACGGGATCGCCGCCCGCTACTGGCGCACCGACCGTCGCGACACGGCGGCCTTTGAGCGGCAGAGCACGATCCGCCGCGAGGAACACGGCCACGTCGAACGCGTCGAAGCGCTGCGGGCCGGGGCACAGATTGAGGTCGCCCGCTCCGGCGCGGCCTACGCCGAACAGCTCGCCACCGCACTCATCACCCGCGCCGCCCTGCCCGGCTTCAACCCGCAGGCACTCACGGACTCCGGTCTGCCCGAGCTCCCCGCCACCGACACCACCAAGGAGCACTGACATGAGCACCGGCACCGAACAGTGGCCCGCCCCGGACACGGCGTACGCCACAGCCCCGAGCATGGTCCGTGAGATCGGATGGACCGCTCAGGCCGCCACCGACAAGCCGTTCGGCAACAGGATGGGCCGGGAGTTCTGGCTTCGCAAGGCCGCGCTCCTGGACCGCATCGCGCTGGCCGAGGCCGCGGGCCACGGCGGGGACACCATCGAAGCGGCCGCGCTCGCTGCGGCGCGGCTGATGGACCTGGACGACACGGACGCCAGCTGCGACCCGCGCCACTACGTCCGCCAGCAGTACGCCCTGTGGGCCAACGAGCAGTAGCTATGCCCGGGGCGGTCGCCTCTCGCCAAAGACCGCGACCGCCCCGGTTCCCTTGTCCCTTCGCGGAAACAGGAGAACCCCCAGCATGACACCAACCCCTGCCCCAGCGCTGCTGAGCGCCGCCCTGGCCGCTGCCGAGCGAGGCTGGCCCGTCTTCCCCCTCCGGCCGGACGACAAGCGGCCCGCCGGGCACCCTGAACGCCGCTGCCCCGGCACCGGCCGCTGCGCGAGTGGCCACCGCACCCCCGAGCAGCGCGCCACCACCGACCCCGGGAACATCGCCACGTGCTGGCAGACAGCTCCCTACAACGTCGGCATTGCGACCGGGCCCGCGAACATCGTGGTCCTGGACCTCGACCTGCCCAAGGACGCCACCGACACCCCACCCACCGAATGGGCGGGAGCAGCGGACGGCCTGGACGTGTTCGCCATGCTCTGCGAGCGTGCCGGGGAACGGCTGCCGACCGAGACGTACACGGTGCGCACCCGCCGCGGCGGCCAGCACCTGTACTTCACCGCACCCGCCGGAAAGCAGCTACGCAGCACGGCCGACGTCCTGGGCTGGAAGGTCGACACCCGGGCCTGGGGCGGGTACGTGGTGGGCGCCGGCAGCACCGTAGGTGGAGCGTCGTACGAGATCATTCACGACGCGTCTCCGGCACCCCTCCCTGCGTGGCTCAGTGACCTGCTCACCCCCAAGCCCGCACCGGCCCCGATGCCGCTGTCTGAGCTGTCGGCCCGGATGCGCAACGCCACCGCCTACAGCACCGCCGCACTGCGCGGGGAGCTCGAAAAGGTGCTGTCCGCCCGCGAGGGCGGTCGTAATCGCGCTGTGTATTTCGCGGCCTATGCCCTCGCCCGGATGATCCGGAGCGGTGACCTCACCGAGGCCGCCGTCAGCAGCGAACTGATGAGCGCCGGGCAGTCGATCGGCCTGCCCGCCGGGGAGTGCCGCACCGCGATCCGCTCCGGATTTGTCCGGGGCGGCGCGACGGAGGCGAGTGCGGCATGAGCGACCGGGAGGAACTGCCCGTGCCGTCCAATCCGATGGCCGTGGCGCGTCGCCTGCTTCCGAGCTGGCAGAACGAGAACCAGCGGCTCGTGTGCCGTCGGTGGCGCGGGTCGTGGATGCGCTGGACCGGTACCTGCTGGCGTGAGTTGGACGATCAACAGATGCGGTCCTCGCTCTACAAGCGGCTGGAGTACGCCATCTACAGCGTTCCCGGCAAGGACGGCCAGCCCGAGATCCGTGACTGGGCACCCACGAAGCAGAAAATCAGTAACCTGCTCGATGCCCTGGGAGCCATCACGCTCCTGCCCACCGACACCGACGCCCCCTCGTGGGTCGAGCAGGACGCCGCGGGCAAGGACAGCAGCCCGATCGTGGCCTGTGAGAACGGCTTGCTCCGCATCCGGGACCGGGCCCTGCTGCCGCACACTCCCGGTTTCTTCAACCTCGTCTCCGTCCCGTTCCACTACGACCCCGCAGCCACGGCACCGACGTGGGAACGCTTCCTACGGCAGATCTGGCCCGACGACCAAGCGGCCCTGGACGCGTTGCAGGAATGGTTCGGTTACGTCCTCTCCGGTCGCACCGACCAACAGAAGATCCTGCTCATCAAGGGGCCCTCCCGCTCGGGTAAAGGCACCATCGCCCGGGTCCTCAAGGAACTGGTCGGACGCGAAAATCTGGCCGGGCCGACGCTCGCCGGTCTCGGCAGCAACTTTGGTCTGTCCACGCTGCTCGGCAAGCCGCTCGCCGTCATCTCCGACGCCCGTCTCTCAGGCAAGGACGGCGGTCAGGTCGTCGAACGGCTGCTCACCATCTCCGGTGAGGACACCATCGACATCGACCGCAAGTTCCGCGACCCGTGGACCGGCAAACTGCCCACGCGGCTGATGATCCTCACCAACGAGCTGCCGAGCTTCGGGGACTCCTCCGGGGTCATCGCCCGCCGGTTCATCGTGCTCAACATGACCGTGTCCTGGCTCGGCAAGGAAGACACCAACCTCACCGACAAGCTGGCCGCCGAGATGCCCGGAATTCTCAACTGGGCCCTGGAGGGGCTGGCCCGTCTCCAGCGCATCGGCCGGATCACGGATCCGCCTTCCTCACAGGAAGCGGTCATCACGATGCAGGACACCGCCTCGCCGACGAGCGCGTTCATTCGTGAGCGCTGCACGGTCGGCGCAGCCTGTGAGGTCCCCGTCGACACCCTGTGGGCAGTCTGGCGCGAGTGGGCCGAGGACAACGGCGTACGGGCCGTGGGGACCAAGCAGATGTTCGGACGGAATCTGCTCTCCGTCGTCCCCCAACTGCACCGAGCCCGCCCCCGCGACGCGTACGGCCGGCAGGTGCCCACGTACACCGGCATCACGCTCACGCCGTCCGATCGGCGATAGCCGGTGTCGCGACTCAAGCGACTCACGCCGCCCCGGAACGGCCCCTGAGTCGCTTGAGTCGCGACACACAGCAATGCGGACTCCACACACACCAGCTCGCATGACCGCACCGAGGAGTGCCATGCCCCGGCTCGAATTGCTGAAGAACGACGAGAACCCGCAGGACTTCGATCTCACCCTCCTCGCCGTGACAGTCGAGGAAGCCGCCCGCCGCCTGAGCATCGGCCGGACCACGATGTACGGCCTGATCCGTGACGGAGCCGTCCAGACGGTCCCGTTCGGCCGAAGTCGGCGCGTCCCCGTTCAGGCACTCATCAACTACCTGAACCAGCACATGCAGACCAGCAACAACCACGCCGCGGCGTAAGGAGCACCAATGGCCAAGCGGCCCAAGCGCCCGGACGGGGCGTCATCCATCTATCTCGGCAGCGACGGTTACTGGCACGGACGTGTGACCGTCGGCATCCGTGACGACGGCAAGCCGGACCGGCGCCACGTCATGAGCAAGATCAGCGAAGGGGAGGTGATCAAGAAGGTTCGCGCTCTGGAGAAGCAGCGGGACGAAGGCAAGGTACGGAAGCCAGGACGTCCGTGGACCGTCAAGGCCTGGCTGCTGCACTGGGTGGAAGAGATCGCCAAGCCATCGGTGCGAGAGAACACGTACGCCGGATACGAGGTGGCCGTACGGGTCCACCTCGTGCCGGGCGTCGGGGCTCACCGGCTGGACAAGCTGGAGCCCGAACACCTGGAGCGCTTCTACAGCCGAATGCTGGCCAACGGCAGCAAGCCCGCCACCGCGCACCAGGCGCACCGGACGATCCGTACCGCGTTGAATCACGCGATGCGCCGCGGCCACGTCACACGGAACGTCGCCACCCTCGCGGTCCCGCCGAGGATCGAGGAAGAGGAGGTGGAGCCGTACGACATCGAAGAGGTGCAGCGCCTGCTCTCAGGGGCCGCCAAGCTTCGGAATAGTGCTCGCTGGTCCATCGCGCTCGCTCTGGGGCTCCGGCAGGGGGAAGCGCTCGGGCTGCGGTGGGCAGACCTCGATACGAGCAGCGGAGTCCTGCGCGTCAGGAAGAACAGGCTGAGGCCGAAGTACCTCCACGGGTGCGGCGGCGACTGCGGCACGAAGCCGGGGTTCTGCAAGAAGCGCGTCAGGAAGAACGAGGACACGGCCAACACGAAGTCGCGCGCCGGCCGACGCGTCATCGGTGTTCCTGACGAACTGGTGAGACTGCTGGAGCTCCACCGCAGAGAGCAGGCACGCGAGCGGGCGATCGCGGGGGAGGACTGGCGAGAGTCCGGGTTCGTCTTCACCTCTCCCGTAGGCGAGCCGCTGGTGCCGAGCACGGACTACGACGCCTGGAAGCGGCTGCTGATCGACGCGAAGGTTCGGGACGGGCGCTTGCACGACGCCCGGCACACCGCGGCAACGGTTCTGCTCATCCTCGGTGTGCCCGAGCGGGTCGTGATGCAGATCATGGGCTGGTCGTCCACGGCGATGGCGGCCCGGTACCAGCACGTGACAGGCGGCATCCTCGCCGACGTCGCGCAGCGGGTCGGAGGACTCATCTGGGAAGTGGCCAACGACTCCGACGACACCGGCCCGGAGGGTTCCGAAGAGTCTCGTTGAGACTGCAGATGAGACTACGAACGCCGAAGGGCCCCACCGCGAACGGTGGGGCCCTTCAACGTATTGCCCGGTGAGAGCAATGGCGGAGGATACGAGATTCGAACTCGTGAGGGGTTGCCCCCAACACGCTTTCCAAGCGTGCGCCCTAGGCCACTAGGCGAATCCTCCGCGACGAACCATACAAGACTGGGAGCGGTGCTCGCGAACTCGTTCGTGGGGGTGGGGATCGGGTACTCTGGGCGCAGCCCCTCACGTGGCGCTATCTGACTGAACTCCCCCAGGGCCGGAAGGCAGCAAGGGTAGGTTGGCTCTGGCGGGTACGTGGGGGGCGTCCGCGTTGGCGGGGGTGGGATGTCGTAGCGGGCCGATATCGTCGTAGGTGTGTCGTCCCTAGCGCTGTACCGCCGTTACCGCCCCGAGTCGTTCGCCGAGGTCATCGGGCAGGAGCATGTCACTGACCCGCTGCAGCAGGCCCTGCGCAACAACCGGGTCAATCACGCGTACCTGTTCAGCGGGCCGCGGGGCTGTGGGAAGACCACCAGTGCGCGTATCCTCGCGCGCTGTCTGAACTGTGAGCAGGGGCCCACGCCGACCCCCTGCGGGGTCTGCCAGTCCTGTCAGGACCTGGCCAGGACCGGCCCCGGGTCGATCGATGTCATCGAGATCGACGCGGCTTCGCACGGTGGTGTGGACGACGCGCGTGATCTGCGGGAGAAGGCCTTCTTCGGGCCGGCCGGCAGTCGTTACAAGATCTACATCATCGACGAGGCGCACATGGTCACGCCGGCGGGGTTCAACGCCCTGCTGAAGGTGGTCGAGGAGCCGCCGGAGCATCTCAAGTTCATCTTCGCGACCACCGAGCCGGAGAAGGTCATCGGCACGATCCGCTCGCGTACGCACCACTATCCGTTCCGGCTCGTGCCGCCCGGGACGCTGCGGGACTATCTCGGCGAGGTGTGTGCCAAGGAGGCGATCCCGGTCGCCGACGGTGTGCTGCCGCTCGTCGTGCGGGCCGGTGCCGGGTCCGTGCGGGACTCGATGTCCGTGATGGACCAGCTCCTCGCGGGCGCCGCCGAGGACGGTGTGACGTACGCCATGGCGACGTCCCTTCTCGGTTATACGGACAGTTCGCTGCTCGACTCGGCGATCGACGCCTTCGCGGCGGGCGACGGCGCGGCGGCCTTCGAGGTCGTGGACCGGGTCATCGAGGGCGGCAACGATCCGCGGCGGTTCGTCGCCGACCTGCTGGAGCGGCTGCGGGACCTGGTCATCCTGGCCGCCGTTCCGGACGCCGGTACGAAGGGGCTCATCGACGCCCCCGACGACGTGGTCCAGCGGATGCAGGACCAGGCGTCGGTCTTCGGGGCCGCCGAGCTGAGCCGGGCCGCCGACCTGGTCAACACCGGGCTCACCGAGATGCGGGGCGCCACCTCGCCCCGGCTCCAGCTCGAACTGATCTGCGCGCGCGTGCTGTTGCCCGCGGCCTTCGACGACGAGCGGTCCGTACAGACGCGGCTCGACCGGCTGGAGCGGGGGGCGTCGGCGGCGGCGTTCTCGACCGGGGGCCCGGCGCCCGCCATGGGGTACGTCCCCGGGCCCGAGGCGCACACGGTGGCGCCCGGCAGCGGACCCGCGGTGGCGCGGGCCGCCGTGCAGGGCGGCGGTGCGCCGGGCCCGGCGCCCACGCCCCCGGCGCCTCCCACCGCCGCACCGCCCACGCCCGCCCCCGAGCCCACACCCGACGCGGCTCCCCCGAGCGGCAGCCGGCCCGGCGCCTGGCCCGGTGCGGCGACGCCCGGCGCGCCCGCCCCGGCCGCTCCCGAGCCCGCCCGCAAGCCCGGCGGGTGGCCCACCGCGTCGACCCCCGGGCGTGGCCCGCAGGCCGCCGAGCCCGCTCCGGCGGCGGCCCCGCCGGCGCACGAGTCCGCCCGGCCGGCAGCCCCCGCAGGCGGTCCCGTCATGGCCCAGGGCGCCGGACAGGTGCGGAACATGTGGCCGGACATCCTGGAGGCGGTGAAGAACCGCCGTCGTTTCACCTGGATCCTGCTCAGTCAGAACGCGCAGGTAGCGGGCTTCGACGGCACGACCCTCCAGCTCGGCTTCCTCAACGCGGGCGCCCGTGACAACTTCGCGAGCAGCGGCAGCGAGGAAGTGCTCAAGCAGGCGCTCTCCGAGCAGTTCCACGTGCAGTGGAAGATCGAGGCGATCATCGATCCCTCGGGCGGCACCCCGCAGCCGCCGGCTCCCGGCGGCGGCAACAGCCCGGGCGGCGGCGGAGGTTACGGCGGCGGAGGAGCCGGCGGAGGCTACGGAGGGGGAGGTGGTGGCGCCGGCGGCTTCGGCGGCGGGGACGGCGGCACCAGACCCCAGGCACCCGCTCCCTCCCAGCGGCCCGCACCGCCCGCCCAGTCCGCCTCCTCCGGGGCGGGCCCGGGCTCAGCGATGTCCGGCGCCTACGCGCCCGCCGCCCCGGCGCCCAACGCCTCCGGCCCCACCACGCCCGAACAGCGCCGCCCGTCGGACACGGCCGTCGCCGCCCCCCGGCACGTCGCCCCCGAGGACGACACCCCTGAAGAGGACGACGCCGACCTCGTCGACTCCGCGCTCTCCGGGCACGACCTGATCGTCCGCGAACTGGGCGCCACCGTCGTCGAGGAGTATCCGAACGACTAGCGGGTGTCTCACCTCCACGCCCGCGGGTGTCTCACCTCCATGCCCGCGGGTGTCTCACCTCCACGCCCGCGGGTGTCTCACCCCACGCCCGCGGGTGTCTCACCCCCACGCCCGCCGTCCGGCCGCCGGACGTCAGGTCGGTCACGGACCCCGTCCCGGCTAGGCTGCCCCCCGTGAAGGTCCTAGTCATCGGCGGCGGTGCCCGCGAACACGCCCTGTGCCGCTCTCTGTCCCTCGATCCCGACGTCACCGCCCTGCACTGCGCGCCGGGCAACGCCGGCATCGCCGAAGTCGCCCAGCTGCACCCGGTCGACGCCATGGACGGTGCGGCCGTCGCCCGGCTCGCCACCGAGCTGGAGGCCCGGCTCGTCGTCGTCGGACCGGAGGCGCCGCTCGTCGCCGGGGTCGCCGACGCCGTACGGGACGCGGGCATCGCCTGCTTCGGCCCGTCCGCCGAGGCGGCGCAGCTGGAGGGCTCCAAGGCCTTCGCCAAGGACGTGATGGCCGCGGCCGGTGTCCCCACCGGGCGCAGTTACGTCTGTACGACCCCCGAGGAGATCGACAAGGCCCTCGACGCATTCGGCGCCCCCTTCGTCGTCAAGGACGACGGTCTCGCCGCCGGCAAGGGCGTCGTCGTGACCGGGGACATCGCCGCCGCCCGCGAGCACGCGCTCGCCTGCGGCCGCGTCGTCATCGAGGAGTTCCTCGACGGTCCCGAGGTCTCCCTCTTCGCCGTCACCGACGGCCGCACCGTCCTCCCGCTGCGCCCCGCCCAGGACTTCAAGCGGGCGCTCGACGGCGACGAGGGCCCCAACACCGGTGGCATGGGCGCCTACTCGCCGCTCCCGTGGGCCGACCCCAAGCTGGTCGACGAGGTCATGGAGACGGTGCTCCAGCCGACCGTCGACGAACTGCGCCGTCGTGGCACGCCCTTCGCCGGGCTGCTGTACGCGGGCCTGGCGATCACCGGCCGCGGTGTGCGGGTCATCGAGTTCAACGCCCGTTTCGGGGACCCCGAGACACAGGTGGTCCTGGCCCGGCTGAGGACCCCGCTCGCCGGTGTCCTGCTGGCCGCCGCCGAGGAACGCCTCGCCGATCAGCCGTCCCTGGTCTGGCGCGACGACGCGGCGGTCACGGTCGTCGTGGCCTCGCACAACTACCCCGGTACGCCGCGCACCGGCGACCCGATCGAGGGCCTGGCCGACGTCGTCGCGCAGGATGCGCCCCACGCGTACGTCCTGCACGCCGGGACCCGGCTGGCCGACGACGGCAGCACGGTCCTGAGCGCCGGTGGCCGGGTGCTGTCCGTCACAGCGACCGGCAAGGATCTCGGGCAGGCACGGGAGCGGGCGTACGCGGCCGTGGACCGGATCCGCCTGGACGGTTCCCAGCACCGTACGGACATCGCCCGCGAGGCCGCCGAAGCCTGACCTGGTCGGCCGGGGCCGGGACGTCTCCGTCCCGGCTCGGCACCCCGGTACGGACACCGGAACCCGCCTCGGCACCCGGCCTCCGCCTCCGCGCCCGCGCCCGCACCCCGTCACGCCGCCCGGTCGCGGAGACCGGTCCTCCTCATCACCCCGTCCCGGAAACCGCACCCCAAAACACCGGCGCGTCAGCACCTTTGCCCAAAGCCATTCCATCGAGTGACGGTTAGCCCATCCGAATGACCCCCGCCAGGGCCCCAACTATGGTGCGGCGCAAGCGTTCGGGCACTTGGCCCACCGGCATTGCGATGTCAGTGGCGGGTGCCACAGTGGGGGAGTGAGCAAATCCGCCGCAGTGCTGGCAGAGGGGGTGAGATCCGGACGTGTCCGGTTCCGGTGTCGGTGAGGAGATCGGCGCACAGGGCGCCAGGTCCAGGGCTGTCGCTGTGCTGCGCGTGCGCGGCAGGGCCATGGCCGTCGCGCTGCTGCCCGCCGCGGCTGCGGTCGTCCTGCTCGCGGGCGGTGCCACGGGCCGTCTGACCGGCGGGAGTTGGGACGCGGCGCGCTGGGCCGTGACGAGTCTCGCCGTGGTCGTGCTGCTCTGCGCGGCGGCCGTCGCCGTCGTGATCACCAGGGCCAGACCCGCCCTCAGCCCCACCGTGGAGATCGCCGAGCGGTCCGCCCCCGACCTGTATCGGCTGGTGCGGGACCTGGCCGAGCGGCTGGACGTGCCCGCGCCCTCAGCCATAGCTCTGACCCCCGACTGCGACAGCTGGCTGGAAGACCGTACGCACCCCGCGCACGCCCCCGTCGACACCCCGACCGGCCCGTCCGGTACCGGCACGGGCAGAGGCAGCGGACACGCCCTCGGCTCCCCGAACAGGACAGGCGCCGGCGCCGGCCGCCACCGCGTCCCCGCCGCACCCGTCCTCGTGATCGGCTCCCCTTTCCTGTGGTGGATGCGGGTCGCCGAGCTGCGCGCCGTGCTGGCCCCGGTCGTGGCCGGTACGGGCCCGGCGTCGCACCCCGACATAGCGGCCGCCCGTCGCCTCGTGCGGGGCCTCGACGCCGCGGTGGCGCTCTCCGGCCGCCCGGGCCTCGGGCTGATACGCCGGGCCGCGCTCGGCGTCGTGAGCAGGATCGCCCGCCTGATGCTGCGCGCCTGCGGCGAGCACGCCGCGCTGATGGAGCGCGGTGTCGCCTCCGCCGCGTCCGAGCGCGCACAGGGTGTGGACTACGGCCTGCGGATCGTCGCCCAGGAGCAGGTCGGCCTCGCCTACGCGGGCTGGGACCGGCTGCTGACCCGTGTCGCACTGCCCGCCTGGCGGATGGGCCGCTGGCCGTCGCGGCTCGACGTCGGAGTCGTATCGGCGCTGACCGAGCTCTCGCGGCGCGACCGGCTGGCCGACGGCTTCACCTCCCGGCTCGGCGAGCGGCCCGCCTGCGATCTGCTCGAGGAGCCCGGCGCGGTCGACGAGGCCGCGTCCCTGCTGGCCGCGCGCCTCTTCCACGGCGGCCCGGCAGCGTCCGGCCCCGACTGGTCCCCGGTCGACTGGCAGCAGTATCCGGAAGAGGTCGTCGACCGTAAGTGGCGTACGGAAGCGGCCCGGCTGCACCGCGTCCTGGACGACATGGGCGTACGTCCGTCGGCGCGGCCGGGCGAGTCCGCGGCCGACCTCTCGGCCGCCCGCGTGCTCGGCCCCACACTGGACCGGGTCATGGACCATCTCGCCGGACGGGGCGAGGAGGCGGGCGACGCCCTGGCCGCCGGGATCAGCGCCGAGGTGGCGCGCGAGGAGGCCGAGGCCGTGCCGTCCGTCCCGGCGCCCGCCCCCGCCTCGGACACCGCAGGGGACGCCCTGGCGTTCCGTGGCACGGACCCGCTCCCGCTGCTCCCGCTCATGCCGCCGCGTACGGGCCGCGAACTGCTCGCCGACCACGTCACGGCGATGGTCTGCTGCGCGGCCGTGGACACGGCGGGTGCGGCCCCGGGTCTCGACTGGCTCGACGGCCCGGCCCTCCTGATGGGCGGCAAACGCCGCACGGACCTGGCGGGCGGGGTGCTGAGCCTGGTGGAGGACGGCGACGTGGAGCCGCTGCGGACATGGCTGGCCTCGACGGGCGTACGGTCGGAGAAACCGGTCCGTCTGGTGTGAATTCGCTCACCACCACCCGGACGAAACGCCCGGCGCGGACACGCCGAAGGCGCCACGACCCGCCAGGCGGACCACCCGCGAACCACCGCGAACCACCGCGAACCGCCCGGCAAGGGCCTTGCGCACCGCCCGGCGAGGATCCGGCGAACCGCCCGGTGAGCGCCACGACCCACCCAACCCACCATCCGAATCCGGGTGTTCCGTTCACTTCCATTCGCGACGAACGGTGACGGAGCGCGTGCGTTATGTGATGTGCTGGAGACCGACGCTGCCACGGCCCGCCCCAACGGCGGTCCGCCCACCGGCAGTCGACCAACCACCAAGACCCGGACGGGGATTCCAGGGAGGGGCGCGCCAATGTGCGCCGATCACATCCGACGGTGGGAGTCGGGCGCGCTCGCCCACGCCGTCTCAGACCCCTTCGGCCAGGGACCGGTGCCCTGGCTGCGCGGCAGCGAGACCTACTTCGACGACAGGGGCCAGGTCGTCCCCTGGTACGCGGACCCGACGCTCGGGCGCGACCGCGGCGGCACCCGTACCGCCGACGACGTTCACCGCCAGATCAAGGGCTTCGCCTCCACCGGCGCCGCCGCGCCCGGCGAGTCGATCGACTTCCATGTCACCGTCGACCCGCCCCAGCCGTTCTCCGTGGACGTCTACCGGATCGGGCACTACGGCGGCGAGGGCGCCCGCAAGATCACCACCAGCCCCCGTCTCTCCGGCATCGTCCAGCCCGCCCCGCTCGCCGCCGAGCGCACGGTCTCCTGCCACCACTGGTGGCTCTCCTGGCGCCTCCAGATCCCGTCGTACTGGTCGCTCGGCGCGTACGTCGCCGTCCTCACCACCACCGACGGCTACCGCTCCCACATCCCCTTCACGGTCCGCGACAGCCACCCCGCCGACCTGCTCCTGCTGCTCCCCGACATCACCTGGCAGGCGTACAACCTCTACCCGGAGGACGGCCATCTCGGCGCCAGCCTCTACCACGCCTGGGACGAGCGGGGCCGGCTCCTCGGCGAGGAGGACGCGGCGATCACCGTCTCCTTCGACCGTCCGTACGCGGGCGCCGGCCTGCCCATCCACGTGGGCCACGCGTACGACTTCATCCGCTGGGCCGAGCGCTACGGCTACGACATCGCCTACGCCGACGCCCGCGATCTGCACGCCGGCAGGATCGACCCGACCCGCTACCGGGGGCTGGTCTTCCCCGGCCACGACGAGTACTGGTCGCTCCCCATGCGCCGCACCGTCGAGCGGGCGCGCGAGCACGGCACGTCGCTGGTCTTCCTCTCCGCCAACACCATGTACTGGCAGGTCGAGTTGGGCCCGTCCGCCTCCGGCGTCCCCGACCGGCTCCTCACCTGCCGCAAGCGCCACGGCCCCGGCCGCCCGGCCCTCTGGCGGGAGGTGGACAAGCCGGAGCAGCAACTGCTCGGCATCCAGTACGTCGGGCGGGTCCCCGAGCCCCACCCGATGGTCGTACGGAACGCGGAGCACTGGTTCTGGGAAGCCACCGGCGCCTCCGAGGGCGACGAGATCCCGGGCCTGGTCGCCGGTGAGGCCGACCGATACTTCCCGCGTACGGCGCTGCCCGAGCACGACGAACGGATGCTGCTCGCCCACTCGCCCTACCGGGACGGCGACAACGCCCTTCGCCATCAGGAGACTTCGCTCTACCGGGCGCCCTCCGGCGCCCTCGTCTTCGCCTCGGGGACCTTCGCCTGGTCACCCGCCCTGGACCGCCCCGGCCATGTCGACCCGCGCGTCCAGCGGGCGACCGCGAATCTCCTCGACCGCATCTGCAAGCGGGACTGAACGCGGCCGAGGCCGGTGAGACAGGCTGGGCCCGGCCCGCGCGTCGGCCTGGGCCGACCGGGCGCCGTGCCCCCACGCACGCACCGCTCCCCGCGTACGGGAGAATCGGAACCGGAAAGCACCCGCGGCGAGGAACGAGGAACCGTGTCCGGATTCGTAGAAAAGCCCGAGCCGCTTCAGGTCCCGGGCCTGGTGCATCTGCACACCGGCAAGGTGCGCGACCTGTACCGGAACGAGACGGGCGATCTCGTCATGGTCGCCAGCGACCGCATCTCCGCGTACGACTGGGTCCTGCCCACCGAAATTCCCGACAAGGGCCGGGTCCTGACCCAGCTCTCGCTCTGGTGGTTCGACAAGTTCACCGATCTCGCGCCGAGCCATGTCATCTCCACCGACCTCCCGGACGGTGCCCCCGCAGACTGGGCCGGCCGCACACTCATCTGCGAGCCGCTGCGGATGACCCCGGTCGAGTGCGTCGCCCGCGGCTATCTCACCGGCTCCGGCCTCGCCGAGTACGAGCAGACCCGCACCGTCTGCGGACTCGCCCTCCCCGAGGGCCTGGTCGACGGCTCCGAGCTGCCGGCGCCGATCTTCACCCCCGCCACCAAGGCGGCCGTCGGCGACCACGACGAGAACGTGTCGTACGAGGAGGTCGCCCGCCAGGTCGGCGCGGAGACCGCCGCGCTGCTGCGCCGTACGACGCTCGACGTCTACGGCCGCGCCCGCGACATCGCCCGCGACCGGGGCATCATCCTGGCCGACACGAAGTTCGAGTTCGGCTTCGACACCGACGACCGGCTGGTGCTCGCCGACGAGGTGCTGACCCCGGACTCCTCGCGCTTCTGGCCTGCGGCGACCTGGGAGCCGGGCCACGCGCAGCCGTCGTACGACAAGCAGTACGTACGGGACTGGCTGACGTCGCCCGTCTCCGGCTGGGACCGCGCGAGCGAGCAGCCGCCGCCGGAGCTGCCCCAGGAGATCGTGGACGCGACGCGCGCCAAGTATCTGGAGGCGTACGAACTCCTCACCGGCTCGCGCTGGTAGCTCGCGGCACCGGGACAGCGAAGAACCCCCGGCCGGTGATCCGGCCGGGGGTTCTTGTGCTGAGCGGACGACCAGGTTCGAACTGGCGACCTCAACCTTGGCAAGGTTGCGCTCTACCAACTGAGCTACGTCCGCGTGCGCCGTGGCGCGAAGCCCACTATACCCAACCTCGCTCGCGGGCGAGACGCACCGCCGTGTGCCGGCTCGAAGCCCCCAGTTTGGACGCGGCCGACGACAGGTAGTTCCGTACGGTGCCCTGCGACAGTGAGGCCCATGCCGCGATGTCGGCGATCGGCGCCCCGTCGGCGGCCAGCTCCAGCACCTCGGCCTCGCGCGCGGTCAGCGGCGAGTCGCCGGCCGAGATCGCGTCGGCGGCCAACTCCGGGTCCACGTGCCGGTTTCCGGCGTGCACGGTACGGATGATCTCGGCCAGCTGCCGGGCACTGACGGTCTTCGGTACGAAGCCGCGCACCCCCGCCGCCAGGGCCCGCTTGAGATGGCCGGGCCGGCCGTGGCTGGTGACGATCATCGTCCGGCAGCCGGGCAGTTCGGTACGCAGGGATGTGGCGACCTTCACACCGTCGGCGCCCGGCATCTGGAGGTCGAGGACGGCGACGTCCGGGCGGTGTGCCAGGGCCATCGCCAGCGCCTCGGGCCCGGAGGCGGCCTCGGCGACGACGGTCAGATCCTCCTCCAGCCCGAGCAGCGCGGCGAACGCGCCCCGGATCAGATGCTCGTCGTCGGCGAGCAGGATGCGTACGGGAGTGACCGACGCGGGGACGGGCGGTGGCGCCTGACTCACGCGGTCACCTCGCTCGCCCCGGCCGCCCCGGCCGCCTTGGCCGTCCCAGCCGTCCCGGTCGCCTCAGCGATCTCAGCGGTCTCTTTGGTCTCGGTGGTCTTCCTGCTCTCGGTCGGCGCCGCCGCCAGCGGCACCCGGGCCGTGAGCCGGAAGTGCGTGCCGTCCACCGGGCCCGCGTCGAGCGTGCCGCCCAGCGTGGCCAGCCGCTCGCGCAACCCCGCGAGCCCGGCCCCCGCAGGCCGGGGCGGACCGTCCGCGCCCGCCCGTGCCAGGGCCGCCTGGTCCGGCAGCCCGTCGTTCTCCACGACCAGCACCGCGTCGCACCCCTCCCGTACCGTCAGCCTCACCGTGCACTGCCGCGCGTCCCCGTGCCGCAGCACGTTCGTGGCGGCCTCGCGGACCACCCACCCGAGGGCGGACTGCACGTCGGCCGCCAGGCCCGCACCGCCAACGGAAGCGCCGCCGGAACCGCCGCCCACCCTGTCCGTACCGTTCCCCGTATCCGCGCCCTCCAGCCGGAAACCGATCCCCGCGGCCCGCAACACGCCCCGCGCGCCTTCCAGTTCGGTGTGCAGATCCACCTCCCGGTATCCCCGCACGACCGCCCGCACCTCGCGCTGCGACTCCCGCGCGATCCGCTGCACCTCGGACATCTGCGCGGCGGCCTGCTCCGTGCCGCCGCGCTGCGCCAGCTCCACGGCGAGTTCGCTCTTGAGCGCTATCACCGCCAGATTGCGCCCCATCACATCGTGCAGGTCCCGCCCGAAACGCAGCCGCTCCTCGGCGACGGCAAGCCGGGCCTGGAGTTCACGGGCGCTGTCCAGATCCCATACCGCCTTGACCAGCCAGACCGAGAAGCCGGTGGTGAAGGTCAGGGCCAGTCCCGAGATCAGCACGCCGAGCGCGGCACCGAAGAGGGCACCGGGCTCCATGCCGAACACCAGCCCGGACAGTGCCACGAGCACGATGAAGGCCAGCACCAGCAGCAGCATGGTCTTCACCCGCCGGACGCCGACGACCAGCGAGCCGACGCCGAACCCGGCGAAGGCGACCAGCACGTAGGACAGGCTCTGGATGTCACCCTTGCTCAACGGGTTCGCGGCGATGAGAGCCATGGTCGCCACGGAACCGACGGCGGAGAGCACGGCCGTCGCGGCCATCAGACGGGTCGGCCGGGCCCGCCTGCCGAGCGCCCAGTCGAGGGCGTACGAGACGTAGGCGCCGGCCGCGAGCGCGTGGGCACAGCCGAGCAGCAGGAACCAGCCGCCGATCGGTGAGTCGGCGCGTGCCAAGGTGCCCATCACCAGGACCACCAGCTCGCCGACCATGAAGAGATGGAAGGACCAGCGGGTGTAGATCTCCACCTTGGCGGGTTTGCTCTTCCCGGCCCACGGTCGCGCCCTGCCCGTCACCCTCGTCATGCCGTCCTTCCCGCTCCCGCCCGTGTCGGCGTGCTCTCCGATGTACGGACGCGCGCTCGGCGTCCGCCGGCGCGTCGTCCGTCCGTCGCGCCTTCCGCTCAGCGCCGCGGCTCCCAGCGGAACCAGCGCTTCACAGCAAACACCGCCAGCACCGACCAGGCCAGAGCATTCAGTCCCGCCGTGACCAGGTCGCCGGTCGCGGCGTCGCCCAGCCAGCCCGCCCGCACCAGGGTCACGATCCCGGTCATCGGCAGCAGCTCGCACACCGAGGCGACGTTGTCGGGCAGCGCCTCCAGCGGCATGAACAGGCCCGATCCGACCACCGAGAGCAGGAACACCGGCATCGTGGTGATCTGCGCGCTCTCCACGGTACGGGTGTACGACGCCGTGGCCGCGGCCAGCGCCGCCAGCAGCCCGATACCCACCAGCACGCCCAGCACCAGCAGCTCGGGCCGCTGCGGGGCGCTCACGTCGAGGAACGCGACCCCGACCGCGACCAGCAGCACACACTGCGCGAGCGCCAGCGCGGCGGCGGGGAGCGCGGTCCCGGCGAGGATCTCCGGATCGGAGACCTCGCCCGTACGGAGCCGCTTGAGCACCAGTTCCTCGCGCCTGGCCGTGAACGCGGAGGTGAGGTTCGAGTACACGACCATCAGCAGCACCATGCCGATGCCGCCGGTCAGAGCGATCTCCAGCACGCTCATCCCGGTGTCTTCCAGATCGACGTCCTTCAGCGAGACCTGGACCGAGGCGATGAGTCCGATGGGCACGAACAGCGCCACGAAGAGCGTCGTCCTGTTGCGGATCAGCAGCGTCAGCTCGGCTCGCGCGAGCGCGCCCAGCCGTCCCGCCCTGGTCGTCGTCCCGCCGTCGGCGGCCGTCTCCCGCTTCTGTGTGACTGTCGCGCTCATGCGGCGACCCCCGTTCCCTTGTTGTCGCCCGTACCCACACCGGGGGTCCCGGCTGCCGTGCGCTGTGCCGCGATGTCGAGGAACGCCTCTTCGAGCGAGGCGGACCGGGCGTCGAGCCCCGCCAGATGTACGCCCAATTCCTCGGCCCAGCGCAGCAGTTCGGCGAGGTCCCGCTGGAGTTCCTGGGTGCGGATCTCGATGTGCGGACCGTCCGCCGCCGCCCGCAGCGTGAGCGGCAGCTGCCCCGGCGCCACCCCGTCGGGCAGCCTGAACCGGATCCGGGCCGGCCTGGTCGCGGTCACCTCCGCCGGTGTTCCCGCCACCTCGATCCGGCCTCCGTGCATGATCGCCAGCCGGTCCGCGAGGGACTCGGCCTCCTCCAGATAGTGGGTGGTCAGCAGCACGGTCGTCCCTCCGTCGCGCAGCGCCGCCACCAGGTCCCAGGTGTCACGGCGGCCCTCGGCGTCGAGGCCGGTCGTCGGCTCGTCGAGGAAGAGCACCTCGGGCCGCCCGAGCAGCGCGAGCGCCAGATCGAGGCGCCGCCGCTCGCCGCCGGACAACTGCTTGACCCGCACACCGGCGCGCTTGCCCATCCCGACGAGGCCCAGCGCCTCGTCGACGGGCCGGGCCCCGCTCGTGCAGCCCGACCACATCCGTACGGTCTCCTTGACCGTCAGATCGGTCGGGAAGCCGCCCTCCTGGAGCATCACCCCGGTCCGCGGCCGTACCGCGGCCCTGTCGGTGTACGGGTCGTGTCCGAGCACCCGCACCGTGCCCCCGCTGGGGCGGGCGAGGCCCTCCAGCATCTCCACGGTGGAGGTCTTGCCCGCCCCGTTGGTGCCGAGCAGTGCGAAGACCTCCCCCTCGCCGACGGTGAACGAGATCTCGTTCACCGCCTGGAACCCTCCGGCGTAGGTGCGCCGGAGCCGGTCCACCTCGATGACGTTCCAGTCCACATCCGTGGTCCGTACCGCGTTGTCTCCCCGAGTCGTTGTCATGGGTACAAGACTTCCGGTGGATCGGGCCCGGGTTCAGTGCGCGCTGTCACCACTGCTCATGACAAATGTCATCGCTGGGGGCCGGGCACGACGAAGGCCCCGGTCACAAGTGACCGGGGCCTTCGATACGGAGCGGACGACCAGGTTCGAACTGGCGACCTCAACCTTGGCAAGGTTGCGCTCTACCAACTGAGCTACGTCCGCAGTGCATCGTTCACCAACAACAAGCTTCGATGTGATGCAGAGCGGGTGACAGGAATCGCACACTGCGCCTCCCCCTTGGAAAGGGGGCGTTCTACTACTGAACTACACCCGCACGCTGCGTGGGGTTCGGCTTTTCGGCCTTGCCCTTCGGCGTGCTCCAGACTCTAGCCGATCGCCGGGGGTGCTGTGCAACTCCGTTCCCCGGCGAGCCCGGCCGCGCGTCCCGGACCGGACGCTTCCTCAACTCGCCTCGCGGAACGCCTCGTAGACCCGCTTGGGGATCCGGCCGCGGGCCGGCACCTCCATCCGGTGCGAGAGCGCCCAGGCGCGGACGGCCGCCGGGTCCGGCGCGAGGGCCGTGTGCCGGTACGACTTACGGTTCTTTCCGGCGTGGGTCTGGCGCCGGCCCGCCGTGAGGTAGGGGGCCAGGGCCTTGCGCAGTTTCTTTGCATTGGCGGGATTGAGGTCGATCTCGTACGACTTCCCGTCGAGGCCGAACGTGACCGTTTCCGCCGCTTCCCCGCCGTCGATGTCGTCGGAGAGCGTGACCACTACGCGTTGCGCCACGGATATCGGTCCTTTCCTGCGGCACCGCCGGGCCGGGGCCATGCTTGGGATCATGGCTGACGTGCGGCGATACCGGGCTTCCGGCTGTTTAGGGGCAATGCGGCTTTCTGCTCTATTCCTTTGTACAGCGAACCGCCTCGCATTGTGAAGCCCAGCCAATTGCATCAGCGTGTCCGACGGCAATGGCGGGAGCGATTTTTTTCCGGGATTTTTCCCTGTGGTCTCACGGTGCGATATCGACGGAGATCGGTGGAGAGTCCGGCACTGTGTGGATATCTACTCGCGTAGATTTTGTGTACGGGTACGCTGAAGGCACTCGGGGGGTCGGGGGATTCCCCGGCGGAACCACAGCCGCGGACAGCTGCACACAGCCGCACCACACAGCCGCACCACACCACCGGGAGTGCCAGTGGCACGCGTCGTAGTCGACGTCATGCTCAAGCCGGAGATCCTCGACCCGCAAGGACAAGCAGTGCAGCGCGCACTGCCCCGGCTGGGTTTCGAAGGGATCGCGGACGTCCGACAGGGAAAGCGTTTCGAGCTCGAGGTGGAGGGCCCGGTCGACGAGGCCGCCCTCGCCCGCATCCACGAGATGGCCGAGACGTTCCTCGCCAACACCGTCATCGAGGACTTCGTCGTAAAGGTGGAGTCGTGACCACTCGTATCGGAGTCGTCACTTTCCCCGGCACACTCGACGACCGGGACAGTCTTCGCGCGGTGCGGATCGCCGGCGCCGAGCCCGTCTCACTGTGGCACCGCGACAAGGACATCAAGCAGGTCGACGCCGTCGTCCTGGCGGGCGGATTCAGCTACGGCGACTATCTGCGCGCCGGCGCCATTTCGCGATTCTCGCCGGTGATGGAGACGGTCATCGAGCAGGCGAAGGCCGGTATGCCGGTCCTCGGGATCTGCAACGGCTTCCAGATCCTCACCGAAACGCATCTGCTGCCGGGCGCGATGCTGCGCAACAACCATCTGCACTTCATCTGCCGCGACCAGAAGCTGCGCGTGGAGAACGCTTCGAGCGCGTGGACCGCCGACTACACGGCGGGCCAGTCCATCTCCGTACCGCTGAAGAACATCGACGGCCGGTACGTGGCCGCCGAGCCGGTCCTGGACGAGCTGGAGGCCGAGGGCCGGGTCGCCTTCCGTTACCTGGACGGCAATCCGAACGGCTCGCTCCGTGACATCGCCGGCATCACGAACGCGGCGGGCAACGTCGTGGGTCTGATGCCGCACCCCGAGCACGCCGTGGAACCGCTGATCGGTACGGGCCGTACCGACGGGCTCGGGTTCTTCACCTCGATCCTGAAGAAGCTGGTAAGCGCCTGATGACGATCAAGAACCTGGACACCGTCAAGAACGCGACGGGGACGCCCGACGTCGACCAGCCCTGGAAGGAACTCGGCCTCAAGGAGGACGAGTACGCCCGGATCCGCGAGATCCTGGAGCGTCGGCCGACCGGCGCCGAGCTGGCCATGTACTCGGTGATGTGGTCCGAGCACTGCTCGTACAAGAGCAGCAAGGTGCATCTCAAGCAGTTCGGCGACAAGGCCCCCGCCAGCGACGCGATGCTGGTCGGCATCGGTGAGAACGCGGGCGTCGTGGACGTCGGCCAGGGGTACGCGGTCACCTTCAAGGTCGAGTCGCACAACCACCCCTCGTACATCGAGCCCTACCAGGGCGCGGCCACCGGAGTCGGCGGCATCGTCCGCGACATCCTCGCCATGGGCGCCCGCCCGGTCGCCGTCGTGGACCCGCTGCGCTTCGGCGCGGCCGACCACCCCGACACCCGGCGCGTGCTGCCCGGCGTCGTCGCCGGTATCGGCGGTTACGGCAACTGCCTGGGCCTGCCGAACATCGGCGGCGAGGTCGTCTTCGACCCCTGCTACCAGGGCAACCCGCTGGTCAACGCGGGCTGCATCGGCGTGATGAAGCACGAGGACATCCACCTCGCGCAGGCGTCGGGCACCGGCAACAAGGTGATCCTGTACGGCGCCCGGACCGGCGGCGACGGCATCGGCGGCGTCTCCGTGCTGGCGTCCGAGACCTTCGAGTCGACCGGACCCGCCAAGCGCCCGGCCGTCCAGGTGGGCGACCCCTTCCAGGAGAAGCTCCTCATCGAGTGCACCCTGGAGATCTTCGCGGAGAAGCTGGTCGCCGGTATCCAGGACCTCGGCGGCGCCGGGCTCTCCTGCGCGACGAGCGAGCTGGCGTCGGCCGGCTCCGGTGGCATGCGGGTCGAGCTGGACACCGTCCCGCTGCGTGACTCGTCCCTCTCGCCCGAGGAAATCCTCATGAGCGAGTCGCAGGAACGCATGTGCGCGGTCGTCGAGCCCGACAACGTCGACCGGTTCATGGAGATCTGCGAGAAGTGGGACGTCATCGCGACCGTCATCGGTGAGGTCACCGAGGGCACCCGCCTGGAGATCTACTGGCACGGCGAGCAGATCGTGGACGTGCCGCCGCGCTCGGTGGCGCACGACGGCCCGGTCTACCACCGGCCCTACGCCCGCCCCGACTGGCAGGACGCGCTCCAGGCCGACGACGCGGGCAGGCTCGCCCGGCCGGCGGACTCGGCCGAGCTGCGCGAGCAGGTGCTGCGGCTCGTGGGGTCGCCGAACCAGGCGTCGAAGGCGTGGATCACCGACCAGTACGACCGCTTCGTGCAGGGCAACACGGTGCTCGCGCAGCCCGAGGACGCGGGCATGGTCCGCATCGACGAGACGACCAACCTCGGCGTGGCGATGGCGACGGACGGCAACGGCCGGTTCGCCAAGCTCGACCCGTACGCGGGCGCGCAGCTCGCGCTGGCGGAGGCGTACCGCAACGTCGCCGCCTCCGGCGCCAAGCCGCTCGCCATCTCCGACTGCCTGAACTTCGGCTCGCCCGAGGACCCGGCCGTCATGTGGCAGTTCGCCGAGGCCACGCGCGGTCTCGCGGACGGCTGCCTCCAGCTGGGCACCCCGGTCACCGGCGGCAACGTCTCGCTCTACAACCAGACCGGTGAGACGGCGATCCACCCGACGCCGGTCGTCGCCGTGCTCGGTGTGATCGACGACGTCACGCGCCGTACCCCGATCGCCTTCAAGGAAGAGGGCCAGCTCCTCTACCTGCTGGGTGACACCCGCGAGGAGTTCGGCGGGTCGGCCTGGTCGCAGGTGATCCACGACCACCTGGGCGGGCTGCCGCCGAAGGTGGACCTGGACCGGGAGAAGCTGCTCGGCGAGATCCTGATCTCGGGGTCGCGCGACGGCATGATCGACGCGGCGCACGACCTGAGCGACGGCGGTCTGATCCAGGCCGTCACCGAGTCGTGCCTGCGGGGCGGCAAGGGTGCGCGGCTGGTCGTGCCGGACGGGCTCGACGCGTTCACCGCGCTGTTCAGCGAGTCGGCCGGGCGCGCGGTCGTCGCCGTGCCGCGCAGCGAGGAGCTCCGCTTCACGGACATGTGCGGCGCGCGGGGGCTGCCCGCGACGCGGATCGGTGTGGTGGACGGTGAATCGGTCGAGGTCCAGGGCGAGTTCAGCATCACGCTGAGCGAGCTGCGCTCGGCGCACGAGGGCACGATCGAGGCACTGCTGGCCTGAGCGTCCCCGCTTTCGTCCTCAATCGCCGGACGGGCCGCGATCCCGCGCCCCGTCCGGCGATTTCGTCGCGCCCGGCGCCGGGTTCGCGGTGCCGGGCCTCGTGCCCCCCGGGCGCGCTCTCGCCGTACGGGATCGGTCCCCGGTGAACCTGTCGCGGGCGCCGCGCCGGCACCCCGACCGGTCGGTGCCCGCCGACAGCTTCGGGGTGCCGCCGGGGCGGTCCGGCCGCCAGAGTTCGCGACGATGGCGAGCGAGCCCTGTGCTCCCTCTCCGATGACCCATCGCGGATGCCGGAGCGGTCGGCGGCCGCGCATGTGGGCCCAACGGGCGGCGGTGCACCGAGCTGATCGGTGATGCGCTCGACCCCGACCGGTCGGTGCCCGCCGACAGCTTCGCTGTGCCGCGACGGCGAGAGCTTGCGGCAGACCGCGACGGCGACCGGCCCCGTGCCCCCCCGGCGCGCCCCCACCTTGCGGGATCGGGCCCCGGAGAATGCGTCGCCCCCCGCAGGACCCGACGGCCCCGGTGAAGCCGTCGAGGCCGGCGCGCTAGCCTCCCGGCTATGTCACCGGCCAAGAAGCGCAAGCAGCGCGGTTACGACTCCGACAAGACCCGTACCGCCGTCCTCACCCAGTTCGCGCACGTGCGCGAAGCGGTCGCCGGCCTCACCCCCGAGCAGCTGGCCCGGCCCGCCGGGCTCGGTGACTGGACCGTGCGGGAGCTGACCGCGCATCTGTGCTTCGGCGTCGAGAGCGTCAGCCGCGCCCTGGAGCAGCCCGCCCCGCCCGCGGCGGAGGTCGGCCTGCCCGGCTGGGCGTTCGCGACGGCCGCGCTGGCCGCCCCCATCTCGGACGACGTCAAGGCGTACGCGGCCTCCGCCGAACCCGCCGAGCTGTTCGAGCGCACGGCCGGCCGGATCACCGCGCTGCTGCCGGACACCCCGGCCGACCGGCTGATCGCCGTCCGCGTCGGCGCGATGCGGCTCGGCGACTTCCTGGTCACCCGCACCGTCGAGCTCGTCGTGCACACCGACGACCTCAACCGCGCCGCCGGGCTCGACATCCCCTTCGACCGCCAGGCGCTCGCCGCCTGCACCCGGCTGCTCGCCGACGCGCTGGCGGAGAAGGCTCCCGGCGCGTCGACGGAGGTGCGGATCCCGCCGTACGCCGTCGTCCAGTGCGTGGAGGGCCCCCGGCACACCCGCGGCACCCCGCCGAACGTCGTCGAGACGGACCCGATCACCTGGCTGCGGCTGGCCACGGGACGTACGACATGGGCCCAGGCGCTCGCATCGGCGCAGGTCAGCGCCAGTGGCGAACGCGCGGATCTCGCCGCCCTGCTGCCGGTCATGAGCTGACCGGAACCCGATCGACCGCCCCTTCCGGCATCGTCACGGAACCGGACACGGGGCTGCCTCGTCCCACCGGTATGCGGAAACAGCCAGTGACCATCGTCACCGCCCTCACGACCCTGTCCCTCCTCGCCCTCGCCGGGTGCGGCACGGAATCCGGCAGAGAGTCCGACGGGGCGGCCGAGGCTGGCGGCGCGGTGAAGACAGATCTGCCCCTGACCGACGTGCGCTGGAGCATCGAGAGCCTCAGCGTCGACGGCAAGAAGACCGCGGCGCCCGCCGGGGCCAGCGTGGAGATCGACTCCAAGGGCAAGGTCGACGCCCGGACCGGGTGCAACTCCATCGGCGCGAAGGCCACCATCGACGGTGACACGATCACTGTCGGTGAGAAGCGAACGACTCTCGTCGCCTGCCCCGAGGAGCTCGCCGCCTTCGAGAAGGCGCTCAACGGCGCCTTCGAAGGAAAGCTCAAGGCCAAGGTCGAGGACAAGAAGCTCACCCTCACCAGCGCCGGAGGCGACTCCATCGCCATGTCCGCCGAGGAGCCGGCCCCGCTCGTGGGCACGGGATGGACCGTCACCAGCCTCGTCTCCGGCGGGACGGCCAGTTCGCTGCCCAAGGACAAGAAGGGCGAGACCGGAAAGGCGACGCTCACCTTCGCCAAGGACGGCACCGTGAGCGGCAGCCTCGGCTGCAACACTTTCTCGGCGCCCGCCAAGACCACGGACTCCACGATCACCTTCGGGCCTGTCCGGTCCACCAAGAAGATCTGCCCGGAGCCGGGAATGTCCCTGGAGCGCAAGCTCCTGAAGGTGCTCGACGGGAAGGTGACGTATGAGGTGCACCACCGTGAGCTGACCCTCAAGGCGGCCGACGGCACCGGTTTCGGAGCCGCCGCGGGCACCCCCGCGAAGTAGTACCGGCGCGTTCCCCCTGGTGAGTGGGGACCTGTCCGGCCGGGCCGGTGGCGACACGCCGCCGGCCCGCTTCGCCGTCCACCTCACGGCCCACTTCCGTACCGCATTCGGACCAGCGCTCGATCTCGCCTACACTCGGTGGCGTGCCTCGTGGTGATGGACGACTCAACCACGACCTCCTCCCTGGCGAGAAGGGCCCTCAGGACGCTTGCGGCGTCTTCGGAGTCTGGGCCCCCGGTGAAGAGGTCGCCAAGCTCACCTATTTCGGACTGTATGCACTGCAACACCGCGGACAGGAGTCTGCGGGCATCGCAGTGAGCAACGGCTCCCAGATTCTTGTCTTCAAGGACATGGGCCTTGTCTCACAGGTCTTCGACGAAACTTCCCTCGGCTCCCTCCAGGGCCATATCGCCGTGGGTCACGCCCGCTACTCCACCACCGGAGCCTCGGTGTGGGAGAACGCGCAGCCGACCTTCAGGGCGACCGCCCACGGCTCTATCGCGCTCGGCCACAACGGCAATCTGGTCAATACGGCCGAGCTGGCCGAGCTGGTCGCCGACCTCCCCAAGGAGAACGGCCGCACGACCCGCGTCGCCGCCACCAACGACACCGATCTGATCACGGCGCTCCTCGCCGGACAGACGGACGACGACGGCAAGCCCCTCACCGTCGAACAGGCCGCCCCGCAGGTCCTGCGGAGCGCCAAGGGCGCCTTCTCGCTCGTCTTCATGGACGAGCACACCCTGTACGCGGCCCGTGACCCGCAGGGCATCCGCCCGCTGGTCCTCGGCAGGCTGGAGCGCGGCTGGGTCGTGGCGTCCGAGAGCGCGGCGCTCGACATCTGCGGCGCCTCCTACGTCCGGGAGATCGAGCCCGGCGAGCTGATCGCCATCGACGAGAACGGCCTGCGCACCTCGCGATTCGCTGAAGCGAAGCCCAAGGGCTGTGTCTTCGAGTACGTGTACCTGGCCCGCCCCGACACCGACATCGCCGGCCGGAACGTCTACCTCTCCCGCGTGGAGATGGGTCGCAAACTCGCCAAGGAAGCGCCCGCCGACGCCGATCTCGTCATAGCGACGCCGGAGTCCGGCACGCCCGCCGCGATCGGTTACGCGGAGGCGAGCGGTATCCCGTACGGCTCGGGACTGGTGAAGAACGCGTACGTGGGCCGGACCTTCATCCAGCCCTCCCAGACGATTCGCCAACTGGGCATCCGTCTCAAGCTGAATCCTCTTAAAGAGGTCATCAGGGGCAAACGCCTGGTGGTCGTCGACGACTCGATCGTCCGCGGCAACACCCAGCGCGCCCTGGTCAAGATGCTCCGCGAGGCCGGCGCCGCCGAGGTCCACATCCGGATCTCGTCCCCGCCCGTGAAGTGGCCGTGCTTCTTCGGTATCGACTTCGCGACCCGCGCGGAGCTGATCGCCAACGGCATGTCCATCGAGGAGATCGGCAAGTCACTGGGCGCCGACTCGCTCTCGTACATCTCCATCGACGGCATGATCGAGGCGACGACCATCGCCAAGCCGAATCTCTGCCGCGCCTGCTTCGACGGCGAGTACCCGATGGACCTGCCCGATCCGGAACTCCTCGGCAAGCAGCTGCTGGAGACCGAGCTGGCGGGCGGCGCCGATGCCGCCGACGCGCTCAGGCGGCCGTAACAGCGGCCGTGAGCGCCCGTGAACGTGCCTGTACGGCCCGCCGCGACCACCCATCCGGCCGCGGCGGCCCACAGTCACGTCCCGGACCGACGGACCCCGCCCCCGAACCAAGCCCGCGCAGCACCGACACGAAAGCTCTCCGCCATGCCAGCTGAATCCTCCGGTGCCTCCTACGCCGCCGCGGGCGTCGACATCGAGGCCGGCGACCGCGCCGTCGAGCTGATGAAGGAGTGGGTGAAGAAGACCCAGCGCCCCGAGACCGTCGGCGGCCTCGGCGGCTTCGCCGGCCTCTTCGACGCCTCCGCGCTCAAGCGCTACGAGCGCCCGCTGCTCGCCTCGGCCACCGACGGCGTGGGTACGAAGGTCGACCTGGCGCGCAAGATGGGCGTCTACGACACGATCGGCCACGACCTCGTGGGCATGGTCGTCGACGACCTGGTGGTGTGCGGCGCCGAACCGCTCTTCATGACCGACTACATCTGCGTCGGCAAGGTCTTCCCCGAGCGGGTCGCCGCCATCGTCAAGGGCATCGCCGAGGGCTGTGTGCTGGCCGGCTGCGCCCTCGTGGGCGGCGAGACCGCCGAGCACCCCGGCCTCCTCGGTGAGGACGACTTCGACGTCGCCGGCGCCGGTACCGGCGTGGTCGAGGCCGACCGGCTGCTGGGCGCGGATCGTATCCGTACGGGTGACGTCGTGATCGCGATGGCGTCCTCCGGGCTTCACTCCAACGGGTACTCACTCGTCCGGCATGTCGTGTTCGACCGGCTCGGCTGGTCGCTGGAGCGCGAGGTCGAGGAGTTCGGCCGCACGCTCGGCGCGGAGCTGCTGGAGCCCACCAAGATCTACTCGCTGGACTGCCTGGCGCTGACCAGGACCGCCGAGGTGCACGCTTTCAGCCACATCACCGGAGGCGGCCTTGCCAACAACCTGGCGCGGGTCGTCCCGGACCATCTGCACGCGAGCGTGGACCGTTCGACCTGGGCGCCCGGCGCGGTCTTCGACCTGATCGGCTCGGCGGGTCAGGTGGAGCGCACGGAGCTGGAGAAGACGCTCAACATGGGCGTCGGCATGATCGCCGTCGTCCCGGAGGAGTCGGTGGACACGGCACTCACCACGCTCGCCGACCGTGGCGTGGACGCCTGGGTGGCCGGCGGCATCGTGGACCGGCAGAGCGCCATGGCCACGGGCGCGGCGCTGACCGGGGACTATGCGAGCTAGCGAGTGCCCGGTGCCGACGAGGCACCGGTGTCATGGTGAAACCCGGTCCGGGGAGCCCGGACCGGGTCACATGAGTGATTTCTTTTTGAGGTGTACGTACGTCAAGCACCGCGGCGCTGTGACGACGGGCCGGACTCCTCGTCCTCTTCGTCGTCGTTGTACAGCTCCGCGTACTGTGCGTACGGGTCATCTTCCTCGTCGTCATCCTCGAACGGCTCAGCGTTCGGCGGTTGACTCGAAGGCGATGCGCCCAGCTCGTTGGCCAGACGCGAGAGGTCTGTCCCGCCGCTGTTGTACTTCAGCTGGCGGGCGACCTTTGTCTGCTTGGCCTTGGCCCGGCCGCGCCCCATGGCTCGACCCCCTCGGTGACGGGGCTCCACGGCCCCAGAGTCTTGACACGCGTTCATGTTTCAGAACGAGCTCTCCGCAGAGAGACCCGTCCTTAGGACTTCAACGGTACCTGCTTCCGCGGCCATACGGTACGCCGCCCGCATGACGCGCCTCGGCGCGGGACCGGCGGGAACGGGTGTCCCCGCTGGTCAGCTGCGATTTTAACCTCTTCTGGAGGGGCGACCCGCCGACCGGGGTGAGTCTCGTCTCCCCCCGGGCCGCGCGGTGGCTCCGCGTCGGCCGATCGCCCCTCGCGGACGTCAGCGGAGGCGGGCCTCCGAGATGCGCTGCTCGGCGATCCTGTCGGCCGCGGCGGCCGGCGGAATCCCGTCGTCCTTCGCACGTGCGAATATTGAAAGCGTGGTGTCGAAGATCTTCGCGGCCTTCGCCCGGCACCGCTCGAAGTCGAATCCGTGCAGCTCGTCGGCGACCTGGATCACCCCGCCCGCGTTCACCACGTAGTCCGGCGCGTAGAGGATGCCGCGGTCGGCGAGATCCTTCTCGACGCCGGGGTGCGAGAGCTGGTTGTTGGCCGCCCCGCACACCACCTTCGCGGTCATGACCGGCACGGAGTCGTCGTTCAGCGCCCCGCCGAGCGCGCACGGCGCGTACACGTCCAGGCCCTCGGCGCGGATCAGCGCGTCGGTGTCGGCGGCCACGGCGACCTCGGGGTGCCGCTCGGTGATCCGGAGCACGGACTCGTCCCGTACGTCGGTGATCACGACGGAGGCGCCGTCCTGGAGCAGATGCTCGACCAGGTGGTGCCCGACCTTGCCGACGCCCGCGATGCCGACCTTGCGGCCGCGCAGCGACGGGTCGCCCCACAGGTGCTGGGCGCTCGCGCGCATCCCCTGGAAGACACCGAAGGCCGTCAGTACGGAGGAGTCGCCGGCGCCGCCGTTCTCGGGCGAGCGGCCGGTCGTCCAGCGGCACTCGCGGGCGACGACGTCCATGTCGGCGACATACGTACCGACGTCGCAGGCCGTCACGTATCGGCCACCCAGCGAGGCCACGAACCGGCCGTACGCCAGCAGCAGCTCGTCCGACTTGATCTGCTCGGGGTCACCGATGATCACGGCCTTGCCGCCGCCGTGGTCGAGACCGGCCATGGCGTTCTTGTACGACATCCCCCGCGACAGGTTCAGCGCGTCGGCGACGGCTTCCTCCTCGGAGGCGTACGGGTAGAAACGGGTGCCGCCCAGGGCGGGGCCCAGGGCGGTGGAGTGCAGGGCGATGACTGCCTTGAGCCCGCTGGCACGGTCCTGGCAGAGCACGACCTGCTCGTGGCCACCCTGCTCCGAGTGGAACAGGGTGTGCAGTACATCGGCGGTTGCGACAGGGGCTCCGGTCACATCGGTCACGGTGGTGACTCCCAAGTACGAAGCGGTGAGTAGCCCCTCCTGGGGGTGGGGAGGGACTGTTTGCGCATGAGGGTAAGTCCTACCGCGACGTAGATCCGACGCAGTGCCGAGGATCACCCTCCCGAGGGGTACGGGCATGGGACGATTCGGCGCATGCCAGCGGTGTCTGCACTCCTTGTCCCTTACGCCTCCTACCTGCGCGTGTACGAGCCCCTGGCGGCTTTTCCGGAGCCCGAGAGGAGCCACTGGGCGCGTTACGCCGCCCGGGAGCGTACGCCCACCGCGCAGGACGAACTCCGGCGCTCCCTGGCCGATTTGCTGCCCACACCGCCCGTCCCCGTGCCGGTCCACGAGAGCGCCGACGCGTTCGTCACGGAGGTCGACGGCGTGGTGTGCGTCTGCCCGTGGCGGACCCGGCTGCGCGGCTGGCTGGCGCTGGAGTCGTTGATCGACACCCTGCCGGAGCCGCTGCTCGACGCGGTGCTGCCGCCGGTGGTGCGCGGGCAGGCGGCGGCGGACTTCGAGCAGTGGCGCGAGCGCAATCCGGACGCCCGGCCGTGGATCAGGACGGCGGTCTGGCAGGTGCCCGTGCGCTGGTTCACGCTCTTCGCCGACGACGAGCGCGAGTACCGGGCGCAGGAGCCCGACGGCCCCACGGCGCCCGCCCTGATCTACCGGACCCCGATGGTGCAGGCGCGGCGCCGGCTGGCGCGGGCGCTGAAAGCGCTGCGGGAGTCGGTCGACGAGGGGCCGCTCATCGAGGGCCTCATAGACGTAGGGCGGTGGCTGGAGGAGTTCCATCCCCGCTCGCTGGTCGAGCTGGACTACGGCGGGCTGGTGCACGCGCTGACCGGGCCGCAGCTCGCCGACGACCGTTCGGCGGCGGACGTGGCGGCCGGGATCGCCGCGCTGCGGGCCGGCGACGGCGAGGCGGCGGGCGAGGCGTACGAGCGGCTGGCGGAGCGCTGGCGGGCGGTCAGGGACCGTCAGTTCGCCAACTGAGGGCGGACTCGGGGCCCGCCAAGATCAACCGGACGGGCGCGGTGTCCCGCCCGATGGGACGTAGGCCTCTATCCGGTCTCTAAGCCTCAAGGGTGACGGACCGCACTTACGGGGCTCTTGCGCCCATCACCCACCCTCGTGTCAAAATAGGACAAGGAGTCCGGGGAGGGCTCCTTCCGTCCGAGTATGGGCGGAATGCTCGTCATTGCGCTCTATAGGGGGTCTGGTGACTCCTGATTGCTCCTGTGACTGATCGTCACTGCGGCGTAACTGTCCGCTATGGCATGGTCCATCGGCTTCCGTCGTTGATGAACACCTGAGAGGGCAATTCCATCGGTTTGGCCGACGAGGCTGGACGGATGGTGTAGTTGTAGTGCCGAGGACAAGCCGTTCGTCCTATAACCGACTCGGCCCGCGTCCGCCATTTCGGGCAACGTGGGTCAAGGTGCAGAATTTAGAGGAAAGAACCGAGATGGTTCGGTTCTCCCGAGGAGGCCGCTCATGACCGCTCGCACCCCTGATGCCGAGCCGCTGCTGACGCCGGCTGAGGTTGCCACGATGTTCCGTGTGGACCCGAAGACGGTCACACGCTGGGCAAAGGCCGGCAAGCTCACGTCCATCCGCACGCTCGGTGGGCATCGCCGGTATCGCGAGGCAGAGGTCCGCGCACTGCTCGCGGGTATTCCGCAGCAGCGCAGCGAGGCCTGAAAGCCTCGTTAGGGCACAACTGACAACCAATCAACCCAACTGGGCACCCGGGTCCCCAATCCGGTCGTCCCGCTCCACAGCTCCACATTGATCCACATAGCTGCACAACGCACCACACGACGGGCACCTGCCCCAACAGGTCCCACGCCCCCGCTTCACGGGGCAAGTCACTTTGATCGCGCTGGACTCCGCCGGGTCCAGCGCGATCTTTTTTGTGCTGTGGAGGGGGAGTTGGGGTGATGTCGGGGCAGCGTAGGGGCGGGTCCGGCGGTCCGGGGGAGGCGCTTGCGGGAAGGTGCAATTGCACATACTAAATTCGCGCCTTGTATGCGAGGTGTAAGTGCAGCCGTTCCGGAAATGTGAGCGGTGACACCCGTCACAGTGCGAACCTCTTGCCAACTACCACCCCAGCCCCTATTGGGGGCCGGTGTCCGCTTCTGGTGTGCTGTTCGGCGCGGAGCTGTTGGTTGTCTCCCCGGCGTCCGGGGGATCGGGTGCGCCAGGCTCCATGGCGAGCCGCTGGAGGCGATGACGGACCGCGCAGTGCCGCGTGAGATGTCGATAGCCCGTCGCGGCCGCCAGATGGGCGCGCAGGAGCGCGCGGGTCTCGTGCCTCGTCACCGATGCCGCCATGCGCGCCACCCCCCGGTACGGGGCCCCGCGCTGCCACGGAAGGGCCCCTCCTGATGGCTTACTCGCGCCAAGGGGGACCGTCAACCCGACACGCGGCAACGGAGCCCGTGTCCGAGGAACACGCCCGGCCCGCCGGGCACCCCGGCCGGACACAACGAAGGAGCCGCATCCGAGGGATGCGGGCTCCGTGTTGTTCCAACGCGGTCCTGACGGGATTTGCTGTGTCCGATTGCGGCTTCGCCGCGTGCGCGGCCTCGGGCGACCGGCCGGGCACACGACAGAGCCCGCATCCGAGAGATGCGGGCTCCTTTACTGCACTGCGGTCCTGACGGGATTTGAACCCGCGGCCTCCACCTTGACAGGGTGGCGAGCACTCCAAACTGCTCCACAGGACCAGAATTCGCGGCTCCGGTGCGATCCGTACCGGCGGCTGCGAAGTCAGACTGTACAGCAGGTCGGAGGGTGCGGTCGAACCGGATCGGTGCCCCCGCGGGGCTACGGCACCGCCGCGTCGATCGCCTTCACGATCCGCTTGTCGGACACCGGCTGCGCCGTGCCCAGCGCGTGCGCGAAGTAGCTCACCCGCAGCTCCTCGATCAGCCAGCGGATGTCCAGGGCCTGCCGTGGCACCGGCAGTCCGCGCGGGAACTGTTCGAGCAGCCACGCGTACTCGTCGCGCATCTCGTGGACCTTCTCCATGCGCGTGGTGTCGCGCTGGACGTTCGTCGGCATCTGCTGGAGCCTGCGGTCCGCGGCCACCAGATAGCGCATCAGGTCGGGCAGCCGGCGCAGACCGGTACGGGTCACGAAGCCCGCCGGCACCAGCTCCGCGAGCTGGTCCTTCACGTCCTGGACGTTGTTGATCAGGACCAGGCTGTTCGTGCTCTTCAGGCGCCGCTCACAGGCCTGCCAGGCGGCCAGGATCTGCTCGACCTGCCCGATGGTGCGCACGGTCACGTCGACCAGGTCGGCGCGGACCAACTCGTACAGCTTGCGGAACGACTCCTCGTCCCACGCGGGACCCCCGTGCTCGGCGATCAGCCGGTCCGCCGCCGCCGTGGCGCAGTCCTCGAACAGCGCCTGGATGGAGCCGTGCGGGTTCCGGGACAGGGCCAGCTTCTGCTTGTTGGTGAGGGTGTCCGAGGCGAACTTCGCAGGATTGACCGGGATGTTGAGCAGGATCAGCCGCCGGGTCCCCTGCCACATGGCCTGCTGCTGCTCGGCCTCCGTGTCGTAGAGCCGTACGGCCACGGTCGCGCCCTGGTCGACCAGCGCCGGGTACGCCTTGACCGGCTGGCCGGCCCGCCGGGTCTCGAAGGTGCGCGAGAGCGTGCCGATCGTCCAGTCGGTGAGGCCCGAGCGTTCGACCGACTCGCCCGTGGGCCCCGCCACCGCCGCGGCGGCCTGCGAGAGCGCCTTGCGGGCCTTGGGCCTCAGGGCGATCCGCAGCGCCTCCAGGTCCTTGTCCTCGGCGATCTTGCGGCGCCGCTCGTCGACGATCCGGAAGGTGATCTTGAGATGGTCCGGCACCCGGCCGGGATCGAAGTCGTCCGCCGTGACGGGCACACCCACCATCCGCTGGAGCTCGCGCGCCAGCGTCACGGGAAGCGCCTCCTGAAGAGGCACCGCCCGTTCCAGGAACTTCGTCGCGTAGTTCGGTGCCGGGACGTAGTGGCGGCGGATCGGCTTCGGCAGGGAGCGGATCAGCTCCACCACCACCTCCTCGCGCAGCCCCGGGATCTGCCAGTCGAAGCCCTCGGACGTGATCTGGTTGAGCACCTGGAGCGGTACGTGCACGGTCACACCGTCCGCGTCGGCCCCCGGCTCGAACTGGTACGTCACCCGGAACTTGAGCCGTCCCTGGCGCCAGGAGTCCGGATAGTCGTCCTTCGTGACGGCGCCCGCCGCCTCGTTGATGAGCATCGAGCGCTCGAAGTCGAGGAGTTCGGGCTCCTCGGTGCGTTTGCGCTTCCACCACGAGTCGAAGTGCGCGCCGGAGACCACATGGTCGGGCACCCGCCCGTCGTAGAAGTCGAACAGCGTCTCGTCGTCCACGAGGATGTCGCGGCGCCGCGCACGGTGCTCCAACTCCTCGACCTCGCCCAGAAGTTTGCGATTGTCATGGAAAAACTGATGGTGCGTCCGCCAGTCGCCCTCGACGAGCGCGTTGCGGATGAACAGGTCGCGCGACGCCTCCGCGTCGATCCGGCCGAAGTTCACCTTGCGCCGCTCGACGATCGGTACGCCGTACAGCGTGACCTTCTCGTACGCCATCACGGCCGCCTGGTCCTTCTCCCAGTGCGGCTCGCTGTACGTGCGCTTGATCAGATGCCCGGCCAGCGGCTCGATCCACTCGGGGTCGATCTTCGCGTTGACCCGCGCCCACAGCCGGGACGTCTCCACCAGCTCCGCGGACATGATGACGCGCGGCGGCTTCTTGAAGAGGGCCGAGCCCGGGAAGACCGCGAACTTCGCGTTGCGGGCGCCCACGTACTCGTTCTTCGCGCCTTCCTTCACGTCCTTCAGCCCGATGTGCGACAGCAGCCCCGAGAGCAGCGAGATGTGCACGGACTGGTCGGGCGCGGGGGCGTCGTCGTTCTCGTCGTACTTGATGCCCATCTGCTTCGCCACCGTGCGCAGTTGGGAGTAGATGTCCTGCCACTCGCGGATCCGCAGGAAGTTCAGGTACTCCGCCTTGCACATCCGGCGGAAGGCGGAGGAGCCCCGCGCCTTCTGCTGCTCGCGGACGTAGCGCCAGAGGTTCAGGAAGGCCAGGAAGTCGGAGGTCTCGTCCCGGAAGCGGGCGTGCTGCTGGTCGGCCTGGGTCTGCTTCTCCGAGGGGCGCTCGCGCGGGTCCTGGATGGACAGCGCGGCGGCGATCACCATCACCTCGCGTACGCAGCCGTTGCGCTCCGCCTCGATGACCATGCGCGCGAGGCGCGGGTCCACGGGCAATTGCGAGAGCTTGCGGCCGAGCTGGGTGAGCTGCTTGCGCGGATCCTTCTGCGCTGCGTCGAACGCGCCCAGTTCCTGGAGGAGTTGGACGCCGTCGCGGATGTTGCGGTGGTCCGGCGGGTCGATGAAGGGGAACTTCTCGATCTCGCCCAGGCCGGCCGACGTCATCTGGAGGATGACGGAGGCCAGGTTCGTACGGAGGATCTCGGCGTCCGTGAACTCGGGCCGCGCCTCGAAGTCGTCCTCGGCGTACAGCCGGATGCAGATGCCGTCCGACGTACGCCCGCACCGCCCCTTGCGCTGGTTGGCACTGGCCTGTGAGATCCGTTCGATCGGCAGGCGCTGGACCTTGGTGCGGTGGGAGTAGCGGGAGATACGGGCGGTGCCGGGGTCGATCACGTACTTGATGCCCGGCACGGTCAGCGAGGTCTCCGCCACGTTCGTCGCCAGCACGATCCTGCGCGTGGCGCCGCCGCCGGGTCTCTGGAAGACCCGGTGCTGCTCGGCGTGCGAGAGGCGCGCGTACAGCGGAAGGACCTCGGTGTGCCGGAGCTTGCGCTTGTCGAGCGCGTCGGCGGTGTCGCGGATCTCGCGCTCGCCGGAGAGGAAGACCAGGACGTCGCCGGGGCCCTCCGACTGGAGTTCGTCGACGGCGTCGCAGATCGCGGTGATCTGGTCGCGGTCGCCCTCGTCGCTGTCGTCCTCGAGGAGCGGGCGGTAGCGGACCTCGACCGGGAACGTACGGCCGGAGACCTCCACGATCGGGGCGTCGCCGAAGTGGCGCGAGAAGCGCTCGGGGTCGATCGTCGCCGAGGTGATGACGAGCTTGAGATCAGGGCGCCTGGGCAGGAGCTGGGCGAGATAGCCGAGCAGGAAGTCGATGTTGAGACTGCGCTCGTGGGCCTCGTCGATGATGATCGTGTCGTACGCGCGCAGGTCGCGGTCCGACTGGATCTCGGCGAGCAGGATGCCGTCCGTCATGATCTTCACGAAGGTCGCGTCCTGGTTCACCTGGTCGGTGAAGCGGACCTTCCAGCCGACGGCCTCGCCGAGCGGGGTCCTCAGCTCGTCCGCGACACGCTCGGCGACGGTACGGGCCGCGATCCGGCGGGGCTGCGTATGACCGATCATGCCCCGGACACCCCGGCCGAGTTCCATGCACATCTTGGGGATCTGGGTGGTCTTACCCGACCCCGTCTCACCGGCGACGATCACGACCTGGTGGTCGCGTATCGCCGAGAGGATCACGTCCTTCTTCTGGCTGACGGGCAGTTGCTCGGGGTACGTGATCGCCGGCATCCGGGCCGCGCGGGCGCGCACACGCTCGGCCGACTTGCCGGCCTCGTCCGCGATCTCGTCGAGAACGGCCTGCCGGGCTTCGGGCTTACGGATGCGCCGGACGCCTTCGAGACGGCGGCCGAGGCGCTGCGAGTCGCGCAGCGACACCTCGGCCAGCAGGGACTGAAGGTCGGCGAGGGAAGTAGACATACCGAGCCCAGGGTCTCACCCGGGCCGGGCGAGTGGCGAACCCATTTCGCGGGACAGGCCGCCGGATAAGCCGAATCCCCTGCCGAAGTTCTCGACAGGGGCGTGTGTACGGAAGAAGAAGAGTGGCTGGGGCCGGGATCGAACCGGCGACCTATCGCTTTTCAGGCGATCGCTCGTACCAACTGAGCTACCCAGCCACGCGGCTCTCGCGAGCCACAGCGGTCCTGACGGGATTTGAACCCGCGGCCTCCACCTTGACAGGGTGGCGAGCACTCCAAACTGCTCCACAGGACCAAGCAATGTGCGAGACGAGTCTCGCACACGGTGTTGCGTGCCCCCAACGGGATTCGAACCCGTGCTACCGCCTTGAAAGGGCGGCGTCCTGGGCCACTAGACGATGAGGGCTAAGGGCCCGCCTGGGCGCTTAGTAGCGCGTCGGGGACGTGAGAAGCATATGGGATGCGGGGAGCTATCGCCAAAACGGTTTACCGGAACGGCTTACCGGTCGGTTCACCGCTCCGCTCACCGGTCGGGGGAGGGGCCCGCAGGGGCGTCGGGGGAGCGGGAGCCGGAGGCGGGTGCGGGCGGTTCGTTCGAGCGTGACCCCGAAGGCGATCCGGTCGGTGATCCCGACGGCGGCTCTCCGGAGGACGACGGCGACGGGTCCGTACCCGGTACGCCCGCCTCCTCCGGAAGATGACGGCTGACCTCCGCCGTCGTCAGCCCCAGACCGCCGAGCGTGATCTCGTCCCACGCCTGGAGCCGCTTCGTCGAACTGTCCAGATAGAGCAGCGAGGCCCGTACCTTCTCCGGCTTCTCGTTCTGGACGGCGCGCAGCCCGCCGCCGCCCGTCGAGCCCTCGATCTTCAGCCGCGTACCGAACGGCATGATCTCGGTGTCGCGGTGGTGGACGTGGCCGGCCAGCACGAGCGGGACCGTGCCGTCGGTCTCCCTGGCCGCCGTCGGGTTGTGCGCGACGGCGATGTCCACCGGGGTGCCCGCCCGCTCCTGGTCCCGGATGGCCGACGCGAGCCGTACGCCCGCCATCTCCTCCGCCGGATCGCCTCCCCTGGCCAGCGAGCGGTCGGGGGTGAACTGCGGGTCGCCCGTGCCCGCCACCCGGATCCCGGCGACGGTGACGGCGCGGCCGTTGTCGAGGACATGGACGTTCTTCATGCCCGACAGATACTTCTGGGTGTCGGCCGAGTCGTGGTTGCCGCGCACCCACACGTACGGCGCGCCGAGGTCGGGGATCGGGTCGAGGAAGCTGTTCTCGGCGGCGGAGCCGTGGTCCATGGTGTCGCCGGAGTCGATGATGAGGTCGATCTTGTACTGGTCCACGAGTGAGCCGATGATGTGCCAGGCGGCCGGGTTGAGATGGATGTCGGAGACCTGGAGTACGCGCAGCGTGCCGGGGTCCGGCTGGTACGAGGGCAGGGTCGACGTCGCGTCGTACAGCTTCGTCACGTTCGTGACGAGCCGCGCCAACTCCTTCTGGTAGACGTCGAATTCGGTGACGATCGAGCGTGCGCTGCCGACGACCTGCGGGGCCGAGGAGAGCAGCCCGGAGAAGCGGGGCTCCAGCACGGACTTCGGGTTCCAGGTCGCGAACGCGGTGACACCGGCGGCGCTCAGCAGCACGAGAGCGAGGCCGCCGGCGGCCAGCGCGCGGCGGGGGCGGCGGTAGACGGCCAGGCCGAGGGCGGTGGCGCCCGAGACGACGGCGACACAGGACCGTACGGCCAGCTCCGTCGTCCCGGCCGCGACGTCGTTGCCGACCTCTTCCTGGAGTCCGGCGAGGCGCTCGGGGTGCTCGACGAGGGCCTGCGAGCGGACCGGGTCGAGCTGGTCGACGTCCACGTCGAGACGGATCGGGGCCGTGTGCGAGTCGAGTTCGAGCGCGCCCAGCGGCGAGACGTTGATCTTCGTGCCGCCGGTGAGGGAGGGCCGCAGGGTCATCTTCGTGTCCATGGGGCCGACCGGCGTCCGCACACTCCCGACGATCAGCAGCCCGAGCCAGGCGCCGAGCAGGACGACGGCGACGAGGCCGAGCGCGCGGGTGTAGGGGTGCGGGGAGCTGACGAGGGCGCTGGTCGGGCCCTCGCCGCGGGATCGGTAGTGGCGCTGGATTCGGCTGATCGCGGTGATCGCGGTACGGGACGGGACACGGCGTACGTCGCGGGCCATTGGTCGCGTATGCCCAGAGCGATAGGCGATCATGCGTGGGCACCGCCTTTCCCCGATCTTGGTGACCTGCGTGACAATGGCCGGGTGCTGGAGATGACGCGCGAGGAGTTCGAAGAACTGGTGGCCGAGGCGCTGGACCGCGTTCCGCCGGAGCTTATGCGGCTGATGGACAACGTCGCGGTATTCGTGGAGGACGAGCCGGATCCCGCCGCGGCGAAGGAGTCGGGCGAGGAGTTCGACCCCGATCTGCTCGGGCTCTACGAGGGGACTCCGCTGACCGATCGCGGCGAGTGGTACGCGGGGGTGCTGCCGGACCGGATCACGATCTACCGGGGGCCGACCCTGCGGATGTGCGAGACGCGAGAGGAAGTGGTCGCGGAGACGGAGATCACGGTGGTGCACGAGATCGCGCACCACTTCGGGATCGACGACGACCGGCTGCACGAGCTGGGGTACGGGTGAGCGAGGGGCCGCGGGACCTGCCCCTGGAGCCGGTCGACCCCGACGTCGATCTGCGGGTGCCCGGCCAGCGCGCCGAGACGGCCGGGCACCGGCTGTGGCAGGTGCTGGCCGTCATCTCCGCGGGCGGTGCGGCGGGCGCGACGGCGCGTTACGGCGCCGAGCGGCTGTGGCCCACCGCCGACGGCGCCTTCCCGTGGACGACGCTCCTGGTGAACGTGGTGGGCTGCGGGCTGATCGGTGTCCTCATGGTGCTGGTCGCCGAGGGCGGCTGGTCGGCGCATCCGCTGCTGCGGCCGTTCCTCGGGGTGGGCGTGCTGGGCGGCTTCACGACGTTCTCGACGTACACGCTGGACTTCCTGCGGCTGGTCCGGCACGGGGAGGCGCCGGCCGCGCTGGGGTACGCGGCCGTGACGCTCGTGGGCGCGATGGCGGCCGTGTGGCTCACGGCCACGGTGACGCGGCGCGTCGTGGGGCCGGTGGCGGGGCAGGGGGCGGCGCGGTGAACTGGCTGCTGGTCGTCGTGGGCGGCGCGATCGGCGCGCCGCTGCGCTATCTGACGGACCGTACGGTGCAGACCTGGCACGAAACCCTGTTCCCCTGGGGGACGTTCGCCGTGAATGTGGCGGGGAGTCTGGTGCTGGGGGTACTCGCCGGGGCGACGGTGTCGTCCGCGACGTACGCCCTTGTCGGTACGGGGCTGTGCGGGGCGCTCACGACGTACTCGACCTTCTCGTACGAGACGCTGCGGCTGGCCGAACGCGGGAAGGGGCTGCTGGCCGGCGCGTACGTCTCGGTGTCGCTGCTGGTGGGCCTGGGCGCGGTGTGGGCGGGCTGGGAGCTGGGCGCGCTCTGAGGGGGCCGCCGTGGGGCGGGCCGTGACGCAGTTGGGCCCCTGGGGGCGTGTCCCTCGCGGGGAAAAGGAAGTTGGGCAGGGCAGACATTCCCCCGCCGCCGGGCGTTCGTCGGTGGGGCGAGCCGTTCCACGCCCACGGAGGTGCCCCTCGTGCGCCAGTTGCCCGCCCCTGGCCGTCTGTCCGCCGCCGGCCGTCTCCCCGTGCCCGGCCGTCCGTCCACCTCTGGCCGTCCCTCCGGCGCCGGCCGGCTCTCCGCCTCGGGCCGATTCGCCGTCTGGATCGTCACCTCGATGGCCGTCGCCACCGCCACGGGCTGCATGAGCGTCGGCCACGACGAAGGGAAGCCGGCCCCCTCGCGATCGGCCGAGCGCAGCGGGGCCGCGGCCGAGCAGGACGGCGGTACGGCGGCGGACACCGGCACGAGTCTGCCCGCCGAGGGCCGGAGCGGCGCGGGGCCGAAAGGCGCCGAACACACCGACAAGCGCGGCGAGAAGGGGAAGCCGGGCGATCCGGAGGCGTCGGACGACCCGTCGGCCAAGCCGTCGAAGGGCCCGGACGGCAGGCCGCTGCCCCCCGCCCCGAGGCCGCCGGGTGGCGACGTACCGCCCGCGGAACAGCCGACCAGGACCCCGCCGGAGCCCTCCGAGCCGCCTGCGCCGAACCCGGACCCGGAGCCCCCGGCACAGCCCGAGCCGAGCGGCCCGCCGGAGCCCCCGTCGGCCTCGCCGATGGCGGACGTACGGACGAGCGCGCTGTCGCCGGGCGACGGGGCCGGGATGCGGAAGGAGCCGATGGCGTCGCCGCAGTTGGGGCCGGTATGAGGGCCGCCGGAGGGTCCGTGGAGTGCCGGTGGGGCGGTGCTGGAGCGCCGCTGGAGCCCCGGTGTGACGCGGATCCCGCGGAGGCGGTTTGCCAGGGAGGGGGAGCGGTGCGTATGGTAGTAGATCGTTTGATCATTGCCCGGCGCCGACACAGAAGAGCGCCGCGTGGCGCGTTCTCTCCCTTGCCGTGGCTGACCGCATTGAGGCGGTCGAATTGCGAATCACGGAGTTTGGGCGCGTGCCGAGACTCCGGAAGGTTTCGCATTTCGCATGTCCATTTCCAGTACTGACCACACCGTCATGCCCGAGAACGACTCCGACGACTCGATCACGAGCGTCGAAAGCGTCGAGAACATCGCGGCTCAGACGGTCGAGGCCGTTGAGGCCCCCGAGGCCCCGAAGACCCCCGAAATCACCTTCGGCGACCTGGGGTTGCCCGAAGGAATCGTCCGCAAGCTCGCCCAGAACGGCGTCGTCGCGCCCTTCCCGATCCAGGCCGCGACCATTCCGGACGCCCTGGCCGGCAAGGACATCCTGGGCCGCGGCCGTACCGGCTCCGGCAAGACCCTCTCCTTCGGTCTGCCGCTGCTGGCCACCCTCGCCGAGGGCCACACCGAGAAGAAGAAGCCCCGCGGGATCATCCTGACCCCGACCCGCGAGCTGGCGATGCAGGTCGCCGACGCCCTCCAGCCGTACGGCGACGTGCTCGGCCTGAAGATGAAGGTCGTCTGCGGCGGTACGTCGATGGGCAACCAGATCTACGCGCTGGAGCGCGGCGTCGACGTCCTCGTCGCCACGCCCGGCCGGCTGCGCGACATCATCAACCGCGGCGCCTGCTCCCTGGAGAACGTCCGGATCGCGATCCTCGACGAGGCCGACCAGATGTCCGACCTGGGCTTCCTGCCCGAGGTCACCGAACTGCTCGACCAGGTGCCGGCCGGCGGCCAGCGCATGCTCTTCTCCGCCACGATGGAGAACGAGATCAGCACGCTGGTCAAGCGCTACCTGAAGAACCCCGTGCACCACGAGGTCGACAGCGCGCAGGGCAACGTCACGACCATGACCCACCACGTGCTCGTCGTGAAGCCCAAGGACAAGGCCCCGGTCACGGCGGCCATCGCGGCACGCAAGGGCCGCACGATCATCTTCGTCCGTACGCAGCTCGGCGCCGACCGTATCGCCGAGCAGCTCCGTGACTCGGGTGTGAAGGCCGACGCGCTGCACGGCGGCATGACGCAGGGCGCGCGCACCCGCACCCTGGCGGACTTCAAGGAAGGTCACGTCAACGCGCTCGTCGCGACCGACGTGGCCGCCCGCGGTATTCACGTCGACGGCATCGACCTGGTCCTGAACGTGGACCCGGCCGGTGACCACAAGGACTACCTGCACCGCTCGGGCCGTACGGCGCGCGCCGGCAAGTCCGGCGTCGTCGTCTCGCTGGCCCTGCCGCACCAGCGCCGCCAGATCTTCCGGCTGATGGAGGACGCGGGCGTCGACGCCGCGCGTCACATGGTCGCCGGTGCCGGCGCGTTCGAGCCGGAGGTCGCCGAGATCACCGGCGCCCGTTCGCTGACCGAGGTGCAGGCCGACTCCGCGAACAACTCCGCCAAGCAGGCGGAGCGCGAGGTCGCCGACCTGACCAAGGAGCTGGAGCGCCTCCAGCGCCGCGCCGGCGAGCTGCGCGAAGAGGCCGACCGCCTCGTCGCGCGTGCCGCGCGCGAGCGTGGGGACGACCCGGAGGCGGCGGTGGCGGAGGTCGCGGCCGAGGCCGTGGCGGCCATCGAGGCGGCGACGGCGGCAGCCGCGTCCGTACCGGCTCAGGCGAACCGCGACGAGCGTGGCAACTACGGTCGTCGTGACGACCGCAGGGACGACCGTCGTGACGACCGCGGTGAGCGCAGTGGCCGTGGTGGCGCGCGGGGTTACACCCCTCGCGACGGCGGCAGCGGTGACCGCGGCGGATTCCAGCGCCGTGACGACCGCGGCGGCGAGCGGGGCGGCTTCAACCGCGACCGCAACGACCGCGGCGGCAGCGACCGCGGTGGCTTCCAGCGTCGTGACGACAGGCCCGCGAGTGGCGGTTTCCAGCGTCGTGACGACCGTCCGGCCGGTGGCGGCTTCCGCCGCGACGACCGGAAGGAAGGCGGCTTCAACCGCGACCGCCGCGACGACCGCCGCGACGGCGCCGCCGGTGCCGCCCGCCCGTTCGAGCGCCGCGAGCACCGTCCCACCGGTGACCGCCCGTTCAACCGCGACCGCCGCGACGACCGCCCCTCGGGCGGCTTCCGCTCCGGTGGCCACGACCGCCCCTCGGGCCGCCGCGACGACCACCGCGGAGGCACGACCGGCACGGGCACGAGCACGGGCTCGTTCGGCCGCCGTGACGACAAGCCGCGCTGGAAGCGCAACGGCTGACGGCTCGGAACCTGACATGACGGGGCCCCTACCGCACCCACCCGGCTGCGGTAGGGGCCCCGCCCCGTACCCCCTGATCCGGGCCCCGCACCACCACCGGGGGATACCCGATCGGCTCGCCGCCCCCGGCGGGCTATGCTCGTGGATGACTCGTCGAGGGCCGTTAGCTCAATTGGCAGAGCAGCGGACTTTTAATCCGTTGGTTGTGGGTTCGAGTCCCACACGGCCTACCGTCGGCAGGACGGGGAAGTCCCGTCCGACCTGCGACTCAGCGCCTCGCCCGGCTCCGGCCGGCCGGGGCGCTTCGTCGTTTCCGGGGTCGGGCGTGAGTGATGCGCGAGCGGACGGTCCGACAGGGGGCGCTGCGCAGCGGGGTTTCGGGCGTGGGCTCAGGCGTCGGGGGGGACTCGGCGGGATCCCGTGGACTGGCGGGTGACCGCGTCGGAGAGTTGGGCGCAGAGGCGCTCGATCTCCTCGTGGGTGCGGTTGCGTTCTGTGACGACCGCCGTGAGGACCAGGGCGGTGAGGGAGACCGTGCCGTTGAACGCCTGGAGGGTGACCATGTTGGTGAGCAGATTGTGGTGCTCGAAGGGGCCGGTCATCCGGCCCGAGGCGAGGATCGCCAATGTGGAGATGGCCAGGGCGCACGGTGCGGCGCCCGCGCGTTCGAAGCGGAACGAGGCCCAGATCAGGAACGGGAAGACGAGGAAGAGCAGGGACGAGCTGGCGGCGGTGGTCGCCAGCAAGGTCACGGCCAGGGTGCACGCCGTCAGTGCCGCCGCCTCGGCCCAGATCAGGGGGCCGACGGCGGGTGGCCAGCGTGCCCAGCGGACCACGAGCAGGAAGGGCGTGACGACCAGCACGCCCATGGCGTCGCCCGTCCACCACACGGACCAGGTCGGCCAGAAGCCGCTGGCCGACAGGGCCCCCGACAGGAAGAGTGTGCCGCTGCCGACGGTCGCGCTGATCAGCATGGGGCCCAGGGCGCCGAGGAATACCAGGGCCACCGCGTCGCGTAGGCGGTCGAGGTCGTTGTGGAAGCCGGCCCGGTTCAGCAGCAGGTAGGAGCAGACCGGGGCGAGGGTGTTGCCGACGATGATCGCCAGTACGGACCAGGCCGTGGGGCCGATGGTGGCGTTGACCGCGAGGGCGCCGACGGCGATGCCGGGCCAGACGCGCCTGCCGAACAGGAGCAGGGCGGCGACCGAGATACCGGTCGGCGGCCACAGGGGTGTGACCTGGCCGCGTACCAGCTGCTGGAGCAGCCCCACGCGGGCGGTCGCGTAGTAGAGGGCGGCGACCGCCAGAATCGTCAGGGCGGTGCGTCTGTGCCGCCTGAGTCGTGCGCTGTCCACCACATCAGCATCAGACACCACCCCGAGTCGTACGGACCGGACGGACGCGCCGACACCACCGCTGGGCCGACGGTCTACCGGGCGTCCGGCGGACCGTCGTGGTGGACGACGAGAACGGCGGCATCGTCATCGTGTCCGGTGCGGTCCGCGACCCTGATCACCCGCGACGCCAGGATGCCGGGGGCGACACCACGTCCGGCGCCCGCCAGCCCGGCCACCTCCGCCAGCCCCTCCTCGATCGGGTAGGCCGGTCCTTCCACCACGCCGTCGGTCACCAGGACGAGGTAACCGGGCCGCGTCAGGCGTCGATGAACCACCGGGTACTTCTGGCCGGGCAGCACCCCCAGAGGGACCCCGCCGGCGTCCAGGGACACCCCCGAATCGCCCGTGTCGGAGCCCCACACCATCGGGACGTGGCCCGCTCTGGCGATGGCGAGTTCACCGGTGCGCGGTGCGAAGCTCAGCAGGCAACAGGTGGTGAAGAGGTCGGTTCCGAGCGAGATCAGCAAGTCATTGGCGCTGGTCAGCACCTCGCCGGGGTCGCGCGTGACACTGGCGAGGGCCCGGAGGCTGGCACGGGCCTCTCCCATGAAGGCGGCGGCCTCCACCCCGTGGCCCTGCACGTCGCCGATGGCCATCCCCGCCACCCCGTCGCTCATCGGGAAGGCGTCGTAGAAGTCACCGCCGACGGCCAGACCGTCCTGCGAGGGCGCGTACCGGGCTGCCAGCTGGATGCCCGGGAAGTCGGGCAGTTCGGAAGGGAGCATGTGCCGCTGGAGCGCCATGCCGAGCTCCGCCCGGGCCTGCTGGAGTCTGATGTTCTCCAGCGCCTGATCGACAAGATTGCCCAGGTTGAGGAGGAGTTCCTGGGTGTTGTCCGGCGCTTTGCGGTGTCGGTTCATGGCGTCCTGGCATTCCGCGTTCCGATCGCCCCTTGCTTAAACCCTAGCCCGGTCTCCGACACCTGGCGCGGACAGCCGGCCTCGCCTGTACGTACGTACGTGCGAGTGCCGGACCGAAGGGCCCGCGGGCCCACCCCGGGCCCAGCCGTGCGGAGCACCCTCCGCCGCGGCCGAGGGCGACCGGTGGGGGAACCGGCCTGTCGGCCGGGCGTCGGAGGGGTCGCCGCGTACGTACGGGGAACGTCAGGCGGCCTTCGAGGAGTCGCTGGTCAACGGCGAGATGAACGTATGCCGGATCGGCCGTGCAGGCGCCCCGACTGGGTCCGTGGACCCTGCCCTATGGGCCCTGACCAGTCCTTACGCTGCTCGCGCTCGGGGGTGGGAGACGACGGCGTGAGGTGGGAGAACAGGTGAAGAGGGCCCGTAGGTTCCAGTGGTGGCAGTCGCATCCGCAGATACGGAGACGGAGAGATCCGCTCCACCGTGACCGGGGGCAGAGCGGCGCGGAGTACGCCGCGGTGTTCGGGGTCGTGTCCATGATCGTGCTCGCCATCGTGGGGCTGAGCCTGCCCGAGAAGGAGGCGACCGGGCTGAAGAGCGCGGTGTGCCGCGTACTGCACCCGCTGAGCGGGGACGAGGCGTGTGCCACCGGTGACTACGCGGACGGCGGGGACGGGGGAGAGGGCGGCGGGGGCGGCGGCGAGGGCGGGGACCCCTTCGTACCCAACGGCGACCCGTTCGAGCCCACGAGGTGTCTGCTGTCCCAGGAACAGACCAAGACCACCGTCGTCGTCCAGATCTTCTTCATCAAGATCAGCAGCTCGGAGACGGTCAAGCTTCAGCAGTGGTCCGACGGCACCGTCACCCTGGAGCGGATCACCGAAACGGGCGGCGGCGTCACGGCCAGCATCTCCGCGGGCATCCGCGGCCTCGAGGACTGGGGCGGCAGCGCCAAACTGAGCGGCACGTATCTGGCGGGCAGCGGCAGCGGCGGACAGTGGCTCTTCTCCGGGAACAAGACCGGTGACGCGCAGAAGGACCTGGAGCTGAATCTGGAGGACGCCAAGCAGTTCACCGAGTACCTGAAGGCCCAGGATGAGTGCAACTCCCGCCCCGCCGGCCCCCGTTCTTCCGAACTCGGCATGATCTGCGGCTACCACGCGGGCAAGAAGAAGCCCGATCTGCCGCCGGAGAAGGCCCCGGACGTCGACATCACCAAGACCTCCATCGAGGCGTCCGGCAACGTGAACTTCGGCGGAAAGTTCAAGGGCAGCGGCAAGGGCGGAAAGGGCGGCAAGGACTCCGGCGACGGCCCCAAGGACCTCGGGAAGATATCCGGCGAGCTGGCCAACGGCACGATGACCGAGGACGTCGTCGTCATGCGTGCGCACACCGGGCCGAACGCCGGGAAGATCACCTTCGTCTACACCTTCACCGTCAAGGGTGCGGGCGGCGTGGGCGGGGTCGCCATCGGCGAGCGGATGCAACAGGTGGCGGTCACCTACGACGCGGCGACGTACGACCAGGAGGAGGCGGACGGCAAGCCGCACCGCCCGGAGAAGCTGATGATCACCACCAGCGAGGAGGCCGGCGGCGGTGGCGGCGTCAAGGTCGAGGGAGGCGCCAACGCCGGTCCGGTGACGATCGATGTCGGCGGCGGTGGCGGATCCACCCAGTCGCAGATCCATACCGAGACGGCCGAACTCATCCTCGACAACGACGCCGACAGCGTCCTCGTCGAGGACTGGCTGCGCGGAAACGGCGACCAGCCCGCGAAGAACCCGCTGCCCTCCCCCACCGACGCGGCCAAGGTGCCGGGCCCCGACGCGAGCCCGCTCGAACGGCTCCTGCACGAGAAGGGGAAGCTCAGCAGGCTCGACTACAACGCCAACACCGACTGGTGGAACGCCTCACTGGGCATCGGCTTCGGTATCTCCGCCGGGCAGTTCACCCTCGGGTTCAAGCTCTTCGGGATCGACATCACCCATGAGGAGAAGACCCAGACGATCACCGGGAATCCCACCTACGCCACCGGGCCCAAGAACGGCGGCGCCCGCCCGTGGGTGGAGTGGAAGAACTGCAGCAAGATCAAGCCCATCCCCACCTGACGGCGGCGGGTCACCGCCCCTCACCACGCCGCGAGGTGGACCCGCCCGGAACCGGGCGTGTCCACCTCGGGTCAGAACTGGTTCTCACCGCCGTCCACGTACAGGTTGGCTCCGAGGATGAAACTGCTCCGCCCGGAAGCCAGGAAGACCACCGCGTCGGCGACCTCGTCGGAGCGCCCGATCCGGCCCAGTGGGACACCCGCGGCGAACTGCGACTTGGTGAGGGGCGTGTCTCCCGCGACAACGGCGTCGAGTCCGGGGGTGTCGATGGTGCCCGGGGAGATCGCGTTCACCCGGATTCCGCGGCCCTTGAGCTCGTTGGCCCAGGTCCGGGCGTAGGACCGTATCGCCGCCTTGGAGGCCGCGTACGTGCCGAAGGCCTCGACACCGTCGTCGGCGCGCACCGAGGAGTTAAGGATCACCGACGCGCCGTCGTTGAGCAGCGGCAGCGCCTTCTGCACCGTGAACAGCGTGCCGCGGACGTTTACGCCGAAGGTCTCGTCGAAGTGCTCCTCGGTGACCTCCTCCAGGGTCGCGAACGACGCGGCGGCGGCGTTGGCGAACACCACGTCCAGGCCCCGGCCGCGGTCGCGGACCGCGTCGTACAGCCGGTCCAGGTCGGCCAGGTCGGAGATGTCGCCCACCACCGCGGTGGCCGCCGCCGGGCCGATGGTCTCCACGGCCGCGTCCAGCACGGCCTCGCGCCGGCCGGTGATGAACACGTGCGCGCCCTCGTCCGCCAGTCGAACGGCGGTGGCCAGGCCGATCCCGGTGCCGCCGCCGGTGACGACGGCGGTCTTGCCCTCAAGCTGTCCCATGCGAATGACCTCGTCAAAATTCGGTACCGGTCGATACAGAATGAGAACGTAACACATCTGAACCGATCAGTACTGAAGGGGACTCGCTACCCGGCGGCTTCGGTGAAGGTCAGGTGGGCGGGGCTCGGTGACCGTAGGAAATCAGGGGCGTCGAAGAGGTCTCCGGGCGCCGCCGCTCCGGGCGGTCGGTGGAGCCGGCCGTCCAGGATGCGGGCCATCGCCTCCACGGCGAGGGGAGCCGTGACCGCGTAGATGTCACGGCCGGACGCCGTCGCGCGGCGGCGCTCGCCGGCCCTGCGGACGACCACGTCGACCAGGAAGGTCTGAGCCGAGCGGCCGTCGGAGTCCGCGGGTGTGGGCGGGGGCGTCGTGGGGTCGCTCAGATCGCGCAGGGGGGCCCGGTTCATCTGGACGCGGATCTCCGGCACTTGCAGATGGCGGGAGACGGTGACCTGGTCGGCCGTGGAGAGTTCGGTGGTCTCCTGGACGCCCAGTGGGGGCGGGAACCGCCAACTGCCGTTGAGTGCAGGCCACTTGGGCGGGATGAGCGCGTTGTCGGTGAAGACCAGATGGCGGCCGGCGTTGCGCCGTACGGTCTCGCGGGTTCCCGGGGTCGGCCGCCAGCTGTCGAGGGCGATCGCGATCGTGATGTCGTCCGCGGCCGGCCAGTCACCCATCGCCGCGGTGGCGAGCAGGTCGCCGAGAACGCCATCGACGGGACGACCACCACGCCGGCGTCGCGCGCCCGGTCCGCGTACGAGCCGAACGTCTCCAGGGCGACGGCCTGTTCGGCGGCCACGTCCAGGTAGTGGATGCCCGCGCGCAGTGCCGCTTCCACGACGGGCGGCGCGGTGTCGGCGAAGGGGCCGGCGCAGTTGATGACCGCCGCCGCGCCGGACAGCGCCCGGTCCAGGGAGGCGGGATCCGCGACGGACGCGACCCGGACCCGAGCTTGCGGGTGGGCGCGGGCGGCGGAGTGCAGCTTGTCGGCGTCGCGGCCGACGAGGAGGGGCGTCCGCCGCGTCGGCGTATCTCGGCGAGGACGAAGGCGGCGGTGTGCCCGTACGCGCCGACGACCGCGATCGCCGGGTGATCGTCCTCTGTGCGGACCTGATTCGTGCGGTCTTGATTCGTACGGCCCTCATTCATACGGCCATCGTCACGGCCCCGCGCCCTCGGCGTACCTCCGGACACGTACCGGCGCACTTTCCGCACCGGCGGCACGACCGGCCGGAACTCAGTCCTGTAGCGCCGCGGCGATCGCCGCGAGGTAGCGGCTCACCGGGCCGAGGGTGAGCAACCCGCTTCCCGCGCCCGCGAGTTCGGCCGACGCGGGCAGCAGACGCTCGCGGACGCGGGTGAGTACGGCGCGGTCGCCGAGCTCCAGCGCCGCCGTCGCCTCCAGCGCGCAGCACGCCTCGTACAGCAGATCGCGAGGCGGGTCCGGCAGCGCGCGCAGAGCGGTCCGGGCGGTGGGGCGGTCGCCCGAGGCGAGGGCGGCGAGCGGGATGATCCACGGGCGGTACGGGCCCCAGTCCGCCGCCGGGTCGACCGCGTCGCGCCCCGGAATGCGGGGGCCCTCGGCGAAGTGCAGGGACAGCAGGGCGAGGGGCAGGAGACCGTGGGTCAGGCCCGGCATGCCTGAGTCCGGCAGGTCGGCGGCGGCGGACTCGTACGCCGACCCGGCCCCGGCGAGGTCCCCGGACGCGGCCAGGCGCAGGGCGCCGTACCACCGGGTGAAGACGCCCACGAGCGGGAGTTCGTGGCGGGCCGCTAGGCGGTCGGCGGCGGTGGCGTGGGCGTCGGCCGACCGGAAGTCCCCCAGCGCGCCGTGTGCCTGAAGGCCGATCAGATGGCCGAGCACCTCGAAGGTCACCAGACCGTGCCGGGCGCCCAACGCGACCAGTTCCGCGCCGATTTCGGCGCGGCGGGGCGCGAGACCGGCACGGGTGAAGGACTGCATGAACGCGCCGTTCAGCGCGAACGCCAGCAGCGCCGGGTCGTCGAGGCGCCGGGCGATCGCCTCCGCCTGGCCGGCAGCCTGGGGGCCGCGCGAGGAGTGCGAGCCGCGCGTCTCGACCGCGACGGTCGCGAGCAGCCGACAGCGCACCGCGTCGTACGTGCCGTCCGCCGCGTGGGTACGGGACCCGCCCGATGGATCCGACCCGTCCGACCCGTCCGACCCGTCCGACCCGTCCGACCCGTCGGGCGGCGGCAGGGCGGCCAGGGTGCGTTCGGCGGCGGCGACGATCTGCCGCGCCAGTTCCGGATCGTCGCCGCGGGTCCAGATTGCCGGGACGTCGAAGGCGCCGATCACCCGGCCGGTCAGTACCGGGTCGCCGAACTCCTCGGCGGCGGCGACGGCGGCCATACGGTGCTCGCGGGCGGCCGTCAGCCCGCCGCCACCGGTCACCGCGAGGTCGCGGAGCAGGCCCACCGTCGTCTCCAGCCGGGCGCGGGCGCCGGCCGCGACCGTGCGGTCGTACGCCGCCGCAGCGCGGGTCCACAGGCGCGCCGCGGTTTCGGTGGGCCCGGTCTGCCCGGCGTTGGTGCCGAGCGCCGGATCCTGCGCCAGGATGTCCGCCTCCAGCCTCCGCAGCCCCGGCCCCGGATCCACGCCGAGCTGCCGCACCAGCGTCGACCGGGCCCGGCGCAGGACGGCGAGCGCGTCCCCCTGGCGGTCCGTCCGGTACAGCGCGAGCGCCAGCAGCCGCCACGCGTCCTCGCGCCAGGGGTGGTCGGCCAGATGTGCGTCCAGGTCGGGTACGGCTTCGGCGGCGAGGCCGAGGGCCAGCTGGGCGCCGGCCCTGCGCTCGACCGAACGGAGCCGCAGTTCGGCGAGGCGGGCACGCTCGCCCCGTACCCACTCCTCCTGCGCGAAGTCGGCGTACGCGGGCCCCCGCCACAGCTCCAGCGCCTCGTCGAGCCGGGGCAGCGCGCGAGCGGGCGCCAACTCCGCTGCCTCGGCGACCGCCGTCTCGAAACGCCAGGCGTCGACGGCGTCCGGCTCGGCGCGCAGTGCGTAACCGGGGCCTTCGGTGACGAGCAGCCGGGCGGGAGCACGGGGCGGACGGTCCGGCTCCAGGGCACGGCGGAGGGCGGCGACGAAGGTCTGTACGGCGCCGACCGCGCCGGGCGGCGGCGAATCCGCCCACAGGTCGGCGACCAGCCGGGCGACGGGGACGACACGGCGGCGGGCGACGATCAGACGGGCCAGTACGGCGCGGTGGCGCGGGCCCTTGAGGGCGATCGGGCCGCTCCGGCCGTCTGCGGTGTTCGCGGTGGCGTGCTCCGCGGTCACGGGGCCGAGTACGCCGAACAGGACCTCTTCCCGTTCCATTCGCCTCCCGTCCGCGCCGACTCACGGCCGGCCCACCGCCGACCCATGGCCGCCCCGCTGCTGACCCAGCGCTGATTCGCGGCCCGCAGGCTCGAAGCCACGCACGTCAGCCTACGAAAGGGCGCACCATGCACCCCACCATCCCCGGCTTCACCTACCGGCGCGTCCCCGTCGCCGACGACGTCACCCTCAACGTCGCCGTAGGAGGCTCGGGCAGCCCGGTCATGCTCCTGCACGGATTCCCGCAGACCCACCTCATGTGGCGGCACGTCGCCGTCGAACTCGCCGCCCGTCACACCGTCATCTGCCCCGACCTGCGCGGTTACGGCGCCAGCGACAAGCCCGCCGAGGACGCCGAGGCCGATGGGCTCACGTACGCCAAGCGCACCATGGCCGCCGACGCCGTCGCGCTCGCCCGTGCCCTGGGGCACGACCGTTTCGCGCTGGCCGGCCACGACCGGGGCGCGCTCGTGGCGATCCGCGCGGCCCTCGACCACCCGGAGGTGATCACGCACCTCGCCTCGCTCGACGTCCTGCCCACCCTGGACACCTGGGACGTCATGCACGGCACCGGCGCCGCCGTCGGCTTCCACCTCTATCTGATGGCCCAGCCGCCCGGTCTGCCCGAGCGGATGATCGGCGCGAGCGCGGACGCGTTCTTCGGTCACTTCCTCGACATCTGGACGCGCGATCCGCAGGCGATCCCGGCCGACATCCGGGCCGCGTACCTGGCGGCCTCCCGCGCGTCCGTACCCTCCGTCGTCGCCGACTACCGCGCCTCCGCCGGGATCGACGTCGTCCACGACCAGGCGGACCGCGACGCCGGGAACCGACTGCGGATGCCGGTGACCGTCCTCCAGCAGGACTGGGGTACGGCGCTGGGCTTCGACGCCGCCGAGCGCTGGCGCGCCTGGGCGCCCGATCTGCGGCACACCACCGTCTCCTGCGGCCACTTCATGGCCGAGGAGGCACCGGAGGACGTCGTCAAGGCTGTACTCGATCTCCTCACCCGCTGAGGTAGTCACCCGACCCGCAGCGCGCCGAGGAGCCGCCCCAGCGCGGCCCGGGTGTCGGTGAGATCCGCCGGGTCCGCCGAGGTCGCCAGCCACAAGGCCGCCTCGTTCATCGCGCCCGACAGCAGGTGCGCGAGGGGCGCCACCGGCTGCGCGACGACGACGCCCTCCTCCACGAGCGCGGTCAGTGCCTCCGTCAGATGGCGGGCCGACGACGCCTCGTCCATCGCCCGCCACTCGGTCCAGCCCAGCACGGCCGGCCCGTCGACGAGCATGATCCGCTGGATGTCCGGGGCGGTCGTGGCGGTGATGAACTCCTGGCAGCCCGCGACCAGTTGGTCCCAGGAGTCGTCCCGCGCGTCGGCCGCCCCCGCGACGCGCCGGCCCACCTCCTCCTGGACGTCCTCCAGTACGGCGCGGAACAGCGCGGTCTTGCCGTCGAAGTGGTGGTAGAGCGCGCCCTTGGTCACCCCGGCGGCGGTGACGATCTCCGCGAGGCTCACCGCGCCGTAACCGACCTCCGCGAAGAGCCTGCGGCCCTCGCGCAGCAGCGTCTGTCTGGTCTGCTCCCGCTGCCGGGCCCTGGCCCCGTGCTCCTGCGGCATCGTGCTCCCCTCCGATTGACATACCGACGGTATGCGAATAGCGTCGTTCGCGTACCGATGGTATGCGAAAGGAATTCGTCATGGAGCTGACCAGCTTCTATCCCGTGATCGCGACCACGAGGCTCCAGGAGTCCCGCGACTTCTACACGCGGTTTCTGGGCTTCGAGACGACGTTCGAGGCCGACTGGTACGTGAGTCTGCGACGGCCGGGGACCGTCCCGTACGAGCTCGCGCTCCTCGACCCCACCCACCCGACGCTGCCCGAGGGCTACGGCAGACCCGTCCAGGGACTCCTCCTCAACTTCGAGGTGGCCGACGTGGACGCGGAGTGGGAGCGGCTCGTCGACGGTGCGGGGCTGACCCCCGTACTCCCGCTGCGCAGCGAGGACTTCGGGCAGCGGCACTTCATCGTGGCCGACCCCGCCGGGGTGCTGATCGACATCATCACGCCGATCGAGCCGGTGGGGGAGTTCGCGGAGCAGTACGTGGGCTCCGACGGGGCGCGGCCGTAGCCGGACGGACGCGGCGGGGCCGCCCGACGCGCGAAGGCCCCGACCGGGGCGGGGGGCCGGTCGGGGCCTTCGGCGGGCTGCTCGTTCGGATCGGCTCCGAGGGCCGGCTCCGAGGGCCGGCTCGGCGGATCGGCTTCGCGGATCAGGTCCGCGGCGGGCGGTCGTCGCCCGGCGTGGGCCGCTGCTGGGAGCCCAGTTGTTCGTTGAGCTTCTCCTGGGCCGAGTCGACCTGGCCCTTGTACTTGTTCCCGGTCTTCTTGTCGACGGCGTCACCTGCCTTGTCGACACCTTTTCGCACAGTGTCCTCGTGGCCCTTGACCAGACCCTTGAGCTTGTCGAGCATCGACATGACTCGTCCTCCCTTGTGGGTTCACCTCCCAGCATCGGGGCGTGTGTCATATCCCGCATCCGGGCGGCGACAAAGTACGTGGAAGGGCCGGTAAGCGGTCCATTTCGCGGTGATCTCCGGGCAAAGACCGGACCCCGAGGCTGCGCTCGGAGCCCGGGAGTCGCACTCTTGACCGTATGAGTGACACACCGATCGTCGTGCACCGGCCGTCCGGGACGGGCGGCCGGCGGGTCACCGTCCGCGGCCGGATCATGGGACTGGCCCACAACGACGACCATCTGATCGAATTTCTTCGGCTCGCCGGGCTGCCCGACGCGTGGGAACTGCTCGACGATCCCGCCTGGGTGGAGTGGCAGGGCGGGCAGCCGCACGAGTACGGCTCCGACTGACCGGCCGCCCGCGCCGCCCGCGCCGCCGCGCCGCCTGCGCCGCTCAGACCGCTGGGACCGCTCAGACCGGCTGCCGCAGCTCCGCCACGATCGGCGTCAGCTGGGTGAGCGTGTCGATCCGCCAGTCCGCCGCCGCGACGACGTCCGGATCGTCCGCCGTCAGATAGCCCCAGGGGCCCCGCCGCAGATGCGCCGCCCGCAGCCCGGCCCGCTGGGCGGGGAACAGGTCGTGTATGGGGTGGTCACCGACGTACAGAATCCGCTCCGGCGCGGTGTCCGCCGCCTCCACGACGCGGGTGAAGAACTCCGCCGACGGCTTGGCCACGCCCCACTCGTCCGACGTGACGACCAGATCGGCCGGCAGATCGAGCCCCCGCAGGAGCTCACCGGCCTTGGCGGTCTGGTTGCCGGCGATGATGACGCGCGCGCCGAGCTGGTGCAGCCCGGCCAGGGCCGGCCGTACGTCGGGGTAGAGATCGGACTCGTCCAGGTGCTCGCCCCGGCCCGCGGCCTCTCTGGCGCGGTACGCCTCGCCGACATCTATCCCCGGTTTGATGAGGTGGAGGGCGTCGGTGTTGTCCCTGCCCTGTGCGGTGACGGCGCCGACCAGCGCGGAGACGGTGTGGCGGGGGACGCCGAGCCAGTCGGCCCAGGAAGCCCAGTGACGGTCGTCGCGGACGAGAGTCTCGCCGACGTCGAACACGATGGTTTCGATCACCGGTGTAAGCGTAGGGGCTGAAGGGCTCCGGACGGTGGCGATACGAGGACGTGGGGTACACGCTCTGCCGATTGTCAGTGGCTGGCCGTAGCCTTACCCCATGTCAGCTTCCTCTGATGCCCGTCCTTCCGTCCGTCCTGCCGCCGTGGTCAACACGGAGATCCGTGCCCTGTGGGCGCGGGCGGGCCGGACGCTGTCCCCTGCCGAGCAGGACGAGTATCAGCGGCTTCTGGTCGAGTGGGCGGCCGCCGTCCACGCCGATGTGGTGGAGGCCGCTTAGGCCGATCGGTGCCCCGGACGGGAAAATGGAGATGATCTTGGTCCGGATGGCGTAATGTTGCATTCAACGGCGCGGGGTGGAGCAGCTCGGTAGCTCGCTGGGCTCATAACCCAGAGGTCGCAGGTTCAAATCCTGTCCCCGCTACTGGTAGAGAACGAAGGCCCGGATCCACTGGATCCGGGCCTTCGTCGTGCGCCGATCCCCTGCTGCCGACCACCTGCCGATTCCTGCCGATCCCCTGTCGGCCTCCCGTGTCGTCGTTCCTTGCCGCCGTGTCCCGCGAAATCGGGCTTGACCTTTACGTCACGTCAAGATTTAGCGTTCCGGACATGGAGTGGTCGATCCAGGACATCGCGAAGAAGGCCGGCACGACGAGCCGCACACTCAGGCACTACGGCGAGCTGGGGCTGCTGACCCCGAGCCGGGTCGGCGGCAACGGTTACCGCTACTACGACCAGGACGCCCTGGTCCGCCTGCAGCGGATCCTGCTGCTGCGTGAGCTCGGCCTCGGTCTGCCCGCGATCGCCCGGATCCTCGACGGCCAACAGGACACGGCCGCCGCACTGCGCACCCATCTCTCGCTGCTGGAACAGGAGCGGGAGCGGGTGGGGCGTCTCATCGCCTCGGTGCGGACCACTCTCCACAAGACCGAGAACGGAGGAGAGCTGATGGCCGAGGAGATTCTCGACGGCTTCGATCACACGCGCTACGAGCGTGAGGTGACCGAGCGGTGGGGCCGGGACGCGTACGAGAAGGGGGACCGCTGGTGGCGTTCGCTGAGCGAGAGCGAGCGGAAGGAGTTCATGGGCCGGCACGAGGACATCGCCCGGGACTGGGGCCGGGCCAGGAAGGACGGCCGCGCCCCCGACAGTGAGGAGGCGCAGGCCCTCGCGCGCCGCCACTACGAGTGGCTGTCGACCACGTCGAACGTCGGCAAGTCGTATGTCATCGGGGTCACCGCGATGTACGTCGACGACCCGCGCTTCGGCCGGAACTACGACAAGTACGAGGAAGGCGCGGCCGTGCTCGTACGGGACGCGATGAAGGTGTACGCCGAGCGCCATCTCACCGACTGACGGCCGCCCCGGCGGCCGGGCCCCGCCGATAGCCCAGTCGGTCGATGGCCGGGTAGCCGCCGGACGCGGAAAGAGTCAGCCTGGGAAGTGCGCGGTACCGTGCGCAGCCGTCGGCGGACCGGGCAGGAGACGACTGGTGGGGCACCTGAGAGACAACGGAGACGACGGGACGGCACGCGGCGGGAGCGACGACCGTTCCGCCGAGGGTGCCGCCCGCCGTCGCCTGTCCGCCAGGACCAGGCTCCGCAGTCTCAGGAACAGCGTCGAGCGCGGGATCCGGCGTAGCCTCCGGCGCGCCGACGCCGGCTTGGGTGAGGCGAGCCGGCCGCCGGAAGACCCCGACTGGGACGACTCCTTTTCCCCCGGCGGGCGTCCCTCCGGCTCCGGTTTCGACCGCCCCCGCAGGGCCAGGCGGCGGCGCGCCCGGCACCGCGCCCGCTCGCCGTATCCGATCGTGGAACTCCTGCCCGGCCTGATCATCGTGGTGGCGATCGTGCTGGACCAGGTGACCCCGACAGCCTTTACGGCTTCCCCGCTCTTCGCGGCGGCGCCGCTGGTGGCCGCCCCGTTCTTCTCGCTCGCGCGCACCCTCGTTGTCGGCATCGTGTCGACCCTGGTCTTCCTGGGGCTGCATCTCGGGACGGGGAATCTGCAGGACACCGCGACGATCAGTCAAGCGCTGAACGTCTTCACGGTCTCCGTCCTCGCGCTGGCCATCAACGGGGTCGTACGCCGCAGCGGTGAACGTCTCGCCTCGGCGCGGGTCATCGCCGAGGCGGCCCAGCGCGCCGTGCTGCCCACACCCGCCGCCCGCATAGGCGGGCTGCACATCGCCGCGCGTTACGAGGCGGCCGAGGAGGGCGCGTTCATCGGCGGTGACCTGTTCGCCGTCCAGGACACGGCGTACGGGGTACGGCTGGTGGTCGGTGACGTACGCGGCAAAGGCATGGGCGCCGTCGAGACCGTGGCCGTCGTCATCGGCGCCTTCCGCGAGGCCGCCGAGCAGGAGAGTTCGCTCGAAGGGGTCGCGCAGCGGCTGGAGCGGGCACTGGCGCGCGAAGGCACCCGGCGCAGCGGGATCGATTTGTTCGAGGGCTTCACCACCGCCGTCCTGGCGGAGATCCCGCATGTCGAGGGCATGGTGCGGGTGGTCAACCGCGGGCACCCGGAGCCGCTGGTGCTCGCCGCCGACGGCGCGCTGACGGTGCTTGCCCCCTCCGACCCGGCGCTGCCGCTCGGGATGGGCGAGCTGGGGGCCTGGCCGGACCGGGCGGACGAGGTCCCGTACGTGTCCGGGTCGACGCTCCTGCTCTACACGGACGGTCTCACCGAGGCGCGCAACGCGGCGGGCGTCTTCTACGACCCGCGCGAACGGCTGGCGGGACGGATCTTCCCCGGCCCCGACGAGCTGCTGGAGGCGATCGTCGGCGACGTACGGCTGCACACCGGCGGCGGCAGTACGGACGACATGGCGCTGCTGGCCGTCAGCCGGCCCACCGCGCGGCAGCCGGAGCGGCGCAGAACGATGCCCGTCGTGCCGTGAGGCGGCTCGTCGCGCCGCCCGCCCCGCACCCCGTCGTGCCGTGATGTCATCTCGACCGGCACGCTGTGTAGTTGAGGCGCACCGCTCCGCATAACATTTGACGCACCGTCAGTTCGAGTGTGTGATCGCACACGGCCTAAGAGTCGATCAACTCGCCCGATTACGCCCGCTTGTGGCCCGGTTGATCCCGGCCGTCATCGCTAACGATCACCCGGAACAGCTTGGAATAAGCCCCGGTCGTCTATTAACGTTCGATAACGCAGCGCGGTTGTCCCAGCCGTCGAAAGAGACGGCACCGTGCGCACGCGCCGAATTCCGCAAGGAAACCGGGGAACCACCAATTGGGGTGAATCGGGCGCCTCTTGCTGCCTCGTGCGGTCAAGAACGCTCGTAGGAGACCTTCCTGCTCCGAACCCGTCAGCTAACCCGGTAGGCGAGAAGGAAGGAAAGGAGAGCGCCCCAGTGGCGTCCAACAGGCCTGCCCCCGAAGCCTCAGCCCCGGCCCATTTCGGCCCCGGCAGCCGGCTCACCGGCACCGATCACAGCAACGGCGAGGCGAACAGGGACTGGGAGGAGTGGAATCCCACCGCGGACTCCATCCGTCCCGTACGCGGCAAGCACCGTGTCGCCAAGCAGCGCAACGCTCTCGCCCGCAGCTCCACGGTCCTCGGAGTAGGCGTCATCGCCGCGGTCGGCGCGGGAGGCATCGCCTCCGCCCAGGACAAGCCCGCGGTCTCGATATCACTTCCCGACGCGATCTCGGACAGTTTTCCCGACGCCAAGTCTCTTCCCGGCGTCGGGTCTTTCATGTCCGACGGGGACAAGAAGAACGACGAGACGCCCTCCCCGCTCACCACGGCGGCCCTCACCGCCGCTGACGCCCAGCAGGGCACCACCGACTCCGGCGAGGCGCTGCGCGCCCGGATCCTCCAGCAGGCCGAGCAGCAGCAGGCCGAGGCCGACGCCGCCCAGAAGGCGAGCGCCGAGACGGCCGCCGCCGAGACGGCCGCGGCCGAGGCCAAGAAGCAGCAGACCGACGCGCAGGAGAAGGCCGCCGAGGCGAAGCGCAAGGCCAAGGAAGCGGCGGAGGCCAAGGCGGAGAAGGAGCGTCTGGAGAAGCTGGCCGCCAGCTTCTCGCTGCCCACCTCCTCGTACACGCTCACCTCCACCTACGGCCAGACCGGCTCCATGTGGTCCTCCGGCCAGCACACCGGCCTGGACTTCGCGGCCCCCACGGGCACGCCCACCAAGGCCGTGCACAGCGCGACCGTCAAGTCGGCCGGCTGGTCGGGGTCCTACGGCTACCGCGTCGTGCTGGAGCTCGAAGACGGTTCGGAGATCTGGTACGCCCACCTGTCCTCGATGACGGTCAGCGCCGGCCAGAAGGTCACCACCGGCGAGACCATCGGACGCGTGGGAGCCACGGGCAACGTCACCGGCCCGCACCTGCACCTGGAGGTGCACACCGCGGGCGGCAGCGGGATCGACCCGCTGAGCTGGCTGCGCAGCAAGGGCCTCGCCCCCTGACCGGATCCGGACCAGGGTCGGATGATCCGGCCCTGTCCCCTCCGGCTTGATCCGAAGAAGCAGGACTCAGCTCCGATACGGGTTGTAGCCGCCGTAGTCGATGTACGGCGGCGGCGTCCACACCCGCCCCGTCGCCCGCGCCGCGTAAGCCAGCGCGGGCGACGCTATTTCCCGGCGCTGCCACATGTGGTGCAGCAGCTCCTGCTCGCGCTCGACGTAGTCCGGGCCCGCCGTGCCGCGCCCCGCCCGGTGGCGCAGGAACGCCAGGGACGTCGCGAACGCCTCGTACTCACCGACCGTGCGGGCCGCGTCGGCCCCGTAGCCGCGCCCCGCGACGGTGCGCGCGATCGAGCGCGCCCGCATCGAGGACAGGGCGAGCGGCTCGGTCTCGGCGAGCCAGCCGGCCGCCGCGTACGCGGGCAACTCGGCGGCGACCGTCCGCAGTTCGCGTTGCCGGCTCCAGATCGCCAGCCAGGTCAGCAGGGCGAAGGCGGGAACCATGAACGCCGCGTACACCGCGTAGAAGCCGTACGGGCCGAACAGCGAGGAGGAGCCGTTCCACAGCGCGTGCGTGCCCATGGCCAGCACGAGGCCGAGGACCGGCATCAGCCGGCGGCGGAAGCGCTGGCGGCGAGTGGCGAGCGCGGCGATACCGAAGCCGATGCCCGTCAGCACCGTGAAGAGTGGATGCGCGAACGGCGACATCACGACCCGTACGAAGAAGGTCGCCGCGGTCACGGACGCCAGGCCCGAGTTGCCGATCTGCTGGTCCTCGCCGAAGGCGCTGCCGAGATAGAGGATGTTCTCGGTGAAGGCGAAACCGGTCGCGGTGAAGCCGGCGACGACGACTCCGTCGACGAGACCGGTGAAGGACTGCCGTCGGAAGAGGAAGATCAGCAGGATCGCGGCGGCCTTCGCGCTCTCCTCGACGATCGGCGCGACCACGGTGGCGCCCAGGGACTCCGCGCCGCTGGGATCGGCGGTGGCGGTGGCTATCCACTCGGTCGCGAAGGAGTTCGCCGTTATCGCCACGAGGGCGGCGGCGCAGGCGCCCCAGGCGAAGGAGAAGAGCAGATTCCGCCAGGGGCCCGGCTCGACCCGGTCCAGCCAGCGGAAGGCCGCCATCAGCAGCGGCACGGGCAGGATCGCCAGACCGAGACCGACCAGGAAGCCCTGGGTACCGGTCTGTTCCCGTACGAGCGACAGGATCAGCAGACCGCACAGGGCGAGCAGGATGACCACCGCGCCCGCGCGTACGGCCGGGTGCCGCCAGACGGAGCGGCGCGGCCGGTAGCGCCAGCGGGAACGCTCCGGCACGGCGGCCCACATGTCACCGAGCCGCTGCTGCTGCTCGTACGCGGGGATCGCCGGGTGCGTCGGTGCGGGCGCGGTCGTGGGTGGGTGCGGGTCTGTTCGCGGGTGCGCGTGCTTGGGCCGGTGCTCGTGCGGGGGCGGTCGGAACGGTTCGGACACCTACTGACCCTAACGAGCGGCACCGACAACTCGCGACGGTGCCCGGCTCGTCCCGGCCCGCCCCGACGCCTTGCTGCTACGCCGCCGCGCCGTCCGCGACCCGGCGGAAGAGCAGGTCGCGCACCGCATGCCCCTTCTCCAGGCCCTGGCCCTCGAACCGGGTGAGCGGCCGGAAGTCGGGACGCGGCGCGTAACCGGTGTCCGGGGACGTGTTCTCGTAGGCGGGGTGCGCGGTCAGCACGTCGAGCATCTGCTCGGCGTACGGCTCCCAGTCGGTCGCGCAGTGCAGTACGGCGCCGGGCTTCAGCCGGGGCGCGACCAGGTCGAGGAACTCGGGCTGGATCAGCCGCCGCTTGTGGTGGCGCTTCTTGGGCCACGGATCGGGGAAGTAGACGCGGATCCCGGCCAGCGACCCGGGCGGCAGCATCTCCCGCAGCAGGATGATCGCGTCGCCGTTGGCCACCCTGATGTTGGAGAGCCCGTTCCGCTCGGCGAGACGGAGCAGGTTCCCCTGCCCCGGCGTGTGGACGTCGGCGGCGAGTATCCCGGTGTCCGGGTCGTCGGCGGCCATCCGCGCGGTCGCCTCGCCCATGCCGAAGCCGATCTCCAGGACCACCGGCAGCCCGCCGAACATCGCGTCGAGGTCGAGGACGCGCTGTCCGTCGATGTCCAGGCCCCAGGAGGGCCAGAGCCGCCGCAGGACGTCGGCCTGGCCGGTCGTCACGCGGCTGCGGCGCGGCTGGAAGCTGCGGATACGGCGCTCGAAGTGCGATCCGGCGGGGTCGGCCGCCGGGCCCGTGCCCTCGGGGAACATCCGGCTCCGGGGGTCGGTGCGGTCGGCGTGCGCGCTGTCGGCACGGTCGCCGTCGCGGTCGCTGTTCACGTTCATCTGGGTCTGGGACACGTTTTCTCGGGCACGTCGGAGTCGGACAGGATCCTCTCGATTCTACGGACCCGCCCGCGGTGCCCGGCGAGATCCCCAGGACGCGGGCCGACCGGTCCCGGGCCACGTCCTAGATTCCGTCCGCGTCCTTCAGCATCGTCAGCGCCCGGCTCGCCACCTCGCGGCCGATCGGGAGCGCGGCCGTCGCCGCCGGTGACGGGGCGTTGAGCACATGGACCGCGCGCGGTCCGCGCCGGATCAGGAAGTCGTCGGCCAGCGTGCCGTCCCGCAGCACCGCCTGGGCGCGCACGCCGGCGGTCGCGGGGCGCAGATCGGCGTCCGTCACGGCGGGCAGCAGCCTCCGTACGGCGGTGGCGAAGGCGCGCTTGGACAGCGAGCGCCTCAGCTCGCCCGCGCCGTACCGCCAGTGTCTGCGGGCTATCCGCCAGGAGCCGGGCCAGCCGAGGGTGCCCGCCATCTCACGGGGGCGCACGGCGGACCAGGAGTAGCCCTCGCGGGCCAGCGCGGGCACCGCGTTGGGGCCGACATGGACACCGCCGTCGACACCGCGCGTCAGATGCACCCCCAGGAACGGAAAGGCCGGATCCGGCACCGGATAGACCAGCCCGCGGACGAGACCGGGCCGGGCCAGTTCGAAGTACTCACCCCGGAACGGGACGATCCGCATGCCCGGGTCGTCGCCCGCGAGCCGGGCCACCCGGTCGCACTGGAGCCCCGCGCAGTTGACGAGCACGCGGGCCCTGACCACCTCGCCGGCTGCTGTACGCACTGCGACGCCCCAGGCCCGCCGGTCGACGACGGTGACCTCCGCGCCGTACCGCACGGTCGCGCCGGACACCTCCGCCGAATCGGCGAGCCGCGCCGCGACGGCCCCGAAGTCGCAGACCCCGGTCGTGCCGACGTGGATCGCGGCCAGGCCGCGCACCTCCGGCTCGTACTCCATGATCTGCGCCGGGCCCAGCTCCCGTACCGGAATGCCGTTCTCCCTGCCGCGCTGGACCAGGGCGTGCAGCCGGGGCAGTTCGTCCCGGCCCGTGGCGACGATGAGCTTGCCGGTGACCTCGTGCGCGATGCCGTACTCCGCGCAGAACTTGACCATCTCCGCGGCGCCCTTGATCGCGTAGCGCGCCTTGAGGGATCCGGGGCGGTAGTACACACCGCTGTGGATGACTCCGCTGTTGTGCCCCGTCTGGTGCCGCGCGGGGCCTGGCTCCTTCTCCAGGACCGTCACACGGGTGCCCGGTGCGGCGCGGGTGAGCGCGTAGGCCGTCGAGAGACCGACGATGCCGCCGCCGATCACCAGCACGTCGCAGTCGTAGCCACGGCCGCCCACGCGACCCGAGCCGTCTGTCTTCACTCGCGCAACCTCCCACCCCGATAGTGCACTGGCCCACTGACAATGCCCTTAAACCACCGGGGTGCCACGCGTGTCCCTCATCGTTCACCAAGCATTCGGGCAGCGGGCCCGACCACTGGCGCGTAACGGCTGTACACGTCCCTGCCGTGCACGGCCCCGCCGCACGGCCTACGCGGGCGCCACCAGCAGCGGACGTGCCCGCTCCCGCAGCTCCGCGACCCTCGGCTCGTCGCCGTACGGCTCCAGTCGGTGCAGCAGATCCCGTACGTACTCCGTCGTGCGCGCCGACGAGATCCGTCCCGCCACCTCCACGGCACGTGTCCCCGCCGCGCACGCCGCGTCCAGATTGCCGGACTCCAGCTCGGCGACCGCGCTCACCACCAGGCGTAACCCGTGCGACCGTGCGAACTCCTCGGTCGGCCGGGACAGCGCCTGCTCCGTGAAGCGCCGCATCTGCCGCGGCGCCTTCAGATCGCGGTAGCACTCGGCGGCGTCGGCGGCGAAGCGGTCGTAGGAGTAGAAGCCCAGCCAGCTGGGATCCGCGTCGCCCGCGCGGGAGCGCTCCAGCCAGCCCTCCGCCGCCTTGAGCGCGGCCCCGGCCGCCGCCGCGTCGCCCGCCTTCGCGTGCGCGCGTGCCTCGACCAGCCGGAAGAAGCTCATGGTGCGGGCCGTCGCGAGCCCCCGGTTGCGTTCGAGCGCGGCCTGGGCCAGGTCGACGCCCTCGTCGGCGAATCCGCGGTACGTCGCCTGGAGGGACATCGAGGCCAGCACATAGCCGCCGAGCGGCACGTCCGCCGCCGCGCGGGCCAGACGCAGGGCCTGGATGTAGTACCGCTGCGCCGCCTCCTGTTGACCGGTGTCGAAGGCCATCCACCCGGCCAGCCTGGTCAGTTCGGCGGTCGCGCCGAAGAGGCCGCGGCCGACCTCGTCGCTGTACGCGGCGAGCAGCAGCGGCGCCGCGTCCACCCGAAGGCACTCGGGCACCATCGACGAACGCCAGTCCCCGCCGCCGTACTTGGAGTCCCAGCGCCGGGCGTCGGCCGCCGCCTCGCGGAGCTTGGCGACATCGCTGTGGCCCACGCGCAGGGGCGACAGCTCGCCACCGGCGTCGGCTCCGGGCGCGCCCGCGGGGCCCGCCGCGGCTGGTGTGAGGACCGACCCCGGTGGCGGGGTCAACCCCGGTCCGCCGTGCGCCGCGTGCGCTCTGCGCGCCGCCTCGGCCATCGCCGCGTCCCGCGCGACGGACGAGTCGGCGGGCGATATCAGCCACCGTGAAGCGGGCGTGGCATATGCGCTGACCGCGAAGGAACCGGCCAGCGACTGCCAGATGCCGCCGCTGCCCGCCCGCCGGCCCGCCAGGTCCAGCCGGTACAGATCGGTCGCCGACCGCACCGCCTCGCCCACGTCGCGCGGGAAGGCGAGACCCACCTCCGGCGCCGGATCGGCGTCGGCCAGGCCGATTTCGTGCAGTGGCACGGGCCGGCCCAGCTTGGAGCCGATGGCCGCGGCGATCAGATGGGGCGCCGCACCCTGCGGAATCATCCCCTTCGAAACCCACCGCGCCACTGAGGTTTTGTCGTATCGAAGCGTCAGACCGCGCTGCGACCCGAGGTCGTTGACCCGCCGGGCGAGCCCGGCGTTGCTGATTCCCGCGAGGGCGAGAACGGTGCCGAGCTTCTCGTTCGGCCCGCGTAGCTCCCTGGACATGCGTCACCCCTCGACACACAGACGGCCGCCCCGCCGGCCCCTCTTTCTGAGGAACCCCGTGGCATTCGTAAACCCAGCGTAGTTCGCCGCATCCCTACCGTTAAGGGGCGGACGTCCGGATGGCGGGATTGTTGTCCGTACGCGAGTACGTGTGAAACCCGCCCCGGATCGAACGTGCTCCGGGTGTGTGGCCGTGCGCCCGGCCGTGCGCTCTTGGCCTAAAGAGGCCGGGAGCGCTTCCATGAGTGCTGCGTGGGTCGGCCCACTGCGTACTGGAACCAGTGGGCTGGGGGACACCGCCGCCTCATTTCCCCGCGGGTGGCGGATCGGTCCGGGAGGTGATGGCGCCTCCCGGACTGTACATTTACCGACGTTCTGTCGGCGGATCGGGCTCGGAGATTGGCTGAATGCTGTCTGTCCGACCTGAGCCCCTCGCAGCGCCAATTGGCCTTTGCCAGGGGCGCATTCGCATTTCGCGCTCCCTCACGGGGGCCACTCCTGTGTGCCGTTGTCGTGGCAGCATGTTCACGAACGACTGATGACGACGGGTACGACACTTGATCCACAGGCTGTGGAGGCGCCGATGCGCTGGTTGGTGGGGTGGAGCAGTATCGCCGCGAGCTTCGGCACGGCGGGCTCCGTGGGCGATCAGTCCGAGGGCCGCACGGTCCACCCCGTCGGCTCCCAACTCCTGTGGGGCGACCCGGATCCGCTGTGGGCCGTCGGCGACTGGCGGGACGACGAGGTCCGCGTCGTCAGCGTCGACCCCTTCACCCGGCTCGCCGTGTTCGGCTGCTGCGGAGCCACCGACGAACAGCTGAAGATCGGGCTGTTCGCCGCCCGCGGCGGCGCCCTGCGCCATCTCACCGCCTGGCCCGGCAGTTACACGGCGGTCGCCCAGATCGGCCGCCGGATCACCGTCGCCGGCGATCTCGCGGGCGCAAGACCCGTCTTCCACACGCCGTGGGCGAGCGGCACCGCGTACGCCACCGCCGCCCTGCCGCTCGCCGACCTCATCGAGGCACAGCTCGACATCGGGCACCTGGCGGCGCTGCTCGCCTGCCCCGAGACCCCCGAAGCGCTGCGCGACTCCACGCCGTACGCGGGCGTCAAACGCGTCCCGCCCGGCCACGCCCTCGTCCTGCGCGAGGGCTCCCGTGAGATCACCGGGTACGAACAGGTCGCCTCGCTCGCCGTCGCCGCGCCCCAGGTCGACCCCGAACGGGCCGTCGAGGGAGTCAGGGACGCCCTCGTCGAAGCCGTACGGGCCAGACTCCTGGCGCCGCGTCACGCACCCGAGACCACACCGCCCGACCCCGGGCCAGTGCCGGGCATGGGGCCGGCCGACCGGCGCGCCGCCCGCGGCGGACCCGTCCCCGGCATCGGCGCCGACCTGTCGGGCGGCAGCGCCTCGGGCACGCTCGCCCTGCTCGCCGCCGGGCTGCCCGGCGCGCCCGGCACCGTCCTCGGCCACGGCACCGGCGCCGGCGAACGGCTCCTCGCCGTCACCTTCAACGACCTGGCCACCGGCGGGCGCGAGGCCGAACTGGAACGGGCCCGCGCCATGGCCTCCAACCCCCGGCTGCACCACGTGGTCGTCGCGGCGGGCGAAGAGGCCCTGCCGTACGCCGAGTTGGAGGGCCCGCTGACCGACGAGCCCGGCCCCTCACTCGTCACCGCCGAACGCCACCGCCGCCGGCTCGCCGCCGGCAGCGCCGACCACTTCACCGGGGCCGGGGCCCGCGAGGTGCTGGACGCCCACCCCGCGCGCCTGGCCGACCTGCTGATCGACCGGCGCCGCCGCGACCTGCTGCGGCCCACCACCGCGCTCGCCAAGGCCCAAGGCCCCTCGGCGGGCTCGCTGTTCGTGCCACTGACCGTCTACCGCGCGGCCCGCCGCCTCGCCCGTACGCCGTACCGCACCGGCCTCGAAGAGGCGGCCGCGCAACTCCCCGGCGCCCACCGCGAACGCGACGCGCCCGCCACCGACGGGCCGTTGGGCGCTTCCCTCGCCGCGCTCACCTGGTCGAGGCCCGGACCGGCGGCGCGCTGGCTCACGGGCGAGGCCCTGGCCGAAGTATCGGTTCGTCTCACGACGGCGGCGATCCGTCCGACGTCCGTCCAGCGGCCCGGAGAGGCCCGCGCGCGGGCCGCGCTGGCCAGGCACGCCGCCGACCACCGGATCTTCGAGCAGGCCGCTGAGATCCGCAGCCAGCGCCTCCACGCGCCGTTCTTCGACAACCAGGTCGTCCGGGCCTGCCGGGCACTCCCCGAATCGCTACGGGTCCAGCCCGGCGCCCGCGCCGACGTCCTGCGCGCGGTCCTCGCCGGGGCGGGCATCCACGATCTGCCGCCCGGCTGGGGCGCCACGACACACGCGACGTCGGCCGCCGCGACCCGCACCGGGATGCGGGCGGCCATCGGCGACCTGATGGCCCTGTTCGACGCGCCGCTGCTGGCCGACGCCGGCCTGATCGAGGCACGCGTGGTGCGCAAGGCGCTGCGCAAGGCGGCCGAGGGCGAACCGATCCCGCTGGACGGCATCGCCGACCTCGTCTCCACCGAACTGTGGCTCAGACGCCTGCTGTCCCGCCGGGGCACCTGCTGGACGGGCACGGCGGCCCCGCGCCAGCGCGCGGTCGCGGGCGGCGTGGTGCCACGCCGCCCCACGCTGCATCCGTAGGTACACCGGGCCCATCGGGCGATCGGGCGTGCGGTGTCCGCCGTACCGCCTTCGGCCGGTCGGTCGGACAGCCGCTCAGTCGCTCAGCCGCAACTGATGCTGGACCGCGCCCAGTCGGCCACCGCCACCGAGTCGAACGGCGTGTGCGGTTCGACCACCAGCCGGATCCTCTTCTGGCCTCCGATACCCACACTCACCGGCACCGCCGCCTCGCCGCCGCGCACCACCGGGGACCGCCAGAGCCGGCCGCCGTCGCCGTACACGGAGAAACGCACCGCGCCCAGACCCAGCGTCAGGTCGTCCACGCCGACCATCGCCTGGTAGGTGGCGCACGGGCGGTTGAGCTGGATGGCCACCGAACCCGCAGCGTGCATGGACGCCCCGTGCCCGTACCGCGTGCCGCCGATCGACATGCCCGGGCGCTGCCAGAGCCAACTGCTCTGCCCGATCAGCACCTCGGGCCCGGACCCGTCACCGGTCACGTCGAAGCTGAGCCGGTTCACCTGGTAGACCTCCGGGGCGGGCGGAGGCGGCGGCGCCGGGGCGGGCGGCTTCGGCTCGGCGGGCGGCGGCGTCGTCGGCGCCGGAGGCTCGGGCTCGGGCTTCGGCGGTGTCGGCTTCGCCTTCGTCGGCGTGGGGCTCGGCTCCGGTTCCGGCTTCGGCGAGGGCTTCTCGGGCGGCGGCGTCGGCCGGGGCGCCGGGGCGGGCGCGGCCGGTGGCTTCGACTCCGGTTCCGGCGCGGGCTTTTCCGGTACGACGGGCTGCACGATGGGCGGCTTCGCCTTCGGCTCGTCGGGGACCTCGTCGCCCGTCAGGGCCCACACCAGCCCGGCCGCCGCCGCGAGGGCGACCACCGCGGCGATCCCGGCCTTCATCGGCGCGCCCAGCCCCTCGGCCACCGCACCGCCCGCCGCTCCGGCGCTGCCTCCCGCCGAACCCGACGCACCACCGGCCGCGGCCGCCGCACCGGCTCCGGCCGCACCCACCGCGCCGCCGGCGACGACCCCGGCGGCCTTGAGCGAGTAACCGGCCGCGAACCAGCCGATGACCGCGATCGGAAGCACCGCCGGAATCCCGGCGTTGACGTGCGCCAACTCGCCCGCCACGATCCGGCACTTCGCGCACTCGTCCAAGTGCTTGCGCAGCCCGCGCTCGGCGCGGATACGCAGCCCGCCGCGCGCGTACGCCCCGAGCCGGTCGGCGTACCGCGCGCAGTCGCCTGCCGAGGCGACCGCCGTGTTCACATGCGCCTGGAGATACGCCTGCTTGAGACCCTCACGCGCCCGACTGGCCAGCACGGCCGTGGCGTTGGCCGTGAGACCGAACAGCGGCGCGACCTCGCTGGGCGACTCCTCCTCGACGGTGGTGTGCCAGAGCACCGCCTGCCAGCGCTCGGGCAGACTGCGGAACGCCTGCATCGCGAGCGTCCGCTCGGCCTCGTGCATGGCCCGCACGTCCGCGCCCAGATCGAGCGTGTCGTCGTCCGACACCTCGGCCGAGCGGACGGACTGCGCGGCGAACACCGCGAAGTCGTCGACCAGTTGCTCTCGCTTGGCCGTCTTCGTCCAGGCGGCGGCGACGCGACGTACGGTCGTGAGCAGATACGCGCGCACCGCCTGCTCGGGCCCCGCGCCCCCGCGCACCGCCTGGAGCGTGCGTGCGAACACCTCGGCCGTCAGATCGTCGGCGGTATGGGCGTCCCGGCAGCAGGTGCGCGCGTAACGCAGTACGGCAGCCGAGTGCCGCCGGTACAGCTCCTCGTACGCCCCGTCGTCGCCGTCCCGCATGCGCTGGATCAACTCGGCGTCCGACGAAGGCAGATCGGTGGCCGGTCCCTCGACGGGCGCCTCGGCCGGCCGGCCGCCGCGCTCGCGCTGCGGCGGCACAATCGCCTCCGCGTCCCCCGAAGGCGGCACAGGGACAAGAGGACCGACAGGCGGACCGACTGGCGGGCCGGCAGTCGGACCGAGAGGTCCTGACGGCCCGGCCGTTCCCGAGGAACCCCCCGGCCGACCCTGGCTCGGCACCTGCCCGGACGGCGGCCCACCCGTCCCCGTACCCCCCGCGCCGCCACCCAGTGGCTCATTCCGTCCGTCACCGCTCATCGCGGAAGCCCCCGTAGCGTCCTGCAGACCCGAAACACCGAGTCAGCGTGCCACAGCGCCCGCCACCGCCGAACCCCCCGTTGACAGCGACCACTCGTACGTGAGTCGTCACCGGAACAGGGCGCCCGGTCCACGACCGCACCAGCGGGATTCGACCGGTCGTCACCGAAACGTCGTTCACCAGGACGTCCGCACAGGAGCGCGCCCTCGGGAGGCGTTCACGGCGATGCTCACGGCGGGGTGCGGTGCGGTAGTCGGACGAACTACTGTCCGACTACCGCCCCACCACCTCAAGTTGACGTCGCCGAACACCGCGGGCGCCCGCCGGGCCCCCGCACTACGCCGCCCGGGACCGAAGCCCTTCGAGCAGGATGTCCAGCAGCCGGGCCGAAGCCGCCGCCTGCTGCGCCGCGTCCGGCAGCGCGGGCGCCGCCGTGGCTATCACCAGCAGGACATCGGCCACCGTCACACCCGGCCGCAGCTCGCCGGCCGAACGCGCGCGCTCGACCAACTGGCCCACGACATCGAGCAGTTCGACCGTGCCGGAAGCAGCGTCCGCCAGATCGCCGTCCAAGGAGCCGACCGCGCCGACCGAGGCGTGCTCTCCCGCCACGACCACGCGCAGATCCGGATGTCCGGACTGTCGCTGATGCGGCACCCGGGCCTCGTCCGCCGAGTCCGGGACGACCGTCGACTCGTCGACGTCCACCCCGACCCTCAGCACCTGCGGCGGCAGCAGCCTGCCCGCGCCGGAAGCCACCGACGTCCGCAGGAAGCGGGCGAGCGCGGACCACGGCTCGTCCTCCTGGCCCAGAGCCGCCCGAGCCTGCTCCGTCAGCCGGGAGGTCTCCTCCTCGGCTATCCGGCGGACCAGCACGTCCTTGCTGGGAAACCGCCGGTAGACCGTGCCGACCCCGACCCGGGCCCGGCGCGCCACGTCCTCCATCGGCGCCCCGTAACCGAGCTCGCCGAACACCTCACGAGCCGCCCGAAGGACGTGTTCGAGATTGCGCTGAGCGTCGACACGCAGCGGTGCGGCTCGGCCGATCCCGCCGGTGCTCGCGCGTCCGTTGCCGTCCACGGAGACGACGGCCTGCCAATGAGAATCCTGAATGTGCATAAGCGTTCCCCCGGTAATGACGTCTCCCCCCGGAGACCTCCCCGCCTTGACAGCCGGGGCGTTTCGACCAGTCACGGTCGACACCCCGACGGAGTACGAACATAGTTGAGCCCCGAGGAATTCAGAAGGGGGTGGTTCCGCACAGTGCGCCCCCCGATCGGAGCAAGGACCGGAAGATGCCTGATTCGGCACTCTCCTGCCGCCGACCCCGTACCACCTGACCTGCGAACCTTCCCTGCCACAGGGGGATTTGCGCACACGGGGCCGCCGGAGGGCTCCGGTCACACAATTTGCTGAGCCTGTGGACAAACCAAGGAGCCCGATGCCTCATGGGGTGGTGAAGGCAGAGATCTCCCGGGGGACGACCCCCGCACCACCGCCCCGCGCACGCGTCCTCGTCATCGGCGGCGGCTACGTCGGGATGTACACCGCGCTCCGGCTCCAGCAGAAGCTCAAGCGCGGCGAGGCGGAGGTCGTGGTCGTGTCACCCAACGCGTACATGACCTACCAGCCGTTCCTGCCCGAGGCGGCCGCCGGCTCGATCTCACCGCGCCACGTCGTGGTGCCGCTGCGCCGCGTCCTGCCGGACTGCAAGATCATCGTCGGCGAGGCCAGATCCATCGACCACGCCAAGCGCGTCGCGACACTCACCACCCTCGCCTCCGAGGAAGAGGCCGCGGCGAGAGCGAACACCGGCCGCCCCGGCGCCGACACCCCGGACGCGGACCCGATCCCCGGCTCCTTCGAGATGACGTACGACGAACTCGTCCTCGCCCCCGGCTCGATCTCCCGCACCCTCCCGGTCCCCGGCCTCGCCGAACACGGCATCGGCTTCAAGACCGTCGAGGAAGCCATCGCCCTGCGCAACCACGTCCTGGAGCAGATGGACATCGCCTCCTCCACCCGCGACCCGGAACTGCGCGACGCCGCACTCACCTACGTCTTCGTCGGCGGCGGCTACGCGGGCGTCGAAGCACTCGCCGAACTGGCCGACATGGCCCGCTACGCCACCCGCTACTACCACAACGTCAAGGCCGACGACCTGAAGTGGATCCTGGTCGAGGCCTCGGACCACATCCTTCCCGAGGTCGGCCACGACATGGGCAGGTACGCGGTCCGCGAGCTGCGGGCCCGCAACATCGACGTACGCCTCGAAACCCGGCTCGAATCCTGCGAGAACCGCGTCGCCGTACTGAGCGACGGCACCCGCTTCCCCACCCGTACCGTCGTCTGGACGGCGGGCGTCAAGCCGCACCCGATCCTCGCCGCCAGCGATCTCCCCCTCGACAAGCGCGGCAAGCTCATCTGTACGGCCAGACTCACCGTCGACGGCGCCGAACACGCCTGGTCCGCGGGTGACGCCGCCGCCGTCCCCGATCTGGCGGCGGACGAGCCCGGCGCCGAATGCGCCCCCAACGCGCAACACGCCGTCCGCCAGGCCCGGGTCCTCGCCGAGAACATCGTCGCCTCCCTGAGAGGCGAACCGCTGAACGACTACCGTCACCGGTACGCCGGTTCCGTCGCCTCGCTCGGCCTCCACAAGGGCGTCGCGCAGGTGTACGGCCGAAAGCTCAAGGGCTATCCGGCGTGGCTGATGCACCGCGTGTACCACCTCAGCCGCGTCCCCACCTTCAACCGCAAGGCGCGCGTGCTGGCGGAGTGGACCCTCTCGGGACTGTTCAAACGGGAGATCGTCTCCCTCGGCTCCCTGGAGCACCCACGTGCCGAGTTCGAACTCGCCGCCGGAGTGGAACGACCCAGAGACGTCTGACGTCCGATGTCAGTCCCGTCGGCCACACAGAACGTGTGACCATAGGTGGGTTCACATCTGCACAGAGTGATTCCGCAGAGAGCGATCCGGTAGCCCGCCAAGGCGAACAGCAACGACACCATGAGGCCTGAAAATCCGTGAATTTCACGCGTTGGAGCGCCCGGCTCCCCGGTACACAGCGCCGCATCGCCGCGCGGACCGACACGGGAGACTCCCCTGCCAAGCCACGGGACAATTCCGCGCATTCGCCGGGTGCCAAGAGTTCCGTGCCCGCCGCCCGTGGTGAATTCGAACGACACGGCGAGCAGCACGGCGACCGGGCAGGCGAACACCAGGACGGAAGACAGGACGGAGGGCCGGCGGGAATCCCCGCCCTCGAGGAGCTGTCCGTCCGCGACGTCCTCGGCGGGCTCCCCGCCCTCGTCGCGCTGGTGTACGGCCCCGATCACCGCGTCGCGTACGTCAACGACGCCTACACGGACGCGTTCGGACCACGCGAGCCCGGCACGGCCGCGGCCGACGGCTGCCCCGAACTGGTCGAGCTGGGCCTGATGCCCCTCATGGACCAGGTGCTGCGCAGCGGGAAGCCCCGTACGGTCAAGTCCCGCAAGGTCCAGGCGGCGACGTCCGGCACGACCGGCGCCACCGCGAACGCCACGGTCAACGGCTCGGCCACCGTGGCCCGCGACGGCTCGTACACGGTGACCTGCACCCCCGTCGAGACCAGCGGATCCGGCGGCGTCCTCATCTTCGCCGCCGACGTCACCGACCACGCCGAGGCCGCCGAACGCCTGCGCGCCAGCGAGCGCCGACTCCGCGAGACCGCCGTCGCCCTCCAGCGCTCACTCCTCCCGCAGGAGCTGGAACAGCCCGACGACCTCCGCGTCGCCGCCACATACCAGCCGGGCGGTACGGACGCCGCGGTCGGCGGCGACTGGTACGACGTGATCACCCTCGGCGCCGGCCGTACGGCCCTGGTCATCGGCGACGTCATGGGCCGCGGCGTCCGCGCGGCGGCCGTCATGGGCCAACTGCGCACCGCCGTCCGCGCGTACGCCCGCCTCGACCTGCCCCCGCACGAAGTCCTGCAACTGCTCGACGGGCTCGCCGCCGAGATCGACCCCAGCCAGATCGCCACCTGCGTCTACGCGGTCCACGACCCCAACGAGGGCCGGCTCGTCTACGCGTCGGCGGGCCATCTGCCGATCCTCGTACGGGCCGAGGACGGCACGGTGGCACGCGCCGCCGAACCGACGGGCCCCCCGCTCGGCACCGGCGGCTGGATCCACACCTCCGGCACCATCGACCTGGCACCCGGCTCAACCGCCGTCCTCTATACGGATGGTCTCGTCGAGCGCCGCAGCGAGGACATCGACGAGGGCGTGGCATCCCTGGAGCGCGCGCTGGCAGGCGCCAAGGGATCACCCCAGGTCGTCTGCGACCGGCTGATCCGCGCCATGGGCGTCACGGCCGAGCACGACGACGACGTCGCCGTGCTGGTCCTCCAGCACCCCGCCCGCACCGGACACTCCGCCGAGCTCTTCCACAACGCCGCGCTCGACCTGCTCGGCGGCATCGAGGCCGCACCGCGTGCCCGCGCGTTCGCCTCGGGAGTCCTCTCCTCGTGGCGCTTCCCCGTCGAGCTCAAGGATCTGGGCGTGCTCGCCACCAGCGAACTCGTCGCCAACTCCCTCCAGCACGGCACCCCGCCGATGCGGCTCAGACTCCGCCGTACGGACCGAAGACTGATCATCGAGGTCACCGACGGGGACGACCATCTGCCGCTGCGGCGCCACGCCGAACCGGCGGACGAGGCGGGTCGCGGCATCTCGATCGTCGCGACGATCGCCTCGTCCTGGGGCTCCCGCCGCACACCGGGCGGCGGCAAGGCGGTCTGGTGCGAGTTCGCCCTGCCGCACTGACACGCACCGCGTCACCCTCAATACGAGGCGGTGACGGCCTCCGGCTTGTGGACGGCCACGACCCGCGAGGTGTACGCGAGTGACGGCTGGTCCTGCACGGGGGTGAGCCGCCGGCCCAGCCGGAGCGCCAGCACACTGACACCGAGCGAGAAGAGTACGAACGTCACGATGTACGGGCCGTGCAGAGCGGCCCCCATCGGCCCGCCCACAGCCGGACCCAGGGCCAGCGCCAGCTGCTTGACCAGAGCGAAAGCGGCGTTGTACTGCCCGACCATCTCGTCCGGCGCCAGGTCCGCCACCAGCGGGGCCACGGTCGGCGACAGCATCGACTCACCGAGTCCGAACAGCGCGTACGTGGAGATGAAGGCGGCGGTCGCCATCGTCTGGCTGCCGTGCCCCAGGCCCGCGTATCCGGCGATGACCCAGGCGAGCGCCCAGATCAGCCCGACCGAGGCGACGACCCGGCTCCGCCTGCGCCGCTCCACCAGCCTGAGTACGACGAACTGCGCGACGACGATCACGGCGGTGTTGGCGGCCAGTGCGACACCGAGCGTCGACGGGTCGATCCCGGCGGCCTCGGTGCCGTACGCGGCCAGCCCGGACTCGAACTGCCCGTAGCAGGCGAAGAACAGCACGAAGCCCAGCACGCACAGCTGCACCATCGCCCGGTGTCCGAGCAGCGCGCGCAGCCCACCGCCCCCGGCCCGCGCCCCCATCTCCTTGGGAAGGGAGGCGGCGGACGTACGGGGGAGCCGGACCGTGCCGGCGACGGCGGCCAGCACCAGGAACATCGCGGCCTCGATGCCGAACAGCAGGGTGAAGCTCCCCGGCCTGGAGACGTCGACGATCTGCCCGCCGATCAGACCACCGATGCCGAGCCCGAGGTTCTGGAGGAAGAACTGCGTCGCGAAGGCCCGAGTCCGGGTCGACGGCTCCGAGCACCACACGATCATCGTGGCGAGCGCGGGCTGCATGACGGCCGTACCGGCGCCGAGCAGCGCCGCCGAGAGCACGGCGGCCGGCACACTCGCCGCCACCCCTATACCGAGGGCACCCACGGCGGCCAGCGCCGCACCACCGACGACGACGGGCAACGGCCCGCGCCGGTCGATGACACGCCCGGTGAAGGGCAGCGCGACGAGCGCGGCCATGGCGAAGACGGCCAGCACGGCCCCCGCCGTACCGGCACCCAGGTCCCGCACCTGGGCCACATACACATAGAGATACGGGACGGTGAACCCGAGCCCGAACGCGCTCAACGCGTTCCCTGCCTGGATCCGGCGCATCGCGGCGCCCATCACCCTGGTCACACTCACCTGCCTCTGAGGAGAAGACTCAACACTGGAAGACCTGAGGTCTGAAGACTTCAAAGCTAAAGTTAGATCCTCAACAATACACACCGAAGGACTTCAACGCCAACGACGGGCGTGCCATACTGCGCCGCATGTCAGACACCCCCGAGGAACCGAGCCTCGACGAACAGATCGCCGCCTATCAGCGGGAGTTCGACGATCTCGACCCCCAGGTGGAGAAGGTCGTCTCGGCGCTCGGCCGGCTCAACCGCCGGATGAACGTGGCGTACGGGAGACAGGTCTCCGACCTCGGCATCAGCAACGCCGAGTGGGAAGTCCTCAAGACCCTTGTCCTCGCCGGAGCCCCGTACCGCCTCGGTCCGGGCGAACTGGCCAAACGCCTCGGCCTCACCCCGGCGGCGATGACCCACCGCGTCGACCGCATGGCGGGCGAGGGCCTGGTCACGCGCGACCGGGACGAGAACAACCGCGTACGGGTGATCGTCGAGCTGACGGACGAGGGCCGCACGAAATGGCTGGAGGCCATGCGCATGGCCTCGGACTTCGAGGAGGACCTGCTCCAGGACCTCTCGACCGAGGAACGCGGAGTGCTGGGCGGGCTGCTGACCCGCCTGCTCCGCCGCGTGGAACACGCCCAGCCGGACGCCGGCGGGCGCCTGACCGATCTGGACTGACGGAGACGTGGGCCGACGGGAACCCGGACCGACGGAGGGGCGAACAGCCCAAGTTGACACCGCCCGGACCGGTCCGTAAGGTTCTTCGAGTTGTCATGGAGCCGTAACGGTTCTACGACACGCTCCGGCCGCTTGAATGCGGCACACAAACTCTGCTGGACCCCCGGACCGGGAACAATTTCGGCATGCCGAAATCGATTACCGGGACTCGATTTGTGAGTCGGCGGGGAAACGGGCTAGAGTTTGAAACGTCGGAACGGCCGCAGGGCCGGAAAGACAAACCCGCTGACTGGGAATCAGGCGCCGAAAGGTTCTGATAGAGTCGGAAACGCAAGACAGCAAGACCGAAGGGAAAGCCCGGAGGGACCCGGAGACGGGACCGAAGGAAGCGTCCGTTCCTTGAGAACTCAACAGCGTGCCAAAAGTCAACGCCAGATATGTTGATACCCCGACCTCGTCCA